>JAHZIG010000005.1 GCA_019419865.1 Clostridiales bacterium | reverse complement strand
CCGCAGGGCAAGGAATGATAAGAGATTATTATACGCCCATGCGCGTTTCCGAGCGTATGCGAGGAAAATTTCGCGCGGGCGCTCTGATCCTGCCGGAGGCTAACGTGAAAGGAACTTTCACGTTAAGCTCGCCTCGTTTTGCATTAACTCTAAGTTGATACCATTTTAACATTTTTATTCTTCCCGGTCAAGGAAATTATGCGTATAATAAAGGCGTAAACAAGATTTGCAGGAGGACGGAGATATGACGGACGAGATCGTTATTTATTATTCAAGAGCCGGAAACAATTATGTAAACGGCGTTATAAAAAATCTTCCGGTCGGCAATACGGAATTTGCGGCGCAGACGATAAGCGAAATAACCGGCGCGGATCTGTTTAAGATCGAACAGGAGGAGCCGTATTCCGACGATTATTCAGAGTGTATAGAAGAAGCGAAACTCGACCAGCAGAGGGGTTTTCGCCCCGAACTCAAAGCGTATCCCGAAAATCTCGACGGATATAAAACGGTGTATCTCGGCTATCCCAACTACTGGGGAACGGCGCCGGTCGCGGTATTTTCTCTGCTCGAGCGCTGCGATCTTTCGGGCAAGACGATAAAGCCGTTCTGCACCCACGAGGGCAGCGGCATGGGAAAAAGCGAACAGGACATAAAAAAGCTTTGCCCGGATTCTATCGTGAAAAAGGGGCTCGCGATACGCGGCGCAAGCGTTAAGGACGCGAAAGCCCAAATTTCAGCATGGATCGACGAACAATAATCTTATATAAAACAAGGAGGACTAAACATGCAATACGTAACGTTAAACAATGGAGTTAAAATGCCGATCCTCGGCTACGGAGTGTATCAGGTAGATCCCGCCGAGTGCGAGAGATGCGTGCTCGACGCTATATCGGTCGGCTATCGTCTGATCGACACCGCTCAGGCTTACAACAACGAAGAGGGCGTAGGCGCCGCGATCGAAAAATGCGGCGTTCCCAGAGACGAACTGTTCATAGTTTCAAAGGTATGGATCTCGAACGCCGGCTACGAAAAGGCTAAGGCTTCGATCGACGAATCTTTGAAAAAGCTGAAATCGGATTATATCGATTTGATGCTTATACATCAACCGTTCGGCGACTATTACGGAACATACCGCGCTATGACCGAGGCGTATAAGGAGGGCAAGCTCCGCGCGATCGGCGTAAGCAACTTCTATCCCGACAGATTGATAGATATATGCCAGTTCCAGGAAGTCGTTCCCGCGATCAATCAGGTGGAGACGCATCCGTTCAACCAGCAGATAGAGGCCAATAAGATAATGAAGAAATACGGCGTTCAGATCATGTCGTGGGGGCCGTTCGCGGAATGTAAAAATAATATCTTCGGCAACGAGGTTCTAAACGAGATCGGCGCTAAATACGGCAAGTCCGCGGCGCAGGTAATACTCAGATTCCTGATACAAAGCGACGTTGTGGTTATCCCGAAATCTACGCATAAGGAGAGAATGGAAGAAAACTTCAACGTGTTCGACTTCGAGCTGAGCGACGAGGATATGAGCAGAATAATCGCGCTTGACGGCGGCGAGAGCTTATTCTTCTCGCACTACGACCCGAATACGGTAGAATTTTTGACCGGGCTCGCCAAATAGACCAAAGAAACCCTTACAGCTTAACCGCTATAACTTTTAACCGGGTGGCGCTTTAGCGCCGTCCGGGATTTGTTTTGCCCATATCTGCGGACGCCGCGCAGAACGGCGGCAGGGTCGGATAACGCCGCGCGCGTATCGGAGCATATATCAAAAACGCTCGCCCCCTAAGCGGGTTAAATATTTAAATTTTACAAAAAAGGCGTTAATTTAAAATTTGTACTTGACTTTAAATATGAAATGTCTTATTATATATAAGGTTTTCAGGCAGAATCCGGCTCTTGCTTGATTTTATTGGATCGAGACCATAAAATTTTGCAAAATGGCTTGCATTTTGCCGCGAAAAGCGCTATAATATTTTTTATTGATGTAAAAAATCAAGAATCAGTTTATTATTGTTTGGAGGTGAATCCATGCCTAACATCAAGTCAGCTAAAAAGCGCGTTAAAGTTATCAAAACCAAGACGCTGCAGAACAAAATGGTTAAATCCCAGCTTAAAACTGCTATAAAGAAGTTCGAAGCTTCTCTCAAAGAGGGCAAGGCTGCTGCCTCTGACGCGTATAAGTATGTTGTTAAAAAGACTGACCAGGCTGTCGCTAAGGGCGTACTTCACAAGAATACGGCCGCTCGCAGAAAGAGTCAGTATGCGGCAATGTTAAATAAGATCGCCTAACCCCGGTCTTATTTAATTTTAATCAACTTTAAACTTTACACTTACTAAAGAAAAAAATCCTACATTACAAGAATCCCAGCGATCGGGGTTCTTTTTTTATCCCTGCAATTTCTAAATTCCTCTTGCGCGGCGCCGCCGCATAGCGCTATAATGTATAAAAATCCGCGGCGCGAACGCGCTCGACAAGATTTGACTTTAGCCGCCATAATCCCGTTGCGTCGGAAATAACGAAAATATAGAATGTTTATATATTATAGCGCGGCTGTAACTATCTAATAATTTTGATAATTGGAGGAATTGATTTGAAAGCATATATAGGTATTGAAGACGTCTACGCTATGGAAATCGTGGACGCGTACGGCTCGCCCGCTCTAAAGGTCGAAGTCTTCGCCGAGGGCGGATACGCGGGGAGCGCCGCCGTCTCCACGCGAACTCTTAGAAGGCGCGGCGTAATGAACGAAAAGGAAAGCGAATATACGGCCGGAGGATGCGCGGGCAAAATAAACGGCTCCGTCTGCGAAAGTCTGCTCGGCATGAATATAATCGATCAGACCAAGATCGACCGAAAACTCAAGGAACCGGAAGTAAGCGGCGGGCTGGGTTCCAACATAATATTCGCGCTGTCAGCGGCTTGCGCGAAGGCGGCCGCGGCCGCGGTCGGACTTGAACCGTACAGATACCTGGGCGGCGCGGGGTCCGTAAAACTGCCCCTGCCTATGATGAACGTTATCAGCGGCGGCGCGGGCGAGAGAAGCCCGTTAAACTACGAAAAAATAATGATCATTCCGGTAGGCGCGTCGTCGTTTTCGGAGGGCGTAAAGAACTGCGCGGCCGTCTGCAGCCGCTTAAAAGCCGATCTGGCCGATAAAGGATACGGCGTTTTGACGGCGCCGGACGGGAGCTTCGCGCCGAATATGAAGAACGAACGAGAGGCTTTCGACTATGTTTGCCGGGCGATAACGCGAAGCGGCTTTAGGCTGACCGAAGATTTTTGTCTCGCCGTCGACTGCGGCGCGGAGACCGCTTGGCTCAACGCGCAAAGCTTTGAGGAAGAGAATATGTATTATTTTTCCAAGCAGAACCGTATGTCTGACGCGGACAGGCTGATTTCCGACCTTGTCTCATACTGCGGCAAGTACCCGATAATTTCGGCGGAAAACGTCGTATCTGATTCCGACGGCCGCGGCCTCGCCGCCGCGTACGACAAGCTCGGGTCGCGTATCCAGCTCGCCGGATTTAAGACCGAGTTTAACGCTTCTTTTGACGATTATAACTCAGTCATTGTGTCGCCAGTTCGCATAGGAACTATCTCGGACACTCTCGAATTCTCCGCCAGAGCGGTGAAGAACGGGTTTAAGACCGTATTCTCCTCGGAAGACGACGGACTTGACGAAACCGTTATCTCGGACTTAGCCGTCGCCGCAAATTCGGGGCAGATAATGTTAGGAGCTTTGTCCGGCGCGGGCGCCGCCGCAAAATACAACCGTCTGTTTGAGATAGAAAAAGGATGAGCGCGCAGAAGTATAAAACAGTTACTTATATAGAGATATGTTTTAATTTAATTACAATTGGCGATCCGCTTCGTCGAAATTAATTAAGGGCAAACCTTTCGGTCTGCCCTTTTTTGATATTCTAAGCCGTCAAGCTCTATTCGGTCGTCAATTCCATATTAGCGAAATACGGAGACTGAGCTGTAGCGACAAGTCTGATCTGTCTTAAGGTCGTGTCCTGACCGCTTATCGCACCCATAGTCTGAGTAGCGTTCAAGCCCGCTTCGTTAGTCGCCGTTACCGTGATGAACTGATCTGTCGCCGCGTTGTTGTAATCCAGCGTTATGGTAAAGTGTACCCAACCGGATCCCGCCAATTGATCGTATGTGAACAGTTTGGTCGTTTGAGCGTCTATGCCGGGACCGTAGTTAACGCCGGAACCTCTGTTATTGATGACTTCGGCAAATACGTTATCCTGATTTGTGATATCGCTAACTCCATTTTCCAGATATACTCTGAAGTTTCTGTCGATAGCCGTGTCGATATAAAGATCGAACTCAAACGTCGCTACGCCTGTGGATATTGGCTCGTCGATTACCTTATAAGCGTTTCTGTTCGCTATGTACAGAGACTCTTGGCCTTCGTATGTCACAGTCTGAAGCTCGCCGTCGCGGTTATCGTTAGCGTGGCCTACGTTCCAATCGGCGTACTTACCTTCAAGCGGCTGGGGAGTATTGACCTTGATATAGCTGATATATCTGCCGTGCGTGACAATAAGGTTGATAAATCCCGCTTCGCCGGTATAGACATAGGTCTGATCGCCCTGCGATATATGCGATTTTGCTTCGCCGTTTATGGTATATTCAAGGTTGTCGCTGCCGTCGCCGTAGCCTCTTACTGTTACGACGCTGCCGTTCATTACGGGGATGGAGATCTTTGTACCGGTCGTGATAGCCGCCCATTCGTCTCTTCTGTAGCCCGTGGTGTCGTTGTTGTCCTTATTGTCTATCCTTGCGCCCTCGGCGGTCGCGTCTATCTCAAGATACTTGGTAGCTCCGTCGTCGCCCGACGCCGACGCTCTGCTCGCTATTTGCCCGGTCGCGCCGCTTATGTCGATCTTTCCGGAGTTATTGCTTATTCCGAAATACCATTCAACGTCGCCCACCATGGTGGTCGGATCCGTCGCCGGCTGCGCCTCGGTCAGCTTAAACGTAGCCGTTACGGTCACGGCCTCGTTCGGCATAACGAACGTGTTGTCCGCCACCTCAACTACCGCGCCGCTTTGACCTACTACCGATACTGTGTCGAGCTGGTAGTTAGGATCCGGGTTGGGAACTATCGTAACCTCTTCGCCTGCGGCCGCTCTCGTAGTGAGTCTGCCGCCTACGCTGAAGTTTACGCTGCCGTTCTCAGCCGCCGCCGCTTCGATGTTCAGTCTGTTCGAATCGTCTACGTAGTGAACCGGAGTCCAGTTGCCAAAGAAATCTGTCGCCTCGGGGAGAATGTAGTTATTGCTCTCAACCGTGCCGCGCGGATTATCGTCGGAGTTGGTGAGGTCGTTCGTATGACCCGTGTCGCTTTCAGCCCATACGCCGTTTACAACGTACAGAACCGACATCGTCGCAGGGTCGCCGCCCATATTGCCCCACTTGCCGGGAACCGCCGTACCGTTCGCAATCGTAGTATTGTCAAAAATCGTCTGACAATTCTCGCCGCCCCAGTTACGACCCCAATCGCCTGCGGTATATTTCATATTGGGATCGTCGTCGTACTTAACCGTACAGTTCTTAAAATAATAACCTAAATCGCTGTTCGCTTCGCCGGATTTATTGCTTGTCTTAGACGCCGTGATATAACCGCCTTTAGCCGAATCGCTGTATCCTGTCCATACGAGATCGCAGTCCTCGAAGTATACGTTATTACCTCCGCAGATATAGTCCGTGCCGCCGCCTATCTCGCACTCTTTAACGTACATTGAAGACGCGCCGGTGCCGAACGTATCCTGGCTTGACGAGAACGAGCAACGATACAGCTCTATCTCGGAACCGCCTGCGAAGATAGCCGCAGCTCTCTCGGTCGCCGCCTGACTATTTACTACCGTGTCTAATCCTCTTGCGGTTCTGTCATAGTTTTTAGCGTCGCCGCCGCCCGGCTGTACGCCGTCGTCGATCTCTTTCTGAACCACAAACTTATTGAACGTATTCTGTACGTCCAGATTCTCCGCTAAGAAACCCGCGCCGTATGTTCTGATGGCAGCGCCCCAGTTTGAAACCGTTCTCTGCTCGGTCTTCTGAGCCGCCCAGTCCGCGTCGTACCATCCGCTCGGATCCGCCGAATAATATACGTAACCTATTCCGTAATACCACTGTATCATAGGTCTATCATCAGGATTCGCCGCTCTCAATACGATATTGTTTTCGTCCACATAGAGCTGTTCCTCAT
Source organism: Clostridiales bacterium (assembly GCA_019419865.1). Taxonomy (GTDB): domain Bacteria; phylum Bacillota; class Clostridia; order Monoglobales; family Monoglobaceae; genus Roslinia. The sequence goes on along the minus strand of JAHZIG010000005.1, from coordinate 144,869 downwards.
ATGTTCCGGGATCGATCACAATCGTTACGGTCTGGTCGTTTCTGCTATTCTCCATACGTCTTACCGCGGCAAGCGCCTCGCTGATAGACGGATACTCTTTGTCCGCGCCTACCGTAAGCTCCGCGTCGTAAGCTATTTCAGGCTCTACATCCTTCATAAGCAGGATGTTCTTATACGGGTTCTCGTCGCCGGCCTCGAATACGTAAGTAGTCGAAAGCGGAGATAAGGTGTAACCCTCGCCGGTTCCCTCTTTAAGAGTTACGTCGTACGTCTCGTTTGATATAAGCGTAGCCGTATACGTTCCGTCTTCTCCTACAGCCGCCTCTGCGTAAGGTTCGGTCTCGCCCTGCTTTGTGAATACCAGCGTCGCGCCTATCGAGCTGTCGTAGTCGTAGAGCGGAGTTCTGGTATCGTGAGACGAGATCGTCGAAACAGCACCCGATACCGGCATATTTTCTATCAATACGAATCTGAGGTTTTGAGTCTGATCGTATCTGTTATGCAGGATCTCTATCTCAGACGAATCCGTAGTCGTGCAAACGTCGGGCTCTCCTTCTATTGTAACGCTGAACGTCTTGCCTTTCGGCAACTCTATATTGTACGAAGTTCCATATTCAACCGTATACGTCTCGTTCGGGTCGTCGATATTGGTAAATATCATATTCTTGCCCGTAAAGTCGCGGCCGGTAGCGTTTTCAACATTACCCGACAAGAACTTATTCGGAGTTTCAACATAGTATTCTATAAATATAGCGTATACGTTTTTGTTGCTTCCGCCGCCGTAAGTGATTATCGGAACGCCGGGATTAGCTTCGATAGTAGCCTTAGTTATATCCGCGGTCACCGCGCTTACGTCTCCGGCCGAGTAAGTCTCGCCCAGCTTTTCGCCGTTATAATAAATATACTGAACTCTTCCGTCGTTTCCATGTCCGTCGAATACTACGGTCACCGTACAAGCGGCGGCCTCGGGAACTATCGAAATATAACGAGACGTTTCCGAACCGCTTCCGCCCTGGAACGCTCTGGTAAACGTATAGCTCTGACCGTCGGGATGCGTGTAATTAACGCTTCTTGCCGTATATACAAGATTAGGTCCTACCGTCGCGCCGTCTATTGTTACAGCCGCGCTGCCGTCGTAACCCGAAGACTGCGCCGCGCTCGAATCGGCTCTCCAGAGCTTATCCTGGGGAAGCTGAGGCGCTTCCCCAAACGTAGCGTTTACTGTTGTGTCGGCCGCAGGCATTGTAAACGTGTAGTATCCGCCGCCTATATCTGTTACCTCAGCCGCCGGTACTGTCTCTATCAGCGTCTGCTCTTCCTTCGTCGTAGCCTTGACTGTGATTGTGTCGCCCGCCATCGCTTCCATACTGTCTACGAGGACTTCGTCGTCCGCAAGAGACGCCGTTGCCGCCGAAGAAGGAGTATATATCAATTTCGCAAGCGCAACATTATTGTCGCATGAAATTTTAACTTCGCTATTCGCTGTTACTGCAACATCCTGAACCACATAGGCTTTTTCCGCCGTGCCATAAGTCGGTATCTGCGTAGACTCTCCATTCTGCTCTACTATTGCGCTCCTAACGTCGCTTTCGCCTTTTGACGGGCTGCCATGCTTAACATATAATGTTAGCGTTCCGTCCGACGCAGGAGTATATGTAAAGTATCTTCCATCCGAGCTTGATTTACCTCCAAATTTCAAAGCTCCCGTTACAGTCTCAGTCTCGCCGCCAACCGTAAATTCGGTTTCGCTTGTTCTGTCAACTTCAAATGCGTTTGAGTACTCTTGTTTTTCAGTATTGAGCGACCCGTTCGAATAAGCCGTCAACCCGTTACCCAGATCAACGTTGCTAATATACCATTCTTTTATGTCTCCATCTCTATTAGCAAGCTTTTCGCCATCCGGAGCGCTTACAAACGTCCATGTTATCGCATCCGTAGAAGGCGCCTGTGTTGGCTCGGTCGGCTCTTCAGTCGGTTCTTCTGCCGGAGCCGTTGGCTCCGCCGGCTCTTCCGTAACTACAGGCTCTTCTGTCGGTTCTGCGGTCGCGACCGCCGGTTGCACTATCTTAAGTTCGCCGTTACCAACAACTTCGCCTACTGAAACCGTATAAGTCTGTGGACCGGTCGTTGAGAACGTAGCGTTTACCGTAGTATTTTCATCAGGCATCGTGAACGTGTAATATCCGCCGCCTATATCTGTTACCTCAGCCGCCGGTACTGTCTCTATCAGCGTCTGCGCTTCCTTCGTCGTAGCCTTGACTGTGATCGTATCGCCCGCCGTCGCTTCCATGCTGTCTACGAGGACTTCGTCGTCCGCAAGAGACGCCGTCTCAGCCGCCGCAGGCGTGAATACTATCTTCGCAAAGCCCATGTTGCCGTTAGCCGTTACGCTGACTTCCGTTCCGGCGATTACGTCCATACTTCCAATTACGTTTACTTGATTCTCGGTACTTCCTATTGTATCGATATTAACGCTCGAACTACCCTGAGTTATCGTTGCGGTTCTTGTATCCGTTCCGCTTGGGCTGCCGTGTTTTGCGTATACCGTAAACGTTCCGGCTTCCTGAGGCGTGTATGTTAAGAATCTTGCGTCTGACGACGACGAGCCGCCCGTCTTGAGCGCTCCTACTACCGTCTCCTCGTTTGTAAACGTCGCTTCGTCGTCTCTGTCTATCTCAAACGCGTTGTTATATCTGTTGTCGTCTCTGAGCGATCCGTTTGAATACGCCGTGAGTCCGTTACCCAGATCGGCATTTGTTACATAATACTCTCTTTCGGTTCCGTCCGTGCCGGTTATCTTTGTTCCCTCCGGAGCGTCTACAAACGTCCATGTTATCGCGTCCGTAGAAGGCGCCTGCGTCGGTTCTGTAGGCTCTTCGGTGGGTTCTTCCGCCGGAGCCGTCGGCTCTGCCGGTTCTTCAGTAGCTACAGGCTCCTGAGTCGGCTCTGCGGTCGCCGCCGCGGGCTGTACTATCTTAAGTTCGCCGTTGCCCGTTATGGTTCCGACCGATACCGTATACGACTGTACCGGGGCAGTAAACTGAGCGTTTACAGTTACATCCGACGCGGGCATTGTAAACGTGTAGTATCCCGCCTGATCCGCAACTGCCGTAACCACTGTTTCAGGCGAAGTTGAGATCGTTATCTCGTCGCCCGGATTTGCAGCTTCAGCATATAACGTTATCGTATCGCCCGCCTTTGCCTCAAGCGTATCGACAAACTGGTCTCCGTCTGCGGCAAGTTCCGCTTCGCTAAGTTCAGCCGTCTGAGCTTCGTTCGGTACAAACGTATATCCGAACAATACTCCGGTCGTACCTCTGGTCCAAAGAACATATTTCGATTCCGCTTCCAATTGATATGTCTGCGTACCGTATGCGAACATTCCGCCGGTCTCCGCCGTACCTACGATCTCATCCATATTCATATCGCCGACTACCGTCTCGGCGCTGCTTCCCAGATCCTTAGAAAGACGCATGTCCTTACCGTCGCCCGGCTGCATCTGCGTTACGTCGTTATTTGTAACCTGACGTCTGTAGTAAATAGTAAATTCACCGTCAACTACCGGTCTAATTACAAGAGGCGTTCTCGGGTTTCCAGAACCATCCGTGAATGCCGTATAATTGTCGCCGCCGGCATAATTTGCATCAAGACGCAGATTTATATAATGAGATACTTCTCTTCCCGCGATATTCTTTGTTATCGGAACTTCGGTGGTCGTTCCGTCTTCGCCGGCTACAGTTTCCGTAAGCTGATCGAGCGTAGTCGCGTAAACGGTTCCTACCAATAGATCGTCTTCATATGTATAATACTGACCGCCCGGAGAAACAGGCGTGTTCTCGTTCATAAAGTACTCGTACGATCCTGCCGCAGGAGTGGTTACCGGAGCCTGCGTAGGCTCGCTCGTCGGTTCTGCCGGAGCCTGAGTCGGCTCTGCCGGCTCTGTGGTGGGAGCGGCTGCATTCGGATTAACAATCTTAACCGTTCCGCCCGTTATTCCATCGGCAATACTTACAGTATACGTCTGATCCGGATCCGGCGACGCTGGTCCCGCAGTCGCTGTAGGAGCGTTTGTAGGAGCCGACGTCGGTTCGGGTTCGTTTAATTCGATATATGCTATTTTACAATACTGAACGTTTCCGTCCGCATTTATTCTTATCTGCTGACCGGCTACCAAACCTTCAACCTCAAATACCGGGTTATCCGTCGCCTTAGCGGCGTATGTCATACGACCTTTTTCCGCTCCGCCTTGCACGACTATAGCCGTAGCCGAATTACTTCCGCTGCCCGATACCGCCCAAATCATAAGCGTACCCGCTTTTTCCGGCGTATATGTGAAATATCTACGGCTATCGTTTGATGATCCGCCGGTTTTTATCGACCAGCTTGACTGATAACCATCCGAAAACGTCTTGTTCGCTGTTTGCATAGCGTCGCTTTGCGTTTCATTAACGACATATGTAAGGCCGTCTACGTTAGCTATAGAGGACGTCGTTACATTATATCTGTTATCCTCGCTACCTAACGGGAATCTGTTTGTATCCGGGGTCTTATCTTCGCCATCGCCGGTCGTAAACGGAGCTTCGCCGAAGTCCCAAGTATGCGCGACCGGAGTCGGCGCCGGAGTTGGATCGCCAGGTCTCAGAGTCGGCGCCGGAGTTGGCGGAGCCGCCGTAGGCGTAGGAACAAGCGCCTGTATGATCGTAGGCGTTATTACTATATTATTATATGTAACGTCTCCTGAAACGCCAAGTTCTTCAGCCGAAGGTATGGTGATCTCCACTCGGTTATTCTCAAATCTATAGCTATCGCTCGGCAGAGCTATCTCTCCCGCAGTTCCGTCAGCGTTCGTGTAAGTCAACGCGACCGAACCGATATTAGAAATCGAATATCTGTTATCGCTTACAGTCAAGTCGATCGCTACTGTTTCGCCAACCGCCGGATTAGTTATGTTTGTATTTGCCGTCACTGCGACGCCTTCTATCGGATTGCCCGACGAATCAACAGGAGAAGAAACCTCAACGCCTTCAACGTAATCTACGCCCTCGTTCAAAGTATATATAGCGTAAAATGTTACCGAATCCGTAGAAGTAACCTCGTACGGCATTGTAACTGCCGAACCCGATCCGTCCGCGCTTGAATACCATCCTGCAAAAGTATGGTTAAGTCTTTCGGGTTCCGGGATAGCGGGACTTACCTGCTCGCCGACCTGAGCTCTTACAACGTAATCCGCGGAACCATTATTGTACTTAAACGTAACTAAAGCCGTATTCGCTTCTTCCGTCCAGCCTGCGTACAGGTTCATACGCGACGTTACTCTGTCGTTAGCCATATCCCACTGAGCCGACGAGTCAAGATTCTGAGCCGCCGTCTCGCTCGTGTACCAACCCGCTAAAACATATCCGTCTTTTACCGGAACGGGCGCGTTGCCCTCGCCTATAGTCTGGTTGTTCCTAACGTCTACGCTGCCGACTCTCGATCCGTCGCTAATAAAGGTTACCGTATATATCGACGAAGAAGAACCTCCGGTCGAGCCGCCCGTAGAACCTCCCGACGAGCCGCCCCATACGCCGCCGCCGATTATTGTATCTACCGTGTCGGACGTAGAACTGTTCTCCATAGCTTCAAGTCTGTCCAAGATCGCTACGACCTCGGCGCGGGTGATATAGTCTAAAGGTCTGAACGTTCCGTCCTCGTAGCCGTTTATAGCTCCCGCCTGAACAAGCGCGCCGACATAGTTTACAGCCCAGCTCTCGATCTGAGAAGCGTCCGTAAATCTGCTGACGTCGCCGTTATCCGCAAGCGAATACGCACGCGCGAATATAGCCGAAGCCTCCTGACGCGTTATAGCGTTGTCCGGCAAGAACGTACCGTCCTCGTAACCGTTAACATATCCCGCCGCAACGCCTCTTGAAATGTACGAACTATACCATTCGGTACTTGGTACGTCGCTGAACGTGGTAGCCGAAAGATTGGTAACGTTCTTCACAGATACCACTATCTTTGTCAGCTCCGCGCGCGATATGTTATCGTCCGGTCTGAACGACCCGTCTTCATAGCCGTTCAAGACTCCCCGTGTTGACCAAGTATTGATTTCGCTTTCAGCCCAGTGACCGTTGGTATCGGTAAACGTTATGGCCGAAGCGGTCATAGCCGTCAAGCCCATAAGGGTTGAAAGAACTATAGCGACCGCCAGGAAAAGCGACAATACTCTTCTCGTTTTTCTCATAATAACTGTCCTCCTAAATATAAAATTTGTTAATAAAAATTTTTACATATATATTATACCAATTAAGCGGCGATGCATATGATCTAAAAATATGCGCCGCTCGTCCAATTGTATATATTAACAGATATATTTTACTTTAAAGCTCTTTTATTGTCAATAATATATAAACGGTATATTGCCATTTAATCCAGTTTTATTGTCTCCCGTTAACATTTTCGCAAAATTTCCTTAATATATCCATAAAAATTATGTACAAGAGCGTTAATTTATGAAGTATTATTAATAATCTACAACAGAAAAAATAAAAAACGCGAAAGCTTTTAGGGCTTCCGCGTATAAATTTAAATATTTTGATCGTTAATTGCTATTAGTATAGAAATCATTTATACAGCGTCGATATTAACGTTACATCTTCTCCTCGACCTTAGAGTCTTTATCCATATATTTGTTGATCTGACACACCGCGTTATAGTTAACTATAAGCCCGATAAGCGAATATAAAAGGAATACTACCACTATCAGATACGCCGCGAGGCATATAATAGTATAAACTCCGCTAAAAACAAACAGAGCAAGATATAATACGCCGAACGTTAAAAGCGCTAATATCACGAGAACAAGCAAACTAAACGGCAGGCTTATCAAGCAGAAAAGCGCGGCGTTTTTATAGATCTGGCTCAGTTTAAGCTTATATCCGACCATAAGCGGGTATATAAAGAAATGTATCATCGTATAAAAAAGCGCCAGCCCTAATATCACATACGTAAGATAGCTCATAAAATTATTCAGCGAACTATAGAAGACTATTGCATAAAAGAACGCGAACATAGCGAATACGTCGATAATGAATACAACGAGGCTTTGCTTCCAATTCTCTTTTATCGAATCTTTAAAATCCGTCCAGATAAACGAATTCTCTTCCTTAGCGTAACAGCGCATTATATATGTAAGCCCGGCGGTCGCGGGACCCATTCCCCAGAACGCGGTAAAACAAATAGTCGCAAACATACGTAAGCCTACGTCGATTATTACGACGGTCATAGAATAATCCGCGTTTGAATAATCCTGAGTCGTAACGCCTGAGATCTGCATTATTCCGTCCGCGAATCTGTCCAGCGCGGCGTTGGATATAACTCCCGACAAGAAAAATATCAAAACGGTAGTCGGTATCAAAGCCACGATATACATCAAATTTACCTGTATAAGTCTCCAAAATTTTCTGAAAAATATCTCCAGAAACAAAATTATTCCCTCGGATTTAGGCGCGTTCGGATCAGTCGAACGTCTAAATAGTCCTGCCATTATCATGCGCTCCTTTATTGTTGATTTGCTCCCTGCGAAGCGTTGACTTTTATTATAGCGCTAACTTTAGGATTTGTAAAGAACGTCGTTTCGCCTTGAAATATAGGCTTTACTTAAAATATGTTAAAATAAATTAAACAAATTTAAAATATTGTTTGACAAATCACGAAAACAGCGCTATAATCTTATTGTTGCGACAAATACGCCAAGGTTATTTATAAACAAAGTCTAAAGCGTTTAAGCGTCGCGGACTTGATTTTATTATCAGGTTTTACGTATATGGGCTCGTAGCTCAGCTGGGAGAGCGCTGCGTTCGCATCGCAGAGGTCAAGAGTTCAAATCTCTCCGGGTCCACCAATTCGCCGCCTTTTGGGCGGCTTTTTTGTTTTTGGCGAGATATATTTCTCGGTATCTTAGCGTCTGCGCATAACAAAAAATGGATCGGCAGTCGTAGACTGCCGACACTGTAACCCAATAACTAAAACGCATTTAATCTTTGATTGCTTTTAAAGTCTCGAGCGGAGTTCTTGCTCTCACAGCTCAACAGCTATTCAATTTCTACTCTTCATAAGTAAAGCTTGCCGCCGTATTCTTCGTCAGTGGCTGCATACTGTCTACGCTATCCCATACGTATACTTCTACCGCATCTATTATGTTATCGTTTAGTTCAGTAATTCTTCTGCTTACCGTATTTTCGGTATTGGTATCGGTCTTGGCTGCGAGCGTTATCGGCTGTACGTTTGTTTCGCCTATGCTTCCGTCGGCGTATTTGTACACGTAGATTATCTCCGCGTCTATATCGTAACTCTTTAGATTAGTAAGCCTTACCTTAGTCGTATTCAGCAAATTAATTCCGCTTACCGACGTCCCTGCTTCTATATTAACGTCTATTGGAAATTCCGATTCTCCTTCAAGCTCGCACACAAATCCAAGTCTGCTTATGTCCGGTTCCGGAAAATACGCGTTGTCTATTCCTATGCATGTTCCGTTCGACTTATACATCATCAGATTTGCACCCGTCCATGCCGATGCGTTGCTCGCCCATGTGATATAATTAGCGGTTCTTCCGTCGTTCCATTTCCAGACTTCATTCTCCTTTTGACCTCCGAGATAGTACCACTCTCTTTCGCCGCTGTTTATAAATTCCTGGATAAATTCATTCTCTCCGGCGCTGTCCAGCGTTACCAAGTGGCCGCCCATCTGCTCGCAGATCACTTCCGCTTCCGTCCATGTTGTGTTTTTATCAAACAGCAAGTACTGATTGCCATTGTAGCTCTCCGTCGCGGTCGGCGATAACTCTGATATATCTACTTCAAGAATAAATCCTTTATTATCGCTCTTTGTGTTGTGTACGTCGTTCCACTTATTGCCATATGATTTTCTAAACTCCATGAACTGCTCTTTTGTGCCTTTCTCCCCGGCTGAGTTCGGTTCTCCGGCAAGCCAGTTATCATAGACAAACTCCTCTCCGGTGACCCATTTGAAGTCCTTTTCCTGCCCGTCCATATCGGTCGCTCCCAGCCAATACGCGTCTTTAGAGCCGGACTGTACAAGCTCGGTTATCAATTGATTCTCCTCCGCGCTTGTGATCGTGACCAAATGTCCGCCCAAGTCATTACATAAATCTCTCGCAAACGTCCACGACATTTCATAATCGTACAAGGCGTATATATGATCGTCTTTGACTACCGTTTTTGTGGGTATATAGTCTTTGGCGTATACGTAAAACGTCTGCCAATTACTCTGCCCGCTCCATTTTCCCATAGCGGTCACAGCATGGATAAACACGCTGTACTTTCCGCTCTTTAAATCGTTAAACGTTATACTCGTACTTTTGGTGTTCCCCTTTTTGGTACTTGTAGTATACGCGTATCCCTCGGGATATTCAGCTATGTAATAATTATAATAACTGGCGTTTGATACGGCGTTCCAACTGATCTTCACGTTGTTGCCCTCAAAATTATTAACAGAGCTGACTTTTATGATTGGATCGCTCGGCGTGGCATACTTTACAGTGACCTTGTACCATTCGGGCCAAGGACCGGCACCCGCCGCGTTAATGGCGTTGACGTACGCCCAATACGATCCCTCGGCTATCCCGCTGAAGGTGTGAGATGTACCTGTAACATTCGCCTTAACTATTACCTCGTGAGTGTTAAGATTTCTTAAGCCGCATTCATAAGAAGTCGCATTGCTGACAGAGTTCCATTTTACTGTAACCTTATTTTCGGAAGCGGACGCCGTAAGTCCCGACGGCGCCCCGGGCAGAGTAATGTTACCGGTATCGTCGGTATCCATGTAATTCAACGGATTTATCGGCGAGTTAGACCAATAATTACTGTTAGACCCGGATTTCATGGCGAAATGACAGTGATTTCCGGCAGAAAAACCCGCGTCGCCAACATATCCGATCAGAGTTCCCTGCTTGACCCACATGCCTTCTTGTATACCGTCCGCAACTGCGATCATATGCGAATACTCCGACCAAATATTTCCATCATGGCGTATGACAACGCCGTTTCCAGATCCGTAATTACAATAATTTTCATAATAACCGTAGACAGGGTTGCATATTCCTCTTGCAACGCAAGATATTCCGCCCGCTCCGGCTCCTCCTTTATTATTGCAGCCTTCATATACTTTATTTATTGTTCCATCTTTAATGGCATAAATCGGAGTTCCTTCAACCGCCGCAATATCTATTGCAGGATGTCCGCTACCATTATAATATTGAGAAATATTCGAATATCCCGGTATTGGAAACATATACCCCAAGTTTTTAGCGGCCTGCGCCGGCGGTGTTGCAACCCCGATAAACATAAGTATCATAATACCTATTGAAACTAATCTCTTTTTCATATTTCGTCACCTCGCGCGATAGCCTCAGCTCCGCAAATCAATTAGCCCAACCTATCAGCTCATCATTCATATTAAACACCCTAGACGTAGAATTATAATCTTCTGCTTCCGCACGGCTTGAGTCCGTGGTCGCGTTAACATAATAGCACGGCTCGCCATTGTACCGGTCGTACATTACTATAAAACATCTGAATTCATTTTCGGGAGCCGGACGGTATATCTCGATCGTATTTTCGTCCTGGCTCAATACGGTATAATTTTCTTGCGTCAAATCGACGCCGTACGCCAATTCAACTAATTCTATCGCTTTGGATAACGTAACATTGACGCTGTTTGTAATGTAAGTTTCCGCGCCGGACGAACCGGTTGTAATGCCGACCGTACTGGTCGCTTCGTCCCAAGTTATCGAAAATCCCGCCGCCTCGCAGAACGCTCTGATCGGTATGTATATATGGTCGCCGACCAATACCGACGGAGCGTCGAACCCAATAACTGTGGATACTTCGCCGGTTTCACTCGACAGCAGCTCAAGATTATAGCTGTCGACCGTAAATCTATAACCCACATTATCTCTGCCGGAACTGCATGTAGCTGTCATAGTCGTTGCGTCCCATGCAGCGCTGCCGCCCAGGGTCTCGAATATCGGTCGGAGCGGAACCATAGTCCTGTCGTATCCGTCCATAACGAACGGTCTCTCATAGCCGGAATAGTTTCCATATATATCTACTCCGTCAACCAATACGCGCACATTGTACTCGGAGCTTGAAGGCGAATATGCAAACGCGGTTACGGAAGTTAAACTTCCGATTATCGTCGCTAAGCTTAATATAATTGATACAATTTTCTTTTTCATGGCTTTTTACCCCTTTCTTTTTATCAAACTTGCATTTAACTGATTTTTATAAGTATCTTACAAAAATTTTTATCTCTTATTATTTTCAGACGAATTTTTAGCGACTATGTTTATATTTTCGACCATATTTACAAATAGCATGTTTTTGCAAACGCCTATCAAGGCAATCAATAGATCAAATATTACCGTACATGTGACCACTACCATAAGATCGTCGCCTTTAACTCCAAAGACGTCGCATATGTAGTAAACCAAAACTGCCGGTAAAACCGTACATGCTATAACATATAAAAAATTAATAACCTTAAACAACGATATCCAAAACTTAGCGTCTTTTGCGGCGAATGAATTAACGACTGTATTACACGAGTTCCTCGCCCTGTTATACAGATCGGCCGGATTTATTTGGGGAATTTCCTTCCGAACTGCCGTGCCGCAATTACTACAAATATTCTCGCCCGGCAAAAGTTGTTTTCCACAATTTCTACAATACATAATTTAGTCCTCCTGTTTTTAATATTGGTTTAATCTCTCAGCTACAGATCGAGCCTGTTTCCGCAGTTCTCGCAAAATCTTGAATTTTTATCCGTTATATCCGCTCCGCAGTTTGTGCAAAAACCGAAATTTTCGTCGTCCCTACTATCGCCAGCAGGCTTGGCAGACAAATTGTCTCCCGCGCGTCCCGCCGCCGCGCCGTCGCTTTGCGAAGCGTATTCTCGGTCGTTTTGCGAAACGTCTTCTCTACTGATATTTGCATTATAAGCGCGTTCTTTTTGCCCGCCGTCCGCCGCGTCGCCCCTCGCCTCGGTTCCTCTCGCATAGTTCCCAACATCCGCGCGATAGCCCAAAGCGGCGTCGTTATACGCGTTTGCTCCGTATTCAGATCTGCGACCGTTCTCGCTTGGATACTTATCTATCCCGGAGTAATATGACCTCGAACGTCTTCCAATAAGCTTATTTCCTTCAAAAAGCCCTAATATAATAGCGGCGTACACTATCATCCATACGGCGGGATCCCATATAGCGTAAGGCAACATGACCTCGTACCAAACAATGTTTGTATAAATGCTGATAAAATAATCCGCTACCAAACCTAAAATCAATATTATCGGATATATCCATCCGGTCGCGTTTACAGGACTCTTTCCTAAAATTACCGGATAATTTATTATTATAAAAATTATAAGTAAAATATTAACCGCAAGGGTTACTATCGCCGCCACGATATTGCCGTAATACGCATCCCACGTGAGATACGCTATAAAGCTTGCAATAGAACTAAAAAGCGAATACTCCCGGCCGGATAAATTGACTAATATTAAAGCGGCGAAGGAAATGATCGAGATCGTCTTTTTGTTTTCCATGTTCGTAATCGCCTCCTTTTTACGCGCCGCTAAGTTTCAGCGGCTGATTAATTTAATTGATTTTCTGTTAATACTCGTGCGGTTTAATTAAAATTTGGAGCCGCCGCGCAGGACGGCTCGATTTTTGCTCAATTCAGATTTAAGCGAATTACCGCTTTTGTAAACTTATATCTTACAAGGATTATTTCCAGTCGAATGATTTGACAATGCTCTCGATGAGTTCTTGCGATTCCTCTGTTTCACCCGTAGTATCTGCTTCCATATAAATTATCCTACTTGGATCGTTTTTGTCTACATAATATTTTGCATACGTGATATTTCCGGATGCCTTTTCTACCGCGGCGTACACACTTTCAGATTCGTCGTCCTCCGAGTACTCAAAATCCAATGTCGTAGCGCCTGTATTCATGAAAAACCCCTCAGGATCAAACTCTTCCTCGGTCTTCGGCGTACCGTTTGGATGCGGATTGGTAGTCCAATATCCAACATCATAAACATAAACGTTTATAGTCGGTTCGCCGACTTCATGAGTATTTATATTATCAAAAACCATGATTTCTCCAGATATACCCTCTTCTCCCTCAAGACCCGCGGGTCCCTCAAACTTAGTATCCGCAGTTGTGTACTCTACAAAATCCGCAGCCGCAGCGGAATCTCTGCTCTCATCGGTATCTTCGTCCGCGCTTGAGTCCGTATCCTCGTCAGTCCGGGTATCTTCGTCCGTGTCCGACGCAGTTGTCGTATTCTCGCTTTGAGCCGTCTCGCTCTCGCTTCCGCCGCTGCAGGCCGTCATACTAAAGCACATCGCTATCGCTAAGCATAGAGCTAAAATTGTTCTCTTTATAGTTCCAAAATCTATTTTTTTCATATTGAGTTATCCTCCCTATTCTATGCTTCCTCGCCGAACTAAAGTCTAAGCCCCGGCTCGGCGTCCGGCGAAATATATGATCCGGACGCCGAATTTTTGCAATACCCGACCGGAACAACGATAATCGCCGCGATTTTAGTTAGACGTTATTGTTTTAGATTAATTATATATATATTCGATCTCTCCGTTATCAGCGTAAACGCATACGGTAACGCCCAAGAAACCGGAACCGCCATTTTCTACTAAGGTTTTTGAATACGCTCTAAACTGATACGTCGGTCTGCCATTATACTCCTCGGGCGTCTCCGATCCGCTTAATAAGATATTATCGTCTGCAATATACTGCTCGGCCAAAGCCAAAGCTTCTTCATATGTGAGGATATCGCTCTCTGAACTCTCCGTTTCGAATGCAGGCTGCTCAACCGTTACGGTAGTTGAACCCGACTCCGTTCTGGGGTCGTTTATGTATACGCTGTTAGTCGCGCCGTCCCATGCTATAGTAAATCCCGCCGCCTCGCAGAACGCTCTGATCGGCACGTATATGTGGTCGCCGACCAATACCGACGGAGCGTCGAATTCTACCACACGTTGTACGCTTCCGTCGGCGGTAGTCAATACTTCAAGGTTGAAGCTATCGACCGTAAATCTGTACAAGGCATTATCCCTACCCGAATTACAGGTAGCCGTCCGGGTCGCCGCGTCCCATGTAGCGCTGCCGCCCAGGGTCTCGAATATTGGTCTGAGCGGAACCATGGTTCTGTCGTATCCGTCCATCACAAACGGCTGTTCATAGCCGGAGCTGTTTTCATATATATTCACTCCGTCGACGTAAACGCGCACGTCGTATTCCGAGCTCGTCGGCGAATACGCAAACGCTCCCATAGAGGCGATACTTCCTACCGCAATCGTCGCCGCCGATAAAATTGAAACGATTTTTTTACTTAATTTTTTCATTTTGAATTTTCCTTTCTTTACGTATGATTTATATGTTATTTACAGACCACAAGAATAGTCAAATAGTCCTAAAAATTCTGAACACCCCAATGTCAAAATTAAATCTCAACCAAACGCTTCTGATTACTTTTATTATCACTCTCCCTAAAGTCAAATTTTAAGCGCCGTGCGTATAAATTCGCCCTCCCTTCTTTTTTGCGCCTTCCACTTAAATTTTTACGCTTTAATTATAGTACAAATATTTACTAACGTCAATAGTAAATATATTTACTTATATTATTTTTTCTTTTTGGGATTATGATATTATTATAAGATAATAAAAGAAAGGCGTTACCTATGGAAAATTACATGAAACGGCTTAGGGACTTACGCGAAGATAATGATTTGACGCAGAGTCAGGTGGCAGAGTATTTAGGAACGTCTCAAACAATGTACGCGAGATATGAGCGCGGCGCGAACGAGTTGCCCATTCGTCATTTGATCAGCCTATGTAAATTATACAGCGTAAGCGCCGACGAGATCTTAGGGCTGAGCGATCCGCGCGAATCTAAAAATGAACGACGTCATTCTGGCAGTTAATTTTATTATCGTAGCTTAATTGCATTTTTAGTTTATGAAAAATCGCCGCAGAAAATATTCTGCGGCAAATTTAATTTATTCTTTAATTTCTATTTCAATTATATGTAAACCTCCGCGCGGCCTCAATCAAGCCGCGAGCTAAATTCTTCTATACCCCGACTTTCGGGCAGAGCATATTTATCGGACATTCGTCGCACTTCGGCTTTCTTGCGCTGCAATATTTGCGGCCGTGATAGACCAGTTGGTGGCAAAAACTCGTCTGGCTCTCTCGCGGAACGAGCTTTAACAGATCCATTTCGATTTTTACCGGGTCTTTATTCGTAGTAAGTCCCAAGCGGTTGGACAGTCTCGTCGCGTGGGTGTCCACAACTATCCCGGGGACGCCGAAATAGTCGCCGAGCACTAAATTCGCGGTCTTTCTGCCAACTCCGGGGAGCTTTAGCAGATCTTCCATATTATCCGGAACTTCGCCGCCGAAATCGCTTATCAGCATTTTGGCGCAGCCGATTATGTTCTTCGCTTTGTTTCTGAAAAAGCCCGTGGATTTTATATCCTGCTGCAACTCGAGCTCGTCCGCGTTGGCGAACGCGTAAACGTCGGGATATTTTTTGTACAGATCCTTGGTAACGATATTCACGCGGGCGTCGGTGCACTGGGCCGCGAGTTGGGTCGAGATCAGGAGCTGGAGCGGGTTGTCGTACTCCAAAGTGCAGTCCGCGTCGCTGTATTCTTTGTTGAATACGTCTATTATATCGACTATCCGCTGTTTTTTATCAGCAATTTTTTCTCTCATCTTACAAATACCTCTTGCAAATTATCTATTTAAACATTATAATGTTATTATCTGTATCCGCCGCGGCGCTTTTGCCGCTGCGCGCGGCCGGGATCTGTTATCCGATTGCGGCGGCGATCGCCGCGTTCGTATACGCGTCTTTTCGGGACGCTTTACAACGGATTATAACTATATCTCCCGGTTATTGTTTATTATAATATCAGCGCGGCTATTTTGCAAGCTATATTTTATAACGAGCCGGACGCCGCGTACGCTTCAGATACGTTAATATGATAATAATTAACTTATATATTTATTTTGGAGGAATCGATTAAATGTTTGAATTAAACCACGTCAAGAGCTTCGACCCCGAGGTCGCGGACGCAATCAACAAGGAAATCAACAGACAGCGCAGTAAGATCGAACTTATAGCGTCCGAGAACTTTGTGTCTCCGGCGGTCATGGAGGCGATGGGCACTCCGCTGACAAACAAGTACGCCGAGGGCTATCCCGGCAAGCGCTACTACGGCGGCTGCGAATATGTGGACGTCGTCGAAAACTTAGCGAGAGACCGCGCCAAGGAATTATTCGGCGCCGAGTTCGCCAACGTTCAACCTCATTCGGGCGCTTCGGCCAACCTCGCGGTGTTCTTCGCCTGCATGGAACCGGGCGACACCTATCTCGGCATGAGTCTTGCCGAGGGCGGTCATTTGAGCCACGGTTCGCCGGTCAATATCTCTGGTAAGTATTTCAACGTCGTTCCCTACGGCGTAGACGAAGTGACGCACAGGATAGACTACGATCAGGTGCGCGAGCTGGCGCTCGAGCACAAGCCCAAACTGATACTTGCGGGCGCGAGCGCGTACGCGAGAGAGATAGATTTCAAGAAATTCCGCGAGATAGCGGACGAGGTTGGCGCGTACTTAATGGTGGATATGGCGCACATCGCGGGTCTCGTAGCCGCGGGTCTGCACATGAACCCGGTACCGTACGCAGATTTCGTCACGACCACGACCCACAAGACCTTAAGAGGTCCCAGAGGCGGAATGATACTTTGCAAAGAAGAATACGGAGCAATGATAAACAAGGCGGTATTCCCCGGAAACCAGGGCGGCCCTCTCATGCACGTGATAGCCGCTAAGGCCGTTTGCCTTAAGGAAGCGCTCTCTCCCGAATTTAAGGAGTATCAGCTCCAAGTCAAGAAGAACGCGGCGGCTCTCGCCGAGGCTTTGCAGGAGAGGGGCATCGAGATAGTATCCGGCGGTACGGACAACCACCTCATGCTGGTAAGCCTTATCAAGCAGGGCAAGACAGGTAAAGAAGTCGAGGCTCAGCTCGACGAGGTCGGCATAACCTGCAACAAGAACACGATACCGAACGACCCCAAGAGCCCGTTTGTGACAAGCGGTATCAGACTCGGTTCTCCGGCCGTGACCACGCGCGGTTTCAAGGAAGAGGATATGGTCGAGGTCGCGGACATGATCTCGCTGATAATCAAGGATTTCGACGCGAACAAGGAAGCTGTAAAAGCCCGCGTACAAGCTCTTTGCGCTAAACACCCGCTCTATGAAGAATAGTCCGCTCGCGGATAGATTAAGACCCGCTACCATCGACGAGGTAGTGGGTCAACAGCATATATTGGGGAAGAATAAGATACTTCGCAACATAATCGAAAGCGGGAATATACCTAATATGATCTTTTACGGCGTGTCGGGCGCCGGCAAGACGACCGTTGCGAATATCGCGGCCTCGGTATGCGGGAAAACGCTGTACAAGCTCAACGCCACGAACGCCTCGGTGGCCGATATTAAAAACATCGTCAATCAGGCGGACGGGCTTTTGGGTCAAAACGGCATACTCTTGTATCTCGACGAGATACAGAACTTTAACAAAAAGCAACAGCAGTCTCTGCTGGAATACACCGAAAACGGCAAGATAACGCTTATAGCCAGCACGACTGAGAATCCGTACTTCTATATATACAACGCCCTGCTCAGCAGGTGCAGCGTATTCGAGTTCAAACCTATCTCCGCCGAGGATATACGCAAGGCGCTGGAGCGAGCCGTGGATTTCGTATCCAAAAACGACTTCGGCGGCGCCGAGATAAAGATCGACGACGACGCGATGGAGCATCTGAGCGAAAAAGCTAACGGCGACGTCAGAAAGGCGCTCAACTCGCTCGAACTTGCGGTCAGATATTCGACTCTGCCGGTGGACGGAGTTATTCATATAACTCTGAGCGACGCCGAGCAATGCACTCAGCAGAAGGCGTTTGTATACGACAAGAAAGGCGACAGTCAATACGACGTTATGAGCGCGCTTCAAAAATCGATCCGCGGCAGCGACCCGAACGCGGCCGTGCATTATCTGGCGCGGCTCCTGAGCGCAGGAGATATCCAATCCGCCTGCCGCAGACTTATGGTCATAGCCTGCGAGGACGTGGGGCTCGCCTATCCCCAGGCGATTTCCATAGTAAAGTCCTGCGTAGACAGCGCGCTTATGCTCGGCTTGCCCGAGGCGCGAATCCCGCTCGCCCACGCGGCGGTCCTGCTCGCCACCGCGCCCAAATCCAATTCGGCGTACATGGCCATAAACGACGCGATGCGGGATATAGAGACGATAGATACCGGCGAGATACCGCGTCAGCTTCAGAACAAACATTACGACGGCGAGGGCGCCGAGGTAAAAGGGCAAAACTATTTATATCCCCACAACTTTAAAAACCATTATGTGGTTCAGCAATATCTGCCGGACAATATCAAGGATAAGATATATTACGTTCCCGGCAAAAACAAGACCGAGCAGGCGGCCGCCGATTACTGGGAAAAGATCAAGGCCGACGCTCAAAACGATTAATATGAAATACTTTTCCGCTCCGTAAAAACGGGGCGTTTTTTATACTCAACAAGTTATTTTTAGCTTCTATACGTTTTTATTCTTTTATCGGGAACCCTCGCTCCGGATTGATATTTCTTTTTTCTGTTTCCGATCTCCGTCAAGCTCGGCCGCGGCGGATCGCATAGCAATTTTAAAGCATATTGCGGGACAAAGCAACATAGATATTTGATATAACCACAAACGCACGAGGAGGCAATATCCATGGTATACAGCGAAATAACGGCGTATATGCCGAAAAACCTTCAGCCGACGCTAAAACGGCTATTTTCGACCTTTCCCGGGATCATAGAGGAAATACGCTTTAAAACCAACCGTCCTCTCTGCATATCGGCCGGCTCCGCGATACTGTTTATAGACGCGGAAGGCGGGATAACCGAAAACATAGCCGAGGCCTATACGGTGACCGATACGGATATGACGATAATATTTAAAAATATCTGCGAAAACTCGGTATATGCATATTTGGACGAGATCCGCAAGGGTTTTATAACCATACGCGGCGGGCACAGGGTCGGTTTTACCGGGCGGGCTATCACCTCGCCGAACGGCGCGATCGAGAACTTTGGGGATATAAGCTCTATAAACGTAAGGGTCGCGCGGGAGATAAAGGGGAGCGCCGACCCTATGATGAAACACATTTTAAAAGACGGCAAGATACTCAACACCCTTGTGGTATCTCCGCCGCAGATGGGCAAGACCACCGTACTTCGGGATATAACGAGGCAGCTTTCGACCCTGAAATACAAGACTGCGGTCGCCGACGACAGGGGCGAGATATCGGCGATGTACCGCGGAGTCCCTCAGAACGATCTGGGGCCGCTTGCGGACGTTATGTTCAACGCCCCAAAGCATTTGGCGGTCGTTATGATGCTTCGCTCGATGTCGCCCGACGTGATAATAACCGACGAGATAGCCACTGAAGAGGACGCGGGCGCGCTCATGCTGGCCTTTGGGAGCGGAGTTTCTATAATCGCGAGCGCGCACGGCTCGAACAAGGACGAGATCCTCCAAAAGCCGATATTTAAACCTCTGTTTGAAAATCGCGTCTTTGAGAATATCATTATGCTGAGTCGTAAAACGCTGAGCAGAGACGGCCGGGTCGTAGACGGCTTTCTGCAATTTGAAAACATAAGCCTGTGATCCGACAATCCTATGAACACGTTTATAAAAATACTTTCGGCTTTTATAATAGTCGCCGGATGTTCGTACATAGGCATGATCCGCGCGTCGAGACTGAGCGGGCGCGCAAAACAGCTGAGCCGCCTTATATTCGCCTTAAATTCATTGGAGTCGGATATATGTTTCAAACGCAAGCCGCTCAAAGAGGCGTTCGAGTCGACCGCGTATTTTGAAGACGGAGTAATAGGCGCGCTTTTTGGCGAAGCGGCGAAAACGATGGTCTCGCCGGAGACGTTTTCAGGCGACGAACGCATATCGGCGCCCGCCGCGGCTCTCGGCGCCGCGATAGAGGCCAACCGCTCTAAGTTATGTCTTACCGACGGCGACTTAAAGATAATTACCTCTCTCGCCTCTCAGCTCGGGAGCGGGGACTGCGAGACCGAGGCGGCGAATATAAAGGCCGCCGTAGAGAAGCTTAAGCGCTGCGAAGCCGACGCGGCGGAGTTTAAGAACAAATATTACAAGCTCTACGCTTCGCTCGGTCTTTTCGGCGGTTTGTTCATAGTAATAATCCTGGCTTAGCCGGACGGTCCGCCATAACTCGGCCGGTTTTATAATACGAGAGCGAAATATCGCATTGCGGAACTTTGATAAAACTAAATTGATAAAGAGGTGGAACTTTTGAGCGGAGTGGATCTAATTTTTAAAGTAGCCGCAATAGGTATTCTTGTCGCGGTATTAAACCTGCTGCTGTGCCGCGCCGGTCGGGACGATCAGGCGATGATGACGACTATCGCCGGGCTTATCGTCGTGCTTCTGATAGTTCTTCAGGAGATCAGCGCGATGTTCGATCTCATCAAGTCGATCTTCGACCTCTGACGCGGCGGATCGGGAAAATGGATAACGCCATGGAAATTTTCAGGATAATCGGGATCTGCATGATCGCCACGCTGCTTTCGCTTTTGATCAAAAAACAGCGGCCCGAATTCGCTATGCTTATTCCAATAACGGCGGCGGCCGCCGTGATAGCGGTTGTAGCTCCGTATTTTTCAAGCATAATCTATCAATTTAGGGATATAGCCGAGAGCTCGGGCGTCGATATCCAGTACATGGAGATCGTCATAAAAATAGTGGGGGTCGCGTATCTGGCGCAGTTCGCTTCCGAGATGTGCAGAGACTGCGGCGAAAACGCGATCGCGAGCAAGATCGAATTCGGCGCGAAGATAATCATCGTCGCGATGTCTCTGCCGATCGTATACCGTTTGCTCAGTCTGATCCGCCAGATAATATACTTCAGTTAGATCCGCTTCAATAAATGAGGTACCGAGGCTTTTACAAATGAACATAAATAAAACGCCAATAAAAACAAAAACGCTCGCCGCGCTCGTATTGATCCTCCTTATAACGCTGTCCGCGCCGGTCTGCGCGGCGGACGAGGAGACGGACGCGACCGACGGGATAATAAACGAATACTCGGATTTCTACGGCGAGCGCCTGCAAGAGGCGTGGAACGATATGTATTCGGATATTTCGCCTAATTTACCGACCGATCTGGATATATCGCAGCTGATAGCCTCGATCGCGAAGGGGGAACTCAGCTTTAACGTTACCGATATACTCAACTGGCTGATAAAAGCGTTCGCAAGCGAAGTATACGCGAGCGTTAAACTGCTGACGTTAGTCCTCGCCCTTGCGGTCGTAAGCTCGTATCTTACGAATTTAAACGACAGCTTCGGCAAAAACGGCGTAGGTGTTATAGCGCATTATATATGTATAATACTCGTCTCGTCCGTCGCCGTGACCGCGTTCTATCAAGTGGTGTCCTCGGCGGCGATGGCGGCGGAAAACCTCTCCGTATTTATGCGGATGATCGTTCCGCTGATGCTGGCCGCGCTGTTGTCGTCCGGCGCGATCGTCTCGGCCTCCGTATTCGAGCCGGTCTTGCTGACGATAATCGAACTTTCGGTCTCGCTGATACAAAACCTGTTTATACCTGTAGTCATGCTGCTCAGCGCGCTCAGTATCGTCAATTCGCTGTCCGATAAATTCAAGGCGAGCCGGCTGGTAACTCTGCTCGAGAATTTTATAAAGCGCGGTCTCAGCGTGCTGCTGACCGTCTTCGTCGCCTTCGCGGGACTTCAGAGCATAGCCTCGTCGGGAGCCGACGGACTTACGATCAAGCTGACCAAGTTCGCCTCGTCCAACCTGATCCCGGTCGTGGGCGGCATATTGTCGGAATCTGTGGAGACGATCATGAACTGCTCGGTCGTGATAAAAAACTCGGTCGGTATCGTGGGGATAATAATCGTCGTCTTTATATCGATCACCCCGCTTTTAAAGATCATGGCGTCGCTTTTTGTATTCAGAGTTATAGCCGCTATGTGCGAGCCGGTATCGGACGCTAAGACGACCGCCTGCCTGACCTGCCTCGCCGACTCGATCTCCCTCGTATTTTCGATGCTTGCGGCGATAACCGTAATGTTTGTAATAATAATTACTATAATAATCAACACAGGAAACGTAGCCGCGGCGCTGGGACGGTGAAGAAATGGAAGCTCTCAGAGATTGGACGATGACGATCGCCGGAGTTATAGTCTTCGGCTCGATGTGCGATATGCTTATGCCCGAAAACGGGATAAAAAAATATATCCGGCTGGCCCTCGGTCTCATCCTTGTAATATCGATAATAACCCCCGTAGTCTCTCTGCTCGGCGGGTTCAGAGACGGGAGTATCCCTCAGATCGAATCCGAGCAGGAAAACGCCTATACCTCCTACTCCCAAATGGAGGAGAGACAGAGAGAGGATATAACCAAAATTTACCGTGAGAACGTGGGGGCGAAGATAACCGCGACTCTCGAATCGGAATATCCGGGTCGCGCGTTTGAAACGCGGGTCGAGACTTCGGATTCTCAGGAAAATTTCGGCGAGATACTGAGAGTAGACGTCGTAGTTTATACGAACTCCGAAACCGGCGGGGAAGAAGACCTCGTCTCCTCCGTCAAGGAAAGCATAAATCAAAATTACGGCGTAGATAAAAAGAATATTTACGTATCCGCAGAAGATCGATAAAATTCAACGTCGGAGGCGCCATATGGATAAGTTTTTAGAAAGACTCGTTAAATTTTTAAAACTCGATAAGACCGACCGCGATTCAGCCGAAACGTCCGACGGCGGCGCCGAACGGGCAAGCGACGACGGCGGCAAACGTCCGGTGAACAAATTAATCGTATTTTTAATTATCGCTTCGATAGCGGCGCTCGCCTTTCCGCATTTTTTTCAAGGCGGCGGCTCCGGCGACTCGGGACCCGAAGATCCTCAGACTCCGACGCAGTATAGCGAAGTCGAAGAATACGTGCGCAAGACCGAACGGGATCTTAAAGAGATCCTCGAACGGATACAGGGCGCGGGAGAGGTCAGCGTCAGGATCTACGTTGAAAACGACGGCGAAAAGGCGCTGGCTAAGGACAGCAGAACGACCTCGAGAAATTCTTCATCCGACGGCGGCGGCGCGGAGACGCAGACCGAATCGGAGACCGAGGAGAGCGTCGTCATGTCCGGGCAGGGATCTTCGCAGGAGCCGATCGTTCTGTCTCAAACGGCTCCGACTCCGACCGGTATACTGGTCGTGGCCGAGGGGGCGGCGGACGAGAACGTGAAATACGAAATATACGAAGCCGTGCGCGCGCTGTACGGTATTCCTTCAAATAGGATAAAGATAACGCACTGAGTTCGCCGCGCGGCTATGAAACATGGAAAAAATAAAATTTATATATAAAGGGGTATTTATATGAGTACAGAAAAACGTAAATTCAAATTCAAAGGAAAACAATTCCTCGCCTTCGGGCTGGTCGCTCTTGTGCTCGCCGCCGGTTATTACAGATGGACGGTCGGCTCGGGCGATATGGAATCGGTAAGCGTGACCTCGGACGTAATGCCGGTAAATTCGGACTCGGACGCCGAAGACGAAAACGGCGGCGACGGCTCGGGCGAACAGAACGGCGATACCGAAGGCGACGCTTCCCAGACCGCGGCGCCCGAACAGGGAACGGATTCGGCGCAGCTTTCGGGAGCCGGAATAGCCGCGTCAAGACAGGCTCGAGACTCTCAGAGGAGCGAGACCATGGATAGCTGGAAAGAGATACAATCCAGCGCGGACGCGAGCCAGACCGCAAAGCAGGAGGCCGAAAAGAGTATACTCGAAGCTACGGAGAACCAGGAGCGCGAGAGTTCTATAGAGACCCAGATCAAAGCGAAAGGCTTTTCCGACTGTTTCGCTCTGATCAGCAACGGAACCGTTTCGGTAATAGTTCAGGGCGGTAATTTGGATAACTCGTCGGTAGCGCAGATCAAAGATATAATAATATCCGAGACCGGAGCGAAACCGAGCCAAATAAAGATCAGCGCCGAATAAAAGCGCGGACTGGTATGGATGAGCGCCGGCGCCAAAGCCGGCGCCGGTAGATAAATCGATCGTAATTCTATGCGTTCTAAAAGTTATTTATCTTCCTGTATTCCTCCGGGGTGCTCCCCTCCATCTTTTTAAAGACGCTGCAGAAATAACTGGTGTCGTTAAAGCCCACGGCGTAGGCTATGTCCTTTATCTTCATCTTATCCGGACTGCAAAGCATATATTTCGCTTTATTGAGCCTGAGCTGAGTCAAATATTTGAGCGGCGTCGTGTGATAGACGTTATTAAAAAGTCTGCATAGATGGTTTCTCGATATTCCGAGAACGTCCGCCATATCGCCCAGACTTATATCCTCGTAGTATTTTTCGGACAACATCTCCATAAGCGGGGCCAGCTTTTGATATTTTTCGTTTTTCGACAGTTCCTGTTCGTTCGGCTGTTCGTTTTTGATCTCGGACAAGCGCACGAGTATCCTATATAAAACAAGCGACATCTTCACCTCTCTGTCAAGTTCGTCGCTGCTGAAATGTTTGCGTATCGAACGCAGGTGCACGTAGAGGTCGTCGAATTTGTTTATATCAAAGACCTCGGCGTCGCCGAAGTCGAGATATTCAAAAAGCGAATCCGCCGAATCCCCGTTAAACGTGATCCAGCAGGTTTTCCACGTATCCCCGTCCGCGTAGTATTCATGAGACACGTTAGGCTTAAAAAGGAAGGCTCCGCCCTCGCCTATATCGTAGGATTCGCCGCCGTATATGAACTTTCCGCGGCCTTCGATCGAATACAAAAACTGGTAATCGTTCAGGCCGTCATGTCTTTTTATGGGACGCTGGAAGTCTTTTTCACCCATCGCGGTAATATAAAACGGCAATAATTTCGTTTTGGCAAGAAGTATAGGAAACAGCATAAAAAATCACCCTTTTCATAATCTGAATATAGTATCGGAGCAAATAATTTTCTATCGACTAATATATTATTATTTTAACACAAAATTGACCAATTCTCAATAGAATAAATTAATATATTTAATATTTATAATAAATTGACGAATGAGATTTTTTGTGATATTATAATAGCATAACGCGCCAAATAATAACACCACACACACTTTTTATTATTTGTTTTAAAAATATCAAAGAAGGATGATGCACATGCTAAACGGAGAAGCTTGGGTAGATTCCGACGCTAACAGGATCGAAGCTCATGGCGGCTGTATACTCAAGTGGGACGACAATTATTACTGGTACGGCGAAGATAAGAGAAAAATGATAAGCCCCGGACGTTCGGAGCTATGCGGCGTCTCATGCTACAGGTCGAAGGATCTGAAAGACTGGGAATACCGCGGAACTGTTTTGAAACCCGAAACGGATGATCCTTCACATCCGCTATATTGGGACAAGATTTGCGAAAGACCTAAGGTCGTCTATAACAAACGAACCGAAAAATTTATTATGTTCATGCATTTAGACGACAGCAGCTATGAATTTGCGCGTGTCGGCTGCGCCGTTTGCGACACTCCTGACGGTGACTTCAGGTTTTCGCATTCTTTTAAGCCCAACGGTTTTCAAAGCAGAGATCTCAGCGTTTTTGTCGATAAAGGCAACGCGTACCTATTTACGGCCAGCCATTGGAATTCGTGTCTGAGAGCGGTAAAGCTCTCAAAAGACTACATGGATTTCACCGAAGAAAACATATATGTTTATCCGATTACCGGGAAGAACCAGTCCAGAGAGGCGCCTGCGGTTTTTAAGCATAACGGTCGCTATTATTGCATAACCTCCGGCTGCACAGGCTGGTCTCCCAACGCGGCGGATATTGCCGTAGCCGACAATATCATGGGCGAGTGGAAATCTCTCGGTAACCCGTTTCGGGGACTCGACGCGGATAAGTCTTTTTACGGACAGCCCGCGTACGTTCTGGAAAAGGACGGTAAATATATACTTATGATGGACAGATGGAATCGAGACGATCTCTCCTCTTCGGGCTATATTTGGTTGGAAATAAAATTCGACGAATCGGATCGGCCATATATAGAATTCAGCGCCGAACCATATTTAGGCGATTAAAGCGTCGGAAAATTCTGTTAATACCGTTTTCCACTAAACGAAAGCGGTATTAACGCCCTTATTTTGCTATTAAACAAGCGCAATTCCATTAAAATCTATTCTTTTTAGATATCAAATTAATTCCAAAAAATTATCAACTAAAAACTGATAAAAATTTTGTATGATTTACTGTTTTTTCAAAGTATAAGTTTATTGACAAGGCTCTTTTTATTTTATATAATTATTATAATTGATTTATAGGCCGCGGCGGTCTCGCGGCGTTGAAACAGAAAACTTTATCGGTTTGAACATTAGATATAAGCTTTATTTAAAGGGGGAATGTTATCGTGGATTACCCTATTCAATTGAAAAAATCAAACTGCAAGAACTGCTACAAATGTATTAGATTTTGTCCGGTGAAATCCATAAAAATGGAGGATCATCACGCTATAATAATCCAGGACGAATGTATCCTTTGCGGCCGATGTTACGTCAACTGTCCTCAGAACGCTAAGCGTCTGAGAGACGATCTCGATATCGCAAAAGCGCTTATAGCAAGCGGAGACGAGGTATACGCCTCCATAGCCCCTTCGTATATCTCAAACTACAAGGTAAATATCACGGCTATGGAAAAAGCCCTGAAAAAACTTGGCTTCGCCGGGGTCGAGGAGACCGCGATCGGCGCGACCATAGTAAAAAAAGAATACGAAAAGCTGGTCAAGAGCCGGAGGCAGAAGGTTATCATCTCCTCCTGCTGTCACAGCGTAAACACTCTTATACAGAAAAAATACCCGGAGGCTTTGCCCTACCTCGCCAAAGTACTCTCTCCGATGCAGGCGCACGGTCAACTTCTGAAAGAACAGCACGGCGGCTGCAAGACGGTGTTTATAGGTCCGTGCATCGCTAAAAAGGACGAAGCGGACAGCATGAGCGGATACATAGACTGTGCGCTGACTTTCGACGAGCTGAACCGCTGGCTTGAGGAGAGCGGGGTGGAGATCGAAAACTGCGAACCCGAAAACGAGACCCGGGGCCGCGCCAGACTCTTCCCCATACGAGGCGGCATACTCGGCTCCATGGATCTTGAGGACGATTACACATATTTCGCGATAGACGGTTTGGACGACTGCATGAACGCGCTCGAGGACGTGGCCGGCGGAGCAATATCCGACTGCTTTATCGAGATGTCCGCCTGCGACGGCTCGTGTATAGGCGGTCCGGTCATGAAGAGGGATAAATTATACCATGTGAGCGAATGTATAACCATAGGCAAGACGGTGGATAAAGGCCTGGACTTCAGCGTTCCCGAAGAGGAGGATACGGCAAAGTCGTTCAGCTACGAGGGCAAACGCGTCATGCGCCCCGGCGCAGTGGCTATCAAAGAAGTCCTGCACAGCATAGGCAAGTTCACGCCGGAGCAGGAACTCAACTGCGGGAGCTGCGGCTACCCCACCTGCCGCGACAAAGCGATAGCCGTTCTCCAAGGCAAGGCCGACATGACGATGTGTCTGCCATATCTTAAGGAGAAGGCGGAATCCTTCTCGGACAAGGTCATAAACAGTTCGCCCAACGGCATAACCGTGCTCAACGACAAGCTTCAGATACAGCAGATGAACAAAGCGGCGCAGGAGATATTCAATATCAAGCGCGTAAAGGAGATAATAGGCGAACCGATAGTCGTCCTCACCGACCCGACCGACTATATGTTCGCCGTGAACAATATCACGTCCGGCAAGGCCGCCGAGATAAAGAATAAATACCTTTCCGAATATGGTAAATATGTCGAAGAGACGATAGTTTACGACCCAGAATACAAAATAATAATCAGCATAATGAAGGACGTCACCGCCGAGGAGACCGAACGCGAGAAAAAAGAAGAGCAGAGCAAAAAAGCGGTCGAGATAACGGATAAGGTGGTCGAAAAACAGATGCGCGTAGTTCAGGAGATAGCGTCGCTGCTCGGCGAGACTACAGCCGAAACCAAGATCGCGCTCACCAGACTGAAGGAGACTCTCAGCGATGAGTGATCTGTTCGCCGACGTAGGCTATATAAGCCTGAACCATGTCGGGGAACAGCTCTGCGGAGACATGGTTGAGATAAGAAACGGCAGGAACGGGGAGCTCATCGTCGTACTCGCCGACGGACTCGGAAGCGGAGTAAAGGCGAACATACTCTCTACGCTTACTTCTAAGATAATATCGACTATGATAGCCGAGGAAATGAGCGTCGAGGAATGCGTTTCCACAATAGCCGCGACTCTGCCGGTCTGTAAGGATCGAGGCGTCGCGTATTCCACGTTTACCATAATGAAGTTTGAAAATACCACCGAGCTCACGATGTACCAGTTCGACAATCCGCTGGTAATACTGCTGAGAAACGGGAAAAATTTCAACTACAAAGTGAAAGACAGGACGATCGAAGGCAAGCGCGTCTTCGAGTCCGAAATAAGCCTTGAAAACGACGACGTGCTGATAGCGATGAGCGACGGCGCGATATACGCCGGGGTCGGCGACGTGCTCAATTACGGCTGGCAGCGCGAGAATATAATAGCATATATGGAAAGCCATTATAACTACAAAATGACCGCCAAGATAATAGCGTCCACGATAGCCGACGAGTGCAACCGCTTATACGCGAACGAGCCGGGCGACGATACGACCGTCGTGGCCGTGCAGATCAGAAAACGCAAAACCTGCAACGCATGTATCGGTCCGCCGGAGAACAAGGAAAACGACGAGATCATGCTGAAGAAGTTTTTCTCAAACGAAGGCAAGCATATAGTATGCGGCGGAACGACCTCGAAAATAGTTGCCCGGTATTTAGGGACCGAGGTGAGGAGCGAGAACTCGAGCTCCGACTCCGACATCCCGCCCACCTCTAAGATAGACGGGATAGACCTTGCGACCGAAGGCGTGCTGACGCTGTCGAGGGTTTTGGACTACGCCAAGAATTATCTTGACGACAACTCCATGTTCCCTCTCTGGGAAAAGCAAAACGACGGGGCTTCGGAACTTGCGAGGCTGCTGTTCAAAGAGGCGACGGACGTCAATCTGTTCGTCGGAAAAGCGAAGAACACGGCGCATATAGATCTGAAAATAAATTTCAGCATAAAGCTCAAAATGATCGACGAGCTCGCCGAGTGTCTTAAAGCAATGGGTAAAACCGTGACGGTCGAGTATTATTGATTCGACCTAATAAGATCCAGAAAATCAAGTAAACAAATAACCATTTTATTATAAAACTAAAATAAGCGCCGGATCGAAATAGTTCCGGAGACGGAGGTATAAAATGAGTACAGAAAACAAACCAGCAATGAGAAAGTTCGACACCAAGGTTCAGTACCTGAAATACAAAGTATTGAGAGAAGTTGCACGTCACGCTTACGACGACACTTTGGTAGGCAGTTTCAACGATATCGCCAAGTATATAGTTAAAGACAAGGCTACCATGCGCTGCTGTATATACAAAGAGCGTGCCATAGTCGGGCAGCGTATATCTATGGCGTCGGCGAAACGCGAAGCCGACGAGAATATAATCCAGGTAATCGACATAGCCTGCGACGAATGTCCCGTAGGCGGATACGAAGTCACCAACGCCTGCCGCGGTTGTCTCGCCCACAGATGCGAGGACGTATGTAAAAAAGGCGCGATCTCGTTCGACTCCAACCAGAAGGCTATAATCGATAAAGATAAATGCGTAGAGTGCGGCATGTGCGCAAAAGTCTGTCCCTACAGCGCTATAAGCAAGAGCGAACGTCCCTGCGAGAGAGCTTGTAAGATAAAGGCTATAAGTATGGACGAAAAACACGCGGCGAAGATCGATAACGAGAAATGTATATCCTGCGGCGCCTGCGTATATCAATGTCCTTGGGGCGCGATAACCGATAAGTCTTACATAATAGAGGTAGTCAATATGCTCAAACGCTACAGCGGCGACGACGATACTAAGTTGTACGCGGTAGTCGCTCCGTCTATCTCAGGACAGTTCTCGTACGCCAATATACGCTTAGGTCAAGTCGTGACCGGAATAAAAGAGCTCGGCTTCGACGGAGTCGTAGAGGCTGCGCTCGGCGCGGATATGGTGGCGTATTCCGAAGCGGCGGAACTGGCTGAAAAGGGCTTCCTTACAAGTTCGTGCTGTCCCGCGTTCGTAAGCTATGTGGAAAAGGCGTTCCCGACTCTGAGACAGAACGTTTCGCACAACTTAAGTCCTATGGCGGCGATCTCGAAACGTCTTAAGGAAAACGATCCGAACTGCAAGATCGTGTTTATCGGTCCCTGTACCGCTAAAAAGATGGAGATCAAGAAAGAAAGCGTGGCTCCTTACGTGGACAGCGCTTTGACGTTCGAGGAGCTTCAGGCTCTGTTCGACGCCCGCTCCATTGACCTCACCTCTCTCGAGGACGGCGAACTCAACAGCGCGTCATACTACGGCAGGATCTTCGCTAAGTGCGGCGGTCTCGCCGAGGCTGTGGTCGAGGCGCTAAAAGAACAGGGCAACACCGAATTCGAGCTGCACGCGGTATCCTGCGACGGTATCGAGGAATGTAAAAAAGAACTGCTCAAAGCCTCGAGACAGATAGGAAACGCCAACTTTATCGAGGGCATGGCCTGCGTAGGCGGCTGTATAGGCGGAGCCGGATGCTTGACTCACGCCGCCAAGAATAAGATAGAGGTCGAAAAGTACAGTAAGATGGCTAAAGATAAGACGATCAAAGAAGCTATCGACAGCATCTGATCGTTTGGTCTGCATTATCGTTCAAATTAGCTTTATGCGGCGGGAGAGATCTCGCCGTTTTTTCTTTGCAGAGTTATGTTATCGGCTTTTTTAGCCCTCCTTCCTCCTCCGCGGCGCTGCGTCCGACTATTTTGAATAAATATCCTCAAACTGCAAACAATAAATCAAAACGGCAAAGCGGGAATTTTAATATGAAAAAGTCTAAAAATATAATAAAACAAATAGCGATAGGGATCGTAACCGGCTTTTTAAACGGCCTGTTCGCGTCCGGCGGCGGCTGTATCGTCGTGCCTGCGCTTGAAAAGTTCCTCAAATTCGAGCCGAAAAAATCCCACGCCACGGCCGTAGGCATAATTTTGATAATGTCGTTAGTAACCACCGGGATCTATATCTATAACGGCTTCTTCGACATAAGGCTCTGGCTCTTTCTCTCTATCGGCGGAGTTATAGGCGGCATGCTCGGCGCCAAGTTACTCGACAAGGCGCCGATCCATTGGCTCAAGCTCGGTTTCGGCGCGCTTATTATATTTGCGGCGGTAAAAATGATATTTTAACGCGATTGGGGGCTGTCCATGATGTTAAACGGCGTTATCGGCTTTTTGAGCGGGATAATTGGCGGTATGGGAATAGGCGGCGGCGCGATCCTGATCCCGGCGCTGACCATGTTTTTCGGTGTAGAACAGCATACCGCGCAGGGACTTAACGTAGCCTGCTTTATCCCCACGGCGATCTTCGCCCTGATAATACACATAAAAAACAAAAACGTGGATATAAAGACCTGCGTCGTAATAGGCCTTTCGGGGATCGTCGGCGCGGTCGCCGGTTCATGGCTGTCGTCGCTCATAATGAGCGATATTCTGAGAAAGCTGTTCGGCGGCTTCCTGCTGATAATAGGCGTTTTGGAGATAACGAAAGGTATAAAACTTTTTAAGGAAAAACGAACCGAAAAACAGGGCGGCTCGTCTGACAGATCCCAAAACAAACAACGGCCGAAAAATTAAATCTAAAAATAAGGACTGATCGATATGCCATCATATTTAACGGATATATTAAAGACGGCGGCCGCCGCAATCTCTTCCATCGTCGTACTCTTTCTGCTCACCAAAGCGCTCGGCTGCAAGCAGATGTCGCAGCTGTCCATGTTCGACTATATCAACGGTATAACCATCGGCTCGATAGCCGCCGAAATGGCTACTGAGATCGAGGGCGGGAGCTTAAAACCTCTGACCGCTATGATAATATACGCTGCAAGCGTTCTGCTGATAAACAAACTCTCGAACCACAGCATACGCTTCAGAAAATTTGCCGAGGGCGAGGTCGTATATCTGATCCACAACGGAAAGCTCAACCAGGCAGGGTTCAAAAAGACAAGGCTCGACCTCAGCGAATTTCTGACCCAATGCAGATCCCAGGGCTACTTCAACCTTTCGGAGATAGACGCCGTTATACTTGAGCCGAACGGCAAGCTCTCGATCCTTCCCAAGCCGGAATTTAGGAATATGCAGCCCTCGGACGCCGGGATCGTTCCCGACCGCGCCGGCGTTTCTATCGATCTGATAATGGACGGCAGAATAATAGATCAAAACCTCAAAAAGGCCGGCAAGGATATAAACTGGCTGAAAAAAGAACTCAAACGCCAAAATATAGGACAGGTCTCCGACGTATTTCTGGCCGTGGTGGACGAAGCGGGCGGTTTTACGGCTTTCAGAAAATCGTAAAATATTTCTCGCCCTATCTCCGCCGCTCGCCCGACATATAAAAATATACAAAAATAATAATTATTACTGTTTTATTTTTATCTTAATAACGATTGACTAATTCCTACAAAATTGGTATAATTAATTCGCAAAGAGCAAAAGAGGCAAGTTCCGGCGCGGGCTAAGCGCTCGACAAAGGAGCGGGCGCCCGCGGGGATTTGGGCAAAAACGTTAAAAATTTGTATAGAAGAACAAAAAAATTACAATTTTATAAAATAAGGGTTGAAAAAATACCGATATAAAAGTAAAATATATATTGCGTCCGTATTTAAAAGACGCGGGCGATATACGTTAAACGATAAACCTATGGAATTTGCCGGTACGGGCAAAGACAGGAGAGTGTGCAATGCTTAGATTAAACGATATTAAATGGAGCGTTCCCGGAGAGAACGAAACCGTTAGCAATGAAATATTAAAGGGAGTCAGTCTCGAAGTTCCCGACGAAAAACTCACGGTCATAACGGGGCCTAACGGCGGCGGCAAGACCTCGCTCGCCAAGCTGATAGCCGGACTTGAGACGCCGGACAGCGGGAGCATACAATTAGGCGACGCCGACATCACGGACTGGGATATGACCAAGAGGGCTAAAAGCGGCATATGCTTCGCGTTTCAGCAGCCGGTCAAGTTCAAGGGGCTTACGGTAAGAGATCTTATCGAGCTTGCGGCGGGCGAAAAATGCGACTGGGGAAAGATCTGCGACCTGCTCGGCGGCGTCGGGCTGTGCGCGGACGAGTATATCGACAGAACCGTCGATTCGAGCCTGTCGGGCGGCGAGAGCAAGAGGATAGAGATAGCCACCGTTTTGGCGCGCAAGGACGCTAAGGTGATAATCTTCGACGAGCCGGAGGCGGGAATAGATCTTTGGAGCTTCAACAACCTGATAGACGTATTCAAAAAGCTCAAGGACGAGCACGGAGCCGCGCTTTTGGTCATCTCGCACCAGGAGAGGATCTTAGAGATAGCCGACAACATCGTGGTCGTAGCCGACGGCAAGGTGAGGACGTCCGGATCTGCCGACTCGGTTCTTCCGGAACTGATGGTAAACGAAAAGAGCGCAAGATGTCCGCGCAGGAAGGATATACGCAGTGAAGCGCAGCGCTTGATATAAAAAATTCAAACCGAGGAAGCGTACGGCGCAAGCGAGCGCAATACACTTGCGATCCCCCGAACGCCCGCGGAAAGGGGAATATCGCTCAGCAATTCAGGCGGGCAGAAAGGCGCAGTATCATGAACAATATTACAGAGAAATTGTTAAATATAGTATCGGACTGGAACGGTACGTTTAAAGGCGCGTTTAACATACGCGAGGACGGACAGTGCGTCGGCAGACAGTCGTCGGAGCATATCAAGATCGAATCCAAAACGGACGGACCGGGACTTGTCATACATATAAGCCCCGAGGCGCAGAAGGAGACGGTGTATATCCCGGCCTGCGTAACGCACAGCGACGTGAACGATCTCGTCTATAACGACTTCTACGTCGGCGACGGCGCGGACGTCACCATCATAGCCGGCTGCGGAGTGCACAGCGACGGCGAAGAAGAAGCGCGTCACAATGGGATACACAAGTTCATCTTAGGCAAAGGGGCGCATGTTTTATACAAAGAAAAGCATATAGCTACCGGAAACGGAACGGGCGCTAAGCGTATCGATCCGGTGACGGAGATCGAGCTTGGCGAAGACTCGGTCATGGAGATCGACTCGATCCAGATAAGCGGCGTGGACAGCACGGACAGAAAGACGAGCGCGGTTTTAGACGCGCGGTCCAAGCTGATCATACGTGAGCGCATAATGACCGACGGTACGGAGACCGCAAAGACCGACTTCGAGGTAGAGATGAACGGCGAGGATTCGGGCGTCGAGCTGGTATCGCGTTCGGTCGCGAAGGACGATTCATATCAGGAATACCACTCGAAGATAAACGGCAACTGCAGATGCACCGGCCACTCCGAGTGCGACGCAATACTCGCCGGAAACGGCAGAGTCAACGCGACTCCGGAGCTTTTTGCCGGGGACATAGACGCGTCGCTGATACACGAGGCGGCCATCGGCAAGATCGCCGGAGAACAGATCGTTAAGCTTAGAACTCTCGGCCTCACCGAGGAAGAAGCCGAACAGAAGATAATAGAAGGATTTTTGAGATAAATATATCGAGCGCGTCCGCGGGGTTAATCTCCGCGGACTTTTTTATTCCGCGCGGGTGAAAAATCCCGCCAAATTGTTTAATATTCGGCTATATTATGATATAATACTGTTATTATGCGAGCGGGCGCTATCGTTACGGACGACACGCTTGTTGCGCGAATATTATGGAGGGTTTACGATGCTTCTCAGACAAATAAAATATTTTATAGCCGTGGTCGAATCCGGCAGCTTTACCGAAGCGGCCGAAAAGCTCTTTATTTCTCAGTCGGCGGTCTCGCAGCAGATAAGAGCCTTAGAGAGCGAACTTGGAGTAGCTTTACTGATCAGAAAAAACCGCAGTTTTACTCTAACCCAGGCGGGCGAATACTTCTACAGAAACGCGCGTATACTCCTGAGCGACGCCGAAAAGCTGAAACTCGAAACGATACGCGTCGGCCGGGGCGACGCCCTGCGGCTCAATATCGGCTACCTGCGCACATACGGGAGCGCCGAACTGCGCGAAGCGGTAACGGAATTTTCAGCGCGATATTCCGATATACCCATACATATAGTAAACGGCAATCACGAGGAGCTGTACGCTCTGCTTAGAACCGACAAAGCCGATCTTATACTGAGCGACCAGCGCCGCGCTTTTTCGGACAGATATTTTAACTTTAAGCTCGTCTCCTGCGTCTGCCGCGCAGAACTCTCGGAACATAACCCGCTCGCGGCGCGCGACTTTGCGACCCTCGACGACCTGAAATATATCCCCTGTATCCTGATCTCCTCCGATGAAGAGAAAGAGAGCGAAATAAGCTTTTACCGCGACGCTCTCGGCTTCGGCGGCTCTTTTATCTTTGCCGAGACCTTAGACGAAGGCCGCCTTTTGGTCGCCGGAAACCAGGGCTTTATGCCGGTCGAGACCTCGCCCTCTTCCTCTCCCGCTCCGGAGCATATCGTCCGCGTTCCCATCTATCAAAGCGGAAAACCCCTAACGCGCGGCTTTTACGCATACTGGAAAAAAGAAAATCCCAATCCGTATATAAAAAAGTTTGTGGATATCCTTGGCAAAGCATTCGCATAAGTTTTACTTATGGATCCTATTTGTAAGCCGAATTGATAAGTACTGCTTTATGGTATAAAATATAGATAATAAATAATATATTTGAAAGGAGCGCTAATCATGAAAGACGTAATGATACTTACAGGCGCGGGTCAGATAGGGATGGCCATCGCCAGAAGAATGGGATACGGGATGAAGATCGTAATAGGAGACAAGAGACCGGAAAACGCCGAAGCGGTCGCCAAGATAATGAACGACGCGGGCTTTGACGCGGTCGCGGTCGAAATGGATCTATCCTCGAGGGAATCGATCAAGTCTCTTATAGAAAAGGCTAAGACGTACGGCGACATTACGATGCTGGTAAACGCGGCGGGCGTTTCTCCGAGTCAGGCGCCGATCGAGGCTATTTTAAAGGTAGACTTATACGGGACGGCCGTCTTGCTCGAAGAGATCGGAAAGGCGATAAAGAGCGGCGGCGTAGGCGTGACGATCTCGAGCCAGTCGGGGCACAGGATGCCCGCGCTGAGCCCGGAGGCGGACGAACAGCTTGCGACCACGCCGACCGAGGAACTGCTTGAGCTGGATATATTAAAGCCGGAAAATATCAAAGATACTCTCCACGCCTACCAAATGGCTAAACGCTGCAACGAAAAACGCGTAATGGCTGAGTCGGTCAAATGGGGCGAAAAGGGCGCGCGTATCAATTCCATCTCCCCCGGTATAATCGTGACCCCGCTCGCTATCGACGAGTTCAACGGGCCGAGAGGCGATTTTTACAAGAACATGTTCGCCAAATGCCCTGCCGGACGTCCGGGAACGGCCGACGAGGTCGCGAACGTCGCCGAACTGCTCCTAAGCGA
The DNA here is from genome assembly GCA_019419865.1 of Clostridiales bacterium. Taxonomy (GTDB): domain Bacteria; phylum Bacillota; class Clostridia; order Monoglobales; family Monoglobaceae; genus Roslinia. The sequence continues at coordinate 108,079 of JAHZIG010000005.1, read as the reverse complement.
TAAAGGCGCGTTCATCACCGGCGCGGACTTTTTGATCGACGGCGGCGCGACCGCCTCTTACTTCTACGGACCGCTAAGACCCGAAGAATGACGCGCCCCCGCGCAGGCGCGCGGATTATTGGGAACGAGCCGTAAATGACGGGACGCCAATACGCGGCGCCGAACGCAAATATAGCGCCGCGCGTTTCCGCTCCCTGCCAAACTCATTTTTCATGCGTTTAAAGCCCTCGTCGTCTGATATATGCCATTAAACGCGCCGTAACATTGACGCCGGTTTCAATCTTTAACATATAAAAAGCGCTCAATCTCGCTTAAGGTTGGACGCTTTTTTTGAATACATATTTACAATATATCATTACTCAATCTCGAGCTTGTTTGTGTCGTCAATAAGATTTTTCTTAAGCGCTTCAATGGTTTTTCGGTTCTTTTTAAGGAGTTCAAGCTGCCTGTACGCCTTTTCTCTTAATACTTTCAGCCGCTCAATTTGAGGAACCTTTTGTCTTATCAAATCGGCGTTGGTATCTTCCAGATTAATTAGAACGACTAATTCTTCCGCCGTCGCGAAATCTCGGATATTTGGCGTTTTACCGCTTACGCCTTGTTCGTCTCTCCATTGCGCCGCCGTTTTTCCAAACAAAGCCATATTAAGAACATCCGCTTCAGACGCGTATGTATACGCCATTTCCTGCGGAGATAATGTAGGCGTTATCAAAAATTCTTTCACTGCATCCGTATGGATACGGTAGTTTATTTTTGAAAGTTCCCTTTTTGCATCCCAGCCGATTGCCAGTCTATACGCTTCATCTTTCTTTAGTCTTTGATAATCCTTGATAATATAAAGTTTAAATTCCGGCGAGATCCACGACGCAAACTCAAAAGCAATATCCGTATGAGCATAAGTCCGCCGTATCGTCCCGATTTCGATATAATACCGATCGCATTGGTCGCCTTTATCCATTGCTGAGGCGTCAGTGAGAACGCATTGTCTCCGGACTCAGCTTTAAACCTATCGAATTCGATAGGTTTGAAATCGGAATTGTGGATCTGCTCCCATAACCCCAAAAAAGAGATCGTCGAGTGATTGCGCATCCAGTTTGCGATCACTATAAAAGAATTGTCAGGATTTTTATATTTAGCGATATCCGTCAAAGAAATATACGCGTCCTCGCCTACAACGTCGCCTATTACTCTGATCTCTGTTCCGTTTGCATCTATTTTCATATTTTTCATTACATCTAACCCGTTTCTTTGAATTTTAGTATAGATTATTATATAACATATGTTCGGTTTTGTCAATTTTGAAAAAATCAAGGCGTGGACTAACGGACTGTTTCCGCTATTTCTTGAATATATTTCGTAAAATTTTCCTTAGAAATATCGCTCCGGCGACGGAGTAGATTTTACCATATGCGCGAACGCGGCGCGTTCCCGAAACGGCGGCGCTAAACCTGCCGGGACGTAATATAACTATCGATCCGACGCATATACCGGTCCTTCGCGCGCTATACAGACCTGGCGACCTATTGCGGATCGTTCAAAAACGCTCGAAAACCGCAGCGCTCAATTGTGGTAAATATTGATTTTTGTATTGATTTATGATATAATGACCCACGGTTTAATACATTACATTTTGTGCAAAGCCGTATAAAATCAAAACGTTTAGCGTTTTAAAATCGGCTGCAAACTTTAAATACGGAGGGAGATTTGCTATGGATTCAAACCAAATTCAAGTATTGATCGCCATGTGCATCTATATGGCGGCGGTAATCTGCATAGGCGTGGCCTTTGCAAAGCGCGCGAGCCAGAGCTCGGAGAACTATTTTCTCGGCGGACGTTCGCTCGGTCCCTGGGTCGCGGCGATGAGCGCGGAAGCGTCGGACATGAGCGGGTGGCTGCTGATGGGTCTACCCGGAGTCGCGTACTGGTGCGGTATCGCGGACGCGTCCTGGACGGCTATAGGTCTTGCCGCGGGCACGTATATCAACTGGCTCATCGTTTCAAAGCGTCTGCGCAGATACAGCGTAAAGGCGGGCAACGCTATCACTCTGCCCGAGTTCTTTTCTAACCGATTCCACGAGAATAAGAAGGTCATTATGACGATCTCGGCGGTATTTATACTGATATTCTTCACGGTCTACGCCGCAAGCTGTCTTGTGACCTGCGGAAAGCTGTTCTCGACGCTGTTCGGGGCGCCCTACATACCGATGATGATCCTGGGCGCGCTGTTCGTGCTTATCTACACGATCCTGGGCGGCTTCCTGGCCGAAAGCGCGTCCGACTTTATGCAGGCGATAGTTATGTTCGTCGCGCTCATATGCATCGTGGTCGTGGGAACGGTCGCGGCCGGCGGGATCTCTGCGGTCGTCGAAAACGTGAAGAACATACCCGGATTCCTCGATATGTTCGGATTGGCCTCGCCGGTAACCGACGGCGGCGGCGTACAGCAAGCGTCGAACGGCGTTCCGCTGTTTGGAGACTCCGAACCTTACGGCTTTATAAATATATGCTCGACGCTCGCCTGGGGTCTCGGCTATTTCGGTATGCCGCAAGTACTGCTGAGATTTATGGCCATACGCAGCGAACGCGAGCTCACAAGCTCGCGCCGGATCGCTACCGTGTGGGTGGTCATATCGCTTGCGGTGGCCGTATTCATCGGCGTTGTCGGACGTTCTCTGTTCCCGACCGCGCTTACGACCAGTTCGGAGGCGGAGAACATCTTTATCATACTGTCGACCAACCTGCTGCCCGCTCTGCTGGCCGGGTTCATCATGGCCGGGATACTCGCGGCTACAATCAGCTCGTCCGATTCATATCTGCTGATCGCAGCTTCGGCGTTTTCCAAAAACCTTTTCCAGGGCCTGTTCAAAAAGGACGCGAGCGACAAGCAGGTCATGCTCGTCTCGCGTATAACTCTGCTGGCGATCACGCTTGTGGCGATAATAATCGCGCTCGACGAAAACAGCGTTATCTTCACGATAGTATCGTTCGCATGGGCGGGATTTGGCGCGACGTTCGGGCCTCTCGTCCTGTTCTCGCTCTTCTGGAAACGTATCAATCAATACGGCGCGATCGCCGGAATGGTCGGCGGCGGTCTGATGGTATTTTTCTGGAAACTCGTTATCCGTCCCCTCGGCGGCGCGTTTGATATTTACGAATTGCTCCCGGCTTTCATATTTTCGAGCCTTTGCATAATCGTGGTATCTCTGCTGACCGCTCCGCCATCCGATACGATCAAGCGCGAATTTGAAGAAGTCCGCGCAAATAAATAAACGAGGCGTTCTACCTGAAAAACGCGACCGCTCGGATATGTTCGTTCACTGAGGAACCTAAGATCTTTAAATTTTGATCGGCGGCGATAAGCGTAGTCGTTAGCCTGCAAACAAAGGAAACAGCAACGATCATAGCTCGTCGGTCATGCGCGAATAAAATAAAAACGTGGAGGCGATCCGCTTGAAAAGGTGTAAAATAACGGTTTTAAAAAGAATGTTCGACCGGGAATTAAAAGATAAATATATCAAATTTGAAGATTTCGGACCGTGTCCGTTTATGAAAGAGGGAGACGTTTTCCTTACCGGAGGCGTTTTTGGGAACGAATGTCCGGAAGGCTTCTGTCAAATGGCTTGGCAGGCAATATGTATCCAAGCAAGTACTTTAGCCGGCGGAGGCAAAGTGTACGGCGTAGACGACGTTCATATCGCCTGCTGTAACGACGGGGTAAGACCGGTTATCTTTAAGTTAGAGGCGGCGGAGGAATGACATTCGCCGCTCCCCTGTCTCCGCTTTACGGCGCTCGGTAATGGGGCGTCGAATATATTGAATAATTAAAAAGAGAATAATCGTAACTTCTTACCGGATCCGGACGGACAGATACGCCGCGAGCTCATACGAGCCGCGGCGTTTGTCATGCTTTGATATAATTGGGAAGAAATTTTATTTTACGTCTCAGACCAGCCGAGCGGCCGCATCGAACCCAGATCGTCCCAGGCGAAGAGCTTGTACGAATCCCAGCCGCTTGCGCTTAGGAAGAACTCTATCTCCCGCGTCTCGCCGGAAGCGACGGTCACGGTTACGTCCTCGTAGGTAATAAGCGCGCCGCGCTCGTCGTATACCGCGCAGATCGCGTCGAACGTTTTAGCCGCGCTTGACGCGTTTTGGAAGTCGGCCGATATTTTGCGATTGGATTTATCCTCGACCGCGCCGCCGATCTTGACGTCCGCGTCGTCGTTTGCGAAATGGATATTGGCGGAGAGGAGATAGTCGTTACTGGAGCCGATTTCTATTTGGTTCCACTGCGATTCCGTACCGGCGTAATATACGTCGGTTAGGTTGTCGCCAAAACCGTCGCCATAATCAAAAACGCGCTTATCAACTTTTTCATCTATCTTCCCTCCGTAAATCATAGAACTATTGTTATTGAAATTTTAGCGCTTTAGTTCATATTTGTCAAGAACTTTAGCGCATTTATTTTATGTATTATTGTGATACTCTATAATAAAACAAATCTAATATACGCTTACCGTAAGCGTCTCATAGAAAGATCGGGAGAAAGAAATATGGACAATATCAATAAAGAAATCGGAAAACGTATTTGGGAGCTGAGAAACAAAAACGGATATACGCGGGAATTTTTAAGCGAAAAGGCAAATATAAGCGCAAGGTTCCTCTACGAGATAGAGACCGGCAAAAAGGGTATGTCCGTACAGGTCCTTCTGCGGCTCGCGAGCAGCCTTAATACGGATTGCAACACTCTTATATCCGGCGAAGCGGATCCGGACAAATACGCTTATATCGAGGGGCTGTTATCCGGGTTGAGCGAAGAGAACTTCCGCCGCGCGGAATGGATAATCTATCATTTCTGCAAGGCGTGCGAGAGTTAGCCTAAATCATAAAATCAAATAAGCTCTAAGCGCGGTAACGACGCTTATTTTTTATATACGGACTTTTTAAGATACAGAGGCCGTCGCCAAATCTGCGTTCAAAAATACCCGGTTACAATAATATAAGGCGGGAGATCCACGCGTCTCCCGCCTTTTGCTCTGCATCAATTCTTATTCATATATTACTCGGACTCTTCCGCTCCTATCGTTTCGCCGTTCGAGACGCTTTCAACTCTCACGCTGATCTTCTCCTCGTGTGGAGCGTCGAGGCCGCTTACGCGAACTATCCGTTGGGTTCCGTCGCGCATTTCTACGACCAACGTGTTTTCGTCCTCGGCGGATACGCGCGCGACCAAAGGCTCGTCTTCGTGAGGTTCTATCACGGTCGCGAATCTTGCGCTCTTGCCGCGCTTGCGTTGCGATACCATATACCTCTTATACTCCTCGCCGCCGAGCGGGTAGTCGGAGCCTATGCTCGCGACAAAGCTCTCCGCTTCCATGCCGCTAAGGTCTACGGTTATCGAGCCGAATTTATTCTCCTCGGTCGGTTCCGCGCCGACCGCATGTTTAAACTCTCTGCCGGCAATCTTCACTCCTCCGCCGTAGTAGTCCTTGTTCTTTTCGGTCTCGTACAATTCGTCGATCTCTACGTCCATATCGCATAAATATTTTCTCTCGCCCGATTTCGTCACAATATAAGGATCGCCCCAGAATATCGATTTAAGCGGGTTTGCGACGCCGAACAGATCCAATTCCGGCTTCTCGTATTTGGTTTTAAGAACCAACTTATCCGCTCCGGTTATATCCAGGACTATATCGTCCCGGCCGAGTATCCAGGCGCCGAACTTGCCCTCTTTCAAAAGATTCTCGCCGTCGGTTATCTCATAGTACAGCTTATGCTGGACCTCGAAATACTGCGGGTCGGTTCCGAGTATCAGCTCGGAGCCCTTATCTTTAAGATCGGGATAGAATACGTTCATCTTCAAAGTCCCCGGCTCGTTGCACGAAGTCCTGAACGGAACGAGCCAGCCGTGTTTACGCGTCGATTCGTCGAACTCCATCTCAAAGCCGAGCTTGACGTCTCCTTCGCAGTCGTACCAATCGCAGTCGGTCACGAATTGTCCGCTCGACAGCGGATCGGTCGTAAGCTGTTCGGTATGCTCCTTATGCTTCGCTCCGTCCATTTCCCTGAGCCCGCAGAAATGATATACGCAATCGTAGTCGTGTTCTTCCTCGCCCGCTACGCTGTCGAAGACGACGACGAAATCGTCTGCGACCACCAGAACGCGCGTCTGGTCTATAGGCTCGGTGAAGCCGCTCCGCTTGGTATATTCGGGGCGTTCGTCCTCGGGCGGGATAGGAACGTATCTGCCTTCTTTCCAGCAGCGCTCCTCGAACGTCTCGGCCACGCCGACCCTCCAGCCGCCGTACGGAGGATACGACCATTTGGCCTTGTTATTCACCGCGCAGGCCTGGAACGTTTCGCCGCTGTAGAACATCAAACGCTCGCCCTCCTGCGGATCCTGCATCTTAAGATCGGTCAGCGTCATGTTATGTGTTATCCCGGTCTGAACCATAAATTTATACAAAAACGTATGATATGAATACCATATATTCTCAGGGTTGTAAAAACTGCGCCCGTATCGCGAAATACTCATAAGGCTGGTTCTGTCGTAATGCCCGTGCGCGCCGCCGTGAGAGCCGTATTTCAGCGACGCCTGTATCTGTTTGTCGGGGCTTACGCCTTCCTTTCGGCTCCTCAGGATCGCGACTCCCGCGTTGTCGAAGTAATACGACTTCTCCGATATGTCCGTACTCACGTCCGGAAGCTCGCCGACCCCGTAGATCAGGTCGCGGTATTCTTCGCCGCCGCGTCGCACTATCTCGGCGTATTCCGGCTTTTTGTAGACCGCGTAGGCTATGTCGTATCTCGCGTCGTCGCCTCTTTCTGACGTTCCTGTAAGCCGCATCTCGGTCGAATCGTTCACGCCCGGCACGACGGATCTGTAGTCCGCGAGCGCGACAAGGCTGTCCCAGAGCATCTCTATATTTCTGTAATTCTTCTTATTGGGTCCGTATACGCTCGAGACGAGCCCGTCCTTATGGCTCGCGGTAGACTGTACGTCTCTTGAGTAGTTGGCCGGGACCTTATAACCGGTCAGATCGATCCCCCAGGGCAGGAGGCAATGCGCGAGCTGGGTAAGGAGCGCCGCCGACATCAGATTATATCCTATAGAACACTCGTACCACCAGCCGTCGTCCAGAACGCATTTTGAGATATGGTCTGTAATTCCGCCCTTGCCGAACGCGAACCTCTCTATCAGCGCCCTGTCCTGCAAACACTCGGAACACTGAAGCGCGCCCGCGATCTCCGCCAAAGACCAGTTGGAATATCCGCCGGTCTCGAGTTCCCAGTCTATCCTGCCGATAAAGGTCCTGAACATCTTCTCTATATCCGCTCTGTCCTGATCGGAATATTCGTCCGTATCGTATGTTAAGTCGTATACCACGGCTATACTCTTAAAGAACTCGCCTTCATGGACAAGTTCCTGATCGCAGGCTCTGAGCTTTTGGGGATACCAGAACGCGCAGTGTTTTAAAAACGCGGCCGAATTTTTAAGGAACCGTTCCTCGCCGCCGAGCGTCCATATTATCGCGCTCATATACGCTTTATGGGCGTTCATCGTCGCCGCGATACTGTCGTCTTCTTCCGCGGTCGCGGGTATTTCCCAGTCCGCTGCCTGCGAGTAGAGCTTATCGTACGCCTTTTTCGCCCACTCGTATTTATCCATCTTTTCCCTGACTTCCCGCCAGCCTTTTTTATTGTGGATTATGTACGGATGTTCAAGCTCGCTCACGGTCATAAACTCCAGCGTTTGTCCGCCCGCGCCGCCGGTAACTATGTTGACCGTCTGCTTTTCAAAGCCGCCGCCCGGGATCCTATCGGACATCTTAACGCTCATTACTATATCTTTTCTGCCGTAAGGCTCTATCTCGCCGAAGCGCTCCGAAAAGCTTACGTCGCAGACCTCCCAGCCGTCTTTTTTAAGACTTATACTGTACGCCTTAGGCTTATCGGTCTCGTTTTCCAGCCTGATAGTATACGAGGCGGTCTCGTTATGCGCCGCCGGTTTCGAATAGACGTCGCTATAGGCGTATATTCCCTTTGACTTTATAAAACGCGGATCTTTGACCTCGCGGTCGAACTCGACGTATCTCACAAATTTTAAGACGTTACGCCTTGAACTCAAATAATCAAATTCCTCTAAATACGCCGTGACCGTCCGATCTCCCGCCTCGACGGCGCCTACGTACTCCGTGTGGACGATGTTCTCGTAATTGATCTCGCCCGAGTCTATATAGCCGATATTGACCCTGATCTGTCCGGCTTTCTCCGCCGGTTCGGCAAGCTCGAACTCCAGCGCCAAATAATCGCCGACGTCTACGCTGTAATCGTTCTTCGGGAAAAACCCGACCGTATACCAATTATTCCCGTCGGGCGTATTGGGAAACGCAAACTTAGCTCCCTCTCGCGTCCATTCATTTAGACTTATCATTGCTCTCCTCCAAAATTTAAATATGCATGTATGTTTTTCTCATATAATAGCGCCATTTTTTAAATTATTCAAGCCCTGATCGAAGGATTTCTTCTATTTATTTGAATATATTTTCATATAGCCGCAGTTTCGCATATATAATTTACCCGTCAAGGATCGCGACATATCTCTATGATAAGATATTCTATTTTGATACATGAAAATAACATACTAAAATCCCAAATACAAAAACCGGGCGAAGCTAAAAACTTCGTCCGGCTAAACAGTTTGCATAGATCTATTTACGGTCATAACTCGGCAGCGGGTATTTCGCCTTGTAGCCGGTCATATACTCTTTCAGTTCTGGCGCTTTCTCGCTCAGCTCCTCGGCCGCCCATTGGGCTACCAGGTCGGCTCCGTATATATTGAGGTGGGTACCGTCGGTCTCGCCCTCTTCGAGCGCGCTCTCGTAGTATTGGCTCCTCAAATATTCGGGGTCGTCCATGAACCTGTAATCGTGGGGTCTTATGTATTTATACAGATCCTTCGCGGCTTCGAGTCCTACTTCGTTCACCCAGTCGTTCGTCCTCTTATACATATCTATGACCGGGATATTCAGCTCGGCCGCAAGCTCTTTCGCCGCGTTTACGTAGCGTTCAAGACTCTCGTCGCTCAGCTTCATGCGGCTGATCGAAGTCGCGATTATCGGGTTCGCGCCCCTCTGTTTCGCGGTCTCTATGTATACCGACATCGAATTTTTATAAGAGCCTTCGTCCGCGATCCCGCCGTCTACAAAAGTGTAGCGGTTCGGATCCTCGCTCTTGCTGTCGTTATGTCCGAACTGGAGAATAAGGTAGTCGCCTTTTTGTATCGCGTCGTTAAAGATTTTGTAGTTTGTATCGTTTTTAAAGCTCTTGGAGCTTCTGCCGCTGAGCGCCAGATCCACGACAGAGAGCTTCTCGGGGTCGAAATAATGATGCAGACACTGCGCCCAGCCGGTCTGCGGGTATCTGTTGTTCTCGCCGGTATGCGGGAACGGGCTCGCCGTCGAGTCGCCGATCACAAACAGGGCGGGCTGAGAATTGCCGCGCTCCACCTCTATCGTATTAGCCTTAGGCTTTTCGCCGCTCCCGGCCAAAACGGTTATCTTAAAGGTCTTATCGATCGCTATTTCCGGATAGTCCTGATACGAAAAATGCGCCGTGATCTCCACCTCTTTAGGCTCCTTGCCGCAGGTCACCGAGCCGGAGACCGAGACCGCTTCCTCGTCGGAGCTCGTCCACGACACGTCCGCGTATCCGATGACCGTATTTCTGCCGTCCCAGAGATTTAAGTCGGAGCAGACGCTCTCCTCGCGCTCGTTCTCCACCTTGATCTCCGCGAAATTGATAGCGCTTATCTCTTCTTCCGCCTTTTTTCTGAGCGTATCTATATTGTTCATATCCATTTAAATCACCCGCCGTATAAGTTTTGATACGACTATTATATACCTAGCCCGGCGCTTTTTCAACCATAAATTCGCAATTATTTACGCGCATAATGAAAGCCGAACCCGCGAAGGCAGGTTCGGCCTATTGGGAAATAGTTTAATTATGGATTGGCTTGTTAGTTTACAAGATAATTGTATATCATTATCGCGGCGTCCGCTCTCGTCAGGCCTTCCTGCGGGTTGAACTCGCTGTTCTCGTCTCCCGAGATTATGTTCATTCCCTTGGCCAGCGCCACGTATCCGATATACCCTTGGCTTATCTCCGCTTCGTCTAAGAACGGGGTCGTATATATCCCCTCGAGCAGGGCTACTTCTTTATAGCCCAGCGCGTTTACTATGTATTTTACTCCGTCCTCTCTCTTCGCGGGATCGTCGCTCTCAAGCTCGCCATCTTCGGCTACTCCCGAATTTTCAAGCTGGACGACTCCGGACGCGACCGGCACGTAGCTCTTTCTTTTAAGCGAGGCGACGAAAGACGCAAGCTCCCGCTTAGTGATAATATCGTCCGGTCTGAAGCTCTCCGCTCCGTCCTCTAAGCCGAGAACGTTGTAATACAGCAGAGTCTTTATCTGCTTCTCCGCGTAATGCCCCGCTATGTCGTTCGCGACCGCGGAGCCTTGAACCATGTACGGAACATATTCGCTGGCGTCCGACCATACGTACTCGCCGCTTATTGCCGAGATATAATTCGTCTTATGATTTAAGCTATATGTAAGCTGATAATCGTTTTTAGAATAGTCCGGTTTTGCATATATCAGTTCTACGTCAGCTTGATCCAAAGATATGTCTAAAGCCGTATCCCTGTCGAGCGTCTCATTAAGAGGATCGTACTCTAAATCCTCGTTCCAATTTGCATAAAAACGCTGAATCTGACCGTTGCGCAAATCTATTGTAACGCGCAGATAATTGTCAACGTGTTTTATCCCCTCGTGGTATCTATAAAAATAATACGGCCTAAACGGGTTATTCTCCGCATAATATAGATCGTCTCCGTCCTCATAGGCGGTCGATGAATATTTATCGCAATACCGGCTTAAATAATCCTCGGCGACCCTCAGCCCATCCTCATATGTAAGCGTAATATCGCCGGTTGGCAAAAAATATCCTCTATCGCGGTAAAAACTGAATATCTCGCCCGTCTCCGCATTCATCGACACGGTCGCCGTATATTTCCGGTCTCCTTCCGTCACGCTATAGTCAAGATGGGCGTTATAACCAATCATATCGCCGTCGATCATACGGCCGACATAATCCGCGCCGACGAACTCGGCCGACTTAAGCCCGAAACCTTCAGGCGCCTCGGCTAACGCTCTAAGCTCGCTTTCGTCTAAAAGCGACGCTACGGTTTCTATATTTGATAATTCTTCTTCCGTATACCGTATGTTATCCGCTTCCGTATGAGCCGCGTCGGGACTCTCTCCCGCCGTCGCGCCGGAACCGTCGTTCTCTCCGTATACGATCCTTTCTTCGGTAACGGCGTCTATACGCTCCGTCCTATTTTTTAAATGATAAACTAATTTGGCCGTAATTATATCGTTATCATAGTTATTTACATATTCCGGCTCTATGTCGCTGTATTCTTTAAACTTATCCGTCGCGTCGGACAACGAGATCGCGTACGACGGATCTTGCAGTTCGCCGGGATACGACCAATTCGAGCTAAAATCCCTAACGCTTCCATCGTATACGTCAACGTCGACGCTGACGTAATCGCCCTCCAGTCTAACTCCGTTCACATATCTAAACATCCTGACCGTAGCGTACCTTGTATCGATATTTATATTCGTACAAATAATACCGTCAAAATTTAAATGTTCCGCCCATGAAGGATTAAGTTCGGTTATATAACTATAAGCAACGCGTTTAGCTTCGTCCGCGTCGAGCGCCGGTAACGCGCCGCCGGTAGGATAATCTTCTTCGGCGCCGACATCTCTGTATGCGGTTATATCGCCATATGAAGATACCGACGCGTCGATATAAGACTCCTCATCTTTAGTCGCCCACCTTAAATCATAATAAACCGCTCCGTTAGACTTGATCTCGTTGTTTGTACCGCTTGTAAATTCGCCGTATTCAGCCGGGATCGTTATTTTTGATCTCGCCGCTGCGATTGCGGCTTCCAACCCATCGGTCTCGGCGGCGCAAACAGGCGCAAATAAAGAACATACCGCAAATATTATAACCGCCGCGCTCGCCAATCTGAACAACTTTTTCATTTTCCCCGCTCCTCTTAGTCTTATTATTACTATTTATCCATTATATATAACCCAAATATATCCTCCGTAGTTTTCAACATACCGCTTTATATAGTTTATATTAACATGAGCTACACGCTTTTTCAACCATAAATTCGCAATTATTTACGCGCATAATAAAAGCCGAACCCGCAAAAGCGAGCCCGGCCTATTGGGAAATAGTTTAATTATGGATTGGCTTGTTTTAGTTTACAAGATAATTGTATATCATTATCGCGGCGTCCGCCCTCGTCAGACCTTCCTGCGGGTTGAACCTGCTGTTCTCGTCTCCCGAGATTATGTTCATTCCCTTGGCCAGCGCCACGTATCCGATATACCCTTGGCTTATCTCCGCTTCGTCTAAGAACGGGGTCGTATATATCCCCTCGAGCAGGGCTACTTCTTTATAGCCCAGCGCGTTTACTATGTATTTTACTCCGTCCTCTCTCTTCGCGGGATCGTCGCTCTCAAGCTCGCCCTCTTCGGCTACTCCCGAATTTTCAAGGCTGTCTACCCCGGATGCGACCGGCACGTAGCTCTTTCTCTCGAGCGAGGCGACGAAAGACGCAAGCTCCCTCTTAGTGATAATATCGTCCGGTCTGAAGCTCTCCGCCCCGTCCTCTAAACCGAGAACGTTATAATACAGCAGAGTCTTTATCTGCTCTTCCGCGTAATGTCCCGCTATGTCGTTCGCGACCGCAGCGCCTTGCGCCGGAGTTTCGATATATTCCTCTCCGCTCGAATCGGTAAACGCGCCGCTTACCGCCGAGATATAGTTTCTCGGATTATTTAAGGAATAGACGAGTTTGTACTCGTTTTTGCTACTATCCGGCTTGATATATTCAAGCGATATATTCTCGTCCTGCGCGAACAGTTCGTCGGCTCTCGCGGCATCTATAGCCGGCTGAGAGGACTCGTATACGGTATTATAATCCCACGCCTCATACAAATTGGTAATGCCGCCGCCGCACAGATCTACCGTGACCGTAACGTAATTATCCTCGTTTCTTATCCCGTCCGTATATCTGTAGAAAATATAGGTTTGATACGGATTGTATCTTTCAGCGTCTTCGTCGGGTTCTTCTATCTTTGTAAGCGAGTACTTGGGATAATACGCGCTCATATAATCCTCGGCTATCGCGCGGCCTTCCTCAACGGTCAACGTCTCGTCCTCAGCGCTAAGGCTATAGTCGTAGCCGCGGTAAAAGCCCAGTATTTCGCCGGTCTCGGCGTCCATGGTTATGCTTGCGCCGTACTCGTTTTCACCGTCTGTGAACGTATAATCCAAATACGCTCTATACTTCTGTTCCGCGTCGAAATTATTCGTATAACGCCTATAGCTGATCCCGCTGTACTCCGCGCCGCTCAAACCTAAAGCGTCCGGCTCCTCGGCCTTCGACCTAAGCTCCGCCTCGCTTAAAAGAGCCTCTATCTCGCTAAGATTCGCAAGTTCTTCCTCGGTCAGCTGCGCTTCGTCGTAACCCGCGTCCCCGGAGAGCGCGGCTTCCGCATTTGAACTGCCGCCGCCCGAACCGCCGGAATACGAATATGTACGCTCGTACTTCTCGCCCGTGATAGCGTCGATCTCGCTCGCCTTGCCGTCGGTCTTATAGACCAGCTTAGCGGTAACCGTTTTGTTTTCGTAATCATAGTCGTTGACGTATACCAGCTCCGGCGTATTATACTCCTCAAACTTCGCCGCCGCGTCGGATACCGATATAGCCCCCGCCGGATCCTCAAGCTCGCCCGGATACGACCAGTTCGCCCAATACTCGGCTACGCTTCCGTCTCTCACATTGACCGCCACGCTGATACCGCCGTAGAATAACACTCCGTTTATGTATCTGTCCATATGCACCGTCGCATATCTTGTGTCGATCCCGATCTGTCCGCATTCCGCCTTATCGAAAGGCAATTGCTCCGCCCACGACGGGTTCAGACCGATCACATAGTTATACGCCGCGGTCTTTACGTCCTCGACGCTGAGGCTTGGCAGTTCTTTCTGATCTTCGTCGCTTGGATCGTCGTTATATTTGCCAAACGACATAATATCCCCGTACGACGATACGGAGATCTGCACGCCGTCAGTATCGTCTTCCGTCGACCAATTTAAAGTATAGATCACGGCGCCGCTCGAACTCGTCTCGTCGCTGATGTCGCTTGTAAATTCGCTGTACTCGTCGGGCACGTTTATCTTCGACTTGGCGGTAACGATAGCCGTCTCAAGCCCGTCCGTATCAGCCGCGTAGGTCGGTACGAACAAAGTGGATATCAAAAATAATACCGCCGCCGCGCTTATAAATCTCTTAAAATAACTCTTCATATCTTCCACCCCTTTTTATAAAATTTATTTAGTTAATTTATTGTTTGTCGTTCTGTAGCGCAAAAACGGCTTCTGTAGCCGTTTAGGAAAACAGAGTGTCAATTTTACGCTTACTGTTCTGTTCGGCGTTAAAAAAACAAATTTCGCCCCTATTCGCTATTCGCTAATCTCTAATCCCTACGTTGGGGTGTCGGCGAAGAACCGCGTTTCGCTCAAGTCTACGCACATACTCAAGTTTGCGCGGTTCTTCGCAAAGGTAGACAAATGGTGTTTTATTTGTCCGGTATATATGACTAATTTCAGATACCAAAAGTTCCATATTTTTAGAAAATTTTATTATTAATTTTCAATATCTGCGTTTTGATATCTAAAAAAGCCTCCACACCCCGTCCTGGGTCTTTCGCCTGGTCTCCGTTTGCGTATCGGCGCGAAAACGACGGCGCGGCGGCGGTTTTTCAGCCTTGATATATATGATCCAAACAGAAGCCTAATATCCGCCGCGATATATCTTTTCAAAAACCGGATCGCTTTTCCGCACATAACGCTATTTAGATTAAACCCTTTCCGCCATACCGCCAAGTAACGGCAAGCCCAGCCCCGCATTGTTTTAGAAATTACATTTTCTATACGCGCAGGGTCACATATTCTCTATTATCTCCGCAAGTATCCCGTCTCGGAGCGTGGACGCGCATATCACCAGCTCGTCCGAATCGATCTTTTTCATAAGTTCCATCACCGGGGCTACGCCGCAGACTATTGTGTCGAGACGTCCGCTCTCTATCCCTGCCGACTCGCGTTCCGACTCGCTCATGCCGAGCAGGATCTCGTTGGCGTTCGCCGCCTCGCGCGCCGGGATCGTATAGCCGTGAAGTCCCGACTCGAAGCCGGATAAACCCTGTTCCATTATTGCGAAGTTGTACATACTTCCGCCCATACAAACTATAGGCAGACCCTCCGCGTCGCCGAGCCAGTTTATCTTATCAAGATGGCTGTCGATATAGTCGTCTAAGCCTTCCAGCGCGTCCTTTGTCTCGCCGTAACCCATAAACCGCTCCGTCATGTTGACCGCTCCGATAGGCAGGCTCACTCTTGCGAGCGCGTCGCCGCCGATCACCAAGATCAGCTCCGTGCTTCCGCCGCCCGTGTCCGCGATCACGCAGTCCTCTATATCCAAAGTCGATATAACGCCTAAGAAATCGTATTCCGCTTCCTTTTCGCCGCGTATTACCTCGATCGTTATTCCCGTCTTGTCCTCGACCTCGTCTATGAACACGTCCGAATTTTTCGCCTTACGCACAGCCGCGGTCGCGACCGCGATCGTGGTATCCACATTATACCCGTCCATTACGCTTTTGAACTCGGCGAGCGCTTCGACCGCGCGCCCCGCCGCTTCGGTCTGTATACAGCCGTCCGCTTCCATGCCTTCGCTGAGCTTGACCAGCTTTCTGAGACGCTCCTTGTATTCGTATTCGCCGTTTTCGAATATCTCCACTATATCCATTCTTGCCGAGTTAGAACCCAAATCTATTATAGCCGCTATCACTTAACGACGCCTCCTTTACCAAATCAAATATTTGCGGCGGCGCTCCTCGCTTCCGAACAGTTCATATCCTGAAGCGCCGCCGCCTGATTTCCCCCGGGCCGTATTTGAGTCCTTCACCTATAATACAAATACGCCGGGGCAAATGTTGCAGTATTTTAAAAATTTTTCTAAATAATTTTATTATGTTCTTTCTCCATATAAGCCGCTCTATCTTACGGCTATCCTTATCACGCAAAAAGACAGCGGCGGCGCCGTAAACTCAAAGCTTCTCTCTCCGCTTTCGCAGACCTTTGTCTCTAATTTCTCTATCCTAATTCTATCAGGTTCGGCAATGCTGTTATACGCCGCCGCATAGTCGCCGCGCAGAACCGTTATCACAGCCGCTCCGGTAAGCGGCGCGGGCGCGGTTATCTTAGCCGTCTTGGCCTCCTCGAGTCCGTTTACCAGCTTTATGATAATTTCGCCCGTCTCCTCTTTATACGAGACCGTATGATACAGCTTATGGCCGCGCTTCGGTTCAATTTCGCTCTTTAGGACGTAGTCGCCCGTATTGTTCGCGTACATATACTGCGTGTAATAGCTCGGCGTAACGTACGAAGTCTTATCGTCGAACCAGATCAGATCGGGCGACCACTGCGTATAGCCGACCCTTGCGAACAGCGGCGCGTAGGACGCCATGCAAACCACGTCGGCGTTGCGCTCCAGTCCGGTCATAAACGCCGCTTCGGATATAGCCGAGAGCAACGTATTCGCCTGCGGATAATTCGGCCGATTGTCGCCGTCATTCCTGGACGCGTATTCGCCCGCGAACACCTTGACCGACCTGTTGTAATCGTCGTAGAAATCGTCGTTTTCAAAGAACCATTCGGGCGTCATATAATAATGCTCGTCCACGACCGCCGCAAAGTTCGGATCGGTCTCGCTCCTCTCCCTGATCCAGCTCCACGCCGAATCGTACGCCTCGTCCTTGACCTTGGGCCCCGCGGTCGCGACCAGTTTGATATCCGGGTACGCGCCGTGGATCGCTTTCTCGAACGCCTCGTATTTAGCGTAAAAATCGTTGGTTTCGGTCTGCCATTGTTCGTTGCCTATACCAATAAGCTCGAGGCCGAACGGCTCCTCATGACCCATTTTCGCCCTGAGTCCGCCCCAGTACGTCGAAACGTCACCGTTTGCGAACTCGATCAGATCGAGCGCGTCCTTTATATACGTCTCAAACTCCTTACCGTTCGTATCTATAACCTCTTTCGACTGGTACTGACAGCCGAGACCGCAGTTGACCACCGGCAGAGGACGGGCGCC
This sequence comes from Clostridiales bacterium, assembly GCA_019419865.1. GTDB lineage: Bacteria > Bacillota > Clostridia > Monoglobales > Monoglobaceae > Roslinia. The sequence continues at coordinate 90,775 of JAHZIG010000005.1, read as the reverse complement.
GAGGTATTCGCACAGGAGAAAATACTCGTAGAATCCCATGCCGTAGGTCTGATTGTAATGCTTGTATCCGTTATCGGCCCCGGTATCGGTATGCGCCGACCATCTGTTCCAGTTCTGCTTTCTCTCCTCTACCGCTCCTACGCCGTCTTTCCAGTTATACCTGTTCTTAAGGTCGTAGCCCTCGACTACGCAGCCGCCCGGGAATCTCAAAAATCCGGGTTTGAGAGCCTTGAGCTTTTCGGCGAGATCTCTCCTGAAGATCCCCAAAACAGCGTCCTTAGGTATACACGATACCATATCCAAGTCCGCGCGCCCGATCCCGTCGAAGCTCAGTACGAACTCCGCGCCCCGCGTCTCCCGCTCCGCCGAGAATTCCGCGCGGTACTTCGTCCATTTATCGGATACCTCTTTCGTAAGCTCGGCGCCGGCCACAACCTGTCCGTCCTTTACGATCGAGGCCGATATACCGCCGTCGTAGCCCTTAGACCGCGCCCAGACGGATACGGTATAGGTCTCGCCTTTTTTCAAATATATCCCGTCGAAAGCCTTATTCTTAACGCCGCCGCCCGCTTCAGCGCAGTTTAGTTCGAGATAGTGGAGATTATTTTCGTTCAAGGGCGAGTCGCTCTTTATCTCAAACGTTGTTTTTCCGGATCCGTCAAGCGGCTCCCAGCCGTAGCCGCCGTCGAACTCGGTCTTGCCGCCGCCGACGTATTTAAGCGCCTCGAACGATCCGTTTTCTATCGTCTCCGCGTACAGACCGCCGTCCGCCGCGTAGTTTATATCCTCAAAGAACAGCCCGAACATTCCTTTGGGGATATCCGCGAGTTTTTCTTTTGTTATATCGAGCTTAAAATCAGCTTCTCTTTTTATTTTATCCATATCGTTCACCTCTCAGCCGTTATTTAAAATAGAGTTCCTAATAGCAAAACAGCTTTTCCGCAAACGTTCGGAAAAGCTGGATCGTATTGACACTTTATATTCGGACGGCGCGATATATTCAAAAACCGCGCCGCGTTAGCTTCAAAAATTACAGGTTTACCGAGTAGTTCGGCGACTCCTTGGTTATTTGAACGTCGTGAGGATGGCTCTCCTTGAGTCCCGCGCCGGTTATCCGGATGAACACGCCGTCTCTCTTGAGTTCGGGAACGGTCTTGGTTCCGCAGTAGCCCATTCCGGCTTTAAGTCCGCCGAGCAGCTGGTATACCGTATCCGAAGTCGCGCCCTTATACGGCACGCGGCCTTCGACGCCCTCGGGAACGAGTTTCTTCGCGCCTTCCTGGAAATATCTGTCCTTGCTTCCGTCGTTCATCGCGCCGAGAGAACCCATACCTCTGTAGACCTTGAACTGACGTCCTTGGTATATCTCGGTATCGCCGGGCGACTCCTCGCAGCCGGCAAGTATGCTTCCTACCATTATCACGTCCGCGCCGGCCGCGATAGCCTTTACTATATCGCCAGAGTACTTGACTCCGCCGTCGCCTATTATCGGGATGTCGTATTTAGCCGCGACGTCCGCGACGTCGCTTATAGCTGTTATCTGCGGAACGCCTATGCCCGCTACGACTCTGGTCGTACATATCGAGCCGGGGCCTATTCCGACCTTGACCGCGTCCGCTCCCGCCTTGATCAGAAACTCCGCGGCCTCGCCCGTCGCTATGTTTCCGGCTATGACCTGAAGATCGGGGAAGGTCGATTTGATCTTCTTGACGCAGTTAGCGATATTGACGCTGTGACCGTGAGCCGAATCCAAAACGACCACGTCCACCTTAGCGTCTACCAGTTTCTGAGCGCGCTCCAGCACGTCCGCGGTCACGCCCAGCGCCGCTCCGACCAGAAGTCTGCCGTTTTCGTCTCTGGCCGAGTTGGGGTACTGCACTACTTTCTCTATATCCTTTATGGTTATAAGACCTTTTAAGTTATAATTATCGTCTACTATCGGTAGTTTTTCGATCTTGTTGCGGCGGAGGATCTCTTTAGCCTCGTCCAAAGTCGTGCCTTCGGGAGCCGTGATAAGGTTATCCTTGGTCATGGAATACTTTATCTTTTTGCTGTAGTCGGTCTCGAACTTCAGGTCGCGGTTAGTCAGGATCCCGACCAGCTTCTCGCCCTCGGTTATCGGAACGCCCGAGATCTTATACTTAGCCATCAGAGCCTCGGCGTCGTTTAGCGTATGCTCGGGAGAGAGCGAAAACGGATCTACTATTACGCCGTGCTCGCTGCGCTTTACCTTATCGACCTCGCCGGCCTGCTCGTCTATAGTCATGTTCTTATGTATGATACCAATACCGCCTTCGCGCGCCATAGCTATCGCCATAGCCGACTCGGTGACCGTGTCCATAGCCGCGCTCATCAGCGGTATATTCAGCGTTATTTTATTGGTAAGCCTGGTCGTAAGATCGACTTCTCTTGGCAGAAAATTCGATTCTCTCGGAACCAATAAGACGTCGTCGAACGTCAAACCCTCTTTTGCAAATTTGTCTTTGTACATCGAAAAACAACCGTCCTTTCCTAAGTATATGTAATAATTCACAAATAAGTCAATCTATTTAACTTATTTTATCACAAGTTATATATTAAAGTCAACACAAACAGCCGTCAAATATGACCTAAAAAGACATGATTCTATTGTAGATTTCCCCAAATATTCAACAATCGGATCTCCCGGCGTTTACACGGCATATACAAATCAAGGAGCGATCACGAACCGAAAGCCGCGCCCGGCTCTCATTTTCGAGCCGAAGCCGCCGGTTCAAAACCGCTCCCGTTTAAATTTCAGCCGATATATCTGTAGCCCGTCAGTTCCACGTGGGTGGAAATATACTCGTCCTTGCTCTCCCAGTCGAGCGAGTAATCGGTTGACAGATACTTCTTGTTATCGTCGGCGAACACCGTGGTCATGGTCATATCAAAGCTATTTTGCTCCATCATCTTTATAGCGCCTATAAAATTGGCTCCCGACGATATGCCTATCCCGAGACCGAGCCGCTCGGATATCTTCTTAGCCATTATGATCGAATCTATATCGTCTACCGACACGATGTCGTCAAGTTCGTCAAGTTTCACGATCTCGGGTATGAATTCGTCCGAGATCCCCTGTATCCTATGGCTGCCGGTCTTATACCCGGTCGAAAGCGTCGGCGAGTTCAGCGGCTCTAACGGATACGCCTTTGCGCTCGGGTTTACCGCCTTGATCGCGCGGCCTATACCCATAACCGTTCCGCCGGTGCCAACCCCCGCGACTACCGCGTCCGGCGTCCTTCCTATACCCTTCAAAGCGTCGATGATCTCGGCGCCGGTATATAGCACGTGGGTCTCGATATTGTCCGGGTTTGAAAACTGGCCGGGCAGAAACGCTCCGCCTCTTTCCGCCATCTCCTCGCACATCCTTATCGAACCTAAGAATCCGCCTTCTTCTTTAGACACCAGCCTCACCTCGGCGCCGTAGCTCTTCATCAGGTTTATCCTCTCCCGGCTCATCCAATCCGGCATGAATATTATCACCTTATGCCCAAGATACGCGCCGAGCGCCGAAAACGCGATCCCCGTGTTCCCGCTCGTGGCCTCGACTATTACGTCGTTTTTCGATATCTCTTTCTTTTCATACGCCTTTTTCAGGATATAATAAGCCACCCTGTCTTTAAGGCTTCCCGTGGGGTTATACGACTCGACCTTAGCGTAGATCGTCGCTTCTTTTCCTCTGTATTTAAAATCGACCGCGATAAGCGGCGTGTTTCCGAACATGTTTGAAATTTCTGTAAACACTACTATCGACCTCCAAACGTAGCGATTAGGGATTAGCGAATAGCGATTAGAGGGTGAAATTCGCCCTTTATCGCCGAACGCTTTTGTATACGGAAATGAAATACCCTGTTTTCCTATACGTTACAACCGCCGTTTAAACATTACAGAAGCGATCCACATTCCTAATCCCTAGCTCCTACGTTAATATATGCGGAAATGGAATACGTTGTTTTCCCAAACGCTTCAGTCGCCGTTTAAACGGCGACAGAAACCTTTTAGGCGCCTATTCGCTATTCTCTAATCTCTATGTTAACGGCGACCGCATATTTCTATACAGCCGCCGTATTTGTTTCATTCGTTATATTATCCTCCGCTTTGGTGAATTATCCGTTTTATCCACCCGGCTGAGAAATATCGTATATTAGTTTGAGCCGGTCAGCTTTTTGACAGTGCTCGGCCACATATCGGTATATGTCTTGCCGTCTTCTACGCTTCCGACCTTGGCCTCTATCATCTCGCTTACGGTCACGAGCTGATAGCCTTCTTCCTGAAGCTTGGGTATCAGCTTTATAGCCGCCTCTACGGAAAAATCGTGGATATCGTGTAGGAGTATGATGTCTCCGTCCTCCACTTCGCTCAGCGTTTTCTCATAGATAGCGTCCGCGTTTTTGAGACTCCAATCCGTGGAGTCCTTACACCATAAGATGATCGGCGCGCCGGCGTTTTTGTCCACCGTCTCGTTATGCGCTCCATAGGGAGGTCTCATTACCGACGGATCCTCGCCGGTTATATCTCTGATCGAGTCCTTGGTCTGGTTGATCTGCTGTTTTACCTGATCCTCGCTGAGCGAAGTGAGCTGTTTATGGTCCTGCGTATGACTGCCCACCTCGCAGCCTATCTCCTTCATTCTGCGAATTATTTCGTCCGAACCTTTTACTTTGTCTATACTCTGACCGAGACAGAAAAACGTCGCCCTCGCCCCGTTTTCTTCAAGGGCGTCCAGAAGCTTCGGCGTAAGCTCGGCGCTCGGACCGTCGTCGAAAGTGAGCGCCACCATCGGCGCGTCAGGATCGACGTCGCCCGTTCCGCGTTTCCAGCCGCTGTCTAAATAGCCCTGAACTTCGGACTTAAAGACCTCTTTTTCTTCTCCGGTATCCTTATTGTATATCTTCGATACCACCTGACTGCGGTTTTCTTTCCAGCCGGCGTCGAGATAAGCGTCTTTATCCGCTTTATAGACGATTATACTTCTGCCGTCGTCAGCCCATAGTTTTGTTATCACATCCGTAAAATTATCGTACCAGCCGACGGACTTGTTTTCTTCGACCTCGTCCTGCGGGACCTCCTGAGTCCTGCCGTCCTCGCTGTACATCGTCGTCATGTTCGAATCGTAATTTTCAGATTCGTCGACCCGGATAACTCCCTTCGCGCCCAAACATACGACAAGTATCGCGCCAATAAATACGGCTACCAACGCTTTCTTCATAGTAATGCAACCCTCCGCCTTTATCTTTCGCAACCTTTTTAAAACAAATTTTTCAATTTTGCGCCGTTTTCTCCATTAACACGAATTGATTATAACCAACAAGATATAAAAAGTCAAGCCGCTATTGTTACAATAATCTTACAAGAATTTAAGGGCGTATGGAAAATTTACGATCGTCATTTTATATTTTTTTGTCTTTTACACAAAACTGTTCGAGGCGGCGCGTTAATTTAGACCCGCGCCGCCGGATACCGCAACTGTAACTTATCTCCAAAGCAGGGTTCTCAATTCTGTTTCTTTCCTATTTATTAATACGGCTTCACAAAATTATATATGCCGTTGAAAATAGCCCTCGCCGCTTTGGTCTGCCAGAGCGGACTGTTGAGATTCAGAGCCTCGGTAGGGTTCGACAGATATCCCAGCTCGCACAATACCGCGGGCATATTCGTGTTTCTGAGCACGGAAAAGTTCGCGCTTCTCACCCCGTTGTCCTTTGAACCGAGCTCGCTTACGAACGCGTCCTGTATCGACTGAGCCAGCTCGGCCGCGCGCGACGGTATGCGGTATACGTAGGTCTCAAAACCGTTGGCGGCGGGGTTTAAGGACGAATTTGTGTGTATGCTCACAAAGTAATCGGCTCCCCACTCGTTAGCCATTCTCGCCCTGTTTCTCAGATCCTGCGCCACGTTGTCTAAAACGTTTTCGTCTCTGGTAGTTCTGTATTCCATCACCTCGTAGCCGGCGTTTCTGAGATTCTGAGCGAGCTGAGTCGCAACCGATAGATTGACTCTCTCTTCGGTCACGCCGTTGCCGACGGCGCCCGGGTTTGTTCCTCCGTGACCCGCGTCGACAAAAATTTTTGTAGCCATTATCTTACCTCCTTTTAATTGCTCGATGCGGAAAAGCGGCCTACAGCGGGCGTATATTTTAAGCGGGCCGCTTTCCCGATCGTTCTCCTCCGCTTTTACTGAATAAAAAACTTTATTATCTATGAACAAGCTCCTATTATCATTATAGCATGCGGTCTAATTTTGGTGAAAAATGTATTTAATGTTTCTGTAATAGCGTCGTAATTATAATATGATATAATTATTTATGTTCGCTTTTTGCTTTAAGCAATATAAAGGCGGGAGCTAAAAAACGCTGTTAATTGGGGCGCGTATTTGGATATTTTCAAATAAATTCGACCTAAGAATACCGTAAACCGCCGCGCATATTTCTTTTATGGCGCGCGGCGCACGACGGGATACCGGCTTGACAAAAACGGCGCGGACGCTTAAAAAACTTTTATAAACATATTACAGACATACGTCATAAAATAATATACAAATGTAATAATCGGATACATGTTTTCACAAATGTTTTTTGCATAATGTGAGAAAAATATCTAAAACACTTGAACTTTGAGCAAATTGTGCTATAATCAGTTTGTATGTTCAAACGAGGAATATAGAAAAACGGATATGTTTGTTTATAATATATCGTTCTATTCATGGTTATTTAGATATTTCTATCTGCTATAAGCTCGAAAATGGGGGCAAAAATAAATGGAAAATAGAGAAAAAATGGTAATTCTGGGCGGCGTAAAGCTGCGCGGCGAGGTCAAGATAAGCGGCGCTAAGAATTCCGCGGTCGCTATTCTCGTGGCCGCGATGATGGTAAAGGGAAAATGTATAGTGGAAAACGTGCCCAGAGTGACTGATATCGTCAATCTGATCAACATGATAAACGACCTGGGAGGAAAAGCCGAATTTGTGGAAGAAAACACAGTCGAGGTCGATTGTTCGGACTTAAACAATTACGAAGCTACATATGAAAGCGTCGGAAGGATGCGCGCTTCTTCTTATCTGATGGGCGCTCTGCTCGGACGTTTTAAACGCGCCAAGGTCGCTCTCCCGGGCGGCTGCGATTTCGGCGTAAGGCCTATAGACCAACACGTCAAGGGTTTTGAAGCTCTCGGCGCAAGGGTGAACGTCGAATACGGAACGGTCAACCTCGAAGCGGATCGGCTGATCGGCGACGCGGTGTATCTCGACGTGGTTTCGGTCGGAGCTACGATAAACATCATGCTCGCCGCGGTCCTCGCCGAAGGCATGACCGTGATCGACAGCGCGGCGAAAGAGCCTCACGTGGTGGACGTGGCTAACTTCTTAAACAGCATGGGCGCCAATATCAGAGGCGCGGGAACCGACGTTATAAAAATACGCGGCGTCAAAGAATTACACGGCGGCACGTTCAGCGTGATCCCCGACCAGATAGAAGCCGGCACGTATATGATAGCCGCGGCGGCGACGAGAGGCGACGTCACGGTCACGAATATCATTCCTAAGCATATGGAATCTCTGAGCGCGAAGCTTGAAGAGATGGGCGTCGGCGTGCAGGAATACGACGAGGCTATAAGGATCTTCGTCGATAAGCCCGAACTTCGCAAAGCGACGGTAAAGACTCAGCCCTATCCGGGATTCCCGACCGATCTTCAGCCGCAGATGGTCGTGCTTTTGACGGTCGCCAAGGGTACGAGCATAATGCGGGAGAACGTGTGGGATACGAGACTCAAATACGTCGACGAGCTGAACCGAATGGGCGGAAATATCACGGTCGAGGGCAAGAATATAGCTATAGTCGAAGGCGGGACCAAACTGACCGGAGCTCCGGTGTCGGCTACCGATCTGAGAGCCGGAGCCGCGCTTGTGATAGCGGGTCTCATCGCCGACGGCGTTACCGAGATACATAATTTGAAGTATATCGACAGAGGTTACGAGCATTTCGAGGATAAGCTCAGAAAGCTCGGAGCGCAGATCACAAGAAGGTCTTACGATTACAATACTCATAAAATGCATAAATCGGATATAGTGGAGCCGTTCGAGGCGCTCAGTTAATTGAAAATTAAGATTTGAAATTATTAAACCGGTATTCGGAAAGTTGATCCGAGTACCGGTTATTTTTGATTATTAAACAATATCGGCTTACTCGTCGGCATTTTCATTCTTGTCGTCTTGTAAAAGCTTTTCAAGCAGAGACTTAAGAGTCTCCTTTTCCTCGTCGCTGAGCGCTCCGAACGCGTCTTTGTTACGATCTTCCCCATGGCAGTGTTCGGCCTTTTCACGCCCCTGTTCGGTCAATCTAAGAACGACCTTTCTCTTATCCTCCTCGTCCTTCTCGCGCGTCAGCATACCCCGATTTACCAATTTCGACACTATCTCGCTCACGGACCCTGGTTGCGTTCCGAGTTTTTCCTGGAGCTCGCCTTGCGTCATCTCTCCGCCGCTCGCTAAGATCAGCTTAAGTATCCTGCCCTGGCCGCGCCCTCTGTGAGGATGTCCAAAGACTTTATGGACGCATTTGCCGAAAAGTATAGTCAGCTCGTCCTGCTCCTCCATACGCTCCAAAAACGCCCCGCGCATACCATGTCTTCCGCAGCCGCTTTCATGTCCATGGCCGCGTCCGCAACAGCCGCGCTCGCCTCCCTCGTCGTCCATTCCGTGCCCGCAGCGTCCATGACGGCCTCTATGTCCGCCAAATTCCATGTCATTAAAACCGTCGTTATATAAATCGTCTTTTCTGTCTCTCATTATTATTCCTCCTGTAATTTTAATTTATTTAGGCGCCTAATATTATTATAAAACAACAATTCCAATTTGTCAAGGTGCCTAACTAATTTTTCAAATTATTTGAGAGCGCGATAAAAACAGAACGAGCCCGGCAAGAGTCCGAACCCGTTCGTAAAAAGTTTATATTAAATTGCAATAGCTTTAAGATCGGTCTTAATTCGCGATGTCCTCGCAGTATCTCATAAGCATGGTCGCGACTTCCGCTCTGGTCGCGTTGTCGGCCGGACCGAGTCTGCCGTCGTCGTGACCGATCATCAATCCCGTACCGACCGCCCAGCGAAGATCGGAAAGCGCCCAGGACGAGATCGCATTTGCGTCCGTGAACCTGCCGAGGTTTCCGCTCGCGGAGGTTGCGTAACCTTTATACTGCGAATATCTGTGAATGATCGCCGCTATCTGTTCTCTTGTGACGTTGTCGTTCGGGGCGAACAGGTTATAGCCTATACCGTTTACTATTCCGTTAGCGCTCGCCCATTTGACGGCGTCGGCGTAGTACTCGGTAGTAACGACGTCGCTGAACGTCGATCCGGACGAAACGGCCGGCATACCTTCCATACGGTAGATTACCGTCACAAGCATAGCCCTCGTCATAGTGTCGTTAGGGGAGAACAAATAGGTTTCCGTTCCGTAGAACAGACCGTTTTTAGCCACATACTCTACCGCGTCGTAGAACCAATCGCTCTCGGAGACGTCCCTGTAAGGATTTCTCCATACGTCGTCCTCGGTAAACTCAACTCTGATCGTGACCGAACTGCCCGGCATTGTGAACTCGTAACTGTTCTCCGAATTTTTAAGCACGCTCACGTCGTCGCCGTACGCGTCGTATACGTTTACCGTATAGACAGTATATCCGTCGTCGGGACTGGTTCTAAAGGTCACGGTATCGCCTCTGCCCGCGCGGCTTTGCGACGCGGTCACCGTTCCGTTCTGGGTGTTTCCTATATAGACCGTGTATTCAGTATTGGTTCCTTCGCCCCAACCGAGGTTGCCGGTTCCGCCGCCCTGCTGTCTTACAGTGACTTCGCAGGTCGCCGTCATAGCGCTCTCGCCCTCGCCGCAGGTCGCGGTTATAGTCGCAGTGCCTATAGAAAGTCCGGTCACAACGCCGCTTTCGTCTACCCTTGCTACGTTCTCGTCGGACGAGCTCCAAGTTATTGGAGCCTCCGCGTTTTCAGGTATGAATACGACCTCGAGCTGTTTTGTACGCCCTAAGCCGACCGTGTTCGAATCGCTGGTAAACGCTATCGCGCTGACGACGTACTCAGGTTCGGGCGCGGAACCCTCTTCGGTATTGAGGTTCTCAAAAACGCCGGTTCCGGTAATTATGATCCGGCCTTCGATCCTGCCGGTAGCCGCGTTCGTGAGCGCGCCCGGCTCCTCGCCGTCCGCGCCGCCGTCTATGTATACCGTTCCGTTTATATTGCCGTTATTAATCATGGCCGCGCCGTCCTGTACGCCGACGCTCCCGTTTATCGAGCCGTTGTTTGTAAGCGCGGCGCCGTCCGTTAACTTAACGGTCTTGCCGTCTTTTATCGTCACGGTTGTCTCGACCGGGATATTTATCTCGCCGCTCAAGGTTACGTCATCGAATATATTTATAACCGTATCGTTTTCGTCTATATTCTTTATAGCTTCGTCAAACGCTTCGGCGTCGGTATAGAACTCCGAGCCTATACGTCCGACGCCCGCTTCGGCTTCGCCTACCATTTTATACGCCGCGCCGCCGAGCGTTATATCGGTCGCCGTAAAGTTCGCCGGGAGTTTATCCGCCGCTATCACCGCCGCGTTCGCTGTCAAATTCGTGTTGCCGACGGCTATCGTATTCGGCTCCGTCGCCGTATTCTCTCCGGCTACCAAATTGGAATTGAATATTCCCCCGTCCAAAACGACGCTCATACTGCCGAGAGTCCCCGGAGTTATAACGCTTCCGCCGTCGCTGGTCGTAAACGTCCCTCCGGTTATATTAAGCGCGGACGTATAGTTGTCGCAGGCGTATATTATACTGTCGCAAGCCGCGCTCGCCTCCTCGGGCGTTCCGGTATTACTGTAGGAGCTTGTAAAGATACCGTCCGAAATATTTATCTCCGCAGAAGCCGCCGCTATGATTATATGGTTATTGACTATCTCGAACGTTCCGCCGGAAATATCGATCGTGTTTACGACCTCGCTCTGCATAGCCGCGTCGAACATATTTATTACCGGATACGCGCCCGCCGACGCGTTCCTAAAGCTTCCGCCGCTTATATCGAGCGCGCAGCCGGACGTCATGTCTATTACATATCCGTCCGATACGAACTCGCCTCCGCTTATGTTCAAGGTCGCGCCCGTCATATATATCGTTCCGCTTATACTGCCGTCCGTTATCTCGGCGCTCGCTCCTGTTCCGAGATAGATCGCCCTCTGCGCCGCCAGCTCTCCGCCGTTTATATTCACGGATCCGTTTTCAGTATACAGCGCGTCGCCCTGCGCGGAAGCCGCTATTATCGGCGCCGTATTCTCGTCCGCTTGGATGTTTATCATAGACGACGCGGCTTGGTCGTTTATCCCCGCTACATAGGCTCCGCCCGTTATGTTTATCGCAACGTTCGACGAGCCGGCGTCCGCGTTAACAGCCGCTCCGGATCCGCTCATCAAAACCGCGCCGTCGATCGTTATCGTCGAGTCCGCCGCGGATACGGCGCAGACCGCTCCGCTCAAGCCGCTAAGGCTTCCCTTGGTCTCGCCGCCGTCTATTATGCTTATACCGCCGCCGTTCGATACCGTTATCGCGGCGCCGCTTACGTTGTTATAGTCGTACCCGCTAAGGTCCAATATCAGAGTCTTCCCCTCCGGAACGACCGCGTCCTGCGCGGCCGTCGCGTCGCTTACCAGCTTTATAGTACTTCCGTCCTCAGCCGCCGCGAACGCTTCGCCTAACGTAGTATATTTCTCTTCGCCGACGCTCGCTATATCCTGAGCCTGCGTTACCGCGTATGTAACCGTGTCGTTTTCGTCGTTTTCTATAGCGCTAAGCGCCTTGCCTTCAGGCAGGATTATATCGGCGCCGATCGCCGACTGATCCGCGCTCGATATCGGAGCGTAGCCGACCCCTGTTATAAACGCGCCGTCGTTTATCCCTATCTGAACCTTTCCGCTGTAGGTTATCGGGCTTTTGGCCGACGTAAAAGATCCTCCGTTTATCAGCAGACCGCTTTTTACGTCGATCCCCGGAGCCGCTGTCGCAGTAGGCGCGGCCGCCGCGGAAGCCGTGGGAACAGGGCTCGCCGTAACTTCAGGAGTCGCGGTCGTTTCAGGCGTAGGCGATTCCTCGGCCGTCTGCGCGTATTCGCCGAATATCGACGCGTACTCGGGGTTTATCGTCGGGCTTGCAGCCGCGTCGGCCGACGCCGTCGGGGTCGAAGTAACCTCGGGGGTCGCGGTCGACTCCGGGGACGCCGTTGGCGCCGGAGTCGCAGACAATTCATAGACGTGGAAAACGGAGAATGCTCCGGGTTCCAAAGCAGCATTATTATTTACAAAATCTCCGTCCTCGACCGTGAGCTTGCCGTCGCCTTCTACGGTCGCAAAATAGCCTTTGGTCCTAACCGTTCCGTTATCTTCTGCGGAATCCTTAACAGTAACGTCTCCTCCGCTTTGTATTTCCACTACCGTCTCGTCCTGATCCGAAGTTATTGAATATCCCGCCAGATCCAACGTAAATTTTCCGTCCGTCTTGACCGATTTCAGCTCGCTTTCGGCGTCTATGGTTACGTCTTTCAACAGCTTGATAACGTCGCCGTCGTCCGCCGTAGATATAGCCGACAACAGATCGGTATTATATTCGGTCGTCTTTCCGTCAGCCGACGTAACGGAGACTGCGACATTATGTTCGGTCGCTCCTCCGTCGGCCGGCGCGGTAGATACCGCGGCGTTTTCGCTGCTTAAGCTTGCGTTTTGAGTATACCCCGGCGTAAGCGCCGGACTCTGTCCGTTCTCCGCGATCGTTTGCGTCTCCCGCGCGCCCGTGTTCAAATCATTAAGTCCGCCGTCCGGCTGCGCGAACGCAGCAAGCGGAAGTGTTGAACAAACGAGGCAGCCAGCGGTCAAAGCCGCTAATAATTTCTTTTGCTTCATTCTCACTCACTCCTTCAAAATGATTTGTGCGTATTTACCGGCCAAACTATTTCCCTCGGCTTAACCCCAATCGGCATACTCGCCGATAACGCCTAAATTCAAAGCCGGAGGAATAACAAAGATCAACAAACGAAATCAAAAACGCCGATATATTGCAAACTATGTGTCCGTCCTCCAAATTTGCGGCGGCAGACCGAAACAGAAATACTTTTATTTTCCGATTCATCACAACCTGCCGTTCGGCGGCAAAGATACATACCGCGCGTCCTATTCGCTATTCGCTAATCTCTAATCTCTACGTTGGCCGCTTTTATATTCATTAGACGATTAAGTTTACCTAAAGGTTCCAAAATTTCAAAAGTATTTTTAGAACTATTTTTTTGTTGATCGAACCAACATGTCCCCGCATGTCATTATTAATACGATACAATATATACATGAACCGGTTCAAATACTAACTCACTTTAGAAGGGAGAATAAATTATGTTGGGATTTGGTAATTTTGGCTACGGAAAACGTAAAAACGATACGGAGTATCCGCAGCCGCAGAACAATGAAAGCGGAGCCGCGCAGCAGTCGCCGTCTCCACGCCGTCAGGGCGAAAACGACGAACGGAGAGGCGGCGCGAACGATTATATCGCTAAGCGCAATAACGAGATCCGGATGCAGGCCGAGGCTTTTAAAATGGTAAACCCCGCGTTTAACATGGCGGCGGAGATGAGAAACCCTCAGTTTTGCAAATACGTTTGGGTAAACGGTCTTACGGTCGAGGAGGCGTACTATCTTACGCACAGGAACGAATACGCGGGCGCGGCGCCCTTCGGAGGACAATATCCGCAGTTCCCGACCGGAGCTAACCCGTACTCAAGCATGAGCGGACAGGCGCCGCGGCCGTATCCGGGAATGAACGGCGCGTATCCGCAATATCCTCAGCAAAACGAAAGCGGCTATCCCGAGAGGATCCAGGAAAACGGCATAGGCAAAACGACGCCGGGAACGGTAAAAAAGAATCCGGGCGAGCTGACCGACGAAGAAGTTGACGACATAATCAGACGCGTAAAAAACGGCGAAAAAATCTCGTTTTAAAACATATGAGTTAAGCGTTAGCGGTTAGGAAGCAGGCGCAAAATAAGTCGATCTATCGTCAAACGGTTACGCAGCCGGAAAAGAAATACTTGTGTTTTCTTACTGTGTCAAAGTTGCCGTTCGGCGGCAAAGAAACATCCCGCGCCCCTAATCGCTATTCGCTAATCTCTAATCACTACGTTAGGAGGTCAAATATTTTGAGTATAAATTATAATGTTCAAACAACTACTACAAATAATATTGGGAATAATGTGACTCCCGAAATGAAAACGTACTACGACAGGCAGCTCATCCGTTTCGCTCAGCCGAAGCTGGTGCACGCGCAGTTCGGACAGAACAAGCCTATCCCGAAGGGTTCGGGAAAGACGATCGAGTTCAGGCGTTTCTCGCCTCTGCCAAAGGCTATGGTTCCCTTAACAGAAGGCGTTACGCCTAAAGGCAATCAGATAAATATAACCACTGTAGAGTCCACGGTTCAGCAGTACGGCGACTATGTGACCATGTCGGATATGCTGACGCTCAGTTCTATCGACGCCGTTATAACCGAGACGCAGAACGTGCTCGGCGACCAGGCGGGCAGAACGCTCGACACGGTAATACGCGAGAAGATAAACGCCGGGACGAACGTCCAGTACGGCGACGGAAAATCCGACCGCAGCGTCTTGGTCGGCGGAAGTACTACGACCGACAACGACTATCTGTCGGTAGCCGCGGTGAAACGCGCCGTGGCGACGCTCAAGCGCAACAACGCTCAGCCTCTCAAAGACGGCTGTTACGTGGCTATAATCCACCCGGACGTCGCGAACGACTTGACCAACGACCCAGACTGGAAAGAAGTAAAGCAGAACGTCGATCCTAAGGACTGGTACAACGGTACTATAGGTAAGATCCACGGAGTCGTATTCGTGGAGTCCACCGAGGCTAAGATATTCAGAGCCGCGGACCTCAGAACCGAAGTCGAGACCGGCGACCCGGAAAGCCTTACGGTCGGAAAAGTAGACGGCAAGAAGATAACGGTTACCGAGGAGATCTCTACGGCCGACGCGACCGCTCTTGCGAGCAGGTCTATCCAGATAAACGGTTTTGATTATACGATAGCGTCGGCGGCCGCGGGCGAAGCGGGCGCGGCTACCATAACCGTCAGCGAAACCCTGCACGCGAGCGTAGCCCCGGGCTGTACGATCTATCCTGGCGGCGCCGGTAAGGACGGCAGAGACATCTACTCCACGCTGTTTATCGGCCAGAACGCCTACGGCGTGACCAATATAACCGGCGGCGGTCTCGAGACGATAATCAAGCAGAAGGGCAGCGCCGGAACCGGCGACCCGCTCGATCAGAGAAGCACCGTCGGATGGAAGGCGACTCAGACCGCCGAGATACTCTCTCCCGAATTTATGGTGAGAGTCGAGACGACCTGCAGTTATTAATAACGATCCGATATATATAGTATAATCGCCGCAGGTTTTATATTAAGCGTCCTTACATTCCGATCCTGCGGCGAAAATACGGTTACGACCGCGGGGAATCTTCCCCGCGGAAAATTTTAACATAACAATCTACCGCGATACCGCGTCTTACCCGCCCACGGTAACGGCGCGCCGATCATAAATTATGTGGGCGGAAAGGCTTGAAAAAATATGTCGAACGCAACAAATAACAAATACACGGTCGAAGAATATTACGGCGAGCTCGTGCCGGTAATGCTGATCAAAGACAACCATAAGCACAAAGACGATCTGACGGTCACCCTTAATGGGACCAATTATCAGATCAAGCGGGGCGTTAAGGTGATGGTTCCAAGAAACGTCGCTCTGGTCATAGAGCGCGCGCACGCTCAGGAGCTTGCGGCAGAGGAATATATCGAGAATCTGAGCGCGGGCAACATAGGCGTTAGGGAGTAGGAATTAGGAGTTAGGAGCGGAGAGCGGGGTTAGAAGGCGAATGCGGCGGTTAAGTTCTAAGATCGATTAGTTCCATCATAAAGCGATCATTCCTTTCGATAATATAGATTTGCGCATCGGGCAATCTTGACCGCCCGTTTACCGGTATACCCGCCTCGCTCTGCGTAGGAGGTGATTTAATGAAAATAATCGACGCTATACGGGCCGCGGACCAGCTTTCTCCGAACCATTTCACGTTCGACGAGAAGCTTTCGTGGTGCAACGAACTGAACCTGACGATACGCTCTGAGATAAAACGCGAATACAAACGTATTGAGACGACCGTAACGCCGAGCGGCGATATAGATCTGCCGAACGATATAGCTTTCGAGGACGTCGAAGTCGTCTCTTTAGGCGGCAAGGTTTTGGACAAGCTTGACCTCAGATCGTTTAGGATACTTAAGCAAAGTATAAAGGCGGAGCTTGCAAGCTGCGCGCGGCCTCTTAAGCTGAAGATAATATATCTCGACAGGCCGAAACAGCTTAAGGATATCCGGATCAAGGGTAGTTTTGAGATCGACGGCGATAAAATATACGTCGCCAACCCTCCGTTTTCTAATGGGGATATTATTCAATACGTATTTTTATCCGACCTTGACGATATTCCCGACTGGGACGGCGCGGCCGAAAACTGTATCGGAGACGTATTCGAGGAGTATATAGAGCTGGTCGATCCGTTGATACTGCCGGGCGATCTATCCGCGGACGTGAGCTCCGGTTCTCAAAACTCAGATAGCGAAGCCGATACAAAAATCATTGCGATAAAACGCGAGCTAAACGACGAAACGCTGCTCGAGGCTCCCTACGACCGGGCGTATATCGAGCATTTGCTTTCAAAAATGGCGCTCTATCAGCACGACTACGAAGGCTACGACGCGCACGTTGTACAGTTCAACAATATAATCGACGAATACAGAAGACATTATAAACTCGCGGCGCCGAAAAACAAACTTTCGGTATTCAAGAATTACTGGTAGGCGCCGGGTTACGCTTTTAGAGCGCGGGCGGCTCGAGCCGCTCGCGGATGATTACATGTAAAGGAGGAGATCAAGATGTATCTTCCGCCAATTCAAAAACACGACGAACAAAATATATATATCGGAGCCTTTGGCGGATACGACGAGAGAGACAAGATAGCCGACGGCTCTTTTTCGGATATGAAAAACATGTCCAGCGACGGGATACCGGCTCTGACAAACAGGCGGCCGCGCAAGCTCGTCGCCGAGAAGGAGGATATAAAAAAGCCGTTCAGCCCCGAGAACGTCGGCGGAGAGCTGACCTCGTTCACGGGCGTGGCCGGGAACAAATTCTATTATAACGGCGCGGCCATAGACAATATAACTCTGAGCGATTCGCCCAAATCGATAGCCGACTTTAACGGGAACATATGTATTTTCCCCGACAAGGTATACTATTCGTATCTGCCGGATCCGGACTCCGGAACGGTTACGCAGTCGCTAAAGCCTATGGGAAAAACGCTTAAGCTCAGCGGCGCGTCGTTCCACTCGTCGCTAAACGAAATAACCGGCGAATATTCGGCGTACATACTAAAAAGCGGCGCGAATTTTGACGGAAACTTTTCTGAGGGCGACAGTATAGTGATTTCGGGCTGTTCGGAGCATGAGGATAACAACACGTTCATAGCCGACAGCAAAACGAAATACGCGTCCGACGACCGGATAATCAGCGTAGTCGTGAGCAAAGCCTCGGCAAGCCGCCTCGACGTCGTACTCTATAACAAGCGGGGCGCTAAGGCTTTGTTCGATAACGGTTCGGAAAGCGGCGAAATAACGATAGAGGTATATATCCCCGATATGAGTTATGTTTGCGTCCACAACAACAGGCTCTGGGGCGCGTCCGAAAACGGCGAGTATATATACGCTTCCAAGCTGGGCGATTGCTTTAATTTTAATTCGTTCCAGGGTCTTGGAAACGACAGCTGGTACAGCATGGTAGGCACGGACGGGAAATTTACCGGTATCGTCAGCTACCGAACTTGCGTGGTGGCTTTTAAGCAAAACTATATACACCACATATACGGAGACAGTCCGGTCAACTTCTCTATGCCGAAACAGACGTTCGGGGGTACGCCGGACGGCGATAGCATAGCCGAGGTAGGCGGTTATCTATACTACCTGGGCGCGGACGGCTTCTATATATACGGAGGCGGCGAGCCTGAGAAGATAAGCTATCCGATAAAAAAGAGATACGTATCCTGCAAAGCGGGGACCGACGGGCGCAAATATATTGTCTCCGCCAAGACTGCGGGCGGGGAATGCGACGTATTGGTATACACTCCGGACTTCAATATCTGGCACCGCGAGGACGACGCCGATTTTGTCGGCTTCACTCGGTATAACGGAGAGCTTTACGCCGCCGACGCCTCAGCGCTGTACAAACTCAGCGGCGGCGAGGAGCCTGTGAGCTGGTGCATCGTGTCCCGGCGTTTTACAAAGGAAGATATGAACTTTAAGGGATTGTCCGCCGCGTATATCAGGCTCGACCTAAAGGCCGGGGCGAGCGCTAAGATATGCATATCATACGACGGCGGGGATTTTATACACTGCGGAGATATAGAGGGCGAAGGCTTTTTTGTTCACCGCATTCCTATAAGGTTCAGCAAATGCGACAGCTTTAGGATAATGCTCGAGGGGGTCGGCGACGCTGTGGTCCACGAGCTGGAGCTTATTACTTACACAGGAGGTATAACGAATGAGTACAGACAAAGATAAAAATAAAACCGCAACGTCAATATATACCAACCCTACCGCTAAAAATCAAACCGGGCAGGTCAAGCAAAGCGTTCCCACGCTCGGCGACGGCAGCGGACGCGTCGGGATAAGGGCGACGCTTAACAACATGGGCATATCTAACGATCTGATCGGATACAACGAGGGAACCAAGACCGTGACCATAGGCGGCAGAGATTTCATGAAGCCGTCGTATATGGACGAGGACGCCGGTATCTCCTACGCCTCGCCCGACGAGATCCAATCGAGCCTTATAAGCTATTACAGCGGCTCTTCCAACCCGCTGGTCAAGATCACGGATATTTATTCCGCTCTCGCCGGACAATACGGCCTGAGCGCCGACGCTATAACCTATACCGGCGACACGGTTACCTTGGGCGGTATGCCGATTGACTCGGTCTTCGTAGACTCGTCGGGCAAGGCGTGGGGCTTTAAAAACGACGTAACAAATTCGATCAACTCGTATATAAACAGTCTCGGCGTTCAAACTCCAAGCGAGATATGGAGCGATTACACATACCAGTACTTAGATCCGATATATGATTTCGCGGATTCGCTTATGAACAGACAAGACTTTAGCTACGATCCCGAATCGGATCCCGTATATCAGTCGTACAAGCAGATATATCTGACGGAAGGCAACCGCGCCGCTCAGGACGCAATGGCCAATTATTCCGCGCTTACCGGCGGATACGCCAATTCTTCGGCTATGACCGCCGGAGCTCAGGCCAACCAATACTACGCCCAGCAGCTCGCCAATCAGGTTCCGGCGCTGGCCGAAGCGGCGTTCGAGAGATATATACAGCAGTATAACTCGGACATAGACCTGCTCGAGAGTATGACGGATCTATACGATACCGCATACTATAACGCGTACTCCGCAAACAACCGAACCGTATCCAATATAAATTCGACCTTCGGCAGCAACGCCGACAGAGACGCGGCGGCCGTCGAGAGATATTGGGAACAGCTTTTCAACGAGCAGGAATACAACTGGAACGAGATGTTCAACGATCAGGATTACAGGCTCTCCGATCAGGAATACAACTGGACGGATATCCTAAACGGACAACAGCAGCTCATGAACAACAACGAGATAGAAGCCGGAAGTCTGGATAATCTCGAACAGAACATCTACTTAACTTATTACAACCAAATACTGAGGGCGTATCTGGAATCTCAGCAGCTTGACAACAGGCTGACCGAGGAGGAAATAAACAGACTTATCCTTCAAAACGCATATATGCTCTGGTAATACAAACACGAACCGATCAAGTAAATTTTAGGGGAAGCTCGCGCT
Organism: Clostridiales bacterium; assembly: GCA_019419865.1. GTDB lineage: Bacteria > Bacillota > Clostridia > Monoglobales > Monoglobaceae > Roslinia. The sequence continues at coordinate 70,745 of JAHZIG010000005.1, read as the reverse complement.
TCCTCTTTTTTTATTGCCGCCGACGCGCCGTTTTACCGCCGTTTACTACGATACGGGAAATATTTAAAATAAATTTCATAAAACTATTGACTTTCGTTTCAACACGCTGTATAATAAAAAACAAGATATAGAAACGAAAGGAGGCCGCGCCATGAAAAAGATAAATATAACGGCGGCTGAGATGGAGATCATGCAGGCGGTATGGCAGTCGGACGGGCCGATAACGTCGCACGAGATAATGGAGAAACTTCCCGGGAAGAAGCTGACCACGATCGTGACGCTTGCCGGAAGACTGATCGATAAGGGGGCTCTTACCTCGGAAAAGGTTGGGCGGAGCCACACGCACAGGTACTCGGCCGCGATCAGCGAGGACGAATATAAGAGGATGCAGACGCATGATTTTTTGAGTTCGGTGCATAAAGGGTCGGCGAAGAGTCTGATAAGCGCGTTGTTTGACGGCGACGATCTGACCAAAGAGGATCTGGCCGAGCTTAGAGAATATATCGATAACGAGGTGGACAAGGATGTTTGAGAATTTTCTTAAGGCGCTTCTTCTGGCGTCATGCTCCGGCGGAGCCGCGTGTATCATGCTCATGCTTTTGAAAAAGACTCTGCTCAAAAACTGCGGCGGGAGAGCGTATTACTATATATGGCTGATACCCGTACTGCTATTTTTGACGCCGCTCAGGCCAAGCGAGGCGGCTATCGCGCTGCCGAGGCCGCAGCTGTTTACGTCCTCGTCCTCCGCCGGATCGGACGCGGTAAGCGAAGGGGATTTGGCGGGGCGACGGGGCTTTGAGACCGCGGCTCGGGCGGAAGCCGAGGCGGCTAACGCTAACGTCGATCCATCGTCTACCAAGATCCCGCTGGATATAAGCGTTTACATATTTACAGGCTGGATATGCGGAGCGATCGTTATCTTTTTACGTCAACTGATAAAATATAACCGTTGTCAATATCAACTTACCCGTTTTGGCTGTATGCCCGTTTCCGAAAATTCAAGGTTGATTCTCGCAGAAACTAAAAACGCCATGAATATCAAGCGCGATATAGCGCTGATCTCGTCGGCGCATATAACTTCGCCTCTTACAACGGGATTTTTTACGCCTAAAATCATTTTGCCGGACAGAGAACTGACGGACGAAGAATGCCGGCTTATATTCCGTCACGAACTGACCCATTACAAGCGCGGCGATATTTGGTATAAATTGCTCGCGTCCGCCGCGAACGCCATGCAGTGGTTCAATCCGCTCTCCTATCTGACTGTGCGAAACGTCGGAGAGAGCTGCGAATACTCCTGCGACGAAGCGGTGACGCGGGATATGAACGCCGAGAGCCGCCGCGTCTACAGCGAAATGATTTTAAATATGATGAGCTTTCACACCCTGGACGCAGGACTTGCGAGCCATCTTTCCAAAAACAAGAAAATACTTAAAAGGAGGTTTTATTTTATTATGAAAACCCAAAAACACAAGAAACTAATCGGCGGACTTGCGGCGCTCTCCGTTCTCGCGCTGTCCGTTCTCCCGTCGTCGCTCACATTCGCGGCGGATAAGGAGTTTTACGATACCACTTATTACAACGCGTACTACGACTACGATTACAACATACGCAGCGTATTGCAGCTGCCCTCAGATTTGGACGGAGTAGGGGTATATGCAAACAGCTCCGGACAGTATATCGATTCGGACGGATACGACACGATATACCCGTCTTACAGCGGCAACACAGACGCTCCCGCGCTCTTCGTCTACACCGACTGGATAGCTAAGGACTCCGCCGCCCAGGATGGCTCGGTCGTCAAGGATTACGTTATAGACGGAAACGCCTTACAAGTACTCTTTACGAGCGATACTGCGGTTTACAGCGATAACGCTGTGATCGACAAGATGATACGGAATAGATTTAGGCATGAATTGAGCTATTCCTCGCCTTACGGCTACGACCATCCCGGATTTATCAAGCAGTTGATGCAACTCGGCTATTTTAGGATAGACAGAGTTTTAGAACCCGACGAGTTTGAGCCTATATCCGAAACTACCGCCGAAGACGGAGGCGTTGTTGCTTACAGCGTGCAGAGCGAGGCGAATAAGATTGATAACGCCTACAGGATATGGAATCAGAAAATAGCTCTTGCGCCGAACGTAGATGGCGGACAGGGGAGACAGTTTGGAAACGACTTCATAATACCGACCGGAGGAACTCTCGCCATTGATATCGACGCGACTTCCGAGAGCCTGAGCGGAGTCAACGTCGCTATAGTCAACGCGAACACCGGGTATACCGTCGATTGGATCCCGAATATATCGGCAAAGACGCGCTTTACATATACGCCGTCGAACTACGCGGGGAACACGTTTAGGATCATGATAAGTACTGAAGATTCCCAGGGCGGAGAAGCGGAGCTTTCGGCATACGTATATTAAAAATAAAATTTTTCTCGCAGGGAGGCGCTTTTGCGCTTCCCTTTTTGACCGAAAAGGTGTAGAATAGAGGTAAGAAATTTGGGGCTGCGGAGAAATAAGACTCGTTATAACGCCCGACGAATTTGCGAAAGCGCCGCCTTGTCTTCCTATAACGCCGCGGAGACCGTACGTCGGCTATTGAAGGTCTCGCGCTCCTAATCCCTATGTTTGGAGGTTTTTATTTTGAACGAACAGATCGAAAAGCTAAAGGAAATGATAGACGATTCGGACAATATAGTGTTCTTCGGAGGCGCCGGGGTCTCGACCGAGAGCGGCATCCCCGACTTCAGGAGCGCGGACGGGCTGTATAACCGGAGCTCCGGAACCAGATACTCGCCGGAACAGCTTATTTCGCATACCTTTTATGTAAGACATCCCGAGATGTTCTATAAGTTCTACCGCGATAATATGGTTATAACCGACGTCGAGCCCAACCCGGCGCATTACGCGCTCGCGGAGCTTGAAAAACAGGGTAAACTCAAGGCGGTGGTCACCCAGAACATAGACGGACTTCACCAAAAAGCCGGGAGTAAAAACGTGTTCGAACTTCACGGCTCTATCCACAGAAACTACTGCGTCAAATGCAAAAAGTTCTACGACGCGGAATATGTGAAGAATTACCCCGAAACCGTACCCTTATGCGACTGCGGCGGCATGATCAAGCCTGACGTCGTGCTGTATGAAGAAAGCCTGCCCCAGGATCAGCTTGAAGGCGCGATAAAGGCGATAAGCCGCGCCAAGCTCCTGATAGTTGGCGGAACATCTCTCGTAGTATACCCGGCCGCCGGGCTTTTGGAATATTTCACCGGCGACGGCTTAGTCCTTATAAACAAAAGCGCGACGAGCTACGACGGCTCGGCCGATCTGATAATACGCGAACCGATCGGAGAGACGCTTAAGAAAGCGGTATTGGAATAGGATATACGTTTGATAGACGTTAACCGTTCGTAATTAAATATAACTCAAAATAAACCGAGCGCGCGCCCTCTTTGGACGCGCGCCTATAAGAAAAAGTAACTCACCAAAAATCAAACACAGGTTTAAACGGTCTATGTAGAACTCGATCCGTTTAAACAAATTTTTACAAAGCTATTTTGCTCCGTTCTTTACTTTCTTCAGATATATAAGATATAATTTACCCGCAACTGCGAATATTGCCGTCCATACTATACCCAAAGAAACGATCTTCGCTACGTAATGCAAGCCGAGCGCTTCCATAGCGATAAAGATTATTACGGATACTATCGTCAATATCCTTGCCACCCTGCCGAACACCTTTTTCTCCCGCTCGTCAAGAGGCTTGTTCACCGCCTCGACCGGAGAAACAAAACAGAGCGTCAACGCTGATACTACGGTAATAATCTGCCAAGGCGCGGCATAATACGGAACCATACTTATACAAACGAGCGTTATCGGACTCATAACGCAAGACGATAAGTAGCATCTTAGAGAATTGCTAAAATGGTATCCGCCGCAGAATTTATGCAGGGCCTTGTACACTAACCAAAATAAAATACTTTCCCATACCATATGCATCAAAAATCCGATTATCAGCAGAGATACGTCGGTTATTAAGATGTTTATCAAAAGATTCAGAGCGTAACAATATTCTTCGTACTCCTCGTCTTTAACATATCCTTTCCGTATGGCGTACTTTATTATTCTTGAAGCTAATGTCTGTATCATTTAGAACTTTCTATACTTTTTCAAACCTGCCGGTGGTTTCGGCTGACCGTTAACAAAACTTGCAGTTGAATTACAGTTTATCAGCAAAGCCATCGCCATTATCGCGGGAAGAGCTTTGAAAGCCGATGAAACGCATTTGTCCAATACTGCTTTGAACTTTTTAGTCACTAAAATTCCCCCTTAAAGTATTATTGTTCTCCGACAATCGATCATCTTTGACGGTTCTTATTATAGCAGGTTTTTTTAAAAAAGAAAATAGCTTTTTCCTATTCGGTCGAATATTTGCCTAAGTGGTAAATTTCTTAACATTATTTAATTTTATTTATGAAAACTGTAGTACAAAACATTCTTTTTGCGTTGTCGTACGACCAGCTCAGATCGCCGTCGTAGTTCTTCAGAACATTTTTAATACTCTCCATGCCTATGCCGTGCATAGCGATATTATCCTTCTTATGCGTCTTTAATTTCCCGTCGATCACGATAGGCTTTATATCGGCGTTGTTTTCTATTTTTATGACCAAATAACTATTATTCGCCATATAGATATCCATGTAAATATTTTTCTCCTCGGACGACATACAACCCTCTATTGCGTTATTGATCAAATTCGAAAAGATGGCGACGATATCTATATCTCTTATAAATCCCAGATTCACCGGGACCGGATCGAGATGAAAATTGATACCGTATTTTCTGCACTCGCTAATTTTCTTTGTCAGCAAAACGTTTAAAATCTTATTATCAGTATATTCAACTACGCGATATTCTTCTTCGGCTTCGCGTATCGATTTGATATAATCGCCGGATTGGCTTTCATCGATATTTATAAGCGATTCGAGCATGTCCATATGCTCCTTGAAATCGTGATGAAACATTCGCATCTGCTCGTTCTTTTCGTTGATCAACGCATATTCGCTGAGCCTGAGACTCTCGTCCTCAAGGCGCTCTTTTAACACCGTTTCTTCGGACTCGCGCAGCACCAATTGCTGATTATAATAAAATATTACGATATTTATTATCAATAAAAGTATATAGATCAGCGACAGCATATTTGAATTTATATTAAACCCTAATATTATTATCGATATCGCCATTGTGCAGATCGGCGCTAATATCAACGTCGTCGATCCAATTCCGCCCAACCCCTTTTTGATCTTAGACACATGAGTCATTACCATGATTTCGGCTAAGTATATCGTCTTGCTGATTATCGTGAGCAATAAAGACTGCGCTCCCGACATATTGTTAACGTTCGCTAAGTTGATATTAAACGCCGCTAAGACAAGCACGGCGCATTCGCTTAACGTCATAAGCACGGTAAGTAGAATGCATTGAAAAATCGCGTCTTTCAAATTTATATAATAACACAATTTAAAAGCTATAAAATTAATTATACAAAACGTGACCACGTTAACGGCCGTGTTGCCAAACATACAGCCTATCATATGGGCTGCATATAGCGATATTGATATAATATGTACTAAGTAAGATTTCCTTTTTCTGTAATACATGGTATCCGCATAATAAACGAACAGTATATATTCTACTATTATACAGATATTATACAGATGACCATGCCCGCGTCGATTCTCATTACTTATCCCCCAACCACTCGAAAAATTTCTTTTTAAAATCTTTAGCTTTTCTTCTTGAAATATACACTTTATACGTAGCGCCGTTATACTCGCATATCGCGGCTTCGTCGTTGAAATTTTTAACATAGTTAAAATTCACGCAATATCCCGAATGCGTTTCACAGAAATTTTTATACCCCTCAAACATCTCCATAACCCTTTTAAACGAATCGTTTACGCACATCTCGCCCTTGACGGTGATCACATGCACTTTTTTGTTCAAAATATAAAAATAGATGACGCTGTTCACCGAAGTACGCACGGGAGTTGAGTTAACCTTTAGAGTTACGTAATGATTTTTCTCGTCCATCCTCTTAAGCGCGGAGTCGATACCGTACTCCAGCTTACGCCTGTCGAGCGGCTTTGTCCAAAATCTGAACGCGTATTGATTAAACGCCTCGTCCAAGTATGAATCATGATTTGTCACGAAAATTATAAGACATTTGTCGTTTAATTTACGCAGACGCTTAGCCGCGGTTATACCGTCCTGGCCGTCCATTTCTATATCCAAAAATACCACGTCGTATTTAGCGCTCATCGTTAACAGGTCCGACGCCGCGCTGTATTGATCGATATTATATGTCAGTCCTTTCTCTTGCAATACCGATTCTATCATCTCGCGCTCGCTCTTAAGCGCGGCCGCGCTGTCGTCGCAAATAGCGACGTTTAAATCGTATTCCATGTTTGAACCTCCTTTTAACGCAGTCTAAACCGCAGTTTAGCGTTCGTATCCGGCTCCAAACTTTTTATAGCTCCGGCGTCCGCATTTTTTATATATTTTATACGTTTGCGGTATAATTTTTTCCGTCAAAATTATTTTCAAAATTTTAAGTCTTACGTCTTGATACATAGTAAAATTCTGCCAATAAATCATTCGACCTATAAGCTTATTTGATTATATAATATTCGCCGCAATTTTTCAATATTTTTTATTTTCATACATTTTTCTATACTATATTATAAACTGCGCGGAAATCAAAAAAAAGGGACGCCGAAGCGCCCCTCGAATATGTTGCAGAAAATACGATCCCGCGCGATTAGCAACCGCAGCCGCAGTTGTTATCGTTATTGCCGCAGCAGCAGCATATGATTATTAATAACAGTATTATCCAGGTACAGTTGTTACCGTTTCCGAAGCATCCCATGATTACACCTCCTTTACTGTAAAAGAGCTATATTAAAGTAGATTTAGGCGCCTTAGCCGCAGCCGCAGCCGCAGTCGTTACTCAGCGCAGAGCTTCCGCCTCCGCAGCAGCAAATGATTATGAGGAGTAGAATTATCCAGAGACAATTGTTATCCCCGCCGCAACCACATGAATTACCAAACATTTAATTGCACCTCCTAAAGTGTCTTCAATTATAGCATACGTAAAAATTAATATTTGGTGAATTTTATATTAAAATTATTTACATAAATTATTATCTGTGATATAGTCATAGACAGATATACTGCGCATACCAGAGGAGGGGTTAACATGAAAACAGACATTGAGATAGCGCAGAGCGCAAGTATGCTTCCGATAAAAGAGATCGCCGAAAGGCTGGGCATCGAAGAGGACGACCTTGAACTGTACGGAAAGTACAAGGCCAAAATAAGCGAAGGATATATCCGACGCGTTTCAAACAAACCGGACGGAAAGCTCGTACTTGTAACGGCCATAAATCCCACCCCGGCGGGAGAGGGTAAGACCACGACCACCGTAGGGCTTGGACAGGCTATGGCCAAGATAGGAAAAAACGCGATAATCGCCCTCAGGGAGCCGTCTCTCGGCCCGGTCATGGGTATAAAGGGCGGCGCGGCCGGCGGCGGTTACGCGCAAGTCGTGCCCATGGAGGATATCAACCTGCACTTTACCGGAGATATGCACGCGATAACCGCGGCGAACAACCTGCTCTCGGCGGCTATAGACAATCACATCCATCACGGCAACGAGCTCAGGATAGACGCGCGCCGGATAACCTGGCGGCGTTGTATGGATATGAACGACAGAGCCCTGCGCGAGATAGTGGTCGGACTCGGCGGCAAGATAAACGGATTTCCGAGGCAGGATCGATTCTTAATAACCGTAGCCAGCGAGATCATGGCCATTCTATGTCTGGCCGACGATTTAGACGATCTGAGAGACAGGCTGGGACGGATCGTAGCGGCTTATAACTTAAACGGCGAGCCGGTGACGGCTAAAGAGCTGAAGGTAGACGGCGCGATGACCCTGCTTTTAAAGGACGCGATAAAACCTAATCTTGTGCAGACGCTCGAGAACACGCCCTGTCTCATGCACGGGGGGCCGTTTGCAAATATCGCTCACGGCTGCAACTCGGTCAGGGCGACAAAGCTCGGACTTAAGCTGGCCGACTACTGTATAACCGAAGCCGGATTCGGCTCAGATCTCGGCGCGGAGAAGTTCTTTGATATTAAATGCCGGGCGGCGGGGCTTAAGCCCGACTGCGTGGTCTTGGTGGCGACCATACGGGCGCTTAAATACAACGGCGGCGCCAAAAAGGACGAGCTCGGAACCGAAGACTTAGGCGCGCTCGAAAAAGGTATGGTAAACCTGGGCGCTCACATAGAGAACATGCGCAAGTACGGCGTTCCGGTCGCGGTAGCCGTCAACAGATTCGCGACCGATTCTCAGGCGGAGATAGACGCGGTCGAGGAGTACTGCCGCAAGATGGACGCTAAGGTCGCGTTGTGCGAAGTTTTCGCCAAGGGCGGCGACGGCGGCGTAGAGCTCGCTAAGCTTGTAGTCGAGACGATCGCGAACACGGAGAGCGAGTTCAGACCGATCTACGACGCGGAGCTTCCTATAAAGGATAAGATAGAAGCGATAGCCAAAAATATTTACGGCGCGGACGGAGTTCAGTATACGACGGCGGCGGAGACGCAGATACGCCGGCTCTCGGAGCTCGGTTTCGATAAACTGCCGGTCTGTATGGCAAAGACGCAGTACTCGCTCTCGGATAACCCGAAAGCGCTCGGACGCCCGGAGGGCTTCGACATAACGGTCAGAGAAGTAACCGTATCGGCGGGAGCCGGGTTTATCGTCGCGCTCACAGGCTCGATAATGACGATGCCGGGGCTGCCGAAAAATCCCGCGGCGAATAATATGGATATTAGCTCGGACGGGACGGTCGTAGGACTGTTTTAAAATTTATTAGATTAACTGAAAATAGGAGTTGAAAATTTTGTTTGTTGCAGATAATTACGACGTCGCGGTGGTCGGCGGCGGTCACGCCGGCTGCGAGGCCGCTTTGGCCGCGGCGAGGCTCGGGCTTAAGACCTGCATATTCTCGATCAGCCTCGACGCGATCGCCAACCTCCCGTGCAACCCCAGCATAGGCGGCACGGCTAAGGGTCATCTTGTGCGCGAGATAGACGCGCTCGGCGGCGAGATGGGCAAGGTTGCGGACGCTACGTTTATTCAGTCGAGGATGCTCAACAGGGGAAAGGGGCCGGCCGTCCATTCTCTGCGCGCTCAGATAGACAGGCGCGGCTATCAGGCCGAGATGAAACACCGTTTAGAACTGGAGCCGAATCTCGACGTGAGACAGGCGGAGATAGTGAGCGTAGAGCTCGGCGAGGACGGCGCGGTAAAGTCGGTCTCCGCTCGAACCGGAGCGGTCTATACCTGTAAGGCGGCGATAATCTGTACCGGAACCTACTTAAAATCAAGGATAATAATCGGCGAATTCTCTCAGGAGAGCGGTCCGGACGGGGTGTTCCCGGCGACCGAGCTTTCTAAAAACTTAGAGGCGATAGGCGTGGAGCTCAGACGGTTCAAGACGGGAACTCCGCCGAGGATAAACAGCCGGAGCATAGATTATTCGGTTCTCGAAGAACAGCCGGGCGACGATAAAATAACTCCGTTTTCTTTTGAGACGGATACGGAACTTTTTAACCGGGTAAGCTGTCATATAACCTATACCAATCAAACTACGCATAAGATCATACTCGACAACTTAGACCGTTCGCCGCTGTTCGGAGGGGATATAACAGGAATAGGTCCCAGATACTGCCCGTCTATAGAGGACAAGATAGTGAGGTTTAAGGACAAGGAGCGGCATCAGCTCTTCGTCGAGCCTATGGGGCTTAACACCGAAGAAGTGTATTTGCAGGGGTTTTCGAGCAGTATGCCGGAGGATATACAGATTCAAATGGTACATTCTCTGCCCGGCTTTGAAAACGCCAAGATAATGCGAAACGCGTACGCGATCGAGTACGACTGCGCCGACCCGCTTCAGCTCTACCCTACTTTAGAGTTTAAGAAGATAAGCGGGCTGTACGGAGCGGGACAGTTCAACGGCACCTCCGGCTATGAGGAGGCGGCGGCTCAGGGGCTTATAGCCGGCATAAACGCCGCGAGAAAGATACGCGGCGAGAGCGAGTTTATTCTCGACCGCTCGGAGGCGTATATAGGCTCTTTGATCGACGACCTCATAACCAAGGGTACGAACGAGCCGTACAGAATGATGACTTCGAGGAGCGAATACCGTCTGCTTTTGAGGCAGGACAACGCCGACCTCAGACTCACGCCGTACGGATACGAGATAGGTCTTATCTCGTCGGACAGGTATTGTAAATTCCTGGTCAAGAAGCGAATGATCGAAGAGGAGATCCATCGCCTCGAGAAACTGACCATTCCTCCGTCGCAGGAAGCGACGGAGTATTTGGAGAGCGTGGGCAGCGCTACGCTAAGTACCGGAGTCAAAGCGAGCGATCTTCTAAAACGACCGCAGGTGACCTACGAGGGGATGCGCCGTCTGGATCCCAAGCGTCCCGAACTGCCGGACGACGTTTGCGAGCAAGTGGAGATAAGCATAAAGTACGAGGGATATATAAACCGCCAGATACGCCAGGCGGAGCAGTTTAAACGGCTGGAATCGAAGAAACTGCCGGACGGCATAGACTATTCCTCGATCGACGGACTCAGGATAGAGGCGCGGCAAAAGCTGGATAAGATACGCCCGAAGTCTCTCGGACAGGCCTCGAGGATATCCGGAGTCAATCCCGCGGATATAGCGGTATTGATGGTATATTTAAAGAATGAGAAAAATTAATTTAATATATTTGGCGCATAGGCGTTATATTTAGCGCGCAGGCGCTTAAAAAATGATTGAAAAGAGGAGATAGGTATGGAAACAAAGAAAATAAAGAAGATCATCGGCGTTATAGCTGGCGTAACCCTCGCGGCCAGCGTTTTTACGGCTTGCAGCGGCGGCGACGCTACCGATCCGACGGGCGCGGTGGATTCGGGCTCGAGCGCGGCGGATTCCGCGACTCAGGCTCCGGCTTCCGAGAGTACGGCGACGGTCGGCGGCGTGGACGCTTCTCAAGTCCAGACGCATGTAGAGGTCAAGGACGAGTTTAAAGCCGAAGGCGACAATATAACCCAGAACGAAAACGGCGGAGTGAGCGTCGCGCTTCAGGATCTGGACGAGGACGCTCAGAAGGAATACGATACTGACGATTTAGGATTTGTCGATACCCAGACCGGCGGATTTATAACTATCGGCATGAGCCGCGCGGATATCGAGGCCATAATAGGCGCGCCGGTCAGCAACCAGGTTGACAGCAGTTTCTACGACGGCATAGGCGTACAATATAGAGACGACGTCGCCTGCACGATAGCTATAGCTACCGGACAGATAACTGAGGGTATGAACGCCCAGCGTTTCGTCACCTCGAGAGGCGTAGGTCTGGGCACGAGTATCGACGACTTTAAAAAGGCTTACGGCGACGAGACGGGAACCGTTCTGTCCGAGACGACTACCACGACGCTGACCTCGAGAATATTCCAGAGAGACGGCGACAACTTCACTTATATCGGCACGGAACCCGGCGACGCTACGACGGAGCTGTACAGCCAGGAGTTTATGCTCGATTCTGAAACGAATACGGTTATAGGCGTGAGCATAAGAGAAAGAGTGTAATCTCAAATTGAATTTAACCAACGGAGCGGTCTTAGCCGCTCCGTAAACATATACGGCTATACGGTTTCGGCGACAAGCGCCGTTTTTCATTTACCGCCGATCCGGCAAGCGCCTGTTAAACGCGCATACATATATAATTTATAAATACGACATTGCGGCGACTACCGCCGCAAAAGTTCTAAGGAGAATATATAGAAATGAGAAAAAACCTCAAAGTATTACTTACGTTTATTTTAATAACCGCTTCTATTCTAACTCTGTCGGGCTGTAACGAACCGCTGACCGAAGGAACCACCCTCGAAGGAGTAAACGTTAGAAAGGTACTAAGCGCTGACGAGGACGAATATTCCAAAGACGATATAAGCTTTATAAGGCTGGATACGGAGGATACGATAAGCCTCGGCCAGCCGCGCTCCGAGATCGAGGAGGTGACCGGCGCTCCGATCAGCGAAGAAAACTCGATCGTCCAATACGACGGGATAAGCGTTAAATACGACAGCTCGGACTGCGCGTGTAAGTTCAGCCTGTCGGCCGACATGGGTAAGGTCTACGCGACTTCGCGCGGAGTAGTTCCGAACTCGCTTGTAGTGGATCTTAAACTCGCGTACGGCGGGGACGTCGACGAGATCGAGCTCGAGGCGGAATACGAAGATCAGGAGATCCTCGAACCGGACAGCCTCAAACGCGAAACCTCGGCGATGAGATATTTTACTCTCGAGTCGCCCGACAGCCGAAAGGGAGAATACTTAGGTTCGCAGCTCGGCGAAGCGAATACGCCGGAGGATAAGTCCACGCTCTACATTCTGCAGTTCATATTCGACGATACCGGAGAATACGTGGACAGGATAGACGTCGGCATGTGGTACGGCATGGTCGAACGCGCCGGATAACCGGTATTTAATTTTTTAAAATAGTTCGGCGCCCGCTGTAAAAACGCGGGCGCCGAAGATAACTTACCAAATATTATTATATTATTCTTTCTATTTAAACGGGTCGATCGTCCCTCTTGATTCAAACCTCAAAAGCTTTTCTCGTACTACGTTCGTTTTTATTTTACGTCAACCTAAACGTATAAATTATCGAGCGTCTCGAGCAGATCGTCAAAATACAATATATACGTTTCCGTTTTATATTCCGGAACGTCGTATCCAAGCCCCAAACTTTCGGCGGTCTCCGCTTCGCTTTGGATATACGCGCTCTCCTCGTCGGTAAACGCCGGTTCTCCGCTGTTTTTTGCCAATATCCCCTTTTCCGCCAGAGCGGCCGTCAGATAACCGCTAAATTCCGCTCTCGTGACCGCTCGCTCCGCTTCAGCCCCTGTCGGCGGCTGTGAAAAGTCATAATACGTCTGCCGAGGATCGGCGCCGTTTGCGTAAACGCTTCCGGAAACGAACGCCGCGGCTAAAGCGAGGATCAGTATAACGGAAATATACTTTCGTTTCATGATCGTCGCCTCCTTCGTATTTATCATTTATTACTATATTATATTTCTTTTTGATCGTATTGAACTATTAAAAATAACCGTGGTATAAGCCAAACTTTTCGTATCCTCCAAACCAACTTAACCGTCGAGCCTGATCCTGAACGTTATCTTCTCGCGTCCGCTCTCGCCGTCGGCAATATAAAAAAACATAGCTCCGCCGCTTGCGTTATCGCCTTCTACCATAAGCGGAACGTCGAGAGCGCTATATAACATCTGCGCCGCGTCTTTGCGGTTCATTGAATTATATGAATCGAAAAGCATACCGACCGATAGTCCGTACTAATTCGCCGTAAAATAGTAGCCGCTCGGATAGCCTCCCATCGAATCGGCGAGCGGCTCGTAGCCGAGCGCTTGAAGGAGTATCTTCGCGCCGTCGGTATATGTTATGTTTCCGTCAGGGTCAAAGTTTCCGTTCTCGTCTCCGTTTATCAGCCCCGACGCGGCAGCCGCCGCTATATATTCATACGCCCAGTGCGAAGCGTCTACGTCCGAAAAATCGACGCCCGAGTCAACTGCCGGCAATGAAGCCGCGGCGCAGACCATCTTGCAAAATTCCGCGCGCGTAACATAGTCTACCAGTCTGTATCCGTCCTCGTCGCCGCTGAAGATCCCGTACGCCGACAGCTCGGCCAAACGCTCGTCGGTAATCGTAGCCGCTAAACAGCTTATAGGCAATATTGTCAGGATAAACGCCGCGGCAATTATAATTCGCGTTAGTTTTTTCATTTACATCATCTCCCCTTAAAGTAATTTTGTGAATTTATAATACTAATTTTTTAACCATCCCCAACTTTCTAAGCGATAATCTACTATAACGATTATACTATATAAGCGCTAAAATTAATATTGTTTTTCTTAATCGGTCAACATTTTGTCTAAACGGTTGTTTAACGCTTATTTTTACATACTTTTAAATTTATATCACTTTAAAAAGCGGGGCGCCTAAACGCCCCGCCTAAAATATCGGTTATTTTTACTTTTACAGATTCGCCCTCATAAGGACTGTCGCAACTTCCGACCTCAGCGCGTTACCCTTGGGGTCGAACATATTGTTCTCCTTGCCCTCGAGCAAGCCCTGAAGCGTACAGAACATCACGCCTTCGACCGCCCAGTCGCTTATCTGATCGACGTCGCCGTATTCAAGCGCTATAGCCCACGCGCCTTCGGGGCCTTCACCGATGTAGCGATAGTAGCCTAAGAATATCTTCGCCATCTGCTCTCGCGTTATATTCTCGTCCGGCGTGAAAGTACCGTCTCCGTTGCCTTCTACTATGCCGTTTGACGACGCCCACGCTATATAAGGCGCGTAGTATTCGTTCGGATCCACGTCGGTAAATACGTTCTCATATCCGGAACTTGTATCGACGCCGCTCGCGCGTCCCAAAACGGTCGTGAACATTCCTCTCGTCATCGGCGTATCCGGCTCGAACAGCGTGTCGCTCGTACCGTTGAACAGACCCATATCGTAGACGTATTTGACCGCGTCGTAGAACCAATCGTCTACGCTCACGTCCGTAAACGGAAGTCCGGTATCGGCGGCGCCCGGCGTAGCTTCGGGCGCTTGGGTAGCGTCTGGAGCCTGGGTCGAAGCCGGGGCCTGCGTAGCCGCCGCAGTTCCTCCGCTCCAGCCGCCGCTTGACGAGCCTCCGCCGCCCGACGGTCTCTGAGTCGGTTCCGGTCCGCCGGTCACGGTTACCGTTATAGATCTTTCTACGGCCGTAGCCGGATTATACGCCGCGATCTCCGCCGTTCCGTTTCCTATCGCCGTTATCGTTCCATCCTCGGACACGTTCGCTACCGCTCCGTCCGAGCTGGAGTATACTATCGCGCGGTCGCTTGCGTTCTCAGGCATCGCCGTCGCCGAGATCTTTCTCTGTTCTCCCGCCGTCAGCGCTATCTCGTCCTCGCAGTCGAATACTATGTCCACGGTCTCCGACGCGTTCAATACCGCGCTCGCAACCGAGTCGTTTTCGCCGTCCTCAATATCGAGCGAAATTTCAGCGACTCCGTAATCGCTCAAATACTCGAACTCAAAGTCGGGCATCTCGATCTCTACCGTTCTCGTCTCGCCGGGAGCGAGCGGCTCGGATGTAAGACTTCCGTATGTTATGGGTTCGCCGTCGTATGAATCCGGGGTGCGCGCAGTCAAGTTCAGCTCGGCCGATCCGCTAACTCCCACATTCTCAAGCTCGGCGGTAAATACCGGAACGCCTTCGTCGTTGTATTCAACCGAAGCGTTGTTTGCGACTATCTCCGATCTGTTCTCCGGCGTTACTATCTCGCGTTTAACCGTCTCGGGACGTCCTATCTCCGAATACTCTACGACGAGTTCGAGCCCCTCGATACTCTCGGGAACATCCCAAGGTATGATGAACTCCGCGCCGTCGCCCGAGATTATCTCGCTTTCTTCGTTTTGTTCGTATACGACCGTCTCCTCGCCGTTCACGGTCTGGACGACCCTAACGGCGGCGCCGTTAGACGCGAACATACCGTTATTCTTTAAATTAAATCTCAGATTTGTCGTCCCGCCCGCGGTGATCGGCGAATCAAACTCTATATCGCCGTCAAGCTCGAGAGAATTGCCGCGCTCGTATGTCGTCATCGCGAGACTGTTCGGCGAATACTCGACGTCTCCTTCGTCGTTTATCCGCTGCTCAAACATGTTCGAGCAGAGATACATGGTCTCGTTTTCATCAAAGGTCACAGTAAACTCGTCGAGCATCTTATCAAAGTCGGTCAGTTTCACCGCTCTGCTCCAGGAACTGTATTCGTTCAGCGAAGCGCTTACCTCTTCATCGCTCGCGTTTTCAGTAGTATCCGTCGGCTTCTGATATACCGCTCCGTATATCTCCTGTTGAACGTCGCCGTCTTCGCTTCTGTCAACGTCGCTCCAGATTAGATACAGCGCGTTATCGTTATTATTATGGAGCTCGTAGCTTCCAATATTACGTTCGATATAGCCGCCGTCGACCTCCTCCGAGAAATCGATCGAACTGCTCTCGAAGTTTGAGTTCGCAAGGCTTTCAAATATGCCGTTCGCATAATTCTCTTCGCCAACGCTTGCCGGATCGAGCTTATACCAGTTCGGGTCGTCCGAAGCGGAGCTTAACATACTCTCCATAAGGCCCGCGTTCTCAATCTCCGTTATCGCGTCCGATATGTTAACGGTCGTAAAGTTATCCTCGCCGTTTACCCAAGTAAGAAGCAGATCGCCGTCGAAACGCGTCAGCTTGGGAGAAATATCGGCGTGATCGTCGTTCGTCAATCTGATCGGATAATACGCTTTGCCGGTCGAGAGATTGGTGAACAATAAATACGCTTCTCTGTCGTCCGAAGTATTTAAGTTATTATCCTCGTCGATCGTATAAGTCGATACGCTGTAGTTCTCATTGTTATATACCGCCGCTTCGGTCTCAAAGTCGAGTATTAGCGGGTCGGTAAGCGTCTCGTGCGGAATGTCGAGATAATACTCGTCGCTCCAATCGGTATCGACGCCCAGCCTAAACACTCTGCACGCCATCGTCGAGTACGTGGCGCCTACGTCGACAAGATCCGTATCCTCTTCCGCCTCGTTTATATCCTGTTTTAAATAGTAGCAGAATATCGTGCCCGTCTCCTCGTTATAGCCGATGTTGGCGTCGCTGTCGAGGAAGTTGTCGTTTGTGAGGACTTCCTTCTCGCCCATCTCGTCAGTAAGCGGATCGAACATGCGGCACGCGATTTCCATGCTCGAGAGTACGTCTTTCTCTTCCGCTTCCGCGCCGAACGTTCTGTTGGCGTCCGACCAGAATACGAAAACGCATCCGTCGTCGCTCACTATTTTCGGATCCGCGTCCGCGGTGCCGTTGTCGTCCACCTTCTGCGGCTCGCTCCAATTACCGTCCGTATCGCATATGCTGTAATACAGGCACATCGCGTCCATAGCCTCGCGGCTCGGGTCGTTGTCTATGAAGAACAGTATCTTTCTGCCGTCGCCGAGCGTCGCTATCTGAGGATTGGTCCTCTCGGCCGCGTTCTCGCTAAGGACTTGATAGCTTGCTTTACTGAAATCGTCGTTCGATAATACGACCTCGTCGTTTTGCCCGAATTTACTCAGATCCGAATTTCCGCGCTCAAGCGGACGGATCGTATATTGATCTCCGGTCTCCGACAAGCTCGCGGCGTTTGCCGTATCGTACACCCCGGTTCTTACCGACGCGGAACCTATCTTATAATTGAAGCTAAACACTAACAGATCTACGCCTACGCCTCCCGAAAGAACCATCATAGATCCCGAATCCGAATTTTTAAGATTAAGTTTGTCTATAAAATCCAAATCGATTTCGCCGCGCGCGCTGATCACTCCGCATATTCCCACTCCCGGTACTATTGAAACGCCGAACGCCAGGTTAGCCCAAGATTCGCTTCCCTTAAGCTCGGGCGTCGCGGTCGGTAACGGCGTCGACAACGGCGTCGGCTGCGCGCTCGCTTCCGGAGCCGCGGTAAACTCTTGCGTCGGCTGCGCGCTCGCTCCCGGAGTCGCGGAAGGCGCCGGCGTCGGCTGAACGAACAACAGATCCCTTAAATTGCTGACATATCTGAAATCTTCTTCGCTAATATCCGCTGTAGCGTCATATTGCACGTTACCCGAAACGCTGATATCCGCGTCGCCTGTGATCTTCACAAACACCGGGACCCCGTAGGGCAGCCAATAGAACGTTTTAGATATTTGCGCCATAGCTCCGACGCAGTATTGGCTCAGCGCCAGCTTATACTCTCCGGGTTCTCCGCCTTCGCCCTGCACAAACGTAAAGTATAAAGAGAACAGCACCGTAAGATGAATATCGAACATAACTTCTTTACTCATATCCGCGAGCGATTTGCTATACGCCTGCTGCTGCAGCGTTTTATTATAATCTCCGCCGGATCCCCCGACAGGCGGGAAGATCCCGTTCAATTGATTCTTGATATTCTGTCGCTCGCTGTCCGTAGTCGCGCCGACCAGATCGGCGTAATTCTCTCCATACGCATCCTTAAGTCTGTCCAGCGACCTCTTGGCCGTCGCATTTTGCATTGTCGAAATTCCCGGCGTAAACAGAAACTGTAAATAATACGGAGCCGTATCGCCGTCGCCCAACGATTCTTTCGTAAACGAAAGCGCGCCAGTCGAAAGCGTCGGTTCTAAATTCCCCAATATAGGGAGCTCCTGACTGGACGGCATGGTCACCTCGAACACTTGAGGATCTACCTCCAGCTCCGGTATGTAAAACGTCAATCCGGTGAACACCTCGAAGTATCGCCTCTCCTCAGTAGTCTGCTGACCTCCTACGGTTATTACCCTATCTTCCTTATCTATCAGACTGATATACAGCATATCCCCGTCGCTGAGTTCGGCGTCCATTTGGTATGTAGCTGTGAATCGATTCTGATTCTCCTGGGTCGCTGCAACCTTTTTAAAGCTGCGCGCGCCGTTCTTGGAAACTATGATAAATTCCGCCTCTTTAACGCTTCTGCCGCGCAGATCAACGCTCGCGCTTATGTTTATCTGAGTCGATACTATAGGTATCGCGTTATCTCTGGTATCTATCGTGATATCCCGGATCTGATTTACCGTATAATCTACGCCGGATACATACGGAGCGAGAGGAGTTCGAACCGGCATATTTATCGAGCCCGCGTTTACGTTGAACAAAGGCCGCGTAACGTCGACGCCGGACGACGTTTGGGAGTCCTCGTCGTAGGTCGTCTCGTAATAAGTCTCTTCGTTTGCCGTAAGTCCCGCGCTCGAAAGCGTTACATAAGCTACCCTCTCAACGTCGCCGTTTGAGATATTCACGCTTATCCGCTCGCCGTCCGCGGCGTATATGCCTTTTACCTCAAAAGTTCCGTCTCTCCCGCTGATAGCGTTTTTCCTGTCTAAAATGTCGATCTCCTGCTTAGTATTAGTATCAAACAGCTTTGTCTGATTAGCCCCGGCTATTATCGTAACGCCTTGCGCTCCCGCCTCCGTTACGTCGAACGCAGACGTGCGTATCGCGTTACCCGGTATCGTGACCTGACCGCTCAGCTTAAAGTATTTCATACTTGACGCGTCTACTTCAACGACGTCGACGTAGACTTCGTTGTTCTCCGTTTTTTCATCAGCAAGCATATCAAACGCGTTGCCGTTTACTTTTTCCGAACTTGAAGAGACGGTAAATACCGGACGCAGAACTTTGCCTCTGTCCGCCGCTTCTTTCCGCGCCGCTTCGGTTATTATCGCCTGTATCTGATATACCTTGCCCACTGTCGGCTCCGTCGCATAGCCGCCGCTGTCCGACGTGTTTAGAACATATCCGCCAAGACCTTTAATCGTACCGTCGAGCTGATCCTCCGGCACGGCATTCATGATCTGAACCTTTCCCTCGGCGTTTGAACTCAGTCTTATCCTTATATGGTTCTGCTGCTGAGTAAACAGCGGCCTTAGCGTATACTTGCGTTCGGCGAGCTTGAGTTCGGTCAGCGACGCGTTCATATTTCCATCGACTACCGGCTGGGTATCGGATGCGTTCTTGTACGCCCGCTCAAGATAACCGTCGTAGTAGTAGCCGCTGTTTGGCGTTCCCGCAACGCTGATCGTATCGCCTATGTGATAAGTATGCTTACCTACCGTCAGATTCGTATCCGTAAATTTACCGTTCTCGGACGAGAGAACCTCTACCTCGGTATCGACATATTCAAATATAGGCTGGATTCTGATATTTGTTACAAATCCTCCGCTTTTACTGCTTACTCTTGTCGTATGCGCGTCGATCGCTTTAATAAAATCGCTATCTATCGCTATATTTTGTATATTATCTCCGGACGGAACATATTCGAACGACTGATTGTTACCGTCAACCGTTACCGAATACCCTTTGAGCCGCCCCTTTATAGGCTCCCCGTCCGCCGTTGCCGAGACCTTTATCTGGATACTCTGATCCGTGTAACGCTTGTTATGCCCCTCGCCAAGCTGGACCGTCGCGGGAGGCAGAGATACCTTTCCGCCGTTTGCCGTTTTGTAGTCCAGATTATTAGGCTGCACAAGAGTTACGTCGAACTCTCTGTACATCGCCGCCACGCCGTAACAGTGGACCTCCACCTTCGGCGTTCTGTTCTTTTCCTGATCTACCGCTAAGACCTTGACGTCCACGTCGTTCGCCGTCGGCAAATTATTGCCGTTTAGAAAAACGATGTGCGACGACATCTGGCGTCCAAAGCTGCCGGTCCCTTCTATTCTCCAGTTTGCAACATCGATCTTTGCGCCGCTCGGAGAGTGCAGTTCCATCGCCGCGCGCTGACCGCCGCCGAAAGTTCTGGTCTGTTCCCAGTCCGCGGCTATGTATTGATACATGCGCGTATTAAACGCCGGTTGGCTATGTCCATTCAGATAAAAGTACGACGTTCCCGTCTTCCACGTGCGCCAATCATACCAATACAGATACGCCGCCCCGCGAGACTTATCGTAGTAACTATCCCTGCGGTAGTTGCTTCCCGAAAAGTGATTATAGCTTGAAGATTCGGTAAAGTAGTAATCGCCTACCCTTACCTCGGGATTATAGCTTGTATCGTAAATACCGCCTATCTTATCTCCGTCGTTATATCTTACGGTATAGGTCTTATCCAAGGTTATATTAAAGCTCTTCTGACCGCCGTCGGCCGCCAGTTCCGCGCTCTCGTCCGCCTGAGCGGCGGTTTCCGCCTCCGTCTGAGAAACCGCTCCGGCCTGCGGTATCTTAACGCTCGATCTCAATATCTCGCCGGCCTCGGCGCCTTTGATATCGCTGAGCTCCAACTCAAAATACAAATCCGTATCTCCGCCGCGGGTCGGTATCTCAAACGTATACTCGGTCTCATATGGAGCAAAAGAGATCTCCGCGTCTACCTTGGAGAAGTTCTCGCTCACGACCGCGCTGTTTTCGATCTGCACAGTCTTAACGTCCGCGGTACAGAATGAATATTCCGCTCCGGTACGATTTACCGTGACCGTGACTTTGCTTCCGTCCGCAGTATACTCGGCGCCTGAGAAGCCGAGCTTTGAATACTCGGTCGGCTCGTCGTCTGTTATCGTGATCGTGCAGTTGAGCCCGGCGCCGATCGAGTAACCTTCGCTCGCGCCGCCGAGCATAAGGTCGAATACCTCGTCGCCCTCCGATCTATCGTCTTCCAATATCTCTACCGTAATATATTTTTCAGTCTCGCCCGGCAGGAAATCTATCGTCGTAGAGCTGCTCGTCTCTATGCTGTCGCTAAGTTCGCCGATCGTATTTTCAATCAATAGATCCTGTATAGGCTCAAACTCGGTCTGCGACGTCTCTCTGGTCGGTTTTCCCGTCTGCGCTTCCTTTAATTTTGCAAGCTCGCTCTTGCCGTCGTCTATACTTTCAGACTCGCTTGCTTCGGCGCCGTCCGAAGTTTCGGCAGTATCTATAGCCGCGCCGTCAGTCGCGGCGTTCTCGGCTTCAACGTTCGTCTCCTCGTAAGCGTCCGCCGGATCGACCGCGGCGGCTTCTTCACTCTGTTCCTCAGCCGGAGCGACGCTTACGTCGTCCGCCGCTTCCATCTCTCCGCCGCTTACGCTCTCGTCCTGCTCAAACGGCGCCGTTATATCTTCCGCCGCGTCGTCTGCGAACATTATAGAATCGCTTTCCGGCTCGGCTTCGTCCTGATTATCCAAGCCCGAATCCTCGGCGACGCTTTCATCTTCGGGATCGGACTCGATAAAGCCGCTCAGCTCCTCTTCAAACGCGGCGTAACGCGCGCTCTGTTCCTCGTAATCCACCGCTTGCTTAAGCAGAGTTCCCTCTGTTTCGGTTATGTCCGTAGTTCCGTCGTCAATGGATACGAAGTAATCCTCTCCGTACGCGGCCGAAACGTCTACGGTCTTAAGCTCTACGGACGCCGCGTCCGACGCGGAGCCGCCGCGTACCACGACGACCGTATACTTTCCGGTCTCATCCACCGCCGCGCTCTGAGTAGCTATCGAGAACATATTATCCCCATCCTCCGGATACGCGTACTCGAGCATGATCGATTCCTCGCCGTTTGAAGCGAAACCGATCGTCGGCATACAGCCTATAATCATGACCATGCAAAGTATAAGGGCTGTAAATCGCAGTCTTGGTTTGTTCGTCATATAACTTTCCTCCGATCTTATAGTATTGATTGTATTATATCATATAATATAATATAATAAAAGGCCAACAAATTTTAATTTTTTAAGTAAATTTAACAAAAAATTTTCTTGTCACTATTCTGCCGCGGCTTTCATATTATATATAACGAGGTCGTATATTTTCAAGCTTACTCAATACGGCTTTCGGCCTCGACAGATCCTTAAATCGTCTGTTAAATCATGATCAAGCGGAGGTAATATTTATGAACATAGAGGATTTGACTAAGAATATCGATAAAAATAAACTAAATCAGACCCTAAACAAGTTCAGCTCGTTTATGACGAACGAGCAGATGAGCCAGGTAAAGAACGCGATAAACAACACAAGCGGCTCCGAGCTGAACCGGCAGCTTAAGTCGGTCGATATGGGAAAGCTCCAGCAGATAATAAATTCCAATCCGGAGCTTGCTCGTCAGCTAAACGCCGCGGGACTCGGCAAGGATCTAAACAATATTATGAAGAATAAATAACGATATAAAATTTTACGGCAAAGGGGGCGGCTAATTTTGGAAGAGAATATTGGCTCGGGCGACTTAGACTTAAATTCGGCGATGGATATGCTCTCGAACATGCTCTCTACCGAGAAGGGTCAGGCTCAGCTTGAAAATATAATAAGCGCGTTTACCGGAAGCGATAATCCCGCGCCTCCCTCGGCGCC
This sequence comes from Clostridiales bacterium, assembly GCA_019419865.1. Taxonomy (GTDB): domain Bacteria; phylum Bacillota; class Clostridia; order Monoglobales; family Monoglobaceae; genus Roslinia. The sequence continues at coordinate 47,719 of JAHZIG010000005.1, read as the reverse complement.
AAACCGAAACGATAATCTCAACAACCCTCTAAACAATATCGAGCTGGCGACTAAGCTCGCGCGAATAATGTCGACAGTCGGCGACGGCGCCGAGACCGACGGTCAGCGGCTGCTTGCCGCGCTCAAACCGTATTTAAGCGAAAAGCGCCGCGCAAAAGCCGACTCCGCCATTCGACTTCTCTCGTTTTCCAAGGTTTGGACCGCGATCAAATCCCTCGGTCCCGACTTCAAGCTTTAACCGGAGGCGCTTAACAATGTACAGACGCTACGATGGATTTTACGTCCCTAACAATCCCAGCTCGCGCGGCGGCTCGGCCTCTCGAGGCGGATCGAACGCCCGCAATGAATCAGTCGCTCGTAACGGTCCTCCCGCTCGCGGCGGATCGTCCGCTGAGCAAGGCTCGAGGATTTCAAATTCGGAAAACATACATAATCAGAGAACGACTTCTCAGCATAACGCTCAAAATCATAATAACCAAAATCGCGGCGGAAATAATTCTAACTTATCCCGCCCGGGCGCCGCGCGAAACCCAAACCGGCAGACCGGCGCCCAAAACTCAAATATGTTTCAGGAAACCAACTCGTATCATAGCGCCGATCTCAGAAACGGCGCGGCGCCCCCGGATAATCGCGCCGATCCTCGGGATCGCCGTGTTCCGGCGGACGTTAGTCATGAAACCGCCGCTCAACATAGCGAAGGAGCCGGGCATAGCTTAAACTTCGATCCGGATTCGGGGGGCGGCGGTTTGGATTTTATAGACAAAATACTCGATCTTCTTCCACAGGGCGTATACAACCGCGAGACCGGAAAATTTTTGGGTGTTGCGACCGGAGAGGAACTGCTTATCGGGGCGCTGATACTGTTGATCTTGAGCCGGCGCGAAAGCGAAGACGATACTCTGCTATTAATAGCCCTTATCTACATATTGGTCTTTTGATAAAGAAATTCAATCATCTTATCTCTCAAAATGGAAAACGGCGAGGCGGCTTAAAAACCGTCTCGCCATAAATTGATCCGTTTATTAGCAGGGAGTGTATATCTGTTTGTACGGATTATTCGTGTCCGCTTCAAGGACGTAGAAATTATTCTTCATTATCGTATTCTTATCCTTTTCGAACTCGTCTGCAAATTCTTCGACGTACTTTTCTATCTCGTCCAGATCCTGAGCCGTCGCCTTTCTGGCGGTGACCTGCTTCGGGATATCGAACGGCAGCTTGTTGCATCTTAAAAATATCTTGCCGCCGTGCATTCCGGCGCCGCAGAATCTCTCGACCACGCAGTCCTTATCCTCGTAGCCTATGCCTAAGACGATTATATATCCGCCCGCCTGATACTCGCCCAAAAAGCTTCCGGCCTTGCCGCCTATTACGAGCACGGGCATTTTTTCTTTATACGCCTTCATGTGGATACCGGCTCTGTAGCCCGAATCGCCTTCGACGTAGATGCGGCCGCCGCGCATCGCGTAGCCCGTGGCGTCGCCCGCCGAACCGTGGATGTATATCACGCCGCCGTTCATCGTATCGCCCGTAGCGTCCTGAGCGTTTCCGAAGACCCTAAGCTCCGCGCCGTTTAAGTATGCGCCGAGCGCGTTTCCGGGCGTTCCGTTTATAACGATCTCTTTTCCGTTAAGACCCGCTCCGATATATCTCTGCCCGAGGCAGTTGTTCACGGTTATCTTTCTGTCTCCCGACGTGCGGATCTTTTTGTTTATCTTATCATAATAAGTAAGTCCTGCATTAACTATCATAACTCAGCGCCTCCTACGTCTTTAGCTCTTACGGCTTTGGGGAAAATCATCTCGGCGGGGCGGCTCAGCATAAGCTCGTAATCCACCTCGTCCAGCGGGGTCTGCTCGCGTATCAGTCTCGTATATATTCCGGCTCTTAAAATATCGCCGATCATTATATATCCCACGAGCTTGTTGTCCTTTATCACCAGCTTCTTGTATACGTTGCCCTCGCCCGATATGACCTCTTCGCCGTCGTAGCTCCCGGCGGTTATGACGTGCAGTCCGAAGAAACCTATAGCGTTCATCGGCATAGCGTCGTCGTACAGCTTATCTCCGCCCGCCATATTCACTCCGGCCGCGTAGCCCTGCTTATACGCGTTGGGGAGCAGCGCCAGGACTCTGCTCGTATCGCTCGTTATATCGTAGCTCTCGGCGCAGTCGCCCGCGGCGTATACGTCTTTGAGCGTGGTCTCGCATCTTAAGTCTGTCACTATGCCGCGGTTCACCTCTCCGCCGGCCTCTGCGACCAGTTCGGTATTCGCTCTGACTCCGACCGCTACGACCAGCACGTCGAACTCTATCTCCTCGCCGTTTTTAAGCGTGGCTTTTCCGTTCTCGAGTTTGGCCGCGCTGTTGTTTAAGTAGAACTCTACGCCCTGCTCTTCTATATATTTTTGAACTATTTCCGATCCCTTTTTATCCAAAATACTCGGAAGTATTCTGTCCGCAAGATCGACGACCTTGATATTTCTCGTCTTTCCGCTTATTCCCTCGGCGCATTTCAGGCCTATAAGCCCCGCGCCGATTATGAGGACTCTGCTGTCATCGGCCACGGCTTCGTCCAGCGCCTTGGCGTCGTCCAGCGTCATAAAGTTGAATTTCTTCTCGACGGTCTCCAGCCCTTCCATCGGCGGGACGAACGATCTCGATCCCGTGGCGCATAGCAGTCTGGAATATCCGACCTTCTCGCCGTTCGACAGCGCCACAGTCTTCTTCTTGGGATCTATCTTAGTAGCCCTGACGCCTAATTTCAGCTCTACGTTATTCTTCTCATAAAAATCCGCCGGTCTGTATTCGAGCGCTTTCTCTTCGGTAGTCTTGCCCCAGAGTATGTAGGATATAAGCGGTCTCCCATACGCTCTGTAGTTCTCGTCCGTCGCTACGCAGACGCTCCCCTGATCGTCGACTGCGCGGATCCCCTCAATACAGCCTACGGCCGCGGTTGAGTTGCCTATAATCAAATAATCATAATTCACTTCTGTCACCCTTTCAGTATTACAATCTTCGTATCTTTTTGCAGTCGACTTTTAGTCGGGTATTTCTTCATAGACCAAAGCCCGGTTCGGACAGCCCTTTACGCAGGCGGGTTCGCCCACGGAGTTGTTAAGGCAGAGCTGACATTTCTGAACCGCCTTATGGTCGTCCGACGGCATGATAGCGCCGTACGGACACGATAGTATGCATGTAAAACAGCCCACGCATTTTTCGGCGTCGATAACTACTGTTCCGTTCTCGTCCTTGGACAGCGCGCCGGATATACAGCCGTATACGCACAGCGGCTCGTCGCAGTGACGGCACTGCACCGCGAGGCTTATCTTATTGTCGCCCTCTACCTGTATTCTCGGATTTATCTTCTTTCCCTTAAGGGCGTAAACCATATTTTTAAGTCCTGAGTTGGCAAAAGCGCATTGATATTCGCACAGGTGACAGCCCAGGCACCATTCTTCCTTAGCATAAACTCGTTTCATAATGTGACAACCTCCTATTCGCCGGCATGTTTGATGCCCAATATCTCAAGCTCTTTCTCGTTAAGACCTATTCCTCTAAGCATCAGGCGGTTGCCTCTTAAAGCCTCGATAGAGTTTATACCCATACCGCCCATCATTTCCTTTATCTCATGCGTCCACGCGTTTACAAGGTTGACCAGTCTCTCGGCGCCCTCGTCCGGGTTGAGTCTTCTTACCAGCTCCGGAACCTGCGTCGCGATTCCCCAGTTACACTTGCCGGCCTGACAGCTTCTGCAAAGGTGACAGCCGAGCGCGAGCAGCGCGCTTGTCGCGATATACACCGCGTCCGCTCCGAGAGCGATCGCCTTTACTATGTCCGCGCTGTTTCTTATGCTTCCGCCCACTACGACCGATACGTCGCCGCGTATGCCCTCGTCGCGCAGTCTCTGATCCACGCTCGCGAGCGCAAGCTCTATCGGGATACCGACGTTGTCTCTGATACGCTTCGGAGCCGCGCCCGTTCCGCCGCGGTAGCCGTCTATCGCTATTATGTCCGCGCCGCTTCTTGCGATACCGCTCGCGATCGCCGCGACGTTATGCACCGCCGCGATCTTGACAATGACCGGCTTCTTATAGTCGCAAGCCTCTTTAAGCGAGAACACAAGCTGTCTTAAGTCCTCGATCGAATATATATCGTGATGGGGCGCCGGGGATATCGCGTCGGTCCCCTCCGGGATCATTCTCGTTCTCGATATGTCGCCGACGATCTTCGCTCCGGGCAGGTGTCCGCCGATACCCGGCTTCGCGCCCTGACCCATTTTTATCTCTATAGCCGCTCCGGCGTTTAAGTAGTCCTCGTGCACGCCGAAACGTCCGGACGCGACCTGAACTATCGTATTGGGTCCGTATTTGTAAAAGTCCTTATGCAGTCCGCCCTCGCCGGTGTTGTACAGTATTCCGAGTTCCTGAGCCGCTCTTGCGAGAGACGCGTGAGCGTTATAGCTGATAGAACCGTAGGACATAGCCGAAAACATGATCGGGGTCGAAAGCTCGATCCTCGGCGGGGTGTTGGGAACTATATCTCCCTTTTTATCGCGCTCGATCTTATGAGACTTTTTACCCAGATATGTTCTGGTCTCCATAGGCTCTCTCAAAGGATCTATGGACGGGTTGGTGACCTGAGACGCGTTTATCAGCATCTTATCCCAATACACCGGATACTCCTGCGGATTTCCCATCGACGCGAGGAGAGTCGCTCCGGTTCCCGCCTGACGGATCACGTCGGAGATAGCCTCGTTCGTCCAGTTTGCGTTGGTCTTAAACGTATGGTCGGATTTAACTATTTTAAGCGCGTGCGTCGGACACAGGCATACGCATCTGTGACAGTTTACGCATTTCGAGCTGTCCGCCGTCATCTTCTCGAGCTCCTCGTCGTAACGATGGACCTCGTTGGCGCACTGTCGCTCGCAGACGCGGCAGGCTATGCACATATCCCTGTCGCGCACGACCTCGTATTCAGGATATAAATAATCACGTATCATTACATTATACCTCCCATAGCTTCTTCGTTGAGTTTGACGATGACCGGCTCGCCGCCGCGGGGCGCCCATATCTTATCCAGTTCGGGCTGTACTACGCGTATAGCGCATTCCTCGCTCGCGATATATACCATATCGGATTTCTCTCCGACCACCATCGAGCGGAGCTTAAGCCTGTCGTTGAGCGCCATCATACCGCCCGTAAAACCGAGCAGGATAGAGAACGGTCCTGTGATCAAAAGGCTCGCGAACGTGTTTCTGAGATACAACAATCTCGAACGCTTCAGCTCCTCCATATGTTCGATCGTAGACCAGAACGGCGCCGCGACTACGCTGGCCATCTCCTCGAGCGTAAGTCCCTGCTTGCGCAGCAAGTAGTCGGTGATATATGTAATGACCTCTGTGTCTGTCAATAGACTGCATTTGTATCCGTACATTTCAATAAATCTGCGATTTGCGTCATACGAAGATATCTCTCCGTTATGAACTATAGAATAGTCGAGCATTGCGAACGGATGCGCTCCGCCCCACCAGCCCGGGGTATTCGTGGGATAGCGTCCGTGCGCCGTCCAGCAGTAGCCCTCGTATTCGTCGAGACGGTAGAATCTGCCCACGTCCTCCGGATAGCCTACGGCCTTGAACACGCCCATATTCTTTCCGCACGAGAAGACGTAGCAGCCGTCGAGCTGGGTGTTTATCCTATTCACGCAGCGAACCACGTATTCCTTCTCGTCGAGCTGAGACGCCGCCAGCTTGGTCGGAAGCGGATCTACGAAATATCTCCAAATAAGCGGCTCGTCTTTGATCTCGGGTATCCTTGTGATAGGTATTTTAGACAGGTTGATCACGTCGAAATGGCGGTCGAGATACCTCTCGCAGACCTCCTTCGCCTCGTTGCTGTCGTAAAACACATGGAAAGCGTACTGACGCTTATACTCAGGATAGATACCGTAGCCCGCGAAGCCGCCGCCGAGGCCGTTGGAACGGTCGTGCATTACCGAAATCGACTTGATTATATCCTCGCCGTTTATCCTTTTTCCGCTTTTTGAGAATATTCCCGATATTGCGCACCCCGAAGGTATCCTGTTCCCGTTTTCTCCTTCTTTGTAAAGCATTGGTCTTCCTCCTTTTTTTAGCTCGCATAACCGATCGATACGCAGAAACTCAAGCGGCTATGCATTCTTTATCAGCAGTCAAAACCGTTTTTATACAGAAAAAAGGCGTACGCCAAACCATAATAAGTCTGACGAACGCCTTTGTTCGATTTATTGTGCTTTGCTTAGTATATCACAACTACGCTTTTTTTGTCAACACCTTTTTATTAACAAAACCTAAAACCGCTCTTTCTGTTATTTTGTCAATTTTACCGACGCGCAAGTTTTTTTGCTCCATATTTTCTAATCTGATCCGGCGTTTTTGGGATAGATCGGGATCCGGCGGCATAATTATTTAATACGAACGTAAAAAACGGAGGCGATAGAATGCTAAACTATATCTGGGGCGGTATGATAATCGTATCGCTTATCGCCGGCTTCTTTACAGGACGGCTGAGCGAGACCGCGGCCGCGGCGTTGGAGGGCGCCGGTTCGGCGGTTGATCTTTGCATATCCCTCCTTGCGATAATGGCGTTTTGGACGGGGCTTATGCGTATCGCGGAAAAAGGCGGTCTCGTTAAAATTATCTCCAAACCGCTTAAACCTCTGCTCTCCAAACTATTTAAAGGCGTAGGCCGCGACTCGGACGCGATGCACTCGATGATCATGAATATAACCGCCAATCTCCTCGGAATGGGCAACGCCGCGACGCCGCTCGGCATAGACGCAACGGTAAAACTGCACGAGCTTAACCATAAATCCAAGTTCGCGTCGAACGCGATGTGTCTGTTTATCGTACTGAACACCGCCTCTATACAGATACTCCCCACCACGGTCATCTCTCTGCGCCAAACTTACGGCTCGGCGGAGCCCGCGGCCATAATCCCCTACGTCTGGATAGCCGAGATATGCGCGCTCACGGTCGGGATAACCGTCGCTAAGCTGTGCGAAAAATACGGACGCAAAGCTTAGGCGGATCGAAATCTTTAATAAGGACGGTTCCTATGTCAAACGATACTTTAAACTACATATCCAACCTCGTCGTCCCTCTTACGATATTTTTAATACTGATATTCGGCTACGCAAAACGCGTGGAGGTCTACGACGCCTTTATAGACGGCGCGGCGACCGGCATAAAGACCGCGTTTAATATAATGGCTCCGCTGATCGGGCTGATGGTCGCGATCAATATGTTTAGGGCCAGCGGCGCGCTGGATATCCTGACAAGCTTTATCTCTCCAATTACAAACAGGCTCGGCGTACCGAACGACGTGATCCCCCTCGCGCTGCTAAGACCCGTCTCCGGCTCCGCGTCGCTCGCCATGGTGACCGATATATTCGAAAATTTCGGCCCCGACTCGCTTCAAGGCCGTATCGCCTCGATAATGATGGGTTCTACCGAGACGACGTTCTACACGATAGCCGTCTACTTCGGCTGCGTCGGCGTTAAAAACGTAAGATATACCGTATTCGCCGCGCTGTGCGCCGACTTTACCGGAATGGCGCTCTCGATAGCGCTCGCCTGAGCTTTAGCCCCTCCTCGACCCGCCCGCCGATACGCTCAAACTTGTATTTCTAAGCGCGTGTTATGTTGACAAGGCATAGAATAAATGATAAAATTTTTATATACGGAAAAAGGGGGCGGCTATTTTGGAGCTTAGAGTTTTAAATTATTTTTTGGCGATCGCAAGAGAGGAGAACATCACAAAAGCGGCTCAGACGCTTCATGTGACTCAGCCCACGCTGTCGAGGCAGATCGCTCAGCTCGAGGAAGAATTAGGCGTTAAACTGTTTGTGAGAAGCAACCATAACATATCCTTGACCGAGGACGGCATGATATTAAAGCGGCGCGCGCAGGAGATAATCTCTCTCGCCGACAAGACCAAAAAGGATTTTATGAATAAAGAAGAGACCTTATCGGGGGAGATAGCTATAGGCTCCGGCGAGTTCCAATCGACGCGTTTTTTGTCTCAGCTTATCGCGGCGTTTAAAGAAAAATATCCTCTTGTCAGATACGAAATCTACAGCGGAAACACCGGCAACATACAGGACAACATAGAGAGAGGACTCCTCGATATAGGTCTTATAAACGAGCCGGTGGACATCAGAAAGTACGACTTCGTCAGCACGGCTCAGAAAGAGAAATGGGGCGTCATGGTAAAGAAAGACTCCGAGCTCGCCGATAAAGAATTCGTGCGCCCGGACGAACTGATCGGTTATCCGCTGATAATACCCTCGGGCGATTTTATAAGAAGCTTTATTGAAAAATGGTTCGGCGAATACGCTTCGCAGATAAACGCCGTCGCGGCCGTCAATCTGCTGTATAACGGAGCTATGATGGTAGAGAACGACATCGGCGTTTTGATGTGCATAAAACTAAACAGCGAATATAAAAATCTCCGCTTTGTTCCGCTCTCTCCGTCCGTAGAGGCGGGTACCGCGCTGGCGTGGAAAAAGGAACAGATATTTTCCCCGGCGACAACCGCGTTTATTGAGTTTGCAAAACAATACTCAAAAAGCATATCTGATTATAAATTATAAGTATTAGACATTATGATATATTAGTATTACAATAGAGGCGTACCTAATGGAACGTCTCTATTTTTTGTTGTTTAAGAAAGGGGAACATATGACTATTTACGAAGCGAGCGAACAATATAATATCCCGATCGAGATCTTAAGGGAATATGAGAGCTGGGGATTATGCGGAGAGGTCAAAAAAGTCATGGGCTCGTTGCAGTACGACGACGGCGATCTTAAGCGTCTCAGCATGATAATGACTCTGCACGATATCGGCTTTACCAACGAAGAGGTAGAAATATATATGAGGCTTTTGACGCAAGGCGAAAACACCGAGGACGAGCGTATGGATATGCTCAATAAAAAGCGCGGAACGGCTCTCGACGAGATACATTTCAAGCAGAAACAATTAGACCGTTTGGATTATTTAAGATATAAGATCCAAGCGTCGAAACAAAATAATAACAGATAGGAGTTGTAATTTTTATGAAGAAAAATATCGGTAAAAGTTTGGCGCTCTACCCGACGCCGCTGGTAGTGGTAGGAACGATGGTAGACGGAAAGCCCAATTACGTATTGGTCGGACACTTGGGAATCATAGGTCACGACCGGATAATGGTAAGCCTTGCGAGCGCGCATTATACCAACCGCGGGATCAGGGAAACCGGTTCGCTGACCGTCAACATCGTAGATGAATCCATGCTTAAAGAAGCCGATTACGTCGGCTGCGTAAGCGGAAACAAAACCGATAAGTCGGAAGTATTTGAATACACGGTCGGCGAGACCGGCGCGCCGATAATCGGGAAGGCTCCGGTAGTAATGGACTGCAAGGTGGACGACGTATACGAGACCGAGGGCTTCGAGAGCTTTATATGCAAGATCGAGGGCGTTTACGCCGAAGAGTCCGTATTAAGCGAAGCCGGAAAGATCGACTACAACGTTCTAAAGCCGGTTCTCTTCGAAATACCGACCTATGAATATCTCCGCACCGGAGAGGTTATCGGCAAGTGCATGAGTTTTGGCAAGCAGGGCTTGTAAGGCCGCGATTTTATAAATCGATAATATATAAATTTTTAAGACAAACTTTTAAATTCAAGGAGGTAACCAAAATGAAAAAAGTTCTATCCATATTCTTAGCGCTTACGTGTATGCTGACCGTATTCTCATTTACGGCATGCGCGGCGTCCAATCCTGAAGCGGGAGACGGATTATCGATAGTATTGCGGATCGACGACCCGACGATGACCGTAAACGGCGCCGAAGCGGAGATCGATCCGGGGCGCGAGACCGTTCCCGTTATCGTAAACGACCGCACGCTCGTTCCCGTCCGCGCCATAATCGAAGCGATGGGCGGTTCGGTCGCTTGGAACGAAGCGTCTCAGACGGCGACGCTTACCTACGGCGGCGACGAGATCCGGCTTGCGATCGGCAGTACGACCGCGTACTTAAATAACGAAGCGCGCGAACTCGACGCAGCTCCGACCACGATAAACGACCGCACCATGCTGCCGATCCGCTTTATCGCGGAGAGCTTTAATTTCAGCGTCGGCTGGGACGAGACGCAAAATCTCATAACGATCTCAAACGCGCCTCAGAGCGATACTGCGCAGCAAACTCCCGCCGCCGCGTCCAACGCGTTGATAGTCTACTTCTCCTGCACCGGCAACACCGAAGGAATAGCTCAGCGTATATCCGGCCTTACCGGAGTAGATATGTACGAGATAGTTCCCGAGGTTCCGTATACAAGCGAGGATCTGAACTATAACGTCAGCGACAGCCGCGCCAACATCGAAATGAACGACGAAAACGCGAGACCCGCTATTTCGGGGACCATAGACAATATCGCGGACTACGACACAATCATACTCGGCTATCCTATCTGGTGGGGAACGATCCCGAGGATCATAAACACCTTTATCGACAGCTACGACCTATCCGGCAAGACGATAATGCCGTTCTGCACGAGCGGCAGTACCGGTATAGAAAACTCTGTATCGAGGCTCAGAGAGCTCTTGCCCGGCTCGAACGTGACCGACGGACTTCGCGCAGCGTCTTCCACGACGGACGCGGAGATCGAGCAGTGGCTCGCAAGTAGCGGCTTCTCAGCCGACGCCGCGGCAAGTTCGGACGCCTCGGTTTCGGATCGGGAGCGCAGGATAAGCCTTAGCTGGGACGACAACGAAGTTATTATAGTAATGGAGGATAACCAGACCGCCGCGGACATTATTTCAAAACTGCCGGCGACGGTAACGTTCGAAGATTACAACAACACAGAAAAGATCTGTTACATGGACGGCGAGGTCTATGTAGACGACGCGGCGAGAGGCTGCGCGCCGACTGCGGGAGACGTTACTCTGTTCGCCCCATGGGGAAACATAGCCATATTCTATAACGACTGGAGCTATTCGGAGGATCTGATCCCGGTAGGACGCATCGAGTCCGGGCTTGAAGCGCTTACGGCTATGAACGGCGACTTCACCGTAACGATCGATGTAGTCCAATAATACGGAGGTGTTGCTGTGAAGCTAAGACGCGGTATGGCGGCAGAGGTATATTGATCGATAGCGACGGCTTCCGTTTGGAAACCGTCTTATTATTTCTGTATACGCCGTATCGCCCGCGCGCTCAATTCTCTATCTTCGCCTTTGGGATTTGTATCGCGCATATTAATCGACCGCGCCCGCTTTGTTCGGCGGCGAAAATCACGATCCGCCGCCGTTTATTTGCAGGGCGGCTCGCGCAAAAAATTTGTTGCGTTTTTTATTCGACTCTGATATAATTTAATAAATTCAGATTTGTGCGAAAGCATACGCGATCTTAGATTTTTAAAATAAATATCCAATCGCAAAAAAGGAGGAGATTTAATTGCTGTTCTCTTATAAAGATATAATGGACTACGTCGATGAAAACGACGTGAAATTTATCAGGCTGGTATTTTTCGATATATTCGGGAATATGAAAAATATATCCATAATGGATTCGGAGCTGAGCCGCGCGCTCGAAAACGGGATCGCTTTCGACGCGTCCGAAATAAGCGGATTTATGAACATAGGCGAGAGCGACCTTTTGCTGTTTCCGGATCCCACGACCGCGGAGATCCTGCCGTGGCGGCCGCAGCAGAGCCGCGTGCTCCGTCTATTCTGCGACATACGCTATCCGGACGGCAAGCCGTTCGAGGGCGACAGCAGGCATATATTAAAGAGCGCGGTCAAGAACGCCAAGAAAGCGGGCTACAACTGCGAGATAGGCTCCGAATGCGAGTTCTACCTTTTTAACTCGGACGAATACGGCAATCCAACGCTCATCCCGCACGACTACGGCACGTTTTACGACGTGGCGCCCGTGGATAAAGGCGAGAACGTGCGCCGCGAGATATGTCTGACTCTTGAGGAGATGGGCATAGCGCCGCAAAGCTCGCACCACGAGAAAGGCCCCGGTCAGCACGAGATAGTGTTCAGGCACAGCGCCCCGGTCGAAGCCGCCGATCATCTTATGACCTTCAAGAACCTCGTAAAGACCATAGCGAGTATAAACGGACTGTTCGCGTCCTTTATGCCCCGCCCGCTTAAAAATCAGAGCGGAAACGGTCTGCATATGAATATTTCGATCTATAAAGGGCTCAATAATGTGTCGAATATCGAAAACGAAACGGCCAAACAGTTTATCGCCGGAGTCTTAAGGCGAACCGGTGAAATGACGCTGCTTCTAAATCCGCTGACGAACTCGTACGCAAGGTTCGGTCAGCATCAGGCTCCGAAATACGTGTCCTGGTCGGTGCAGAACAGACAACAGCTTATCCGCATCCCGTCGTCCTCGTCGAGTTCGGACGCGAGGATCGAACTGAGATCTCCCGACCCGAGCTGTAATCCCTATCTCGGCTACGCGCTTCTCATATCCGCGGGACTCGAGGGGATAAGAGACGGTTTGGAGCTTGTTCCGCCGATAAACGTCAGGGTCAAGGACAACCTATCGGACGTAGAGCCTCTGCCAAGGACGCTCGAGGAGGCTATTAATCTGGCTGAAAACAGCAAATTTTTAAAGGACGTCCTGCCCGAGAGCATAATCGATACTTATGTCGAGCAGAAACGTCTGGAATGGCTCGACTATAAAAAAGCCGTCGATAAGGATCAATACGAGACCGAGCAGTACTTTTCCGCTATTTAGCGGCAAGTTATGGGCGCAATTTCTAAATATGAAAAGATTTAAGTTGTTTACCGATAAAAATCATCATAAACGGAGGAGTAACATATATGGATGAAAAAATTTTATTAGTCTCCGCCTCAAAAAAGAGCGGCGAGGCGCTCGAGCAATTACTCCGCCGTTATTCGTGGACGAATATCGATCTTGTATTCGACGGTTCGGACGCGCGGCGTTCGATATTACAGGTCGACTACGACATAATGATAGTAAATATGCCGCTTAAAGACGAGCAGGGGCACGGACTCGCGCTCGATATTATCCAATCTACCTCGCTTAGCGTGATAGCTATAGTAAAGGCTGAATCGTACGGCCTGTTATCGTCAAAGCTCGAACCCGCCGGCGTTTTGGTCTGTCCCAAACCGTTTCAGCAGAGCGATTTTCTGTCTTCGGTCAGGCTCGCCGCGGCGTTTAGAAACAGGCTGAAAAAATACGAGTCCGAAAACCGCAAACTTCAGAAGAAATACGAGGAGCAGAGAGTGGTCTCCCGCGCGAAATGCCTCCTTGTCGAGTTTGAAAAAATGTCCGAGCCGGAAGCTCACCGCTATATTGAAAAGATGGCTATGGATAAGCGTTCCACCAAGCTGGAGATCTCCAACCGCCTGATCGCTCTTTACAGAGACGACGACTGATACTGTTTTAAAATTTTTATATCTATAAGGACTTCGCGATTAAACGGAGTCCTTATTTTTTGCCGTTTTATTCAGTTTAATCCACCATTTATTTACGCGTAACCCTCATGTTGTCCCCATATGTCGCTTTAAAGAGTGTATAATTAAGTTATGGACTTTATATGTCCAAACTTGATTGGTTCGTAAAAATTTTTAAGGAAAGAGGTAATTTTATGTCAATATGGTACGATTCAAACGGCAAGGCCTACGCCTCGGACGGCAATAACGGCTGGACGCAAAAATACATAGACAAACAGATCGGCTCGATGAACGACGAGCTTCAGACTCATTTCAGCGGCGCCGGACATAGGCACGGCGCCGAAGACGTAGATTACGGTTCCGGCGAGACGGTAAAGGACGTCTTAGATTCAAAGGCTCCGACAGACCACTCCTCCGCTTCTGCGGAATACGGCTCCGCTACGACCGCGCTGTACGGACACGTTAAACTGAGCGACAGCGTTACGTCCACGTCCTCGGCAAACGCCGGGACCGCGGCTACGCCGTCGGCCGTAAAATCGGCGTACGACAAAGCGCAGTCCGCCGAAGATCAGGCGCAATCTACGCAAACCGCTTTAACCTCCAAGGCCGACAAGGTAACGAACGGCGGCTTCGTCGCCGGAAACAACGCCTCCAACGCATCGGGCGGCGTGGCGATAGGCAACTACGCAAAGACTACCGGAGCCGGAGCCGCGATAGGCAGCGAGGCCGAAACCGCCTCGGGATTCTCGGGCGGATACCACGCCAAGAGTAACGGCATGGGCGCGGCGGTAGGAAATTCCGCGAGCGCTTACCACGGCGGAGCCGTAGGGTATGCGGCGAACACTTCGACCGGCGGAGCGATAGGCAGCGAAGCTAAGAGTACAAACGGCGGAGCAATGGGCTGGGAAGCCGTGACGGGCGACGGCGTAGCGATCGGCAAAACCGCCAAGACGGTCGATACAAGCAATAACGCCATCGACGCCGTGCAGCTTGGAACGGGAACGAATAATACGGCTAAGACCATGCAGGTATACGACAAGCGCATAGTCGAGGCGGACGGGAGTTTGACCGACGTCGGCGATCTGGACGAGCTTAATACCGTCGATAAAACAAACGCCGTAGCGGCGATAAATACGATCGTAAGTCCCAAGAACAACGGAGCAATAAATCTATGGATCCGAAACGGACAATTAGGCTGGGACTCATACGACCTCGTAGATAATGAAGGACACATTTTTGAGGAGCGATTGGCTCTCGGCGTAGGCGAGATCGTAGATACGGATTATGTCAATTCCAAGATCGACTTTGATAACATCGTTCCGAAGGACAACTTTTCAAGTATGATAGGAACGCAAACTATGCCGTACGGAGACGTTACTACAAGAAGAGTTCTGCTTCAGAATACGAACGGGATAGAAATTGGCAGCTCAGGGATCGCTATTACCGGAGACCCGGTAGACGTATTGTTAAAAACGACCGCGCTCGACGTAAAGCTTGGCGACGACTACATGATAAGAGAGAATATCAGCGAAATCAAGACGAACGTCGGCGATCCGGACAATTTAAACACAAGCAATAAAACAAACGTAGTAGGAGCTATAAACGAGATCGTGGAGAAAATAGTAGGCGTCGACGCGGAGTATCAGCTCAGATTTGGGGATGGAAGCGTTCCCGAGAGCGACGTTATGACCGAAACCTATGAGGACGGAACCACTACTTATACAGGCTTTAGCAAATATTTCGCTCAGCCGAGCTCGGCGACGGACTTGCTGCATATAGGGACCGGTATAGACGTGTACAAAGTCGAGGGTATGGAACTTACCAAAATAGCCTCGTCCATCGACGACGATAACATCAATCTCACAATACAAGGACTTGAAAGCGCTTGCTATGGCTCCGGGACTTTTAACGAGTTAGCAATAGAGACGTACCTGATGAAAGCCGATACATATAACTATAGGGCCAACGGTTTTAATTTAGAGGGCGTTAATACGCTGCAGACCACCGACGATAACCCCGTAGTCGAAACGGAGGATTACATATACGTTCGGCTCGGAACCATGAAGATAACCGATTACTATTCCGAAGGCGTGGATTACAAATACGAAATCACTTTCACGCCGAACGCGGACGTCTTCGGTGAAAGCGAGTCCGGTAACGCAAGCGCGGCTATAGGCGACGACACGAATTACGGGATCGTCAAGCTCAACGATAGCGTAAATTCGACAAACGACGCATCCGACGGAACGGCGGCGACTCCGGCGGCGGTTAAGGCGGTTTATGACACAATACCGCAGACGTTTTTTCAAACCGCTACGATCGGGGGCGCCGAAGGAGGCAGGACGGTAACTCTTACGATCGACAATTTCCCGACAAACCCGCCGTCGGGCACGAGGGTCATACTCAATAATCAATTAACTTTCGAAGGTTCGGGGACTATAACGTTAAATATTAACGCTAAGACCTATGCGGTGGAGAAGTCGCTTTGCGCTCAATTCTACACAGATGTATTCAAAGCGATGTATCCGACGTTTACTTATGCAGACGGTCAATTTATTTTAACGAGTTTTATCCCGGCGATAGTTTACAGCAGCGATAGTTTCTACGGCCTTTACGGTTCAGGCAGCGTATAAGAAACAGAACGGAGAGGGTCAAAATGAACTCAAATGAATTTTTAGGAATGCTTATAGCGGGACTGGGGACTTTGGGCGGGCTTATCGCGGTGGCGTGGAAGTGCTTCAAACCTATCAACGACCTAAACGTAAACATAGTAAAGCTCAACGCTACCATAGAAAGCCTGATACAAAGCATACATACCCACGAGAAAAGGCTTAACGCTCACAGCTCGAAGATCGACGAGATCAATAAGAAGCTGTGGGAACACGCGGGAACGCTCGACAGTCACGACGAGCGAATAAAGCGGCTCGAACATGAAAAGGAAGGGGGCGATACCTAATGAAAGCGGATACGATAGCGAGAACGATAGTGTTAGTTTTGGCTCTTCTAAACCAGCTCTTGGCCATATTCGGCAAGGAACAATTGCCGATAGCCGAGGATAACATATATCAGCTTGTCAGCATACTGTTCACGATCGGCGCGGCCGTGTGGAGCTGGTGGAAGAACAACAGCGTGACTAAGAACGCGGTCAAGGCGGACGAGTATTTGGCGGAATTGAAAAACGGCTAACAACATAGGAATTAGAACGGTAGGGATTAGGGAGTAGGCGCAAGGCGATATTTTCCTGACGCCTAACTCCTAAAAACCTAAAATCTATGTTGACTTTATCTGTGAATTGGGATATAATATAAGCAGATAAAAGGCAAGCCTTTAAACGGTTATGCCAAATGATTATTTAAAGAAATAACGCATCATTTGACGGTGGGCGTTATTTCTTTATGGCAATAATTAGTGCAAATAAAGTGATTATATATATCATTATGTACACATATTCCATAAGCCGCACCTCCTTTCCTCTGGAGATGTAGCATAACCGCCCAGTATAAACTGTTTAAGGCTTGCCTTGCCGGATAAATCCGACAGAATTATTATACAACGGCTCCCGAAATATGTCAAATTAAATAAACATTACAGAACGTCAATCATTTGGCGTTCTTTTTTGTACGCATTTGTATGTAAAATTTATAGGAGCGCAATAAAAATGGCGGCGTAAAAGCGTTTCTTCCGCCTATACGCGCCGCCTATTCTCTTCAAAACGCGCCCCTTTTACATATTTGGGCAAAACAAATTCCGGTCATGCGGGAGCCTGTCCCGCGGTCTTTTCGTCGTCTTCTTCATTCCGCTGCGACGCGCTGTTTGAAAGGCTCACTTCTATATCGTCGAATCCCGCCTTCTTGGCGCGTTTTTCGCTATGTCTGCTCCCCGCGCTCCTTTTATCGCTTACTCTTATGCAAATCACAGTCATATCGTCGCTTTGACCTCCGCTCAGCTCAACGCTCTTGGTTATTATATCCTCCGCCAGTATTTTCGGCGGAGTCTCGTGATCGGCCGCGTCTATTATCTCTTTGAGCCATGAATCGTCGCCGTTTTTAAGCGACACCCCGTCGGTCATCATCACGACTACCGAATTATTCTTGAGCGTTCTCGCAAACGTCTGGATATCGACCGCGGATACAATCCCGACCGGAAGGCTCGCCGCTCTTACTACCTCGGTATGGTCGGCGTGTTTTATATAGCTCGGCTCCGCTCCGTTTTTGATAAATTCCACTTCGCCCGTGTATAGATCTATAACGCACATATCGACCGTCGCGAACGCGTCGCTTGCGGACTTCATCACCATTATCGAATTGACGAGCTTTACCGCTATCGTCTTATCGAACCCGGCCTCCAAAAAATCGCTGAGCAGCGTTACGCTGGCCTCGCTCTCCTTCGCCGCGGCGTGTCCGCTGCCCATTCCGTCGCTGAGCGTCACCACGATCTTGCCGCCGCTCAGATAATTGGTCAGGTATTTATCGCCGCATTCCTTCTGCTTTGACGCGCAGGCCACGCCGACCGAGGTCGAAAACGCTTCTATCTGGCTGAACTTAAGCTCCGTGACGCCCGTCTTTTCATCATGCCTAACTACCGGCAGAGCGAAATTTATATCTAAGACCTTTCTTAAAACGGGACGGATCATTGCGGCGCCGATCTCGGCGTTTTCCTCGTTTTTTACGCTAAGCTCGACGATATACCTCTCGTTCCTGTTTTTGACCACGTCTACCTTTTTAACGTCCACGCCGCGTTCCTTAAGACCCTTTTTGATCTCCAAGGCCGCCGATACGTCGAAAAACATGTCCTCGCATATCTCCTTCGACACGTTCCTGATTATTTCCGCTATCCCGGAAAACTGCTCGCCCGTAAGCTCCCTGTTCTCCGCAAGCCGCCTCTTCCAGATCCGGTTTATCTTATACACCTCGAACAGCCTGTTTATCTCGGTCAGCAGCGGACCGAGCTTGGCGCAGTTTTCGCCGAAATACGAAGGCACGTCCGCGGCCGTAACGCAGCCCTTTCGCTCCATTATCTCAAGCAGTTTAAACATCGTCTTATACGTCGTGTTAAACTCCCTGCGCCAACATCTGTCCACCTTCTGGCATTTAACGCAGACTCTGTCCGCCGCCGTATCGAAGAGCGCCGAGACGTCCGACATATCCACCGAACTTTGCTTATCCGAGATCCTGTTAAACGTTTCGGACAGCTTATCGAACGAATCCGCAACATTCGAGAGCTTGTCCGCTACGTATTCCTTAAACCTGTCCGGATCTTCCTTTTCTTCCTCCTCGGCGCCGAGCGTCTTAAATCCGATCCTGTACGCGATACTCGGAAGAAACATACCTACGACCGCGGCGGACAGCAATTCGTAAAAGTTTAATATCTCCTCGCTGTAGGTTCCCATATATAGTATAGCTATGACTCCGGCCGCGACCATAAAACCCGCCGCCGGATACTTGGCTCTGATCTTTTTTCTCTCTTCCTCTTCCTCTTCTTCGCCGTCCGTATCCTCCTCGAACTTGATGTAACGACTTTCCTCTCCGGCTTCGTCCGGCTTATTTTCACCGATAAAGCTTTCAAACCTGCGGCTTATCCCAAGCGCCGCGGACAGCCCGGCCGCCAGACCGCAAACGCCGTATACCGCCGTCATGCTCATAAAATCTCCGCCTATACCGAGCGCCGCGCCCGCGCATATCCCGGATACGGCGCCGGCTGTCAAACCGCCGCAGACCGACGCGAACATTATGCACAGGCAGGCGAACGCGTGAGAAAAGTTGAACGCGCCGAACAAACTTACGTCCTTAAGGCTCAGCAGGATAACCCCCGCCATAACGCACAGGCTGACCTTTTCCTCAAGCTCCAGTTTTCTGAGAAGTATCCTCTTTTCAAACAGCGCCTTTCGGCTTTTGTCAAAAACGATTATGCCTATCAGCAAAAGCAGGACGTCGGCGAATACGAATATCAATTTATACGCCGTAAATCCAAACAATATCGTCGTTCCGACGCCGCATACGCTGAGTATCCCGGCGGCCGCCGCGCCGGTTATGTAACAGTTCGGCGGGGAATTTCGGTCTATAATAAACAGGAATATCTCGTATACCGCGCACGCGGTTATATATCTGAGCGCAAGCTCCGGATCCATCAAAAGTCCGTATCCGATAGAAACGCACGCCGCCGTAACGATACTCTTTAGAGAAAACCTTCGCTCCTGACATAAAAACGCGAGCCCGAACGGAGCGTATCCGCCGATCAACATCGCTCTCGAGAAAAATATCCCCAGAACCCTTATCAATAGATCGTAAGCGCTCAGCCCCGTATCAAATTTTCGCTTTCCGCTCCGCTCTTCCTTCTTCAGCTCGATCATTTGCGCCTCGACGGGCGCCATATCCGTATTGGACATAAAAACACCTCCATAATTTGTCGTTTGTGACTTTTTACAGAGGTTATTATATACATACGATTTTATATTTATTGTCATTTTCTGTAAATGTTGTAAAATAATTTTAATAGATTTGTAACCCGCTTCACATTGAAATGTAACAGTAATATAATCTTCGACGAGCGCGGGGCGAACAGATTCATTTAAACGCAGGGCGCGGGGTTAGATATAACGCGGACGCGCCGGACGGCGTCGCGCGGAAAACAGCGACTGCGAAGCCGTCCGCGGGCGTGCAAAAGATTCGCGGTCAGACCGCGAACATATAAAACAGAACGGCCGCGGCGGCAATAATCGTCAAAGCGGCGAATACGCATTTTTTGGACAGGACCACGTTTTTAAAATACCGCCATTTTCCGCGCAGTTTGTAGCTGCGTATCGTACTCATGTACGACCTTATTATCCGCTCCGCCTCTACTACCATATCTTTCTCCGGTTTGCGCGGCAATTTTGCGTTATCCCCGTCGCGAAGTATGAATATAGCCTGCTCTATATAATCCGATTTAACGTCGTTTATTATTACGACCTGTCTGGCGCTCTTTGCGATCATCAACCGTCTCCTCCTCGCTTGTTTATATATAAGATAAATATAATATATATGGATTATTTACCGGCGGAGCAAAAATTATACATAGGTTTTCCCTTTTCGTTCCGATCGGTTCTCAGCGCTGAAACGATCGTTTTTCTTATCCAAACTTTCGCGTTCTTCTTCAGAGCTTGCCATAGAATTTAAGCTGTGTTATAATTGGATTATTCTCGATATTTTGAACGCGCAAACACGGGAGGAATCATGAAAAGAATATTATTACTTATATATATCATATGCATACTCGCGGCCTTCTCCGGCTGCAATGAAGAACCCCGGCTCGGCGAGGTAATAGGGCGTATCGACGCGACCGACGTCGCCGTAACGCTCGACGGGGTTGCGATACCGTCGGTCGAAATAGACGGCAAAGCCGCGATAGCGATAGACGATCTGAGCGAGTACGGATTTATAGTAAACAGGAACGATGAAAACAAGCGGATAGACGTTACGACCGACTATATGCCCGAGGGAGTCGAACCGCCCGTAATAGGCTCCGCCGCGCCCGGAACTAAGATAAGCGATATAATATCGACCGACGCGGTCGTATACATAAACGGCGTTAGGATCGATTCCTATTACACCGGAAAAAAGACCTACGTCCTGATCGAGGAGCTTGGCGCGCTGACCGACGAGGTGAACGAGACGTTCGGATACAGCGACTATAACTTCAATTATAATTACGATCCGTCCTCAAATTCGATCAGCCTAAACGCGTTCAGGTTCCCGGGCCTCGACGAAGACTCTCTCAGCGCAATACTCGCCGAGCGCGAAGAATTACTCTGCAACAAGGAATTCGAGCTGTACACCGAGGGCGACGCCTCGAACGCGGTATATTACGGAGCCAAAAACGAGCCGAAGTCGGGGGTCTTAGCGGGTATCGTAAGCGACGGCAACGGCAAGCCTTACGCGGACCAGCCGCCAATATTCGGGCATAGCTTCGGCTGTTATTCAAATTATGTGGAATTCGATAACAGGCAGACCGACCTGACCAGACCGCTTATCGACGATATAGACGACTACGACTGCGTTTTGTGCATACCCTGGAACACGAGCGACGTGACTCAGGTCTACGACAACGAAGAGTATATACGCAAGACGCTCGACAATATCTCCAAGTACGATAAGCCTACGATAGTGCGTTTCGCCGCCGAAATGAACGTCAGTTCTCTGGGCGACTCGCCCGCGGCGTATATAAAGGCGTTCAGGTTCGTAGCGGATATAATACACCGCGATTATCCAAACGTCGCGGTCATGTGGTCGCCTAACGACGCCGGAGCGCTCAACCGGCCTATGGAGCTTTACTATCCCGGCGACGAGTATGTGGATTGGATAGGCGTGTCCAGCTTTTTAAAGCGCGACTTTATGGGCGATCCCAACAGCGAGCGCAGTTCGGGGCTGTATTTCTACGTGGGCGACTTCGCCTGGGGTCAGAACCCGCTCAGGGAGCTGATCAAATTCATGGAAGAGAATAATATCCAAAAACCGGTCGCGGTGAGCGAGGGCGCCGTGGTCTCGTATATGCCCTACGACGAAAGCGATTACAGCGCCTGGGCTGAGCCGAGGCTTAGGAGCATGTACTGGTATATTCCGATGAGGTATCCGCAGATAAAGCTGATAACCTATTTCAACCACACGACCCCCGGCGAGGACAACGGCTACGACATATATAACAAGCCCAATTATATCGATATAATAGACGAGGCGCTTCTAAACGGTCAATACCTGCTCGAATACCCCGGCGAACCGGAGTTTACCTTCGTCAAAGCCGACGGACAGACCGTAAACTCTGACTCGCTCCCGCTCTATTCCTACGTCTACCTGCCCGAAGAGGAGATAAAAAGCGTGTCGTATATCTTAGACGGCGTCCCGCTTGCGACCCTTTATGAAATACCCTACAAACACGAGCTTGACGTTTCCGCTCTCTCAGAGGGAAAACATTCGCTTACGGTCAACGTGCTGGGAGAGGTTTCGGACGACAGTTACGTATACGAGATAGATAAAACGGGGGGAAGCGTAGGGATTAGGAAGTAAGGAGCGGAATCTATGCGGAACGCATCGCCGGAATCAAAACGCAAATTAATAGCAAACTCCAAACTACAAGTTTTCTCAAATTCTCTCATTTTTCTCTTGACTTTTGCGCGTGTATGCGATATTATATTTGCGAGGGCATAAGCGAGGTGATAATATGAGCCCAAGAACAGGCAGACCTACAAACAATCCCAGGAACATAAGTCTTAACCTGCGTATTTCACAAAAAGAAGCGGATATGCTCCAAGAGTGCGCCGAAAAGTTAAATACCGCAAGGATCAACGTTATCGTCAAGGGAATAGAAATGGTCAAGGCCGAATTAGAAAAAAAATAGAACACTCGGCCTCCCGCAAAAAGAGCTTGAGTGTTCTACAATCACCAGACAGATATCTGATAAATCTATTATATCAAATATCTTCTGGGATTTCAACAAAAATTTTAGGAGGTAACAGCATGACGAATTCTGAATTTTACGAAACGATCGCGGCGTTAGAGCGGAAAGCCTGCGGCGCGGCTTCGATCTGCGGCTGTCTTTCGCACATAGATATAAGCGAACGGTCGGAGGTCTTAAAATATATCGGCGGCGCGCTGGACGTCGCGTCCGAACTCGCCGACGAGGTTCACGGCGAAGTTATGGAGCTTTGGAAAAACGCTGAGATACGCGGCTGAGTATCAGGATCTAAGCCGCGCGGCTTCGACTGATTAAGATAAAATCATTCCGCATATAAAAACGCGATCGAGTTAAATGATCAACTCGATCGCTTTTGTTTTATTAACACGTTCATATCGGCAGCCGGAAAACTCGGCGTCGATCCGTCCGCCGGGCGCGGGTCGGTATGCCGCGCCGCCAACATAGACGTTAGGATAATAGGAGTTAGGAGTTAGGGGCGGAATTTGCTCGTGTAACGCTGAACGCTACGGCAAGCGGAAATGGAAATGGAATACTCCGTTTTCCTATAACGTTACAGGCGCCGTCTTCACGCCACAGCAGCGTTCACCGCCTACTCCCTACTCACTAATCCCTAATCTCTACATTGCTACTTCGTAACTTCTACGGTTTTGGTCTCGTCGTTCCATACTACCGACGCGCCTATGTTCTCCGACATAAATCTTATCGGTACCATAGTTCTTCCGTTTTTCTCAAACGCCGCGCCGTCCATCTCGACGGTCTCGCCGTTTACTGCGGCCGCAGACGCGCCTATTTGAACGTCGATCGAGACCGAATCGCCTACGGCGCTCGCAGTCTCTGTCCCTTCGTCCCAGCTCACCTCAAGCCCCAGCTTTTCGGCTATCGCTCTCAGCGGCACGAAAACCAGATCGTCCCGGATCGCGGGCGATACGTCGCAGGCTATTATCTCGCCGTTTATCTTGACGTCCGGCAGAGTTCCCGCGTTTATTATCACCGTCTTGGTTATGGGATCGGTATGATACGCGTCGTTTACGCTCGCCTTTATCGTATACGAATCCGAATCGTTCGGCGTAAACGTCAGTATGTTGTTCTCGTCCAAAGCCGCTCCCTCGGGCGCCTCTATCAGCTCGAAATCAAGCTCGTCGCCCTCCGCGTCGGCAACGCCTAAGTTTACGGTCTGCGTCTCGCCCAAGGCCGCCGGCGCTCCCACAACGCTGCCCGTTATGCTGAGATCGGAGATATACGCGGTGTTCAGCTCTCCGGACGACGCGGTCATCGCGACGCCTACGTATACCGTATCGCCAAGATCGAACTCGATCGACGGCTTTGAAGTCTGCTCGTACGTCGCTCCGTCGTCGAGAGAGAACTCGTAAGAGATAGTCGAGCCGTCCTTGTGGAGCCTGAACCATATCGGGACGCTCTTGTTATTCATATCGCCCGCCCAGTAGCCGGTCGCGGAATTGCCCTGCCCCGGCGTGTGGCTCACCAGCAATATATTATTGTTATTGGTAAAATGCCTGAGCTCTACGTATGAACCCGCGTCCAGATCGGGCGAGCTTGCGATTATCACCGAGAAATAGTCCTGGTCGGTCGCAGTGCGGTCGAAATGGTCGAGTCTGACCTCTACGTCCACGTCGTCGGTTACCTCCTGATACGCGAACGTCTTGACAAGGATATTCTGATCCGGGATACCGGTCGAATATATCGCCGATATCTCTCCGTTTTCATCGTATACGACGTCTCCGGCCGCGCCTTGATAATTCGTGATCTTAAACTCCGCCGGAGCGGCAGGATCGGTTATCTTTTCGGTAAATTCAGGGGCGGAATTCGCCGCGTACTCAAACGTTAGCGTATTCGCCGCGTTGTCGTCGGTCACGACCACGCTCTGAGTCTGCTCGCTTATAAGCTCGTAGCCGTCGAACGATTCCGCTTCCATAGTAACGCTCTCGCCAAGCTCCGCGCTGACGTTCTCGTAGCCGAGTATCGTATCTCCGACGACGTACTTAGCGCTCACCTCGTACACCGGTTCAGTCTCGAGGACTTCGAGTACCACTCCCGTTCTGGGCGCCACGTCAACCCGTATGTCTTCGCCGTTTTGACCGACGTACTCGGTCCCGCTGACCAAGTCCACGGCCCTCTTAACTCCGACCGTGTCCATAGTATACGTCTTGCCCTCCTGGCCTATCTCCGGATCGTCCGTACTCTGGTTTATAGCGGCTATATACTTTCCGTATTTGACCTGGCTCATTCCGTCGTAGCGCGTATGCGTATAGGTCTCTCCGACCGGAGTGGTATCCTCGTAGGTATAGACTCCGCCCTGGTGCGAACCCTGAACGTCCGCGTATCTCGATACGAGATCGTCCTCTATCATATGTATTCTTGTGTTGTCGTTGTACTCCCAGTCCTCGCGTCTGTAGTTGAAGGTTATATAGCATTTGTCACCGTCGTTTTTGAATACTACGGTCTGCCCGTCAAGGTCGTACCACGCGAAATCCGGGTGTTCGTCCTCCATCGGCAGATATTCCTCCGGCTCCAAGCCGTCCTCTAAATCCGCCTGGATCTCCTTATAGTATTTCAGATACTCCTGCGCGTCGTCGAGTATGGTGAACATGTGCGGCGTGCGGCTCTCTATATCGCTTCTCAGCGTCTCGTAGAAGCCGCGGTTATGCTCGACGTAGAGAGACAGGAAACGCTTCGCCGCGTTATTGCCCAGCTCGCTCGCGGTATATCCCGCCACCGGATACGCGATATCCTGACCCACTCCGTAGTTTCTCGGCGACGAGAATACCTCGCTGTTTAGTACCGGCTCTCCCGCCGCGTTTACGTCGGGATAGTAGAAGTAGCCCGCGGATTCGTAAGCCTTATTCGACAGCTCGTCGAACATAGCTTTAACGTCCTCGTCGCCGTACTTGGCGCTCTCGGCGTACTTATTGGTGATCCTGATCAGCAGGGTGCCGTAGTCGCCCGCCCAGCCGCCGTGCGAAGCTCCGCCCTCGAGTCCGAGCGCGTTCTCGGTCGAGAACCATTTCTGACCGTCAACCATCTCGCCGAATTTATACATCATCTGCTCGAGATATACCTGGGGATCGTCGTACTGATACTCCTCCGCGACCTCCACGTCCGCGCCCTCGGTCAGTATCCCGACCACCCTGTTGGCGTCGTACGCAAAACCGAAATCCTGATTCGCCGTGCCCGCTCGGGACGCCGGGTTATAGAAATCGTTCTTGGGCGGATAAGCCAGGTAGTCTCTGAGCTTTGCAAACATCTCTATATAATATTCTCTTCTCGTCTTGTCCATTCTCCCGGTCAGATCGCCGTCTATGACCTCGTCCAAGTAAGCGGCGTAGGCCGCCTTGGCCTCCTCGTCGTCGCCGTTTACTATATAGTCGTTAAGTTGGATAAACGACTGCATCATAGCGTCCACGCCCAGAGAGAGCAACGGCCAGCGTTCGCCCTCGAGCCTCGTGCCGTCGCCGTCCAAAGACGCGCCCAGCCATTTGCCCGCGTCCTCGCCGCTGGTATAGTAGCACCAGCCGCCGTTTTTCTCCTGCGCTCTCGCGAAGAAATCGAGCAGTTTTATATACCTGTCGAGTATCTCGGGATTGCGGTACAGATCCTCGGAGAAATCGAACATATACGCGTTGGCGTAGACCGACAGCGCCGACATCGTAGACCAGTTCTGGTGGTTTATGGCCGCCTGAGTAAATTCTCTCGCCCACTCGTCCGAGGTCGCCCCGTCGAATTCAAGGCTTTCCTCGAGCGGCGAATATACCGGGCAGGCCCCGTCTAAGAACGCGTTTACGTCCGTCTTGGCCGCCTCCCACTCGTCGCCGTAGAACTGCCAGGACATCATCAACTTAGTCATGTCGTAGACCTCGTTTTGAAGATACTCGTAAGCGCCGTCCGGATCGTCGGTCCTTACCGTGACCTCGGGGATCTCTCCCGTGTAGTCGTCGGTGGGGTAATAGTAGGGGTTCGTACTCAGAGTCGCCGAGTAGATGAACTTACTGTCCTCGGTCGCCTCTCTGTAGACCCCGGCGCCGTAGGAATCGAACCTGCCGCTTGACATGATCGAAAGATGGACCGTTCCGTCCCCGCTTATCATCGCCTGGGGTATGGAATACGTGACGTAATAATACCTGCCGCCGAACGGGTAGTCGCCGAAATAGCAGGGGTCGAGCTCGGAATCCACCCTGCCCGTCCTCGCGTTCAGCACGCTGTTGTCCCCGTTCGGGCCGTAGAGCATCAGATTGCCTCTGTTGTCCTGCGTCCCGTTAAGGCGCACCGTTATATAGTTCTGTCTGGTGGGATCGGCCTTCATAACGAAATCCATGATCCCCTGGTTATCGCCGTCGGCGCGGCGTATGTAACGATAGGTCAGCCCGTCGCCTATCCCGCCGCCCGCGTAATGGCCGTCCTCGGCCGTGTACTGGGCCTCCTTGGTATCGTCCACGCCCGCTACAGTCATGCTTTCGGTAAAGCTGTGCGCCGCCTCCGACTCCGCGTCGCCGAAAATAAGCGTGTCCAACACCCCTGTGTTGACTTCTTCCCGCGTCTCGCCCGCCTGAGCCGCCGTCGCCGCCTCGTTAGTATCGTCCGCATAAGCCGCAAGGCCTACCATCCCGAACGAGGTTACCAGCATCGCAAACGCGCATATTACCGCCGTCAATTTCTTCATAAAACGTCTCCTCCTTTAAGTTGTGTAAGTGGTGTGTTGATTTGTTTTAATAATAATTTAACACAAATTATTAGAGATTACAATAGATTTTTTGTGATTTATGAACATAGGAGTTAGGATAACAGGAATTAGGCATTAGAGGTGAAAATCGCCAGCGTAACGCCCGACGCAAGCGTATACGTAAAACTCTGTATTCCATCACGCTGCAACAGTCGTTTTTTGCGTTAGAGAAGCGCGCCACGTTCCTATTCGCTAATCTCTAATCGCTACGTTCGTACGGCTCGGGATTATCGGTAAGACCCAATATATAATCCGTGGAAGTATGGTAATATTTAGCGAGCCTAATTACCATAGACGTCGGGATTTCACGCAGACCCCGCTCGTATCTTGCGTATACCTGCCGGTTGCAGATCAGATAGTCCGCTATATCCTGCTGCGTTTTATTATTGTCAATTCGTAGATCGTATAATCTTTTATAAATCATGAAAATACCCCTTGACAATGATACCATATGGCGCTTTAATAGAGTTAAAGATGGTACCAAACAGTACCATAGATAAAATCAAATTAAAATAAACATAACCCGGTTTATTCTGTTATACGTGAAATACCTCAAAAATAAAAAATCAATCAAGCTTACCGTTGAGCTCGGCAAACTCGTTTACCATATCTGAAATTATAGCGATCTGCCGGTCGGTCAGAGCTTCGACGTTTATCGTCTTTTGCCTGTCGAGACTCAGCAGATAATCCGAGCTTACGCCAAATTCGCGTGAAATCTTAACGAGCATGTCGAGGCTCGGCAGTCTCAAGTCCTGCTCGTACCCGGAGATCAGGCTCTTTGTGACCCCCAATTTATCGGCCAGCGCCTGCTGACTATATCCTTTGCTCCTTCTCAGAGCTTTTAGCTTTACGGAAAAATCATTCATCAACAATATCAGTAACACCTCGATCTTACTATAAGTTTACCCAAATGAGTATACATATAGTAATATTTTAATATATAAAATAGTTGATAAGTAGATTTAAATGTGTTAGTATAAATGTGTTAGTATAATTGTAGGAAGCGTAACATAGATAACGCTCTATTTAATATATAATCTAAAAAAACCGCAGCAAAACGCTGCGGAGGCTATTTCTTATATTCGGCGATCTCGTCCAACGAGCAGTCGAGTATTTCGCACAGGCGATTTAGGGTAAACGTGTTTACATTCCCGTTTTTCCTCAGACGATCAAGCTGCCCCGTGCTAAACCCGTAATCTTTGATCAAACTGTATTGCGAGATATTTCTGCTCTTCATGGCGCTCCAAAGTCTGTCAAAAACTATCAAATATATCACCGTCCAATCTCATAAATCATTATAAATAACGTAAAATTTATTGACAATTGCCCGTATACGGGCTATAATAAAAATATATTTTATGCGAAAGGGATGAGGATTATGAAAAAGAAGTTATTCGGAGGGTTAGCGGTTATTTTTCTGATAATTATTTTATCGTCAAATTGCGTATTTGGGGCTACGGGACAAGATATGGTGAATTTTATCAAAGGCGCCGACTTATTGGGTAAGCCTTATTCGTCTTCTAACCGTCTCGGGCCAAATTCGTTTGATTGTTCCGGCTTTGTATGGTATGTTTGCAGCAACGTTGGAATCGATATGTCGAGCGGTAATACGAGCAGTCAGCTTAAATACGGGACAGCCGTAGATCATAGCTCGCTCAAAAGTTCAAATGATTGTTCCAACCTACAAATCGGCGATTTGATCTTTTTTGATTATGGCGGAGACGGAATAACCGATCATGTCGCGATTTATTCCGGAAACGGAAACGTTATCCATGCAATAACGAGAGGCGTTACTGAAAATCCTCTAACATGGACTACGGGAATGGCGAGCGGGCAGATGTTTTATCAAGCCGCGTGCGCCGTAAGAAGGGTAGCAAACAGTTCGTCTACGCACACGCACAGCTACGGCGGCGCATATTACGAGGCGGCGCATCCGCACAGGGAATATCAGATATGCGGCTGCGGAGCGACGAGGTATACCGGCGCTACCGGGTATATGTCGAGCTGCAGCGTGTGCAATCCTCCGCTGACGGTCGCAAAATGGGTCGAATGTAAAAGATATTGCGCGGTAAACAGCGGACAGACTGTAAATCTCTATAAAAATCCAACGGATACGTCGAGATCCGATTATTTTTCCAAAGGTCAAAAATTCTGGTCTTGGAGATACGCGGTTCTTTCAAACAGAACTATTCGCTACGAGGTCGAGACGGCAAATAACGGGATAATGTATTTCGACGAGACGGGTAAGATGAGCGTGAACGTCATACACACAACGACGGCCGGCCGCGGCTGCGACGCCGCGCACCCTCACGCGAGATACAGTCTCTGCGAATGCGGCTATAAGGAATATACGGGCGCATACGATACGGTCGCCGACTGCGATATATGCAACCCAAGCTATACGCTGACCTACGACGCAAACGGCGGTTCGGGCGCGCCTCAACAGCAGAAGTATAAAGAGAACGACTCCGTATCGGTAAGCACCGCGATACCCTACAAGGAAGGCGCGGTATTTTTAGGCTGGGCGAACTCCCCGACTGCGACGACCGCGGCGTACGTAGGCGGAGACGTTTTTACCATGTCCGGGCGCGATACGGTTCTGTACGCCGTCTGGGCAAGTAAGCAGGGACAGTGCGGGGATAACGCGTATTATACGATAGACGACGACTGGACGCTGACGATCGGCGGTACGGGGGATATGTACGATTATGCAAGCGAACTCGAAGTTCCGTGGTATAATCAGCGGGAGCAGATACAAAAGGTAGTTATGAATGAAGGGATAACAAGTATTGGGGACTATGCGTTTTATGGGTGCGCCAATGTTAATGGATTGAATATTCCAACTACGGTGATTACGATGGGATATGGCTGTTTGTCTGACTTTGGCAATAATATTGATTTACATATTCCGAATACCGTTCTAAACTTTAAATCGGGCAGTTTAAGATATATAAATGCAAGAAAGATATATTTGCCCAAGACTTTTTCCGATGTTAATGAAAGTGGTTTATATTTGTGTTTTAATTTGGAGGAAATAGAAATAGATTCCGACAATCCATATTTCTTTATTGATAATAACATGATAATTAATAAAGAAAAAACAAAAATCTATCTTTGTCCCGCTAAAACTAAAATTGTAAATATACCTAATTACATTAATGAAATAGGCGACAGGGCATTTGCATTTTCTTTAATTGATAATATTATTATTCCTGAAAACGTCGAAATAATTGGTGAACGAGCCTTTTTTAATTGTCCATACCTAAATACTGTGTATATAACTGGTTCCGATACGCAGTTAGGCGAGCATATTTTTAATAAGTATTCAGGATATGTTAATAAATTTGGATGCAGTTATCCACAATATAGTAATTGGCCATTCGACGTCACAGTTTACGCTCCCGAAGGCTCGACTGCCGAAGAATACGTAAGCCAATACTACCAGGAAGATTGGCAGTATACGGACATTAAAAACATCTCCTTCATTCCGCTGAGCGAAGCTCCGGCGCCGCCAACGCCTATACCTACCGAAGCGCCGACCATAAATCCGACCGCCGCGCCCGCGCCGACGACGGCGCCGACCGCGCGGCCAATCGCAACCGAGGAACCGATAGATAAGCCTAACTCCGACTCGCCGTCCGAGCCGGACGAATACGACGTAATAATAGAGAGCTTCGATGGAAACGAGGTCGCGATAACCTCGAACTTCAGCGGCGCCGCGAAGCTGTTGGTCGCCAAATACCGAGGCGGTATGCTGGTCGACTGCGAGATAGTCAATTTGAGCCTGAGCGAAGGTCCCGCCCGTATCCCGCTCCAAAACGATATGACTGTCGACGCCGGAGAAAACGTAAAGATAATGATCTGGGATACGAATATGCGGCCGTACAACGTAGAGATTAGGGATTAGAGAATAGCGAATAGGGGGTAAAATGGGCGGCTGTAGCGCCTGACGGCTTTGTCTGCGGAATTGAGTACTTTGTTTTTCTAAACGGCTGCAAAAGCCGTTTTTTGTTTACAGAAACGTATTCGGCTCCTATTCGCTATTTGCTAATCGCTAATCTCTACTTATGGTACGTCTTTCCCGAATTGATACACGTCGCGCGGTATATCTGCTCGAGCAATATCACGCGCATGAGCTGGTGCGGAAACGTCATCTTTGAAAAGCTCAGCTTTAAGTCCGCCCTGCTTTTGAGCTCCTCGTCAAGACCGAGCGAGCCGCCTATTATAAACGCTATATGCCCGACTCCCGAGACGGTCAGGCTCTTTATCCTATCCGCGAGCTCCTCGGAGCTTAGCTCTTTTCCCTCGACGCAGAGCGCGACCGTAAACGCCCGTTTCGGCGTCTTGACGGCTATCCTCTCCGCCTCTTTGGAAAGTATCGTTTTTATCTCGCCCGCGCTCAGTCTATCCGCTGACGGCTCGTCCTTGACCTCGACAATATTCAGCTTTACGCTCGAGCCGAGTCGCTTTGAATACTCCATGACCGCCTGAGTCCAGTATTTCTCCTTCAGCTTTCCCACGGCTATTATCGTTATATTAAGCATTTTGATTTCCACATCCTTTGAGCATAGCGATTAGGAATTAAGTCGTTAGCGATTAGAAAGCCTAAAAGGCTTCTATAACCGTTTTTGCGGCTTCTTAAACCGTATAGGAATACAACCTATTCCATTTCCGCAAACAAGGCCGCCCATTTTGCCCCATATTCTCTAATCCCTATCATCATAACGTCTACGTTAAAAAACGCCCGGGATACAGGCGTTTTAAGTACAATTATATTTTTTATAAGATAAGCCCGT
The DNA here is from genome assembly GCA_019419865.1 of Clostridiales bacterium. Taxonomy (GTDB): domain Bacteria; phylum Bacillota; class Clostridia; order Monoglobales; family Monoglobaceae; genus Roslinia. The sequence goes on along the minus strand of JAHZIG010000005.1, from coordinate 15,285 downwards.
CCGCTTTATTATCAAAGCGGGTCGCCGTCTCGGTTATATCGCGAAGTAGTAGCCTACGCCGCGCTTCGTCATTATATGTTTGGGCTGAGACGGGTCGTCCTCTATCTTCTCCCTGAGTCTTCTGACGGTCACGTCCACGGTTCTTACGTCGCCGTAATATTCGTAGTCCCAGACGTATTCGAGCAGGCTCTTTCTTGAGAAGATCTTGTTCGGCTGAGCGGATAGGAATTTTATCAGTTCGAACTCTCTTACGGTCAGATCGATGAGCTTTTTATTCTTATACAGCTCGTATCTGTTGCAGTCCAAGGTGAAACATCCGACCTCTACGATATCGTTATCCACCTCGTCCTGATGCGGCTCGATATCGACCCTGCGCATATTGGCCTTGACTCTCGCCAAGAGCTCTCTTACGCTGAACGGCTTTGTGATATAGTCGTCGGCGCCGAGCTCGAGTCCCAAGACCTTATCGACCTCTTCCTCTCTCGCCGTTATCATAAGTATGGGAACGGTCGATTTCTCGCGTATCTTTCTGCAAACGGTGAACCCGTCCATCTTGGGAAGCATCACGTCCAGCAGGATCAGATCCGGGTCTACCCGCTTCGCCATGCTGAGCGCCTCGTCGCCGTCGTACGCTTCGAAAACCGTATAACCTTCGTTGGTCAAATTCAATTTTAATATTTCAACGATGCTTTTTTCATCGTCCACTACCAGTACTTTCTTACCCATCTTTGGCATACACCCCCGAAATTATTCTAACGGAGAACGAGCCGTCTCAAACGCTCCGCCCTCCGTATCCGATTGATCGTCTCTTATGTTCGAGCGCCAAAAAGCGCCTCAGTTGTAACTTACTCTTTCAGCCGGATCCAAAAACTCGCCGTTTTCCGTTATCTCAAAATGGAGATGCGGTCCGGTGCTGTTTCCCGTGCTCCCGACCAGGGCTACTACCTCGCCCCGCCCGACCCGGTCGCCTTCCTTAACTAATATCTCGCTGCAATGAGCGTAACGCGTCTCGACTCCGCCGCCGTGGTCTATCACAAGATAATTCCCGTATCCGCCGTTTTCTCCGGCGAAAGTCGCCAGCCCGTCCGCGGCCGCCATGATCTCGGATCCCTGAGGAGCCGCGATATCCAGCCCGGTATGTCTTCTTCCGTTTCGCTCTCCGAAAGACGAAGAGATATACCCCTCGGCCACGGGATTGATAAACCCGTCCAAAACGCCGTCCGGCTCCATAGCCGAAGCCGCGTTAGTTCCGGCGGTATCGGCAGACTCCGTGGATTCGGCAGACTCCGCCGCCGCGTTAGCCGCGGCCGGTTCGGCTCCTGCGAGGGATTCGGCGCCCGCGTTAGATTCAAGCGTTTCCGTAGTTTCAGCAGGTTCGACCGGTTCGGCTCCTGCGAGCGAAGCCGCCGACATATCCGGGTTTTTCTCGGACTGCGCCGGTTCCGCGCCGCCGCTTACGATACCGTAACACATAAATACGGCAATTACGCATAAAGCCGCAACATTGCCGCACTTTCCAAGCCAAGTTTTAAGATTCCGTTTGTTTTTCATTTGATCGGCTCCTGTTTCTACAATAAAATATCGGGGATATCCGGAGAGCGCTAAAGTATCCGGAGCGCCCAAATTGGGTGCGCTTCTATAAATATATGCCCGCGTATCTTTTAATATGTAAAAACAGGTAGCAACATAGCGATTAGGGATTAGTCATTAGGGATTAGGGGGGTGAAACCTCTTCTGTAGCGTAAAAACGGCTTCTGTATCCGTTTAGGAAAACATAGTATTCCATTTTCGCAAACGATAGAATCAGGCGTTAAAGCGGCAAATTTCCGCCCCTATTCGCTATTCGCTAATCTCTAATCACTACGTTATTAAATTTATATTACAATTATCTTAATTTTAAACTACTTTGTATAAAAAATCAAGGTCTTTACAGAAATATTTTTAATAAATTTAGACAGATTATTTAATGTCTTAAATATTATGACAAAAAAATTATAAAAACGCTTGACAACGGCACAGGTCTGTGGTATCATAATAAAGCTGTTGCTTCGCGGCGCGGTTTTACAAGGTCGCCGCTCGGATCCAGCGCGTTTGAGAATAAATTAAAAATATTATATTGATAAATTAAAAATTAAATAAGAGAATAAATTAAATAAGAGATTTAGAACAAATTTGTTTGAGAATAATGATGGTAATTTTAAAATTCAATACGGTCCGGTAGTTCAGTCGGTTAGAATGCCAGCCTGTCACGCTGGAGGTCGTGGGTTCGAACCCCATCCGGATCGCCATACGCTGCCCTAGCTCAGTAGGCAGAGCGCTTCCTTGGTAAGGAAGAGGTCGGCGGTTCGACTCCGCCGGGCAGCACCATGTAACGCCCGTAAAAACGTGTGTTTCAGGAAATTACAGCCGCTCCTAACGGGGCGGTTTTTTCGTTTAGGTGACTATTAGGTGACTGTTAAAAAAATCACAATTATATACCTCTTAACATAAATTTACTTAGAACCTGAAAAAACCTGTAATAATCTGATAAAATCTGACAGTTTAAAAAGATTAAGCCTATCCATACAAACGGCTGTAAGGTATGTTTTTACGGCTCCGGAGCGGCTTTATCGGAGCGGGCGGATTATATACGTATCAGACTGCGTTAATAAAAGTTACAAAAAGTTACAAATACAGGACTAAATAAGCAACAATATGAAGACGCTGAAATGCTTGCCAATACTGATTTGAAGGCAATAAAAATGAACTTTCGGAAAAAGTAGGCGTAACACGTCAAACTTTATATAGTCGGCTCATGGAAATCGGCGCGTTTAAGATGAGCAAAATAAAAAACGCCCCTGCGAAAGTACCGCCGAGACGCTTTGCTTATGTGGAATACACATTAAGAATATCACATATCAAAGCGAAAATCAAGGGGAACGTTTGACGCGACATACACAGAAAAAGCCGCTCCGGTAAGTTCCGGAAAACGGCTTTGTATTTTACGAGGTTCTTGTGTTCCATTGCCTTATACTTTCGTCTATCGTTCCCTGAAAAGAGCCGTCAATGCTTGCGTCCGCGTCAAGGTGTTTTCTCACAAAGACCGGTAAAATTCCCGCGTGACATCTACCGCACACAAGTCCAAAACATGGCTCGGTTAAAGTGGCAGTTGGCTTTAAGTGCGCGCCCGATCCGCAAAACGGGCATTTTTTTATTTCGCCGTGCGGGTATATCCGAGTTAGTATTTCGTCTTGCGTGGTCGCATATGTAACCGCCAGCGCGTTGTCAGTGTCTTTGAAACCTATAAAATGATCAAATGCTTTTATATTCATGCGTCAACCGCCTTTCTAATTCTATTTTTTATTTGTATTGTATAATGCGATTATTGTAATACATATCGCCGCTGAACCTACAAAATATTTTAGTCCGGCGTTAATACCCATCCTATTCGATAATTTAAAGCGTTTGCATAATTCCAGTTCATAATTTGTGATTTTCCTGCGCTTTTTGACTTCGTCTATAACTGCCTTACTACGCTTTTCATCTAATAAAGTCACCATTTCGACGTCTTCAGCAGTTCTCAGATGTTTTTTTGCTAAAACGCAGGTTGGAGCTAAAAACTCGAGCGCGAACGCGTTAGCTTCGTCTTCTTGCCCGTCGTCTAATAATCCTCCCGGCTTATACCCTAATACGTTATCGTTAGATATATGATTCATGACAATATGACCCAGCTCATGCGCTAAAAGCAACCTTTTCTCGTTGTTTGACACATCAATACGTATAAACACTATTTTTTGATTTTGCGCTTTATATGTAAAGGCTTTTGTTTGGTTGGCGATTCCATTAACGCCGATGTTAGTTAGTAATTGAATATGCTTGCGGTTATTTAAATCGTAAATAATTACTTCATACCCGTATTCTTTGAGTATTGCGGTTATACGAGCGGCAGTGATTGGCAGCTCTGCAATACCATGTTTTAATAACGTTTGTATTGCGTAATAGTTCGACAACATTATATTACCTCCTAAGAAATTATTGATTTCCCAAAGGAGATATGATATAATAAACTTATCAATCTCCTTTGGGGGATTTATCTTATAAAACAGGGCGGAGATCATTTTGTGTTGTGGCTCGCTCTGTTTTATTTTTTATTCGGCTATACTTTGTAGCAACAAACTTGTCAATAGCTTTATGCAAATTATTCTCCCCTCCCTCTTAAGCTATCGAAAATCTCTTTGTTACGGTCGGCTTGCTGAATTTGCTGTAAAGGTCGGAATATACCGCCTTGAAGCCCTTTGCGTCAAACCTGTTGGATACGACCTCTTTATAGCGAACCTTGTAAACTCCGGCTTTTACTTCGTCGATCCCCGCGCTTGTCATATCCGCTTTGATCTCGCTCGCTATGCCGTCCGCCTCTTGCTTGAGTTCGTCTATCATAGCCTGTATTTCCTTGTACTCTTCAACCTTTTTTACTAATGTTTCTGCATTCATTCTTTAAGTCTCCTTTACTTTTAATTTGTGTGGTTGATTTATCTTATGGGCTTATTATATCACTAATAAAAGAGATAATCAATAGTAATACATCACAAATAATAGTGATAATTTTTGTATATATTGTCACTTGTGTTAGTGATTAAATTCATTTATAATATAAACAAGGTCAAATATTGGCCGAGATAGTGGAGCGGCGGCGACTGTTCCGACACCTACCGAAAGGGGGTGTTGATATGTGCGATATTGAAATAATATTAGTTTTGATATTATTAATCATTATTTACATAAAAAAATAGTCGCCCCATTTCGCAGATAGGGCGACGTGTTAGAATTATCTAACAAAAATACCTTTTTGCGGAACGGTCAAAACCGCTCCTTTACTATCTAAATTGTACCATACAATAATCATATTTGTCAAGGAGTGATTTTGTTTATGCCGATTGTTTACGATAAACTATTAAAGCTAATGTCCGAAAAGGGAATTACTTCATACACTATTAAAAAAAATAAAATAATAGGACAAGCCACGTTAAAGAAAATCAAAGACGGCGGAGACATAGACACACGGACTATCAGTAAGCTATGCAAACTTTTAAACTGTCAACCGGGCGACATACTTGAATATGTAGAAGATGAAGAGGAATAACTACACACTCGGAGCGGCTGACCCGCTCCGTTAATTTTAATACAAAACATCAGTCCGGTAAAACTCGGCGAATACAGTTTTATTGCCATACCTTTATTTAAGGCGACTTTCTTTACAAAAAATTTTTCTATCTCAGATTCTAACATTCTGCGCTTTCTCCTTTTAGTTTGTAGTTTGTTACAAAGTTTGTTAACCTATTATGCCCCGTAAAAACGTTAGTTTTATCGTCCGGTTAGCAAAGTTAACAAAAATCCTATATACTTTTACAAAATATGGGCTTTATGATTACACGTCATAATACAAACGCTATAATTTTTGTAAATGTATTAAGATATTTTGTTACTTTGTTAACTTATCGTAAGAAATGACGCTTTTATGGCTCTCACCTGTAAACAAAAGGGTTAACAGATAGGTTAACAAGAGGTTAACAAACCTATTTGTTAATTATGTACTCTGGCAAATCCTCTTTGCATTCCGTATAGTTTTCCGAACTTCGCAGTTCTTTTCATATCCTCCCAGCCGTCAATTTTAGACAAAATATCTTTAATCTCCCGGCTCTTACGCCGGTCAAAATCTTTCCGGTCGCCGTAAAACATCTCGCACCATATGCACCGATTTGGTGCGTCAGCATCTCAAGAGGTCAATAGCAGCTCCTAAAAATAATTGAGTTGTTCCACCACAGTCAAATAGCCTATAAATATCTCCACGACAGCGATAGCTGAATATATGGAAATTTCGGAAAAAACAGCAAGACGCTATATTAATTCCGTTAATAATTTATATATTAAAAATGGTAAAGTTTGCGAGAAATAATTGCTGTTACGAGAGGGACAAAGGGACAAAAACAGTATTTGTCCCTGTCCTAAAGCGCACTTTAAGTTTGGGACAAAGGGACAAAACCCTAATTTGTCCCTTTTGTCCCAAAAATCTTGAAACGCCGTAAAAACGTTGTTTTTTCAAAATCGGGACAAAAATCGGGACAACTATATATACTACGTATATATAACTGTCCCTGTCCCTCGCGGGTCAGTAAGGGTACGTCGTTGTGCGAAGCTGACGCACAACAACGCCGTCCCTGACTACTGACAAGGGAGCTGTCCGAATTTAAAAAATGCGAATGTAAAAAACTGGAAGGTGGTAAATCAAAGGTCATGTTTTTGATGACCTTAAGATAATCCAAATAAGCTAACTTTTATTTTCACGAAAGACATAATCTGTTATGGCAAATTGTGGAATTATTAATTTATCCGGTCGGCGTTGTCTTGCGCCGAACGCGTACGCTCCAACAGCTCCATATCTTGCCGCTCAATTTCGCGCCTTAATTCGTCCAACTTTAAAACAGCGTATTCGGTCGCGCTTGTCCATGTGCGTTTAAAGCTGGTCAAGCCTGTGCGTCCGTAACTTAAGAACTCTACGGCGTACGCCCTGAGCTCTTTATTCATTTTCAATTCTCGAAATGCCTTTTGCTTGATCTGTCTTATCCTTTCGGCGGACACGCCGAGCGCTTCGCCTATCTCGGTCAAGGATTTATTGTCGTAATACAACGCCCTTATCACGTCCCGTTTTTGCTCATCGAGCCGATCCACATGTTTATTAACAAATTCGGCCATCAGCCGACGCTCTGCATTCTCAAATTCCGCCCCTGCCTCCGAATCCTCTAAAGTGTCTTCTATCGTGTAATCTTCGTCGCCACACGGCGCGTTGATGGAAATTTCATTTCGCTTGCTTTGCTTCCAGTCCGCGCGCGATCGTCTGAACCCGAAAAAATCGCCTAAAGCGTTATCTATGGAGCGGGTCAAATAGCTTGTGAACTTATAGCCCTTATCCGGGTCGTACGCTTTAATAGCCCGCTCCACGCCGAACCATGCAATATTGATCAGCTCGCCCGGCTCGCTTAAATGCCGGTTGGCGTACGAAAACCAACGCCGGGTTATTATATACACTATCCTCTTGATCCGCTTCCAGAGCTCATTTTTAGCCTCTATATCGCCGTTCTTTATGTCGATTACAATATCCTCTATAAGCGCGTCCGTTTGCGTTGACATCAGACCAACCCCTATGTTATAATCAATACGGGTCGTTTAAATTTTTTCGTAAAATCCTTTCGTCGAGCGGGGCGATTTGCCCCGTATTTTTGTGTTCGCGGGCGCCGCATAAATCGCATATACCTCTCAGAACTAAAATTTTAGCCCTTAACACGTGATCTTATATTTAGGCTATAACTTTACCAAATAAGCAATCAGGTTAATACAGGCTATTTTTAGCCCTATTATAGCGCTTCGATTAAGCGGCAGCAAGATAAAAAATATCCGCCCCTTTGCGGGACGGAATACGCTTTTTGAAAAATACACATCGGAGGATACTGTTATGCTAAATATTATACCACGCGCTTTAATATACGTCAACAGTATTCTTGTTATTTCGGCGCGGTATTAACGCAAAAATCAATTTATAACGGAGCGGGATTTTAAGCAAACGTTAGCATATGTTAACGCCCCGCGTTTGATTTATGCGCCCGCTCCGTTAACGATTTATTCACGCGTAATCAGCCAAATATGCTGAAATACGCAAATACCTATATAAGCCTTAAAATACAGTCTAAAATCGACGCTTGTTTTCAAGCATGTAGTTTATGTCTAAATATATTTTCGTGTAAATTAGCCCATAAAATTTAATCACAACGACGATATAAACTTTACAGCCGACCGTGCATAGTGTAAAATCAATCGTCAAAAGTTTTTACGACGCTTGACAGCGCCTCGAGTATGTGGTATTATATCGGCGATATATTAATACATCTGGTTTTTATCAAAGCGTCTCGAGCGTCGGTCGCGCTCGGGGCTTTTTTATATCCGCGTCTCGATCAGGTTTTAAGCCTGTGGTTTTTGCCTATATCCCGCGCTATGTCGATAGCAAAGCCGCCGCTTGTCCGCTCAATTATGCGACTTGCAAGGGCTTCGTCTATCTTCAAAAGCTCGGCGGTCGTGTATTCGCTGCTGATTATGGTTTTGGGATACTTGCCGAAAAGGTTGTATCGCTCGTTTAGTATTTCCATAGCCCGGTTAAACTCTCCGCTTGTCGGTTGGTCGCCCTTACGGTGTTTAAACAGATCGTCGACATAAAGCGCTTCCGCCTTTGTGAATTTCTCTTTCTCGGTTATGTAATCGCGGTCATTGATCAACGCGTTTAGTCTGATCATGTCCGAAGTCCAGGACATATATCTACAGCGCTTACCCCGCTTAAGCTCGTCAAGCAAGATAGCCGTGCATATGTGCGTCTTTCCCGCTCCGACTTGACCGCCTATGAAAAACCACGACTTAACATCGTCGTTTAAAAACGCGATAGCCTTTTGCTTAATTTGTTTCTGCCAGTCTGTAACGGCTTTATAGCTGTCGAATGTGTATTTGTCCGGGTTGGCCGCTCCGCTCCGGCGCATTTGCGCGTACAAAGCGCGTTGTCTAACGCATACGCAGTCAGTATAAACAATTTGCCCGTTATCGCCTATTTTTGCAATCTGACGCTTATTATGGCAAATATCGCAGTCGATACCGCCGTCCGTATTCTCTCGAACCTCGCTGTTATAGCGGGTTACGTCGAACGCTAATTTTTCCTCATCGCTCAACTTGCTATACTCTTCAAACGCCCGCTTAGCGCTTTCGGGCATGGTTTTTAACATTTTCTCGAAATAATTACGCATTTGATACCTCCGAAAGTCATAGTACTGTGCTGTGTATTCCCCACTCGGCGACGGCTTCTTGGTATGAGTCTTTAACCTGTTGGCCGTTCGGAGCGGGTTTATCCCTTTTAGCCCAGTTGCGAATAACAGCCAGATGATTTTTATACTTATCACCCTTACACGCTATATAATCGCTAAGGCGTTCTATTCGTGCCTGCCAGTCGCTGGGGAACTCACTTTTTAACTTGGCCATATCTTCATCGCTAAGCAATACGTTTTTATATTCGCCGTATTTGTGTTTAGCAGGCTTTGGTTTTGAAGATTTTTGCGCTGTTTTTTCTTCGGTCGCGTCTATATATACCTTACCTTTACTTATCTTATCTTTACTTACCTTATCTTGTGCGGTCACTTTGTTGTCATTTGGTTGACATATGGTTGTCACTTGGTTGTCAGCATCTTGAATTAGCGTATACGGCTTATTTGCTTCGCATTTCAACAATTCTAATTCAGACGCGTAAACGGTTGGTTTTACACGATCTTTGCGGATTACGTTGTTCACATTCCAATCTGTGATAACGCACACGCCGCTTTCAAACGGTATGATATAGCTTTTCAATATCAACAATTCTAAATCTGATTGCGAGCTGTTTGTTGATCGCATAATTTTTTTCGGCGATCCAACAAAACCAAAATCGTCCGCCGCCATCCCTAAATGGAAATACAGCGCTCGCGTAGTTGCGGGCATATCAAGAAATTTGTCTGTATCTACAATAGAATTACTAAACATTCTATGATCCCCCACTTAACAATCCCCCTTTTCTTCATCTATAAGCTCCGTAAACGGGAGCGGCATGTCTGTTTGACTCGCCATCTCCCGCCTCTTGCGCCGCGCGGCCTTAAGCGTAAACAATATACTTTTCGCCTGTTTCTCTGTGCGCTTGACGTAATGACTAAGCTCCGCGTAAGTTGACGGATAGTAATATCCGTGCTCGTCGGCGGCGATAACGCAACCCTGTCGGCGGAGCGTCTCGATCCTCTTTCGAACGATCCGCGACTCAAGCCCGGTAAGCCGTACCAGATCGGCGAGGTGGATAGCGTTGTCGGCTCCGTGACCTATCAATGTTAATAATATATCTCTTTCCATTCTTAACACCTCTAAATTTTCATGTCCATATTGACTGAACGGACATTCTGCGATATAATAAACGTATACAAGGGCGGAGCGGCAAAACGTTCCGCGCCTGTATTGTATTGGTTCGCTCTATGTGTAAAAGCATAGAGCTTTTTATTATTCAAAATTCTTATCTCCCGTGTTTAAATATTCGGCCAGCTTTTCGGCGTTTATCAAATACTTGCGACCAGCCTTAACGTAAACGATTTTATCGTTTAGACAAAGCTGTCTGACGAAATGCCGCGTTAAACCAAATTCCGCCGCCGCCTCGTCGATCTTAAGCATGCGGGGGATCTTTAAACCTACGGTCTCTAACACTGTACTCGCCCCCTCTCTAAATTTTTGATCGCCTGGTAAATACGTTCCTGTTTCTCCGGCGGTAACTCGGTTCTAAACCAACGTATTAAAGTATTTTCGGAAATTCCTACCTCCTGCGCAACTTTCCATTGCGCTAATCCGGCTGACCGGATCATAGCTTTTAGCTCGGCGTTTTTCATATTAAAGTCTCCCCTCAAAATTTTTATGATGATGTTGACAGATTTAAAAAGCCGTGTTATACTGTCTACGATGATTATACCATCATAATTATGGATCGGTCAAGACTTATTTTAAAAATAATATAGACAGTCTATAATTTAAGAATATAGAGAGGTAGTGTCCACAAAATGGAATTTGCAATTACTTTACATTGTTATGCTGATTATGTTGCCCATTCGCTTAAGTTTCCCGCAACAACTTTCTATAACGAAAAACACAATATTGGAGAAATAATAGCATTTATTTTGAACTTACGTTCTAATAAAAGTGCGCTTTATGATTGGTATAAAATGAACTTAATGGAAAAGGAAGACACATCATTTTTACACGATAACGAATTAAATGATTTTATAAATTGTGTATTATTATCACAAAGGGAAGATTATACAACGTTTCAAAATTTAATGTTATACCGTAGGGAAAAAAGAGAAAATATCCACGAATATTTTCAATATGATTTAGCATATTCAGCGGAGTGCAGGACTGTATTTTATTCTGATTTTAGCGACGCGTTAGACAAATTACTATGCGCTTTTAGTGCAATTAAAGAGATGGAAGTTTTAAGGCTCAATACATCGATATTAGAAAATACTATAAACAAAATACTTAATAAACCGTATAAGCTTACAGAAATCAGTTTTGTAGAGGATATACTAGCAAATTTAGACGCCTCGCGCTTTGATATATCAGAAACTACAAAAGACGCTGATACTACTATGCTACACGAATTACAGAGAAAGCTTGATAACGCCTTTGAAATTGTCTCTGAAATATCACAGAAAACGACATTAAATTATTTTGACCACAATTACAACTTAGGCAATCATATAAAAGTTCGAGAAGAACTCAAATTTAAAACATTACAGGCATTTTTTAACTATGGTGTTACACAGTTAATCAAAAACAACCAATGGTTAAAAAAGTGCGAGAATTGTGGAAAATATTTTTATCCGTCCAGCCGCTCCGACGAAAAATACTGTAACAACGTATTCAAGAATGGCAAAACTTGCAGACAGTTAGGCTATGAGATCAAGATCAACAACGACGAGCTATTAAAAACATACCGATCCGCGTATAAGACGGCCAACGGTTGGAAGAACCGCAACAAAAACAACGTTAAAGACGTTGACGCTCTATTTGATAATTGGCATAAATCGGCAAAAGAAAAATTGCGGCAAGCGCAAAACGGAGATATCAGCATAGACGATTATAAACAATGGTTCAAAAATAATAACTTTCGCAACTATGCAAAAAAGGTGTAAACAACGACGAACAAAACGACATGCTCAATATAACGGACGATGAAATTGAATCCGGCAGGGCGCGCATATTAGGCAAGGCGGTATATATGTTCAGGATAATATAAGGGGGATTTATATGGCGAGCATTGAAAAAAACGTTAACAAAAAAGGCGGCGTAACATATAAGATCATAGTGTCTAACGGATACGATACGCGCGGCAAGAAAATCCGCAAAATCAAAACCTTTAAGCCCGATCCGTATAAGACCGAATTACAAAACAAAAAAGAGCTGGAGCGGGTCGCGTTCGAGTTTGAGCAAAGCGTTATAAACGGTCGGTATCTTGACGGCGAGAAAATCACGCTCGCCGAATTGGCGGACAAGTGGTATAAAGAATATGTCATACAGCGCCTCACGGCCAAAACGCAAGAACAATATAAATATTACCTTGAAAGGTATATTGTCCCCGCTTTAGGACATTTAAAAACAGCGCAAATTAAGCCGCTCCATATACAAGAATTTTATAACCATTTAAAAAATGATAACGTAAGACTTGACGGAAAAAGCGGGGGATTTTCTAAAGCGACAATACAGAAAATAAATAACGTTTTGTCGGGGTTATTACATTGCGCCGTAAATTGGCAGATAATAGATACTAACCCGTGCGAACGCGTCAACGTCCCGAACTATGAAAATACTATTACCAAAAGCGATTATTTTACTCCGGAGCAAGCTATCCTGTTTCTTAACGCTCTTGAAATGAGTTACCCTCACGCCGTAAAAGGACATAAAAGGATAGACGATACCGGTAAAGCGTATTACGTAGACGATTACACGGAAAAAAGAACCGTCCCGCTCCAATTTAAAGTATTGTTTAATATCGCATTATTCGGCGGTCTCAGAAAGGGCGAATTACTTGGACTTACATTTAACGACGTAGACTTTGACAAAAACACCGTAAGCATAAATAAATCCGTATCATACGCCAATAAGCAAACGATTATAAAAGAGCCAAAAACCAAAACGTCTATCCGGGTGGTTACGCTCCCCGAAACCGTAATATCTTTAATTTTTCAGCTTAAACAGGAACAAGCGCAAAAACAATTAAAGTATGGCGATCGTTGGAATAACCCCAAAGGATACCTATTTACAAACGAAGACGGCGGATTAATGTTCTATTCAACGCCGTATAAGCGTTTAAAACAAATACTCAGGGATTATAACGATCTCATAGAATCAAACGGCGGCATACCCCAAAGCGAGAAAGAACAACTGTTATTGCCCAATATAACGCTTCACGGCCTAAGACATACGTCTGCGACATTGCTTATATCCCAAAACATAGATGTAAGAACAGTGTCGGCGCGACTCGGGCACGCTCAAACAAGTACGACGATGAATATATACGTTCACGCTTTAAAGTCGCTCGACCGCGCGGCTTCAGACGCTCTCGAAAATGTTTTAAACAAATCGGCGATATAATTTTAGGTGACTATTAGGTGACTACAGAGACTAAAAAAGACATAATTTTATGCATTGTCAGAAAAAGTAAAACGACGCAAACGGCGCAAAAACGTATATTACAGATTAACACCGAAAAATGCGATAAATAATAATCAGCATTGGTAAGGAAGAGGTCGGCGGTTCGACTCCGCCGGGCAGCGCCATAATATATAGGGCGTCGATTTCGACGTCCTTTTCGTTTATTCGAACCGCCGACCCACGCCCGGGAAACCCCGGGCGAATTTATTCGGCTCGCGTGCGAGCCGGGGATTTTGCTTGTTAGAGCAAAATCCAATGGTTTGACTCCGCCGGGCAGCGCCATAATATATAGGGCGTCGATTTCGACGTCCTTTTCGTTTATTCGAACCGCCGACCCACGCCCGGGAAACCCCGGGCGAATTTATTCGGCTCGCGTGCGAGCCGGGGATTTTGCTTGTTAGAGCAAAATCCAATGGTTCGACTCCGCCGGGCAGGCCCAACATAGCGATTAGAGATTAGGGATTAGAGAATAGGAGGTAAAATTCCTTTCTTTAACGCCAAACTCTAACGTTCGCGAAATGGAATACAATGTTTTCCTATGCGGCTTTAGAGGCCGTTTTTTTGTTTATAGAAGCGTATTGGGCTCCTATTCGCTATTCTCTAATCGCTAATCTCTACGTTGACTCTATCGTTTGCGAAAATGGAATACAATGTTTTCCTATGCAGTTACAGTCGCCGTTTTTACGGCTACAGAAACGTATTGGGCTCCTATTCGCTATTCGCTAATTTCTAATCTCTACGTTGGCGATCAGCGCTTCGGCTTTGTCGCGGGACGCTTGTTTTACTATGCTCCCGTCGCGTAAGAGGAGCATGGACGGGTCTCTTACGCCTTCTATCGGGCTTCCGTACGGAACGCCCATCGCGACGGCTATATTCGCGTTATTTTCGGTCGCCCGTTTTAGTCCGTACTGCATCTCCCAGCCCCAGGTCGGGCACAGGATCAGCTCCGCGCCCAGCTCTGCGGCCTGTTTTACGAATTCGGGCTGCTGCATATCCCAGCAGATCAAAAGCGCGATCCGCCCGAACTCGGTATCGAATACTTTCTGCTCGGTTCCCGGCGTGAGCGCTATATTCTCGTCTCCCGCCAAGTTATTTTTATCGTAGATCTCCAAAACCGAACCGCCGCGGTCTATATATACGGCGGAGTTATACGCCTTGCCGCCGCGCTTGTTATACAGCCCCGCGACTATCGCCGAACCGGTCTTTGCCGATATATCCCTGAGCCGCTTTATAACGCCGCCGCCCTCGTCGTATTCCGGGATTATATCAAACGTCTCCCTATCTACCGGCGTCCCGGTAAAATTGATCGCCTCCGACGTCAATATCAGATCGGCGCCGCCGGATACGGCCTCGTTTATAAGCCGTATATTCTGCTCGACCATCTCTTCCGAGAGCCGCAGCCGCTCCTCCGCGGAAAATTCATGAGGATACGCAAAATCATATAGTATATTCTGTTTAGTTTGTATTAGTCCAAGTTTCATAATTATCCTGTTACCTAAAATCCTATGTTGACTATTTAGAAATTTTATTGTATAATATAAGCAGAAAAGAGGTAAACCGCTTTGCGGTTAGCCAAAATGGTTATAATAATCTATATAATCGCTCTTGGCAGAGGGCGGTTATATCGCTCTTTGTGATACTATTACCAAAAATATGATAACAGCGACCACTATCTTAAAAAATAATGGATTCCACATAAGCTTCACCTCCTTTCCGTTGCCGTTGCAACACAGGAGATGGCTAACCGCTCTTCAATTACCTCTAATCTGCTAACGATAATTATATATTATTCAACAAATTATGTCAATTTACAATTTATTTACAAACCCCGCGTTTCATTTTTACTTGACGATTCAAAAATTTTATTGTATAATATAAGCAGAAAGGGAACTGTTTACGGTTATCCTTAAACATCGACTGTATATAGCCGCCGCTTTTGGGTTTTGTGTACTGACCCCCAAAAGTTAGACACAAGATCAATCAGGCAACCAGTGAGGATTG
>JAHZIG010000049.1 GCA_019419865.1 Clostridiales bacterium | reverse complement strand
GCAAAAGAACAAGCGATGGATTTGTTGTGCTGAAAGGCAGCATAATCAATCCTACTATGACGAAGAGCTGCCCTGAAAGAGCCATAAAGGACCGTAAGAAATATGAGGACAAGATTGACAACGATGGGATCTTAACAGCTGATGTACTGTTTTCCAGTCCCTCATCAGCAGCTGGATTTGTTGGCGGTGCGTCTTTGAGCGGAAATGCACTCTGGAAAGATGCTGAAGGAAAAACGCTGAAAGAGCTTCTTGCAGATTGAACCTTTTAATTTTGCTCCACATTTTAATTATTCCAAAATCGCTACACCGCAAGGCTGTCACTTCGCCACATTACCGAGCGGCAGCATAACAATTGAACACATAAAACAAGGACTTCCCAAGTCAGCGCATGACCTCGGAAACCCTTATTTCAAGCCTTTTTCGGCGGCTTTTGCCCCGGAGAGGGCTTTTTCTCTTGTATCAAAATCAGTAGGAACATAGACCGTACATATAGGACTGATGGCTTTTTGGTTCATAGTTTTATTTACCTTGAGTGCATGGCTTTTAACAGAGGATAAGTCAAGGTCGAGTAATTCCCGTAAAAGATGTGTTATGGATGAGACAACGGATAGCTTTTTACCCAAAGTCTGTTGACATTATATAGTAGTCGTTTTTTTAAAATTGACCTATTCCCATTGACAAGCGAGGTTTAGGCGGTATAATAGATAATAGGTATATTTCGATTTGGATATGTTCCCGCGAACAATCTAAAATGTATTAAAAAATCGGCAAATATCTGACATCAATCAGAGCCTGTCGTGCCATGTGGAGACGGTTGCGGAGCTTTATAGGCAATAGAGCAATTATGAAAAAATTCCGGTGTAGTTCTCGCTGTAGAACATGAAAATGTCGGGATTCCCGAGCGAGCCGCCCATGAGTAGAGCGACTGCCGAGAAAGACGCGTTTGCGGGATGCGTTAGCCTGAATTGCGTATTCCAAAGAATTTAAATATATAGCGGAAACAGCGTTTTCGGATCATAAATAGTAAACGTATTTCTATATTTGTTGACGATAGATGGAGGGATATATAATGAATTATGATATATCGAGGTTTATCGAGGCGCAGCGATCGAGTTATCAGCAAGCGTTGTCTGAAATCAAAAATGGGAAAAAGCGAGTCATTGGATATGGTATATTTTCCCGCAGATCAAGGGACTCGGGCGCAGCGCTATGTCCGAGTATTACGGTATCCAGAATATAGATGAAGCAAAAGCGTATCTGGCGGATCCTATACTTAGCAAACGCCTTATCGAAATTTGCGAGGCTTTGCTATCTCTCGACACAAATGACGCGGTGGAAGTGATGGGGCGTCCGGATGATAAAAAATTAAAATCGTCTATGACTTTATTTGACGCGGCGACGGACTCGTTGGAAATTTTTCAGATGGTTTTAGATAAATATTACAATGGAAAGAAAGATAATCTAACTCTTAGGATACTTGGTATAAAATAACATACGATAAGCCGGAGATACTTCCGAAGCCGCGCATGCGAACGAGCGCTCGGCTCAGCTGTCAAGGAAATAAGACGGAGAGTTATAGTAACGGGGCGTGGATCGATAGCCGCGTAGACAATTTTCACGGTATACGATCGAACTTGTAAATTAAATTAGAGGGGGCGCGGTCATGGGCGCTGAAAATAAAATGCCGGACGAATACTTATCTCGTCCGATCCGTCCTTTTGAGAAAAAGGCTGATGTAAAAACGATTTTTGGCGAATATGAAATTATCGAACATACAAACGCCGAGGCGGACTACGACTATTTAGAGGACGCTGAATCGATGTTGGAAATAGTTAATCCATATCGGGATGAAAATCTATTTATAGAATTCGGCGACGAATTCACAGTATATTTCAGCGGCTGGCACGCCCATTACTTCGCATACGAGTCCGAATACGAGCGGATGAAAAGGGACGCTCTCGGGATCGCGAGGGGCGAGTATGCGGCGCTGCGTATCTTGGCAGGCGGCAGGTATTTGGGCGAAATTCTTCTCACCGACGAGATCTCGCCTTTTACGGAACCTGCGTATCTGATCTCTAAGATGTATTTTCCGGAGGAATTCTTAAGGAAGATCCGAGATAAAGGCGCGGTTATTTTTGCGGAATATTGGAGATCCGACGACAGTTATGAATTTTACGCGCCAAGCGAATCGGAGCGCGGCGGATACGGATTCCCAAGAAGAGGCGGAGTTCGTTTTATTATTAAGGACGGTAAATGTTACGGTAGCGCTTCAGCGCGGAAGTACGACGATCAAACGGCGTATATAAAATACGTATCGGTCGACGACGCTGAAAACGCGCTCGCGTTGCGGACGACGCTTATAAAATTGCTGGAGGACGACGCGAAAAAGTTCGGTATGAGCGAGATATTCGTTAATATAGATATTTCGAAACTTGAGTTGTATTCCTCGTTGGGATATACCGAGATCGATAAGATAGACGACGACAGGATCGCGCGGATCGACGGCGCGGTATTGGAATTTGATAAAACTATGGGCAAACGGCTAATTGATAATATAAACGGAGGAGAAGACGCATGATTACAGGCGCAATAAAAAATAAAGTGGATAAGATTTGGACGGACATCTGGGCCGGCGGTATCACGAATCCTTTGACGGTGATCGAACAGCTGACATATTTGATGTTTATCCGTTCTCTGGACGAAAAAGAACTTGAAACTGAAGAATTTGAAAACATGACCGGCGAGAAGATGGATAAGATATTTCCCCAGTCCGATATCGGACAGTCGATGCGGTGGAGTAAGTTCAAGAATAACGATCCGCGCGATATTTACGACGTGATCTCTCAGCGGGTGTTTCCCGCTATCAAAAACATGAAATACGGACGCTTGCCGGACTTTACGGAGCAGGGAGTGCTGATCGAAATCGCCGACGATTCCGGCGACGAGGAGAACGACGCCGCTTTTGCGAGGTATATGAGCGACGCCATGTTTCTGATCCCTACGCCTCAAGTATTGCAAAAGATCATAACCGGGCTGGACGATATGTATGAACACGATATTTCCGATCTGGATATGCAGGGCGATCTGTATGAATATATGCTGGGCAAGCTGTCTACCGCCGGTCAGAACGGCCAATTCCGCACGCCGCGCCATATTATTAAGATGATGGTCGAGCTTTTGCAGCCGACCCCGGACGACGTTATTTGCGACCCAGCCTGCGGCACGGCGGGCTTTCTGGTGGCGGCCGCGGAATATGTTCGAAAACGCTACGAGGATACTATGACAAGCGAGCAGTGGGAGCGCTTTGCCGGTCCTATGTTCGCCGGCTTTGACACCGACCGCACCATGCTGCGGCTCTCGGCTATGAATATGATGCTCCACTCTATAACCCGACCGGAGATAGACTATAAAGACAGCGTTTCCAAGCAGAACCGGATAAGCGATAAATACACGGTTTGCCTGGCCAATCCTCCGTTCAAGGGAACGGTCGACGCCGAAAGTATCAACGAGGATCTAAAGGCCGTTACGAACACCAAGAAGACGGAATTGTTGTTTTTGGCGCTGTTTCTGAGAATGTTGAAAAAGGGCGGCCGCTGCGCCTGCATCGTGCCGGACGGCGTATTGTTCGGTTCTTCCAAAGCGCATAAATCGATACGGAAAGAATTGGTAGAAAATCATCAGTTGAGGGCGGTCATATCTATGCCGTCCGGCGTGTTTAAACCTTACGCCGGAGTTTCCACCGCCGTATTGATATTCACAAAGACCGGCGCGGGCGGTACGGAAAACGTCTGGTTTTACGATATGAAAGCCGACGGGTACAGCCTGGACGATAAGCGCGGCGAGATCGCGGAGAACGACATCCCGGACATTATCGACCGGTTTCACAATTTGGAACGGGAAGCCGACCGCAAACGCACAGAGCAGAGTTTTCTTGTGCCCAAACAGGAGATCGTCGATAACGGCTACGATCTGTCCGTCAATAAGTATAAAGAGATAGAGTACGTACCGGTCGAATACCCGCCGACGGAGGAGATCATAGCGGATCTGCATAAGCTTGAGGATGAGATCACAGCGGGGCTGGCGGAATTGGAGGAGATGTTATGATGGCGAGATTAGGGGATGTTTTTGAAAGCCAAATCGCTGGCGAATGGGGTAGCAAATGTGCCGAAAATGAAAACGGCGCTAAAGTATTGCGGACTACTAATTTTACACAAGAAGGTAGAATCAATTATGATGATGTGGTGATACGCAGTATCAATCAATCCAAAGTGGAAAAGAAAAGGCTCCATTATGGCGACATCATTTTAGAAAAATCAGGTGGAACAGCAAAAACACCGGTTGGCCGGGTTGTGTTTTGTGATGAAGCTATTGAAGATTCTATATATTTATGCAACAATTTTACTCAAGCAATGCGAGTAAATCAAACGATAGCTATTCCAAGATATGTGTTTTATTTTATGTGGAATCTTCACTCTTCGGGTAAAACAGACTTACTTCAAAATAAAACCACTGGTATTCGCAACTTACAAGTAAAATCATATTTGAACGAAAACTGCCCTCTCCCCCCTCTTGAGGAACAACGCAAAATTGCGGCAGTGCTGGATAAAGTCGGCGATCTAATCGCCAAACGAAAACAACAGCTTGAAAAGTTGGACGAGCTTGTCAAATCCCGA
>JAHZIG010000048.1 GCA_019419865.1 Clostridiales bacterium | reverse complement strand
TATAATATTTTTTATTCAATTCCTGTTATACCAAATTAATTGGCAAACGGATTCTCGCCTTCATACAGGCAGCCTTTCGGACGATTGAATTCAATATCCTGTACTCCCAAGTATTTCACAATGTCGTACAGAACCTTACCCGAATGTTTGAACGCAACGCCTGCGTGATGCGGGTAATTCTTAGCGATAAGCACGTTTCTGTAGAATCTTCCCATCTCTTCAACAGCGAATACCGCAATACTTCCGAACGATTTGGGATCAACGTCGACGATCTTGCCCTCGGCGATATAGCTTCTGAGCTTGCCGTCGGCCGTGCTCTGAAGTCTGAACAAAGTAACTTCACCCGCGCGGATAGGACCTTCGAGCGTACCTCTCGATACGTCCGGCTCGGGAAGATCCGGCTCCAAGGTTCTCTTCTGGATAAGCTGATATTTGAGCGCGTAATCCTTAAGCAACGAGGACGCCGTGTTTCCGCAGTGGAAGCCCATGAACGTATCCTTTAACGTATATCCCGCGAACTTGTCCGGATTAGCCTCGAACATATCCTTCGGAACCGAATTGTTGATATCGAGCAATGTCGGAGCGATACCCGTCGCGCACGCGATTATGTATTCTGTAACGGCTCCGTATATATCGGTCTCGCACGCTACCGGGATACCCTTTGCGGTGAGTCTCGAATTTACAAAGCAGGGGCAGAAGCCAAACTGCGTCTGGAACGCAGGCCAGCACTTATTAGCGAATACGACGTATTTGCTCGCGCCCTTGTTTGCCTCGTACCAGTCGAGCAAAGTGATCTCATACTGAGCGAGCTTAGGCAGGATTCCGGGATAGCAGTTTCCGTCGCCCAATTCATTTTCCATATCGGCAATAACGTCCGGGATCCTCTCGTCGTCCTTATGAGCGTTAAACGACGCCAAAAGGTCGAGTTCCGAGTTCTCCTGTACGTTGATACCTAAATCAAACAGAGGTTTGATAGGAGCGTTACAAGCTAAGAAATCGTACGGACGCGGTCCGAAAGTAATAACCTTTAACGAGCTGAGGCCGATTATAGCGCGTGCGAACGACTCGAACTCGCCTATCATGTCCGCAACCTCGTCGGGCAGACCTACGGGATAATCGGGTATGTAAGCCTTAAGATTCTTAAGAGCAAGGTTATACGACGCGTTCAGCATACCGCAGTAAGCGTCTCCTCTGCCGTCTATAAGATCTTCCTGGGTCTCCTCGGCGGCCGCTACGAACATGCAAGGACCGTCGAAGTTCTTACAAATATACGTCTCGGGACCCTCGGGGCCAAAGTTGCCAAGATATATAACGAGCGCGTTAACGCCGGCGTTTTTGACCTCGTCAACGGCTTTCAGCATATCGATCTCATTCTCTACGGTCACAGCCGCCTCATAGATATCTATGTTCTTTGCTTTACAGGCTTCTACAACCGCTTTTCTTCTTTTTTCACTGAGTTCAATCGGGAAACAGTCGCGGCTTACCGCAACGATACCTAATTTAACTTCCGGAATGTTGTTAAACATCAGACCATACCTCCAAATATAAATTGATGTATAAAAAATTATATGTATTATTTTTATATTACAATTTTAATATAAAACATTACAATAGTCAATCCATTTTTTCATAATTTTAATAATTATTTCTCATCCCAAAAGGCGGCGTTTGATTGCGGGCTTCTCGATACACATCAGTATATATAACTTGCAGCTCAGAGCGTCATTTATTATGATACCGCTTAAGTCATACTCGTACAGCGTCTCTTCGAATTCGTCCGTGTTCGTCTTTATCATGGATGCATACATCCCCTCGGCATTGTAGGCGTAATGCGTAGGACGCTCCTATCGCTCTGTTTTCCGTCAATAAAAACGTCCCCGCGGTCGATTAGTTGTATTTTCTGTGAAATCATTTTTATTTCTTCAGATTCAAAATACTCAATTACTTTATATTCACCAAGATACTGACTATACTGTATTCTTATTATATCGGAATAGTCCATTACTTCGTGATATGAATAGAACTTTGTGATTAATATACCTACAACGCATATGATCAGTATACTTATGGCCGCTATCATTAAATTATATTTTATAAATTTTACCCTCGATTTGTCTATATCCATATCTTCCTTGAAATAATTCATTTGGATTCTCTGTTAAAATACTTGGATTTTTCCCGTTTGCCTTTTGTTGTTTAAATTTATTTGTTCCCGGGATATGTTTATCTTGCCTTCCTTTAGGCTCCGCTATAGAATTTTTTTCATATTAAGCTCCCCTTCAACATAATAATACAAAGTATCGCCTACGAAATATACGCTCGTTATATGTCTGACGCCGTTTATTAATATATTTGAATCCTTTAAAAGGCGAACGGCTTCTATTTCGGATTCTTCTTCAAGATCGATTATATGATGCAAATAGTCTAAACCTAAGTAAACGACAAGGTTCTGATTAAAATTTATTAGATTCTCTGTAGACGTCGTCTGAGACGCCTTTATCTCCTTACACTCTCCGCTTTGCAAATCGCATTTTTTAATTATGCCTACATCGCAGGAATAATATAAATAATTATCCAAAACAGAGAAATTGGAAATGTTATCTGTTGTATCTTTTACATTCACATCGTTTTCACCATTTAATCCCATCCTTTGAAAATGTCCCACTCTTGGAGAATCTGTATAATAGACATAATATATCTGATCATCCTCAATATAGATTTTCCAAACAGGCTTATCTGTCAATATTTTCATATCGTCTCCAGTTAAACTCATGGAAATCAAATTATATTTTCTCCGGCTCCATAACTCGTCTGTGTTATTAGGCGAAACTATTGCATAAAGTCTATCTTTATACACATAAATAAAATTTACATTGTGAGCAAATATAATTTCATTTTCCGTACCGTCAGTATTCATCACACAAATTTTATTCTGCGTATCAATATAAAATATTTTATTGTCTTTGACATTTAGGCAAAAGCCTATTGAATCGCTTATCTTAGTCTTTTTCTTCAAGTTTAACTTAGATTTAAACAAATATGACGTATTGCCTTGCGTCTCGACAAAGTATAAATTACTTCCATCAGAGGCTACCAAACCGTCTCCCTCAAGATTTCCGATACTATTCCCTTCTAAAACATATTCGTTACTCCTATTTTCACAAGATGGTATCAAAAATATTATTATCAATATGAATAAACCCGAAAAAAATCTTTTTAAAACCATTTTGCTCTCCTTAATCTAAAATTATCAACGCTTGCTCCCCTACTGATATGAAATAGATTTTTCTTATTATAGAATTCGAGTGAGTAAATGTTTCTATCAAATAATCAAATCGTTTGCGTATAGAGCTTGATATACTGCAGAACGCCATCTAAATCGTCTATCTTACCGCTGACTGTAGAAACTCTTCCCATCGCGTCGTACGTCGTATTCGTCTCGTTGCTTACGCTTGTCCGGTTTGCGGCTATCCGGCTGCGATAAGCGGCGGCTACCGCAGCCGAACAATCAATTTTAATTTTAAGTGTCCAGTTCTACGCCTAAATCAAATGTTTCATCTAAATAATCGAGATATGTCATACTTCCTTCTAAATCGTGGCGGTACTCAGCTTTCTCTCTATCAAAATACAAATATCTCTTTTGATGTATAAACCTATTTGCTAATACGAAAAAGTCGTCGGGCGCTATCTGGTCGTCGGGATTAGAATAAACCGCGTCCGTTTCTTTGATCAATCCCAAATCTTCAGCCCTTTTAAATGTATCTTCCAGATTATATATATCCATATCTACGTCCCTATTATCAAGGCATCTTACCATAAAAGCAAGGGTTTCGTTCGCAGTTATCGGTCTTAAATCATTAAACGCTATTCCTTCGCCTGTATTTATTTCGCCGTTGACAATATCAGTATAGCATAGCGCATACGAGACATAATCGCCGGAATAAATTTCAGACTCCCACGTAAACTTGCATGTATTTAAATAATTAATAATAAAGTCTGTAAACGCCTCGTCAGTATTATAATATTCATCAATACGGGTAATTTTACTATGCTTACCTGAATAGCTCTCTATCGAGATATTGTTAGTAGTTCCTATAGCCCGCAAAATAATAGAAAGCCCGTCGTTTCTTGTGATATACGTTTCGTCATCATATAGCGACGTGTCGATCACTCTATATTTGTCAAGCGTCTCTTTCGCTTTACTGTCGTCTACCTCAACAGTCTCGTCAGCGTAAGCGAATCCCGCGATCGATAAACATAAGCAACCTATTAGTATTCCCGCTATTATTCTTATTTTCATAGACTTGACCTCCCGCGTTTTACAAAACAAAACAGATAAAAATTCCCGAACAACGACATACTTTTATACTCTTTTTCTTTTATGTATTTATAATAACATATTCACACTTCAAATTATACGTTAATTTACCACAAACTTAAGCTCAATTTTTTGTATAAAACGTCGGTTGTATTCAATTTATAAATTTCTCGCGATCAAGCGAGATCAATCCGAAAATTCATATAAAGCTACAGTCTTATCGCCGTTAGAATAGTTTTCAAACGTCTTTTTCAGGTCGATAACGCGCTGGTTTGAACTGCCTCTGAACCTCAAACTCAAACTTTTCAGCTTAAGCTCGAATCGCCCGTCTATGAGTATATCGGAAATTTTAAGCAGATCTATTATGTTTTCGTCCTCTTCCGCCTTTTTCATAAGCTCTTCAAAGGTGTAACCCGAATATACAACTATACTTTTTCCGAGGGCTTTTATCATTCGTCCGAGCTTTAAAAGCTTGTCCGCCTTACAAAACGGTTCGCCGCCCGAAAACGTGACGCCGCTCAGGAGCGGATTCTTTTTAAAATCCTCGAAAATTTTCGAGAGCGTAACGTCGTACCCGCCGCTGAAATCGTGGGTGGCAGGGTTATGACAGCCCTCGCAGCCGTGCGGGCATCCCTGCACAAAGACGACGTATCTTATTCCCGGACCGTCGACGATCGATTCCTTTACGACCCCGGCTATCCTGATCTCTTCCGATAGATCCTCAAAATTTTCTTTAAAATCTTTCTCCGCCATTATAATCATCTCCCGTAAATTTAAACAGGCAAGGCCGCGTGCACAGATCCCTGTCAAGTAGACAGTTGAAATAACAAAAATCTTTGTATACCA
>JAHZIG010000047.1 GCA_019419865.1 Clostridiales bacterium | reverse complement strand
TCATAGCTCCGGCGTTCTACTCTGTGCATAAGTCTATTCAGCGCGGCGAATATACTCATTACTGGCTCGGCGGCGGCAGGGGGAGTATGAAATCTACGTTCGCGGGAACGGAGATCGTTTTAGGACTGCTCTCGGACGAAAGAGCCAATGCGGTCGTCATGCGCAAGATAGGCTTGCACCTGCGCGACAGCGTATACGAGCAGATACTCTGGACGCTCGACAAGCTCGGCATAACAGATATGTTCAGGATAAAGACCGCGCCGCTTGAGATCGCGTATAAAAAGACCGGGCAAAAGATATTGTTCAGGGGCGCCGACGAACCGCAAAAGCTTAAGTCGATAAAGGTATCCAAAGGATATATCAAGTATATCTGGTACGAGGAAGTCACCGAGTTCAAGGGCATAGAAGAGATAAGGACTATCAACCAGTCGCTTATGCGCGGCGGGGATAACTTCGTCGTTTTGTATACGTATAACCCGCCGATCAGTCAGAGGAACTGGGTAAACCGCGAGGCGGCGGTCGAGCAGAAAAGGAAGCTGGTACATAAGAGCACGTATTTGGACGCGCCGAGCGAATGGCTTGGGGGCGACTTCATACTCGAGGCGGAAGAACTTAAGCGGACGCGTCCGGACAGCTACAGACACGAATATCTGGGCGAGGTAACCGGAACCGGCGGCGAGGTGTTCAACAACCTTGAACTGCGCCGGATAAGCGACGAAGAGATAAGCGGCTTCGACAGGATAGCGCGGGGTCTCGACTGGGGCTTTGCGTCCGATCCGCTCCATTACACGGTCAACCACTACGACAAGCGGCGGCGCAGGCTGTATATATTCTACGAGATCCATAAGACGGGGCTTAGCAACCGAAAGGCGGCGGAGCTTATCAGGGCGGAGAACAAGAGCAATTCGCTTGTGGTATGCGACAGCGCGGAGCCTAAGAGCATAGCCGAGCTCAACGACTTGG
Source organism: Clostridiales bacterium (assembly GCA_019419865.1). Classification (GTDB taxonomy): domain Bacteria; phylum Bacillota; class Clostridia; order Monoglobales; family Monoglobaceae; genus Roslinia. The sequence continues at coordinate 5,355 of JAHZIG010000047.1, read as the reverse complement.
GTATAAGGGCTATAGGCGCGAGAAAGGGTCCGGACAGCGTGGAGTATGGGACCAAGTGGCTTCAAGACCTAAACAAGATAATCATAGACCCGGTCAGATGTCCGGAGACGGCGGAAGAGTTCAGCAAGTACGAACTCGAACGCGACCGAAACGGAAAGCTGATAGCGAGGTTCCCGGATAAGGATAACCACAGCATAGACGCGGTGCGCTACAGCCGCGAGTACGATATGAGGAATGTGAGGGTAAGATAATGCTTACTATGACGGATATAATCAACGCGAAACTATCGCGCGCGGGAAAGATGAGCGAGAGCGAGCTGATTAAATATATACTAAACGAGGACGCCGTAAGCGCTAAGAAGAAACGCATATTCGAGGGGGCGCGGTATTACGCGACCGAACACGACAGCCTAAACAAGGCCTACGACGAAAGCGTGATCGAGGAAGTCGAAGAGGCGGACGGCGAAGAGAACACGAGGCGGCGAAAGCTCAAGAACCCAAACCGAAGCAACCACCATAATATAAACACGTTCCACACCAACCTTGTAGACCAAAAGACCGCGTATATAGCGGGCAAGGAACCGACGTTTACGGTCAAGGGCGCGGCGGACGGCGGCGAGCTTAAAGCGTACGAGGACTTTGTGACCGAGACGGCGGACGAAGAGTTTAACGTCATGCTTCAGGACTGGATAACGGGCGCGTCGAACAAGGGCGCCGAGTGCGTCCACGTCTATTACGATCAGGACTTTAACCTCAAATATTGTATCGTGCCGATGGAAGAGATAATACCGATATACGACAGCGCCTTTCAGCAGGAACTGGTCGAGCTGATCAGGTATTACACAATGACCGTTATAAAAGGCGGCGATAAATACTTAAGGCGGCGGGTCGAATGGTGGACTAAGGATAAGGTTACCTACTACATAGAAAAGGAAAAGGACGTGTTTATCCCGGATCCGGACGTGCCGGTCAATCCTGCGCCGCATTTTTGGGACGTGTCTTTCCTAAACGGCGCGGAAAAGAGCAGACTGCCGAACTCATGGGGCAGGATCCCGTTCGTCATACTCGAAAACAACAGTCTGGGAACGACGGACCTACAGCTTAACAAGGGTTTGATAGACGCGTACGATATGATCTCGAGCGAGGGGACCAACACCCTGCTCGATCTTGTAGACCTCTACTGGGTGATACAAGGCTACGGCGGCGAGACCGCTTCGGCCATAGCGCGGTTGCTTCAGATAAACAAGGCGGTCAGCATAAACGACGCGGGCGGGAACATAGCCGCTCATCAGGTGGACTTGTCGCTAACCGGCAGGATAGAGCTTTTAAAAATGCTGAGGCGGGATATATACCATTTCGGTATGGGCGTAGACTTCGATAACGATACGTTGGGTACGGCTCCGTCGGGGACAAGCCTGAAATTCAGATATTCGGGCTTAAGGCTCAAGGCGGGCAAGATGGCGCCCAGACTCAAGCGGGCGATAAAGGAACTATTCTGGTTCCTGACATACGACTACAACAGGCGAAATAATACTGCGTTCGACAGCGGGCTGATAGTAGTAAACCTCAACTACTCGGAGATAACCAACGACCTGGAACAAGTCCAAATGATAGTTCAGTCGCAAGGCGATCTTTCAAAACGCACCTTGTTAGAGAAACACCCGTTCGTTACCGACGTAAACGAAGAGCTTGACCGGATCGAGGAAGAAGAAAAACAGCGGGAGAAAAAGCTGGACGAACGCGTAAACGCTAACTACTTCGGAACCGGAGAGGGCGAAGATAACGCCGAGAGCGGTGATAACAATGCCGAATAACAACGCGGAGTATTGGGCTAACCGGTTCGCTATGCTCAAGGACGCGCAGTATAAGAAAGCCGACGAATACGTAAAAGAGCTTGGAAAGGTATACAGACAGATACGCTCAGACCTCGAGAAAGACCTTGCCAAATGGTATAATCGTTTGGCGGAGAATAACGAGGTATCCCTTGCGGAGGCTAAGCGTATGCTCGACAACGAGGAACTCGAAGAGTTTAAATGGACGGTCGAGCAGTACATAGAACGCGCCTCAGACGCGGGGCTTGCAAGAAAGTATATGAAAGAGCTTGAGAACGCGAGCGCAAGGGTCCATATTCGCCGTTTAGAGGCTATGGAGCTTCAAATCGAATATTATGTCGCCTTGCTTATGAACAGCGAGGAAAAGGGAATAAACGAGCTTCTGAGCGGTCTCTATTCGGATACGTATTATCAGGCGATATATGAAATACAAAAGGGATCCGGCATAGGCGCGGAGTTTACGGCGCTCAATACTCAGGCTATCGAGAATATAATGCTAAAGCCCTGGGCCGACGACGGTCTGAGCTTTGGCAAGCGGATACGAGAGAAATACGGTCCGGAGTTTGTAAACAGGCTCAGTAAGACGCTTTCAAGGTCGCTGATCAGCGGCGATTCACAGAGGAAGCTGGCAAGGTCGCTTGAAAAAGATTTCGACCTCGCGGAGGGTCAGGCCGAGCGGCTGATACAGACCGAGAGCGCGTTCTTTATCGAGGCGGCGACGCTGAAATCATACGAAGAGACGGGCGTAGACGAATACAAGATAATCGCGACGCTGGACTATAAGACCAGCGAGATATGCAGAAGTATGGACGGCAAAGTCTTCAGCCGCAAAGACGCGGTGATCGGCGTAAATTGCCCGCCGTTTCACTGTAGGTGCAGGACTACGACGGTTCCGCTCACGGGCTACGAGGATATGTTCGAGCCGGGAGAGAGGGTAGCGAGAAACGCGGACGGCAAGATATATTACGTGCCGGAGGATATGACTTATCCCGAATGGTACAAGAAATATGTCGAAAGCGACCCGGAGGAAGCGCTCAAGGTCAAGAAGCTTAAGAACAGAAGAGCCGACGAAGAGCAGTACGAGCGGTACAAGAAGCGTTTGGGTAAAGAAAACGTGCCGGAGACGCTTGACATGTGGCAGGAAAAGAAGTACACTGATGATGAGTGGTGGACGGACACAAAAGGCTTTTACAGGTATAAGGGCGAGAATCCTAAAGCCGATAGGAAAGCCTATGAGTGCGCAACGGAGTTAAAAGAAAGAGGCGTAAGAGGCGATATACATATACCGCCTAAAGAGATTGATATATCGGAGCTTGGCTTTGACGATCATCATGTCAATGCAGAGAGCGAACATAAAGTAACTGAGGAAGAGGCTAAGGCGTTTGTTAAAAACGCAAAAATGTCGCACACTGTTTGGCAAGGAGAATATGAGAACTATTACAGCGAAGATGGCGCCGCATATGTTAACGTTAAAGACGAAAACAATAAGTTTATTAGGACGGCGTTTAAAAAAGAACAGTTTAAAGACGAAAGTAAAATGATTATGGGGGTATTAAAAAAGCATGGCATATGATACAAATTATCCGGTTACTTGTCCGATCGATAATAAAGTTATATATATGGACGATTGTTTTGAAAGATGTATGTCCGCATGTGAAAGCGCACCTGAATACTATATGCCGGGACTTCGACCGTTTGAGGAAGAGGCCGCCATTTGTAAGGCGTGCGAATATTATCAAGACGATTAACCGCTTGTGAAATTAAGCAAATGAGACAGGTTCCGGCGCGCCTCTTGCGTAACGCGTACCAGGCCGGAGCCGAAAACTAAATAAACATACCGCTTTGCAAAATGCAGGCGGTTTTTTTATGCCAAAAAGGGGGTAATTTAAATGGCAAAGGTACAGATCGTAAACAAAGGCGGAGCCAAAACGGTGTTTGTGGACGGGCTGAAGATACCGGACGTTATGAGCGCTACGATGTACGTACGGCCGGGTTCGGTCGACTCACTCAACCTATCGATAGCGGTAGACGAACTTGAGATCAAAACAGAACAAAGACCCGAGTAAGTCTTAAAACTGCTTGTTTTTTATGCTCAAAATCAGGAGGTAAGAGAAAATGGAAGCATTAAAAGAGCTGTTCGGCGACGGACAACTGAGCTACGCGGAGTTTGAAAAGGCGGTAAAGGGCAAGGGTATCGAGCTGGCCGATCTGTCCGGCGGGGCTTACGTCTCTAAGGAAAAGTACGACGGCAAGGCGAACGAGCTGACGGTCGCCAACCAGTCCATAGCCGGGCTTAAGAAGGACCTTAAGGCCTTCGAGGGCGCGGACGTCGAGGGACTCAAGAAACAGGTCAAGGACTGGGAGGATAAGTACAACAGCGACATATACGAGCTAAAGAAGAACGCGGCCGTAGACGAAGCGATAAGGCGGGAGAACGGGCGCAACGCTAAGGCGATCAAGGCGCTTATCGACATGGACAACATAACCCTCGACGATAAGGGTAACCTTAAAGGCTTCGACTTAAGCGAGCTTAAGAAGAGCGACGCGTACTTGTTCAACGTGGAGGAACACAAGAATCAGGGCGCGGGTGTGAGAGCTGGAGAACAGGGCGGCGAGACTAAGGCGGCCGATAAGACGGACGTCATCATAAGCAAGGCTCGCGCGATTTTGGGACTTGGAAAAGATAATTAAATTAATATAAATCAATTTTAAGGAGTTGAGAGAAAATGGCAAACAGCATTACATTAGCTGAAAAGTTCGTGCCTGTGATCGACGACATATACAAGCGTACGTCGGTGACCGAAGGCATGGACAGCGCGACGCAGTTAGATTTTACAGGCGTCAACGAGGTAAAGGTACTTAAGGTATCGACGACCGGACTCGGCGACTACAGCAGGGAAGACGGCTATCCTAAGGGCGACGTTACCGCGTCGTGGGAGACGATGACCTTGAGCGAGGAGAGAGGTAAAGAGATCTCTATCGACCGTATGGACAACGAGGAGACGCTCGGTATGACCTTCGGCGCGGTCACGGGCAGGTTCGTAAGAGACTGGGTAAGTCCGGAGCTTGACGCATACAGGTTTGCAAAGTACGCGTCCGCGACGGGTATACTCACGACTACGGCGGCGAAGCTCGCTAAGGACAGCATACTCGCGGCGATCGACGAGGGCTGCCGTGCTATGGACGAAAAGGAAGTCCCGGTAGAGGGGCGCAGGCTTTATGTGAGCAGCGACCTAAAGCCGGTACTCAATTCGGCGCTCAGCAGGCAGTGGGGTTCGGACGGTACGGTCAACACCGTGCTCGCGGGCTACAACGATATGCCGATCACCTACGTGCCTAAGTCGAGATTCTATACTCAGATAACGTTAAACGACGGCAAGACCGCTTGGGGCTATTCTAAGACGGCTACGACCGGCGCGGACATCAACTTTATGATAATCCAACCGAGCGCTATACTTCAGGTCACGAAGTTTGATCCTGTATAATAAAAGTTGGCATTCCAACCTCAAGGATTTTGTGATATA
>JAHZIG010000046.1 GCA_019419865.1 Clostridiales bacterium | reverse complement strand
TTATTATACGCTATTTCTCGTCAAAAATCAACCATTTGTTGTGACAGAGCCATAAAAAATATATAAATATATAATATAAATAAAAATATTATAAAAGAATAGGAAAACCCCACCCCATTTTCACCACGAACAGCTCAAACGCCGTAAAAACGCTGTTTTTCATGGGGAGTTTATGGGGAAGAATGGGGAGCGAACGTAGAGATTAGAGATTAGCGAATAGAGAATAGAAGATGAAACTTCTTTCTTTAATGCCCGACGGCTTTGCCTGCTGAAAGGGAATACTCTGTTTTCCTATAACGTTACAGAAGCCGTTTTTAACGCTACAGAAGCGTTTTTGCCTTCCTATTCGCTATTCTCTAATCCCTAATCGCTACGTTGCTACGTTGTTGTCTGAACTGTGAATAATTCTTTAGATATTCTATCCCTTTGACCCTGCTTCCGTAACGCGCGTACCATGTCGGATAGAACTTGCTCATGAGAAGATCCGCTCTGCGGGCGGCGGCGCTGCCTAAAGACCCGTCCGCGCTTACGGTTCCGCTTATTTGGACGCCGGGCGGCGACGAATGGACGAGTAGTACGCTCCCGTCGGCGTATGAATTTAAGACTATGTAAACATGCCCGTCGCCGCTCATTATATCGCCGAGCCGGTAGTCCTTTACCGCCGCTTTGTCGGTATACGTACCGAGTCCGAGTTTGCTGAAAAATTCGGCCTGAGCGTTAGCGCTTGCGACGTAGCCTATGTTTTTTGTTCTCTCGCAGTACAGCGTATTGTACATCGCCCAACCGACAAAGCCGCTGCAATCGAGCCCCAGGCCGCGGCGGTATCTGTAATCGTTATAGTCGTAGTCTTTATCCTGAGACATGAAAAAGCGGCGCCAGTTTGGGTTTAGTCCAAGGCGCTTTGCGTCCTCGCCCGCTCCGTCGTCGTTTTCGTTCCAGCCGCCGCCCCAGATATAGAGCGTATACCCGACCGGCAAAAGCGCGTTCGCGGCCAGCCTCTTCGCCGGATCCGGACAGCGGTTCATTCGGCAGCGGTATATATCCGAGCCCCTCTCGTATCCGGTCTCGGTCGTTCCGCCGCCGGCGCGCCTCAGACTGCGAAGCGAGCGGAGTATGTTTAAGATAAATTCGTCGTTTAAATTTTCCCTGCGTCCGGCGCCGTTTATGCAGCCGCGGCAGTTATTGTATCCGTTCATTTTATCCTCCGATTTTTATAATATTATTTATAAATTTAACTCAGCCGTTACAATTTAAACGTTTTTAGGCCGTTCGCTCAAACTCCGAAGCCGTGATACGCCCCCGGCGCAGAGCAATTTTTCTGTAGTATTCCGGCGCGCCGATCGGGCGAAACCGGCGGCGAATATGCTGTTATTATTTTACTAAAAATTAACATAAATCCTGTTTACAATATCAAAATTACCGTATATAATAGAGCTATACAGAATTTTGTTGAATTACGGCGGTATACGCTGAAAATGTAAAATTTATGTAAAGTCCGCGCGGCGCCTGCGATCGAGGTCTTGGGATTTGATTACGGCTAATTTATATATATTTATATACATGCAAATATATGCGTATAAATATACGCGGCGATACATAATAAAACGTTTGAAAGGAGCGTTGGTATGTCTGAGTCCAAAGAACAACATATAAACACTCGCGAGTTTATGCAAAATAGGGAGTTGTCATGGCTGCGTTTTGACGAGCGCGTCCTTGCGGAGGCGCAGTGCGACGAAGTCCCGCTCTACGAGAAATTAAAATTTATAGCTATTTTCACCAGTAATCTGGACGAATTTTTTATGGTAAGAGTCGGCAGTTTATTCGACCTGTCGATGGAGAACGAAAAGACCATAGACAACAAGACTGGCATGACTCCGATCGACCAGCTTGTTAAGATATACGCGGCCGTCGAGCCGTTATATAAGAAAAAGGATCATTTATACGACGAGGTCAGCAAAAGGCTTAAAAACAACGGCGTGTCTCATCTCAACATAGACGACCTTAAGCCGGACGATCTCAAATACGTAAAGAACTATTTCGAGAACTATATACAGCCGATACTGTCGCCGCAGGTAGTGGACGATCATCATCCGTTCCCGTTTATCTCAAACAAACAGCTCTGCATCGCGGCGAGGCTGGCGACCAAGAAGAAGTCTCTGCTCGGGATAATAACCGTTCCGGATAAACTTCCGGCGATCCTCTATCTGCCCGGCGCCGATATTCGCTACGTGCACACCGAGGATATAATCCTGCATTTTGCGAACGTTTTATTCGAGCTGTACGAGGTAAAGGAGAAGCTGATATTCTCGCCCACGCGAAACGCGGACATTAACCCGGAGGACGAGGCCTTCGATATCAACGAGGATTTCAGGAGCAAGATGAAAAAGCTGCTCAAAAAGAGGAAGAGGCTCGCCGTGGTCAGACTCGAGACCTCTCAGGCGCCGACCGATTTCCTGCGCGAGAAGTTATGCGAAAAGCTCGAGATAACCCCTAACCGCCTCTTTATATCGAGGTCGCCCATAAAAATGGGACACGCGTACGAGCTTGAGGGCAAATTCAGCGAAAGCCAGAAAAATCGGCTCTGCTACGAGCCGTTCGATCCGCAGCTCACCGTATCGGGAGTCATGGAGGGCAGGAACATGAAGGACGTTCTGCTCAGCTATCCGTTCGAGAGCATGGAGCCGTTTTTGAAAATGCTGAAACGCGCGTCTCAGGATCCGGACGTTTTGTCAATAAAGATCACGATATACCGTCTCGCCAAAAACGCGAAGCTGATCGAATATCTCTGCGCGGCCGCCGAGAACGGCAAGGACGTGCTTGTTCTGATCGAGCTCAGAGCGCGTTTCGACGAGCAGAATAATATCGACTGGTCGGAGCGTCTCGAAGAAGCCGGTTGCCGGATCCTCTACGGTATGGAAAACTTCAAAGTCCATTCCAAGGTCTGCCTTATCACCAAGCGCGAGAAGGGCGCGGTCAAATACATTACTCAGATAGGCACGGGAAATTACAACGAGAAGACGGCTAAGCAGTACACCGACCTGTCGCTGATAACTTACGACCAGAATATAGGTAAAGACGCGGCGGAATTTTTCAAAAACATGGCCGTGTCGAATCTAAACGGAGAATACGAGCATCTGTGGGTAGCTCCGAACTCGATGAAAAACCAGATAATTCATTATATCGAGGAGGAGACCAAGAAAGGCTCGGACGGCAAGATCGTAATCAAGGTAAATTCCGTCACCGACTACGACATAATGTGCAAGTTGCAGGAGGCGTCGGCGGCCGGAGTCTCGATCTCGATGATCGTCAGAGGAATATGCTGTCTGCTTCCGGGAATACCGAAACTGACCGAAAATATCAAGATATACAGTATCGTCGGCAGATACCTCGAACATTCGAGGATATATTCGTTCGGGAGCGGCGCGGATCAGAAGATGTTCATCGCCTCCGCGGATATAATGACGCGAAACATGCAAAAGCGCGTCGAGGTGGGGTGCCCGATATACTCGGCGGCGATCAAGGACAGGATAAATCATATACTCGACGTCTGCCTTAAGGATACCGTCAAGGCGAGAGTCCTTCAAAGCGACGGGACGTATGCGATGAAACCCAAAAACCTTGTTAAGCTCAACAGCCAGGAAGTGTTTATGAAGGAAGCTGTCGAGGAGCATATAGACGAAAATACCGAAAAGAAGAGCGACGGCTTTTTCAGACGCAAATACAAGGAATTCGTCACCAAGCTGTACAAGGATATTCAAAATTAAATTACATTGTTATTTAAATCGAGGCGGCGGCTATTTATACAAGCCGCCCCGTTGTTTTATATAAAATTTTATAAGAATTTAACCGGAGACGTTTTGACAAACGGCCGCCGTCTTGGTATAATAATTATTACAGTCGTACGCGAAACGCTTAGGCTTTCGGCGTAACGCGGCGATTCGATACTTTCGCGCCGCATGCCGGGATCCGGTCGATTTTAATCGTTTTTGCGGATCGGCTCGATTCAAACGTTTATCATAGCGTGATAAGCGTAATATATATTGGAATTGCGAGGTGTGAAAATGGAAGAGAAGAAGAACTTGCAAGACGGTACGGCAAAAACTACGGCCGTATTGGACAAAGAATATAAGACCGAGTTTGAGAACAAGGATCTTGACGAGAAGATAGACGAGATATCCGCTCTGCTGTCAAAAAGGGAGTTCGGGAAGATACGCGAGCTGCTCACGGCCATGGAGCCGGTCGATATCGGCCTGCTGCTCGGCGAAGCGCCGGAAAAGGATCTTCCGATATTGTTTAGGATCTTGCCTAAGGAGCTCGCCGCGGAGACCTTTGTCGAGATGGACTCCGACGAGCAGGAACTTCTGATAGACGCGTTCAGCGACAGAGAACTTAAGGAGGTCCTCGACGAGCTGTTTATCGACGACGCCGTCGATATAATCGAGGAGATGCCGGCGAACGTCGTCAAGCGTATCCTCCGTCACACCGATCCGGTCACCAGAAAGGATATAAACCAGATACTCCAGTACCCCAAAGACAGCGCGGGAAGCATTATGACGACCGAGTACGTGAGTCTTAAAAAAGGTATGACGGTCGCTCAGGCGTTCGATCGGATACGCAGGACGGGCGTCGATAAGGAGACGATATACACCTGTTACGTCACGGATTATAATAAACAGTTACTTGGGCTCGTCTCGGTAAAGGATATGTTGCTCTCCGAATACAACGCGGTCATAAGCGACATAATGGAGACGAACATAATCAGCGTGCAGACCCACGACGACAGAGAGGAAGTTGCGATAAAGTTTGATAAATACGACTTCATCTCGCTGCCCGTAGTCGATACCGAAAACCGACTCGTCGGGATCGTAACCTTCGACGACGCTATAGACGTACTCCAGGAAGAGTACACCGAGGATATCCAGAAGATGAGCGCCGTACAGCCGATCGAAGAGCCGTACCTCAAAACTTCCGTACTTAAAAATGCAAAAAACAGGATACTTTGGCTGTTGTTCCTGATGCTGGCCTCGACTATCACCGGAACTATCATAACCAACTATGAAAACGCGTTCGTGGACGTGCCTATCCTCGTGGCGTTTATCCCTCTTTTGATGGGTACGGGCGGTAACGCCGGTTCGCAGAGCTCGACTATGATAATCCGCGGTCTGGCGATGAACGAGATTCAGCCTAAAGATATATTTAAAATATTATTCAAGGAGTTTAGGATAGGTATCATAGTGGGGGTAGTCTTGGCGATCGTAAACACGGTCAAGATATTTATCATGTATTCCAACGAAAACTGCGTTTACCTATCGATCGTGACGGGAATAAGCCTTGTTACTACGACGGTTTTAGCGAAACTGCTCGGCTGCTCTCTGCCTATTCTTGCAAAGAAGCTTAAGCTCGATCCGGCTCTTATGGCCGCGCCGCTCATATCGACGATATTGGATACCTGTTCGGTGACGATATTCTTCAACGTCGCGATGTGGTTTATGAATATGCCGTTTAATTGAGCCGCCGCGTCCATACGCGCCCGGCGGTAAATATATTGAGACAAAAAGGCCGATCCGCTCAGCCCCGGATTCGGCTTTTTTAGCGCCGCTGTAAATTATAGGGCTTTGAACGGTTTATCTGTTTGGTAATTTTTTTATCTAAATGTTACTAACTTTTGACAACTTAAGCCATATTGTATGGATTTTCTTATATAGCGGGATAGACCGCAACAATATATTGTGGTATATGCGGGGCGGAAATAATATATTTTGTAGTAGAATGTAACAAAGTTTTAATATTTAGATATAAAAATTGTTATAAATGCTTTACAATTTGGCAAAAATATGTTATAATGATGAAAATGTTTGCGAAGAGGTGATTGAGCAATGTACGTTCAAGATGACATAACCAAAATCAAAACCAGCCTTTCTGATAACGTCGGGCATAAGGTGAGACTTACGGCTAAGAAGGGCAGAAAGCAAACTGTTACGCGCGAAGGTGTTATCGAGAGCATCTACCCAAGTATTTTTACGATAAAGTTAGACAACAAAAACGATTATCTTGCATCTGAAAGGCGTGTTTCGTATAGTTATGCAGATGTTTTGACCAAATCCGTGGAACTCGTTATCTACGCTCCGGAAAACGAAGGCGGCGATACTTCGGAACCTGAAACCGTGATCGGGAATCTTGGCGATTCTAAGACGGCGGATATCGAAGCCCGGACCGCCGACGAAGGCGACTATGACAGCGACGAATTATTCCATCAGATCGAAGCGATCTTCAACATACCGGATATGGACGACGATGATGAAGCCGACGCCCGCGACGGGGAATGACCGCCAACAATTTGTCTCGGCTGATTTGATTTATTGATATAATAATTTAATATGCGTAGACAAAACGAATTCCGCCTTTACGGGCGGTTTTTTTCGTGCGCGTTAGAATAGTAGGTATTTGGATTAGGCGGTAAAATTTGTCGATTTAACGCTTAACCCCAAGCGTACGTAAAAAGATACTCTTTATTCCTATAACATTACAGAGACCGTAAAAAACGGCAATAGGAGCCTTCCGCGCTCCTAATCGCTAATTTCTACGTTAATACGTTGTAAAGAAATTGTAAATTGACATGATTTGTCGAATGTTATATAATTATCGTTAGCAGATTAGAGGTAATTGAAGAGCGGTTAGCCACCCCATTTTATAACGAAAGGGGGTGTTCATCTCCATTATGTTACATAAGGAGGTGATTGCTGATGAAATTATTCTTTCGAGTACTTATACTCGTGATAATATTTCTTGTGGTTTTCACCATAAAAGCAGTATAACCGCCCCATCTGTACTGACCCCCAAAAGTTAGACACAAGATCAATCAGGCAACCAGTGAGGATT
>JAHZIG010000045.1 GCA_019419865.1 Clostridiales bacterium | reverse complement strand
TCCTCACTGGTTGCCTAATTGATCTTGTGTCTAACTTTTGGGGGTCAGTACATCGGGTGCGGTCCTCGTCATAGCGACGCCGTATATGACGACGCAAAACGGCGTTTATCTTGTCGTAGCATGCTCCGGTTATGCTGCTATCTCCTCGACAAATGAGAAGTTGCAGGGAACTACATTTTTTCATATATTCTTAAAATAAAATCAGCCTTTCTTTTGGAATACTCCAATAAATCATTAACTCCGCTTCTTAAAATTTCTTCTTTCAAATCAGAATATTCTTGTGCTTCTTCAAAATGGTTTATCATGTAGTCCCGAAATAAAACATCCTTATTCCACACGCTTCCTTGGAAAGTAATCACATGGACATTAAAATTTTTCTGTCCCCTTTTTATAAAATACAACCTATCGGGTACACTCATTTCCTGCATATAGGTATATCCGTTTTCTTCAAGTCCCTCTATGATTTCTCCTTGAGGCGGAAAATCCTTAATTCCTATAATAATATCAACTATCGGTTTCGCCTTTATGTTTGGGATTGATGTGCTGCCTATATGCTCATATTCCAATGCTGACAAACAGGGGGTTTGCTTTAAGTAATTTATTTCATCAAGGTATTGCTGTTTCCACTCCGAATTATGCTCTACTACTTGAATTTCTTCGTTAAGTATCATTGTAAGCGCCTCCTCAAATTCCGATTTGCCGCTCCGTTTTATATTCTATTGTAGCATGTTCAAGGCTCGAATTCAACCGGTTTACCGATTTTATTTTTGGGAAAATCGGAGCGCCCGCCCGTTCATTTGTTCGCGCTGTTTTACGGAGCGCGAGCGTTGATGAAACGAAGCTATCAAGATATAAACTCGTTATATTGAAAAGCGCCGCTCGGCAGAAAATTACGTTCTATTCAAGCGGCGCTGAGGTCGGCTCCGAGCTTTCATAATTGAGTTTATCTACGTTTTGTTGTGAGAAAATGCGAGTTTAGACGATACGTTTTAGCGAGAGACGCGCATATAATATTTAATATGTAAAAAAAGCTTCATATAGGTTTGATTTAAAAATTTGTCCACAAAATTTTGTTGAGATATTTTGTGCAAGTTAAACGAAAAAATTATAAAATCATTTTAGGTATTTACTAATAAAATTAATTATGTTACAATAAAAGCAAATGAAATTCTAATGTATTGCAAAAATTGCACACACGCTATGCAAGGGGGATTTTTTATGAAGCTAAAAAGAATAGGCGCTTTTATAACGTCAGCGCTGATCGCGTCGACGGCGGGTTCTTTTGGCGCGCCGGTCGTATTTGCGGACGACGCTAAGGCGGAGCTGGAGGTGGACGAGACGGCAAACGGGTACGAATGGAAGTACGGTATAGGCGACAGTAAGGGCTTTAACGAAAACACATACACAAATATCAATAAGTATACCGACGGAAGCTCCAACAGCAATTGGCGGGACGGCTCGATGACGGGCAACGGCGAGCAGGCCATAATCGAGAGCGGCGCGCCGGACGAGGATACCATAATCTTTAACAATACCAAGCTGGTCTTAGGCTCAAACGAGATATTCGAGGTAATGGACATATCCTCAAACCTCGACTCCATAAGAACGACCGCCGCGGACAGGTCGAATCCGGGCGCGTGGACCGGTTGGGTAAGGAACGCAAGAAACGAAAAGTACGGCGCGGGAGCGAGTACGGCGGGCAACGATATGTCTACGAACACCAAGATGTATCACTCGGGCGCGGAGCTCAGAATAAAGAACAACGCGTATACCTCGCATACGGATTACAACAGATGGACCAACTTCGAGACCGGCGAGATAGGTTCTCAGTGGATAGACGCGGACGGAAAAGAGTGGAACAGGAGAACCTTCTCATCGAGAGCCGACAACGTCAACATAACCATAATAGAGGCTCCGGAGGACGGAGAGCTGGATCTGACGCTGTCCGTGGATAATCTTTTGGAGATGGGCATAGACAGCGCTTCGCTTAAAAATAAAGGCATAACGGAGGCCCCCGAATCTAAAGAGATAGTCGAGCAGGACGATAACGGCTGGTCTATCGGTCAGATAGTAAAGTACGGCGATTTCGGCGTTAAGGGAACCAACGACTATAAGGCTCAGTTCTCGGACGGCGGTTACGCGACCGCGGTGCGCGTGATAACGGACGAGGGCGCTAACGTTACGACCGATAACGACGTACATACGATAACGGCGAACGAGAAGTTCAACACAAATGACGACACGCAGAAATTCGAGGCGGAGATAACGACTCCGAGACTCCATATATCGGGCGGTCAGTCGGTGGTCTTGATCTCCGCTTTGGACAGACAGGAAGAAGGCCTGACCGACGTGGACAGCGTTAAGCCGCTGTACGACGAACTGCTTGATCGCGCTGACAAAGCGGCTGAGAAATACGGCTGGAGCTTCTCGGTCGAGGCTCAGGCCGAGCAGGCTGAGTATGAGCCGACCGGATATTACGAAGGCATAAACGGGATAACGATATCGAACGTCAGCGAGACAGGTTTTACCGCGGCTAACGCAAACGCGGAGAACTTGGAGCTGACCCTGATGGCGGCGCAGTACGACGCAAACGGAACGCTCATAGACACGGATATACAGACGCAGACCGTAGAAGCGGGCGGCCAGGCGATATACGACGTTAGCGGCGAATATCAGACGAACGAGAACGCCGCGTATTCGAGATTGTTCCTGATGGACGTCGTGTCTATGCAACCGTACATACAGGAGACGGTGGAGCCGGTCGCGGAGCTGACCGAGCTGTATACAAAGATGCTCGAGCCGCACGCGGTTATACACGGACAACAGTTCGAGGGCGTCGAGCTTGAGCTCTGCGCTACCGACGAGGAGAAGGCCGACAGAGAGCTTACGAACACCGAACTCCAAGAGAAGCAGAACGGCATGGATACGATCAATAAGGCTTGGCTGGAGAGACTGTTCTACAACGGCAGATTCGGACTGATCTGCGCGTCGGGCTACAACACGACGAGGCTTGGCGGTATCTGGGTAGGAAACTGGATGCCCGACTGGTCGGGAGACTTCACTCAGGACGCGAACGTCAATCTTCAGGTATCCTCGATAAACACGCAAGGACTCAGATCGGCGGCCGAATCGTATATGACCTATATACTGAGACAGGTATCCGACTGGGAGATAAACGCTAAGAATATTTACGGCATAGACGACGCGATAATGGCGCCGCCGAGAACGGACGGCGACGGCAACGGTCAGATCTACCATTCGCTTCCGGGTTATCCGTTTGCGTACTGGAACGCGGGCGCGGACTGGCTGATCATACCCATATACGAATACTGGCAGTGCTACGGCAATCAGAAGATAGCGCTGGGCGAGGACGTAGATCTGGACGAACTCGAGTCTGTACTCGATCTGGACGAGGCGGATAAGGCGCGGATACAGGCGGAGGGCTTCGACCTCGAGGGCGATATACTGACCCCGCTTATCAGAAAGCTGTATAACTTCTGGCAGGGTTATACCGACGAGCGCTTCTATATGAGCGAGGACGGAACGCTCCACTTAAACGACGGCACGACGCTGAGTGTGGAAAATGGGGATAAGCATTTATTCTCGCCGGGCTATTCTCCGGAGAACGTGCCGAGCGCGGACGGAAGCGGATATAACGCGGCTCCGTCTCTTGCGGCGAACACCACGATGGACGTATCGGCGGCGCACGATTCGATGACCATGCTCAGAGAGTTTATCCAAAACGGTAATATAACCGACGTAAATATAGAGGACGTAGACGCGTTTGAAGCGCTCTTCCCCGAATACATATGCGCGGACGACGGCGCGCTCAAAGAGTGGCTGATCCCCTCCTACGAGGAACACTACAACCACAGACACGTCAGCCATACCTACAGCGCATGGCCGGGCTACGAAGCTCAGAACGACGATACGCTCAGAGAGAGTCTGGCGGCGGCTATGGATATGCGCAAGACCTACAACACAAACGACAACGCGCAGGCGCACGGACACCTGCACAACGCGCTGGTAGAGGCGAGGATCAAACGCACGTCCGGCTACGAGACGTCGCTGCACACGCTGGTAGCGTCGGGCTACGAGTACAAGGGTCTTATGACCAGCCATAACAAGAACCACGGTTCGGCGTTCTGTACCGACAACGCGTTCGGCCTCGACGGAGTTATACTCGAATCGCTGCTCTATTCAAACACCGGCGAGATAGAGATACTCCCGACCCTGATCACCAACTGGAGCGAGGGCAGAGTTACCGGACTTTCGGCAAGGACTCAGGTAAGCGTAGACGAGCTTAAGTGGGATACTTCGGCCGCGACGGCTACATTGACTTCGCTTGCGGACGACAATACCTTTATGATCAAGTGCGGCGAAAACTGGAGCGGCGCTCAGGTAGACGGTCAGGACGCAGAGATGAAGATAGACGAAAACGGCGAGGCATATATAGAGCTTACGCTGGATAAGGATCAGACCGTAACCGTAACGTTTACGTTAAAGGCGATAACGGAAGGCACGTACACGATAAGTTCGGGATCCGACTACGTCAGCCCGGTATCGTATACCAACAACGCTGAGATCGCGACCTCGACCGAGGCGGAGTACTGGAATATAGAGATAGACGCAAACGACAACGCGACCATAACAAACGTAGAGTCGGGCAGAGAGCTGACTTACAGCGACGGCGCGGTATATAGCGCGACGATCGAGGGCGACGGACCCAAGTGGAAGCTGGCCGCGGACGGCGACGGCTACAGGATCCTTACAAGCGACGGAAGCTTAGGACTTTCAGTTAGTTCGGGAAGCGTTGCGCTGATGAGCGCGGACGCGGCTACGGTGTTGACCATAACGCCGAGCGCGTCGATGGATACCGGAGTGGTAGCCGACAGTATAACCATAGCCGCGAGCGAAGAGATACCGGCGGACGGAGTAACGCCCGGTACGGCGGTAAGCTTCGAGGTATCGCAGTACGTTCCGGCGGCCGCGGTAGTCAACGGAGTTAACTGGTTCGTGGTTGCAAACGACGGCGAAGACTTGACGGATACGACTATAAATTCAGACGGAGTTCTGACGCTCGGCATAAACAGCAAGGGCAGAACGCTGACCGTATACGCCGAGTCTCCGGACGGTTCGTGCAGATCGAATTCTATTGAGGTCGTTGTGGCAGATAAGCTGATACGCACCCAGCAGATCGAGATGGAGGATATGGTATACGGCTTCGGAAACTATAAGATAGAGACCGGTAAGTCTACGCCGAGCGGAGCGGAGATCGGAACGATAAACAATACTACCGTTCTTAAATATAGCGGCGTAAGTACGGCTGATCTTCTCTCGGCGGCGATTACGAGGGCAAATGCGCATTCCAGTAATCTTGTTCCGGCGTATGTAACTTTGTATGCGGATCTGGACGAGAATGAACTTGTGTTACACAGCGGATATGATCGTGATTCGGGCGAGGCGGCGGCTCAGGCGTCAAGACGTTATACATTAGAAGGCGTTGATATAGACGAAAGCAAAGCCATTTCCGACACCATACAGATCTCGCAGGGCGCCGTCGATATTACCGTTCCGATCGATAACTCGGGACTGCCTGATACAATAGATTTGTATGTTATTATTGAAAAATACAGCGGTCAGACCTGGGGTGGCAACTACGACTATATGACGCTCAACTATGAGATGAGCTTTGAGAGTCTGGACACGCAGAAGATAGAGATGGAGACGTTCGCATACGGTTTCGGCGGCTATAAGATCGAGACCGGTAAGTCCACGCCGAGCGGCGTTGAGATAGGAACTATATCTCAGCAGACGGTTCTAAAATATGAGGACTTTGATTTTGATAACCTGTACTCGCTTAAGCTGTTTAGAACTAACACGTCTCCGGCAAGGATAAGTTTATATATCGATTTGACCGAGAACGAGCCGCTTGAATATTACGACGATTATAACAGAGACTCCGGCGAAGGTAAGGGCGAGGAGTCGAGAAGGTACACGATAGACGGAGTTAATATAGATTCGAGCAAACAGCTTGGAAGTATGATCTCCGCCGCAAGCGGAACGGCGGAGGTAGAGTTCAATCTATCCGGCGCCGCAAGCGGAACTCACGATCTATATATCGTGATAGAATCGGGCGGTCAGACGTGGTACGGCAACTACGACTACATGGAAGCCACATATGTAAATTAGTAAAATAATCAAATTAAGATTTCTCCCAATTATAAAGACGGGCGGCAGACCAAAAACTGCCGCCCGATTTTTAGTTTGCGAGCGTTTTTATCAGGTTTTAAATCCAAATATGAAAATAAGTATAACTTCGCCTAAATTGGAAATACTTTTTCATGAGGTGATAGAAATATGTCAAAGCCAAACAATTCAGGCGGAAGCGGCGAGCAAAAAACGAAATTTTTCCGCACAAAGGGGTTCTACATAGCCCTTGTCGTGCTAACGACCGCGATAGGGATCTATGCAGTACTCAGCGCTCTGACCGCTAAAACAATCGAGAAAAATACGTTCGACGAACAGGCCTGGAACGATTCTCAGGCCGAGATCATGGCGAGAAACGAAGTAGAGGATCTAAACGGCGACGACGACCAAAAGGGATTCGAGCGGGTAGACTCGATCCCGGTAAACGCGAACCAGTACCCGGTAGAAGCGGCGGCCGAGGCGACGGCGACGGCCGGTTTGGACGATAACGCCGAGGATACCGGCGCGATAGCCAACGTAGAACCGCAGGCGAGCGCGGAGGCGTTCGAGGACGAGTCTACGTCTCAGCCCGCGGAGTCGGCGCAGCCGCTCGATCCGGAGAGCGTAAATATCTCCGAACTTATGGGCGGAATGAGCTTTGCTATGCCGCTGGACGGAACGATAACGAAAGAATATTCAATGAACGATCTGCAATATTCTGAGACGATGCAGGATTGGCGCACGCACGAGGGGATAGATATAGAAGCCGAACTTGGGACGCCGGTATTGGCGGCGGCCGCCGGAAGCGTCGTGCAGGTATACGAGGATCCTATGCTCGGCTATACCGTGGTGATAAGGCATGAGAACAACATGGAGACGGTCTACGCAAATCTTCAGGATATGCCGCAGATAGAGCCGGTGGATCAGATTACGGCGGGACAGGAGATAGGCAGAGTCGGCGCGACCGCTATGACCGAGTCGGTAGAACCGCCGCATCTGCACTTTGAGGTCAGATATATGGAGACCAAGCTCGATCCTAAGGAGTGTCTCGGCCTCGGCGCTTCGGCGGGTAATTCTTCGGACGGCGCGGCGGCTTCGGATATGCAGGCGGCAACGCCCGGACAGTCCGGCGCCGCGGCGGAGATGCAGGACGATCCTGCGGCGGAGTCCGACGTGGACGATACGGATATACAGGAACATTCGTCCGAACAGGCGGATATGGAGGACGATGACGACGATTAAGGGCGTTGATTTTGGCTCCGGCGTGTGCTATAATTATTCTTAGGATATTTATACTAATGACGCAAAGGGGCGTGTAAAAAATGGGCGACGCGTTTAACAGGATATACGAGACGGTCAAACTGATCCCATACGGAACGGTAGCGACCTACGGGCAGGTGGCCGCGTATTCGGGGAACCCGAGATGGGCGAGAGTAGTCGGCTACGCGCTGCACGCAAATCCGGATCCGGAGAATATTCGCTGTTACAGAGTGGTGAGCAAGGACGGAAGCGTGTCCGAAGCGTTCGCGTTCGGCGGCGGGAATAAACAGCGCGAACTGCTGGAGAGCGAGGGCGTCGAGTTCTTGCCGGACGGCAGGGTGGATATGAAAAACTTTGAGTTTAAATTTGTATAACTCGACCGGCGCCATGCCGGGAGTTATATTCGAGCGGTAAAGTTATAAGGCAAATTACGCCGGCTTCGCGCCAAACGCGGAGCCGGTTTTAGGTTTTTGTTTATTGATTTCATTCGTCAACCTTTTCTATATCGAGAATACTGTTGGTGAATCTGGTGTAGGAGACGCGGTATTTGGCGTCCTGTTCGCCCTCTTCGGGTCTGTAAGACTCAAGCGCAAACAGAAGTTCTCCGTCTACTTCGGCGAAACTTACGAATTGCATTTGCGTTATCTCAGGAAAACCGTCTACATATATCTCGCGTCCGCCGCTCAGCGCGCTCGGTATGTCGAGAGCTAAAACGATCAAGAGCGCCCCCAATATACAACCGCAGAGCGTCGATAAGAAAAAGTTTCCCGGATCCCGGTTTACTGACCTTGAATACCACGCAAAAAATACCGTAATAATAAATATTATAAATAGAAGTATCAAAACTATCCATCCCTGTACTGACCCCCAAAAGTTAGACACAAGATCAATCAGGCAACCAGTGAGGATT
>JAHZIG010000044.1 GCA_019419865.1 Clostridiales bacterium | reverse complement strand
TTGCTGCCATTTTTTCTTTTAAGAAAATTTTTATTTTTTTCTTAAATTCCCCTTGGCTTTTTATAGCTGGTCTAATCTCTATGTTGCTACGTTATTAGCCAAATTTTCGCGGCGTCCGACTCTGCGATCTCGTTTAGGATCACCGCGCTCTCGCCTGCTTCTCCGGAGCTTGGATTTAAAGACGCGCCGGAGAGGCCGAAATCGTCCTCAATGATCAGCGCCAGGGTCTCGTTATCCCCCAACATACAAAGGCCTTCCGCCTTCTCGGCAGTCCAGCCGAGCGCCCTCAGATCGATAAATTCGGTCTTGTCGGCGTAAGCGATAACGCTTGAAAGAACGTCCGCGTCCGAAGTATATTCGAGCTCGCTCCCGTCGTAAGTTACGCCGGTAATATCGGTCGCGTTGGTCAGATCTACTTCGTATACGATATTGCTTATCGTTCCGTCCGCAAGCTCGCCCTGTTCGATCGCCAAAAGCGTATTGTCGTCGATCGCGTATATATCGCCTATCTTGCAGTTCTTCGGCGACGAATACGCGCTAACGTCTACCGGATACGCGTACGTTTTAGTCTCTCCGGTCTCGGGATCGAGTTCCAATATCCTGATAAACGTCGCCGTAGCGCTCGTCTCTCCCTCGATATCGAGCGCGCTTTGAAGCGAAGCGTAAATTTTACCCGACGGGGATATCGTCAATCCCTCGAAGCCGCGGTTTGCGATGCGATACTTCAAGATCTCCGGCAGCCCGTCGCCGGGCGCGTATTTCTCTATCAGCGTTCCGTCCGACGAGAACTTGGCGATAAACGGCCCGTATTCGTCCGCGAGCCAGAAATTACCGTCGGAATCGACCGCGATACCCTCGGGATCGAAACCGTTTTCGTCGTAGCCGAGTTCCTGAAGCTCCATATCCAGCGCCGTCTCTCCGGTCGCGCCGAGTTCGCCCGAAGGCAGAGGCAAACCCGTAAGCGGCGTTCCGTCGCTATTCTTAAGCGTAATCGAATCCTCGACTACCGCTTCGCCGTTTTTGATCGTGATCAGCCCAATACTGGGCGTGAAATCGGGCGCCGGGAATATCTTCGCCGCGTCGTATTCGTCCGCGGCCTGGGAATCCTCCGGAACGTCCAGACTCGGTCCGCGGTCGGTAACGCCGTAGAACTGCGGATTTCCGTCTTCGTCGTAGCCCCTGAAAGTTATCGCCGAACCGAAGCCGGTCTTTAATCCGTTTTCAAAATAGCCCTCCGAGCTCTCTGCGAAATCCGTATAGAGCGCCTCGTCTACGCTCACCGGATAGATCTTTACGTCGGAATCCATTATATCCATCGCTCGAACCAGGATCGCGGCGATCTCCGCGCGGGTAAGCGTATCGGCCGGGCGCAGTCCGTTCTCGTCGCCCTCGATCAAGCCCGCCGCGCTCAGTTTCCCGGCCGCCTGAGCGGCGTAATCGCTCACGCTCGCGCCGTCGCCGTAACCGGACAGATCGTCCGTCTCGGACAGCGGTATATTCTCGTAGGTCAGATACCTGTACAGCATATCCATCGTCTGTTCCCTCGTAAGCGCCGAATCCGGTTCAAACGTCCAGCCGCTTCGGCCTATTATCCCGTTCTCTTCGCCCCAGCTCCGGGCGGCCTCGTACCAGTCGTCGCCCGAAGTCGTATCCGCCGACCCTTCGCCGCTCAGGCGGTATAACATCGTTATCGTCTCCGCGCCCGTGACCGTATCCTCCGGCGCGAACTCAGTATCCGTCTTTCCGACTATAAGCCCGTCGCTATACGCCCGGCTCACGGCCTCGTAATACCAATCTCCCGCCGCGACGTCCTCGAACGGAAGCGTCTCGATCTCCGCGCTGGTCACGTTGGTAAAGCTCCTGCTCTCGCTCGTAAGCGTAAATTCATACGTCTCCGTCTCCGAGCTGCTGCTAATCATTCCGGGTCCGCCGCCCTGGCCGCGTCCTCCGCCCATGCCCTCGGGGCGCTCTCCGTCGGGGAGATGATCTCCTTCAGGGCGCTGTCCTCCTTCAAGGAGCTGTCCTCCGTCGGGCCGCTCCATACCTTCAGGAAATTCCATACCTTCCGGGGGCTCCATGCCCTCGGGCGGCTGCATGCCGCCGAAGCCGCCCGTTCCGCCGAAACCGACGGCCGCGGTCCCGCCGTGATGCATCTGCGAGCCGGGCGTATACGAGGTTATGTTAGTATACAGCCCGTCGCTTTCGTCGCCCTCTATAGATCCGCCTATATAGACGTGATAAGTCCCCTCGACAAGCTCCGGAGAACTCAGCGAGATATACGAGTAACTGAACGGGAAATCATAGGCGAATACCGGGTTCCCGTTTAAGTCTGTAACGCAGATCAAATCGTCGGTGGACTCGGTAAATTGCAGAAACATATACGACTGCTGAGACTCCTCGTCGAGTTCGTCGAACATATTTCCCGCGCCGACGACCGTACCGCCGTTTATCACGGTTCCCATCTCGGAATCCAGACCGCTGTCCATGCTCTGCGTACTCGCGAGCGCGATAACCGTGCCGCCGTTTATCGTCATATAGCCGTTGGAATCCATACCGTCGCCCTCGGCGCCGACCGCGTGGCAGTATATATATCCGCCGTTGATTGTGATATGCGTTACGTAGTCCTCGCTGCCGTTTATAGGATCGTCCTGACTCTCGACGTAGATCGTTCCGCCGTTTATCGTAAGATGCTTATATTTTATCTCGATCCCCTCCATATCTCCAACGACGCTTAGCGAGCCGCCGCCGTCTATAACCAGAGAGACGTTAGAGCTTATCGCGCCGTCGTGCTTGATCTCGTCTTCGTCAGTGGCGAGGGTATGCGAACCGGTCAGCGCGTTTTCAGACCCGTCGGCGAGCGTGATCTTGACCCCCGCCTCGCCTGCCTCCGCGGGTTCGTACGCCGAATATACGAGGATAGCCGGCGCGGTGCGGCAGGTAATATCCGCCCCGTCCAAAATGATCTCCACGCCGTCCTGCTCCCCCGCCGCGACCGCTATCTGCGCGTCCGTCATGGAACCGCTCACGCGATAAGTTCCGGCCTGAGTTATCGTCACGACCGTGTTTTCAACATCCTTAAGTTCCTCCGCGACGTCCTCGTGCGTCTCCGTCTTCTTGGACATATATACCGCCGAATCCGCGTTTTCCGAGATCGCCGCGCCGTCTACCGTAACGCCTTCCTCCGACAATACGATCGACGTCTCCGCGTCGGCCGCTAAAACAGTCGGACACAGCGCCGTTATCATGCACAGCGCCGCGATCGAACCGATCAATTTCGCTCTAAAATTCATTGTTTATTCCTCCTTTTTTGAACTTGCTTCACATTATTTTAACATACATTTTACATTAGTAACCTTAGAAAAACCTTAAAACAGGCCTGAATTTTAAAAAATATATTGTAGAGATTAGCGAACGGAGCAACGTAGCGATTAGGGATTAGCGAATAGGGGGTGAAATTTGCCGTTTTAACGCCTGACGGAAACGTATGCGGAAGTGGAATACTTTGTAAAAGAATTGTAAATTGACTAAAGTTGTCGAATGATATATAATTATTGTTAGCAGATTAGAGGTAATTGAAGAGCGGGCAGGCATCGCCTGCTCTTTGTTTTGGGTTTCTTTAGCGATCATATCATAAAGCCGCTTAAAATAGAGACGCGGCGCTTGTTTTCAAGCCTAATCCCTAATCGCTAATCTCTAATCCCTACGTTGGTGTTTCATCTCCATTATGTTACATAAGGAGGTGAGTGTTATGTGGAATATATTATTTAAGATAATAATTTCTATTATTATTTTTTAATAATAGTTTCGCAAAATGCAATATAGCCGCCCTTGCCGAAAGCGACTATATTGATATATTTATTCACTTTTGGCTAACCGTTTAACGGTTCTCCTCTTTTCTGCTTTTATTATACATCAAAATTTTTGTATTGTCAACAACGTAGCAACGTAGCGATTAGAGATTAGCAAATAGCGAATAGGGGGGTAAAATTTGCCGCTGTAACGCCTGACGGCTTTGTATGCGGTGGAATACTTTTGTTTTCCTATCGCGCTACAGAGGCCGTTTCCACGTTACAGAAGCCCTTTACGCTCCTATTCGCTATTCTCTAATCTCTAATCGCTACGTTAATACTCCGTTTTCCTAAACGCTGCAACCGCCTTTTTTGGACTCTTACTCCATAATTACTAAAATCCTAAATCCTACATTGCAAAATCCCGCCGTATGTGATATAATTTTTTAAATAATCTCAGAAATCAAGAGGTACAACGTGAAAGTTCCTTTCACGTTAGCCTCCGGCAGGATTAGAGCGCCCGCGCGAATTTTTCCTCGCATACGCTCGGAAACGCGCATGGGCGTAATAATCTCTTATCATTCCTTGCCCTGCGGATAAGAGACCTTTCATTATTATTTATGCCGACGCAGGGCGGCGGAATGGAGATTATTATGCATAAGGAATTTTTAATGGGCAACGAAGCGATAGCCCTCGGCGCGATAGCCGCCGGAGTCAACGTAGTCGCCGGGTATCCCGGCACTCCGTCTACGGAGACGCTCGAAACCGTCGCGAAACGGAGCGACGGGAGCGTATATATCGAATGGTCTGTAAATGAAAAAGCGGCTATGGAACTCGCCGCCGGCGCCGCGTATTCGGGTGCGAGAGCTTTGGTAACCATGAAGCAGGTCGGTCTCAACGTCGCGTCCGATCCGCTTATGAGTCTTGAATATATAGGCGTAAAGGGCGGCATGGTCGTTTTGGTCGCTGACGATCCCGGACCAATATCCTCCCAGACCGAACAGGACACCCGCCATTTTGCGAGTTTCTCAAAACTCCCCTGTTTCGATCCGTCGTCGGCGCAGGAAGCCTACGAGATGATCGGCGAGGCCTTCGAGTATTCAGAAAAATATGGAACTCCGGTGTTTTTAAGGCCTACCACAAGGGTCTGTCACGGCTACGCCTCGATCGAGGTCAAGGACGAAGACGAATATACCGTCCACAAGCCGGACGGGTTTGTAAAGGACTCCTCAAGGTGGGTAATATTCCCCAGGCTGTCGTATAACAACCATATAAAGATAGAAGAACGAAACGCCGCGCTCGGCGACGATTTTTCCGATTACAAGAGAAACGCCGTATTCCCCCCGGCCGAGGAGAACAAGGGCGTAAGAAAAGGCATAGCGACTCACGGGATCAGTTTTACATACGCGATGGAGACTCTTAAACAGAATAGCATGGTAAAATTATTCAAGGTCTCGACGCCGTTCCCCTTCCCCGAGAAGAAGGCGCTCGAATTTTTAGAGGGTCTGGACGAAGTTTTGTGTATCGAAGAACTCGACCCGGTCATAGAGCGGGAACTTACATATATTTGCGGAAAGTATCGTTTAGACGTTAAGATATACGGCAAGCTGACCCATAATATCCAGACCGCGGGAGAGAATACCCGCGACGGCGTTAACGCCGCGATATGCGACTTTATGGGCTGGGAGAACGAACAGGGCGAGCGTTTGGCGCCTCCGCCCGAACTTCCCGTAAGGCCGCCGGTCTTATGCGCCGGGTGTCCGCACCGCGCCTCTTTCTACGCGGTCAAGATCGCTATGAAGGGCAGAAAGAGCGTTTTCTGCGGGGATATCGGCTGTTACACCCTCGGCAACGCCATGCCGCTCGATATGGTGGACACCTGTCTATGTATGGGCGCGGGGGTAAATATCGCGCAGGGGATAGGGAAGATAGAACCCGACACGACCTGCTTTGCGTTCGTCGGCGATTCCACATTTTTCGCCTCGGCTATGACCGGAGTCGTGAACGCCGTATATAATCAGGCGGAGATGATCCTTATCGTTCTGGATAACTCCACCACCGCGATGACCGGACATCAGCCGCACCCCGGCACGGGAAGGACTATGATGGGCGACGTTGTCGAAAAGGTAAGTATTGAAAATATCCTAAGGGGGATCGGTCTTTCTTTCGTCGAAACCGTAGACCCGCTCGATCTGGATAAGGCCGCGGACTGCGTTAGGCGGGCGGCGGACGAGAAGGGCGTAAAGGCCATTATATTTAAATCGCCCTGCGTCGCGATAACCAAACCGGATAAGAGCATGGAGATAGACCCGGACGTATGCGTAAACTGCAAGAGATGCATAACCCAGCTCGGCTGTCCCGCGATCTCGGCCGCGGACGGGAAGGTCGTTATCGATCCGGCTCAGTGCGTAGGCTGCGCGCTCTGCGCTAAGGTATGTCCTACGGGCGCGATCAAAGGGGGGAATATAAATGGATAACAAGAATATATTACTGTGCGGCGTAGGCGGTCAGGGGACCGTTCTCGCCTCTAAACTCCTGGCCGCGGCGGCCATGGCGAAGGATATACCGGTCATGAGCGCCGAGACGATAGGCATGGCGCAGCGCGGCGGCTCCGTTTTCAGCCATTTGAGGATGGGCGGCGAGCTGTATTCGCCTATGATAGCTAAAAATTCCGCCGACATAATAATCGGCTTCGAGCCCGCCGAGACGGTCCGTATGCTTCCGTATTTGAAGAAGGACGGATATGTGGTTACAAGCTCTAAGCCCATAGTCCCGGCGACCTCTTCGCTCAAGGGCTCGGCGTATAACGGCGCGGATATGATCGATTATCTGAGAGAACAGGTAAAAAATCTGACGGTCGTAGACGCGGAGAGCGCGTGCCGCGAGATAGGCTCGGCTAAAGTATTGAATATGGTTTTGCTCGGCGCGGCGATACGGACCGGCGTCTTGGACTTGACCGAGGACGATATAAAGCGGGCGGTGGAGACTATGGTAAATCCAAAATTCCGCGAGCTGAACTTTAAGGCTTTGGATTATGTAAAATAATGAGTCGTAAATATAATTCGAGCCGCCGGGCGGCGAAACCGCGCGGGTATAGAATATAACGTCGGCCGAGCGGCGAAAAAGTTTGGGATAACGCGGGGGCTTCGATCGGCATACGATCCCGCGGACCGAACTTTAGGGCTTTGGATCATGCGAAATAAAATGTTGTAAATATAATTCGAGTCGCCGGGCGGCGAAATCGCGCGGGTTTGGGATATAACGGCGGCGGCCGAATATTAAGGAAATATAACGGCGGCGACAGCCGAATATAGACGGAATATAACGGCGATAGTCGAATATAGACGGAATATAACGGCGGCGGCCGAATATAAAGAGAAAGGTTGGGATAACATTGAAACTGACTGAGCTCCAATTAGAGCAGATAAACGATCAGATAAACGCTTTGATCTCGGCTAACAGCTTCTACGGGAAGAAGTTGGAGGAATACGGCGTTCGGGAAGTTCGTTCGCAGGAGGAGTTTGAGAAGCTCCCGTTTTCGGAGAAGAGCGATCTTCGCGACGCGTATCCGCTCGGGCTTATGACGGCGCCCGAGGAGAAGATAGTCAGGATCCATTCGTCTTCGGGCACGACCGGTCTGCCGGTCATAATCCCCTACACCCAAAAAGACGTGGACGACTGGGGGCTGATGTTCAAACGCTGTTATGAAACGGCGGGGATCACGAACAAGGACAGGATACAGATAACTCCGGGCTACGGGCTTTGGACGGCGGGGATAGGCTTTCAGTACGGCGCGGAGGCGCTCGGCGCGATGGCGATACCTATGGGGCCGGGCAACACCGACAAGCAGCTTCAGATGATGATGGACATGAAGACGACCGTCTTAGGCTCCACCTCTTCTTACGCGCTCCTGCTGGCCGAGGAGATAGCCAAACGCGGGATAGCGGATAAGATATGTCTTAAAAAGGGCGTTATCGGCTCCGAGCGCTGGGGCGATAAAATGCGCAAACGCATCTCTACCGAGCTCGGCATAGAGCTCTACGACATATACGGGCTCACCGAGATATACGGACCCGGCATCGCCATCACCTGTAAGCACGACTGCGGCATGCACTATTGGGACGACTATATCTACATAGAAATAATCGATCCGGTAACCGGGGAGAACCTGCCCGACGGCGAGCTGGGCGAGATAGTTATAACGACGCTCGTAAAAGAGGGCGCGCCGCTGATCAGATACCGCACTCACGATCTGTCGCGGATAATCCCGGGCGAATGCGAATGCGGGAGCAAGTTCCCGAGGATCGACACGATCATGGGCAGAACGGACGACATGATGAAGATAAAGGGCGTAAACGTATTCCCGAGCCAGATCGAGGAGGCGCTGCGCGAGTTCCCCGAGCTTTCGAGCGAATATCAGATCCGCATCTCCCACCTCGAGGGCAAGGACACGATGCGCATATACGTCGAGACGGACGGCACGGTCGATTTCTTAGACCTCGCCAAACGGATCGCCGCAAGGATCAAAAGCCGGATCGGATTCACTCCGCTCGTCAAGGTGGTCGAGCTTGGAGTCCTGCCGAGAAGCGAGAAAAAGACAAAGCGCGTGATCGACGAGCGATACTAACGTAGAGATTAGACCAGCTATAAAAAGTCAAGGGTATTTTAAGAAAAAATAAAGATTTTCTTAAAAGAAAAAATGGCAGCAAAAATAGGCCTCGGAGATTATCCCAAGC
>JAHZIG010000043.1 GCA_019419865.1 Clostridiales bacterium | reverse complement strand
AGGAGTTACAAAACCAATTCGCGGCCTTTGTTAAACAGACCGACAAATCAAAATTTAGAAGGCAAAAATGTTTGGATAAATTGAAATTAATAAAAAACCATGACTCGGGAGTATTTTGGGGTAATAGGAGTGGCAAGAATGGATTCGATACGAACACAAATAGATACATATTTACAGAAATTACTAGAAATGCAATTTAGCGCATCTAATCAAATAACCCATAAATTGACAAAAGGTGAATCAAGAGAAAAATTTATTCGCCAGGTAGTATTAGGAGAATTTCCAAAATTGATTTTAAAAAAAGGGCTTTTATGTTCAGGAGAATGGCAAAGCACTCAAGCTGATTTCTTGTGGTTAAATGATAATGCAAGAATTGGAAATTATGATATCTATGATCTGGCTGATTGCAAGTTATTCATGGAAGTTAAAAGTTGTGCTAAGGCATCTGAACTATGCGCAATTGAATCTACAGCAATGGAGCTTAAAAAAAGGTGTTCGAGTGAAAAACAGATACGTGTCGGTATGTTTTGCTACAGCACAAAAGCAAAAGAGAAAACGGTTTTAAAAAATTTTGGTTTTTTATATGATCGAGATATTAAAGGCTATGTTGAATATAAACCTAATTTAGATAAAATGAAGCACGTAGATTTTTTATACAGTCTTAATATTAACTGTGATAATTCTCTAATGCCGTATTTTGTTATTAGAGATTATTTGGGAAACTGCACTTTGTACAAAAAAAATCCTGTTATACAGTATTTTTTTAATTTATTCAGATAGGAGTAGTATTTAGCAAAAGAGGTGATATAATGTCAAATTTTGACTTTTTAAAGAAGAAAAAAGAATACGCGCTCTTTGCTCCCGCCTGCGTGGAAGCCGAGAAAATATACGCCTCAGCGCCGGCTATGTGCGCGGTGGGTTGCCGAAAGGCGTTGGAATTGGCGGTAAAATGGGTCTATTCGGCGGATAATACTATGAAAACGCCCTACAAAGATAATCTGCAATCGCTTATCCACGAGCCGACTTTCCGCTTTGCGGTGGATTATAATACGTGGGGGAAAATGCCGTTTATCATCAAACTAGGTAATCTGGCGGTACATACGGAGCGGAGCGTTCAGCAAAGCGACGCTCTTGCGTCGCTGCGGGGATTGTTTGAGTTTGTCCAGTGGATAGATTACTGCTACGGCTCGGACTATGAAGAACGGGTTTTTGACGAGGCCCTGATCCCGACCGAAAAGGTGGCCGTGGACGCTAAAAAGATCAAAGAGCAGGAGAGCTTGCTTGATGAAAAAGAGGCCCAGATAGAGGCTCTGCGCAAGCAGATCGAGGAGATGGCCGGCCGGTATACCGCCGATAAAGAGAAGCGTAGGCAGGAGCGCGACTTCAAGCCGGAGGATCTTTCCGAATTTCAGACGCGTAAAATTTATATCGACGTTGATCTTAAGCTCATGGGTTGGAAATTTTCCGGTCCCGACGCGGACGTGCAGGAGGAATATCCGGTAGACGGCATGGCCGGCGCGATCGGTCAGACGGGCTACTGCGACTACGTCCTGTTCGGAAAAGACGGTTTGCCGCTGGCGGTGATCGAAGCGAAACGCACCGGTAAAGACCCAAATATTGGGCGAAAGCAGGCGGTATTATACGCGGACTGTCTTGAGAGAAAATTTGGCCGCCGCCCTATGATATTTACCACTAATGGATTTGAGACCTACTTCTGGGACGATCGGATCGGTCCGCAGCGGAAGGTGAGCGGGATCTTCAGCAAAGACGATCTGCAGAAGCTGATGAATCGCCGTTTTGAGCGCTTGGAGCTGACGGATATCCCTATCGACGACAGGATCACGGACCGCTATTATCAGAAAGAGTCGATCAGGGCGGTTTGCGATCAAATAGAACAGGGGTTTCGCAAACATCTTCTGGTCATGGCGACCGGAACGGGAAAGACCAGAACCGCCTCCAGCTTGGTAGACGTGCTCAGCCGAGGCAAGCGGGTTACCAACATCCTTTTTCTGGCCGACCGCACCGCGTTGGTGAAGCAGGCGAAGGACGATTTCAAAAACTATCTGCCGGATATGTCGCTCTGTAATTTGTGTTCCAACAAGGACGATAGGACCGCCCGTATCGTGTTTTCTACATACCCGACTATTTTGAACGCAATAGACGATACCAAATCCAAAGATGGACGCCGCCTGTTCACTCCGGCGCATTTCGACTTGATCGTCATTGATGAAAGTCATCGGAGCATTTTCAAAAAATACAGGGCGATTTTTGAATACTTCGACGCCTTGATGGTAGGGCTGACCGCTACGCCGAAAACGGACGTAGACAGGAACACCTATGATTTCTTTGAGATGGAACACGGCGTTCCCACTTACGCCTACGACTATGAGACTGCCGTGTATCAGGACCATGTGCTCGTACCTTACTACAATTACGAAGTCAAGACCAAATTCTTGGAAGAAGGCATCAGTTACGACGATCTCTCCGACGAGGATAAGGAACGGTTCGAGGAGGATTTTGTCGAAGACGGCGAGGCTCCCGATTTTATTCCGTCTACCGACCTTAACAAATTTGTGTTCAATGAGACGACTGTGGACATAGTCTTACAGGATCTGATGGAGCGGGGTATTAAGGTGGAGGGCGGCGACAGGCTCGGTAAAACGATCGTATTTGCTCAGAACAAGCGTCACGCCGAGTTTATTTTGGAGCGGTTCAATAAACTCTACCCGAAGTATCGCGGCGAATTTGCCCAGCGGGTCGTTTGCGACGACAGCTATGCGCAGACCGTGATCGACGACTTTAAACAGCCGGAGAAATCCCCTCATATCGCAGTGTCGGTGGATATGATGGATACCGGCGTCGACGTGCCGGAATGCGTCAATCTGGTGTTCTTTAAGAAAGTGCGGTCCAAGGCGAAGTTCTGGCAGATGATCGGCCGCGGGACCCGTTTGTGCAAGGGCCTCGCCTGCGTGGATCGGATCGACGGGACATATGTGGACAAGCGTCGTTTCCTGATCTTCGATTACTGCGGCAACTTTGAATATTTCAGAGAACATAAGGAGGGGTACGAGGCCAGAGAGACAAAGACGTTGTCGGAAAATATTTTCGGCAAGCGGATCAAGATCGCAATGGCGCTGCAGGAGAGCGCCTTCGCCGGAGAGGATTATCAGGCGTGGAGAGACGAGATCGTCGATACCTGCCACAAGCAGGTCGAGGAGCTTAACCAAGAGTTGATCTCCGTAAAGCTGCAGAAACAGTATGTGGAGAAGTATAGAAGAAGGGACGCTTTTATCTCCCTCGGCGAGAGTGAAAAGGGCGAATTGCTGACCAAGATCGCGCCGCTCGTCCGTTCGGAAGACGCGGACGAGTTTGCAAAGCGTTTCGATAACTTCATGTATGGGTTGATACTGGCCCGCATAGAGCGGTCGCCCGCTTTCAAATATGCCAAAAAGCAACTGTGCGACGCGGTTACCCTGCTGGAACGCAAAGCGAGTATTCCGCAGATCAAGGAGAAACTCCCGCTGCTTCAGGAGATCCATACCGACGCTTTCTGGAACGCCGACGACATTCTATTGTTCGAGAAGGTTAGAAAAGAACTGCGCGGCCTGATACGCTTTTTGGACGAGGGCGGCAAAGAACAAAAAAGCGTTATCACAAAGCTCTCCGACCCGATATTGGACAGCCGGGAAGGCTTCCAATTAGACGCCGCCTACGACTTCGAGGACTATCGCGCCAAGGTAAATCGTTATGTAAGCGAGCATGGGAACACGCTTGCGATCTACAAGCTGACCCATAACATCCCTCTGTCTATTGGGGATTACCAAGAGCTGGAACGGGTGTTGACCTGCGAACTGGGCAGCAAGGAAGATTATCGGCGGGAATTTGGAGACACGCCGTTCGGCCTTTTGATCCGCAAGATCGCAAAGCTGGATCACGAGGCGGCCATGCAGGCGTTTTCCGCTTTTATCAACGATCAGTCCTTGAATCAAAAACAGATCGCCTTTGTAAATAAGATCATCAATCACATAGAATTGAACGGATATATGGAAAATCTCTCGGAACTTACAAAGCCGCCGTTTGACAAGCCGATCGGCTTCGTTAAACTATTCGACGCGAAAACTCGGACCGCTTTGATGGCGGCCATAAATCAGATCCGGGATAACGCGGTCCAGATCGCGGCGCTATAACGCCCGTCTCGGCGCAAAGTTTCGCGTTCGAGGTTTAGAGCTATATTATATCGATAGTTTTAGAACCCAACGCTTAGGAGGACAACCATGGAACTTAAACAACTCGAATATTTTCTTAAAATAGCCGATACCGGGAGTATCAACGAGGCGGCGAGGCGGCTTAATATGTCTCAGCCGCCGCTGAGTTATCAGCTTCGTCAGCTCGAGGAGGAGCTGGGCGTCCGTCTGTTCGAGCGGACGAGTCAGGGGGTTACGCTGACCGAGGCCGGTAAGCTGTTGTACGACCGCTCGGAAAACCTTTTGAATTACGCGCGCTCCGCGGCTTTGGAGGTCTCTAAGGTCGGGAAGAGGCGGACTCTGCGCATAGGTATCACATCGACCACGGTCGGGGTGATGACGCCCTACTTCGCAAAATTCGCGCAGAAAAACCCCGACGTTAACTTTGAGATTCGCGACGGGTTCACGTTTTCTCTGTATAACGACCTGTTCGACGGACTGATCGACATCTCGGCGGCGCGCACCCCTCTGCGTCTCGACGACGTGGGATATATCGTCCTGCGCTCCGAACCGATGATCGCCGTATATTCGCCCAAACTGCGGATGGAAGAGGAGGAAAAAATAGACCTCTCGGCTCTAAGAGACCGTCCTTTGGTTCTCTACCGCAGATACGAGGGCTTGATCTCGGACGCGTTCTATTCGCGGAACATATCGCCCGATATTTTCTGCACCTGCGACGACGCCCGCGACGCTCTGCTCTGGGCGAAAGAAGGCCTCGCTACGGCTATCTTTCCGCAGTCGATGCAGGATCTCTGCTCCGGGCTTTGCGTGAGAACGCTTGATGAAAAAGAGCTTGAGACCGAGATCGTCCTTATCTGGAGAAAAGATAAAAAGCTCCCCTCGATCGTCCGGGACTTTTTGGACGACTGTTTCCCCAATATAAGCGTATAAAATCTTGACCCTTTCGCACGATTTACGCGTAGGGAGGCTTTTAATTTTTGCAATATAAAATTTATATTACTGAGCCTTAAAAACAATATTATTCATATTGCAAAAAATGAGTTATACTGTTAATATTGAAAACAGAAGGGGTGAGAGATTTGAAAAGACTTTTTATCTATCTGAAAGATTATAAAAAGGAGAGCGTGCTGTCGCCGCTGTTTAAGCTGCTCGAGG
The DNA here is from genome assembly GCA_019419865.1 of Clostridiales bacterium. GTDB lineage: Bacteria > Bacillota > Clostridia > Monoglobales > Monoglobaceae > Roslinia. The sequence goes on along the minus strand of JAHZIG010000043.1, from coordinate 5,617 downwards.
TCGTGTTCGATCTTTTGGTTCCGATCGTGGTGGCCAAGATGATCGACGTCGGCGTTGCGAACAACGATTATCCTTACATCGTTTGGTGTACGGTCATCCTGTTGGTCATGGCGTTTTTGGGGCTTGCGAGCAGTTTCACAGCCCAGTTTTTTGCGGCTAAGGCGAGCGTGGGATTTGCGACGCGGCTCAGGCAGGCGCTGTTCGACCATATTCAGGGGCTTTCGTTTACCGAGCTGGACTCGCTCGGGAGCGATACTTTGATCACGAGGATCAACAACGATGTGAATCAGGTGCAGAACGGGTTGAATATGGGGCTTAGGCTGGTATTGCGAAGTCCGTTTATCGTGTTCGGCGCGATGATCATGGCGTTTACGATCAACGTCCGCTGCGCGCTGATATTCGCGGTTACGATCCCGGTGTTATTCGTCGTCGTTTTTGCGATAATGAAGATAAGCATCCCGCTGTTTAAGAAAGTGCAGGCGGGACTCGACAGGGTCACAGGGCTGACGAGGGAGAATCTGACCGGCGCGCGGGTGATCCGCGCGTTTTGCCGCGAGGAGGAGTCGGTTGAAGAGTTTGAGGACGCGAACCGCGAGCTGACGGCGCTCAACGAGTTCGTCGGCAGGGTGTCCGCGCTTCTCAACCCGCTTACCTACGTGTTGATCAATATCGCCGCCGTCGTACTTATACAGCAGTCGGCCGTGCAGGTGAATATCGGCGGTATGCAGCAGGGCGAGGTCGTGGCGCTGTACAATTATATGCTTCAGATAATCGTCGAGCTTATCAAACTGGTATCTTTGATCATCACGCTGAATAAATCGATGGCCTGCGCTCAGCGCGTCGCCGGAGTTCTTAGCGTGAAGTCGAGTATGAGCTATCCCGACGCGAAAAACGCGGCCGAGCGGGGCGCCGAAGCGGAGGACAGATCTTCCGAAAGCAAAGATAAAGACGCGGCGGTTCGGTTCAGCGACGTGGAATTTTCATATAAGGGGGCGGGAGCTCCAAGCCTTTCGGGCATATCGTTCTCGGTCAAAAAAGGCCAGACGGTCGGTATCATAGGCGGAACGGGCGCGGGCAAGACGACCCTGGTCAGTCTCCTGCCCAGGTTCTACGACGCGGTATCCGGGAGCGTGTCGATCGACGGACGGGACGTTAAAAGCTATTCCAAGGAAGAATTATGTAAAAAAGTCGGGATCGTACAGCAAAAGTCCACGCTGTTTAAAGGCAGCATACGCGACAACCTGAAATGGGGCGACCAGGACGCGGACGACGAGGCGCTTTGGGAGGCTTTGAGCGTCGCGCAGGCTAAGGACGTTGTGGAGAACAAGCCCGGAAAGCTGGATTTTAAGCTGGAGCAGAACGGCAAGAACCTCTCGGGCGGACAGAGGCAGCGTCTCTCGATCGCGCGCACCTTGGTCGCAAAGCCGGAGATATTGATCCTGGACGACAGCTCGAGCGCGCTGGATTACGCCACCGACGCCGCTCTGCGCAAGGCTATCCATAATCTGGACAAGGATATAACGACTTTCGTCGTATCCCAAAGGATCGCCGGTATCAGACACGCCGATCTGATACTCGCGCTAGACAACGGAAGGCTGGAAGGCGCCGGGACCCACGACGAACTTATGAACGACTGCGAGACCTACCGAGAGATCTATTTTTCTCAATACCCGGACGAGCGCGACGAGTTCGAACGGAAGGCTCAATAGAAAGGAGGGGCTTAGATGAATATCAAGAATAAAAGGTTAAACGCGATAGGCAAGAGCAAGGACGCGTTTTTTAAGCTCATGCGCTTTATCGCAAAATACAGGATATTTCTGATAATAAGCGTTATACTCGCGGCGGCGTCGGTCGTCTTGCAGCTGTACGTGCCCATCCTGTTCGGAGACGCTATAGACCAGATCGTGGCCGAGGGGCGGGTAAACTTCGGCGCTATGTGGTATTACCTGAAACAGATCGTAGCGTTCGCGGCGCTCTCCGCGGCGGCGTCATGGATAATGAACCTCGTCAATAATCGCATGGCCTATCGGATCGTTCGCGACATACGCTCGAGGTCGATCAGGCACATGCAGCGGCTTCCGCTGTCATATCTGGACGGCCGCAGCTCGGGCGATATTTTAAGCCGTATAACGACCGACGCGGATATTTTATCGGACGGTCTGCTGCTCGGCTTTACGCAGCTGTTTTCGGGCGTTGTGACGATAGCGGTCACGCTTATCTTTATGTTTTCCATGAACGTCTGGATCACGCTCATAGTGATAGTTCTGACGCCGCTGAGTTTTCTGGTCGCAAAATTCATAGCGTCCCGCTCGTACAGGATGTTTCAGAAGCAGAGCAAGGCGAGAGGACAACAGACCGCTCTGGTCGAGGAGATGATCGGCGGGCAGAAGATCGTCAAGTCGTTCGGCTACGAGGGCAAGGCGTCCGAGAACTTCGCCAAGGTCAATCAAAAGCTCAAGAATTACAGCCAAAAGGCGATCTTCTACAGCAGTCTTACGAATCCTTCGACCCGGTTTGTAAATAATATCATCTACGCCATCGTGGCATTGGTCGGAACGATCTTTATCCCGGGCGGCGCCCTGACGGTCGGCGGGCTTACGGTGTTGCTCTCATACGCCAACCAGTATATGAAGCCGTTTAACGATATAAGCTCGGTGGTTACCGAGATGCAGAACGCGCTCGCCTGCGCGTCCATGATATTCGAGTTCCTTGAAGAAGAAGAGGAGAGTAAAGACGCTGAAGGTAAGCTCGAGGACGTAAAGGGCGAGGTGGATATAAGCGGAATGAGTTTTAGCTACGACAAGAGCAAGAGTCTTATCGAGGACTTTAACCTGCATGTATCGCCCGGAATGAGGGTCGCTATCGTCGGACCGACCGGGTGCGGCAAGACGACGTTTATCAATCTGCTGATGCGTTTTTACGACGTGGACAAGGGTGAGATCAGGGTGGATTCAAATCCTGTCAAAGAGCTTTCGAGACACTCCCTGCGCGGGGCTTTCGGAATGGTCTTGCAGGATACCTGGATCAAAAACGGAACGGTCAGGGATAACATCTGTTTCGGAAAGCCGGATGCGACGGAGGAGGAGATTATCCGGGCGGCGAAAGAGGCGCACAGCTGGTCGTTTATCGAAAGACTGCCGAACGGTCTCGACACCGTCTTGAGCGAGGACAGCATAAGCCAGGGACAAAAACAGCTTTTGTGTATCACAAGGGTAATGCTCTGCCTGCCGCCTATGCTGATACTGGACGAGGCGACCTCGAACATCGATACCCGCACCGAGATGCGGATACAGAGGGCGTTCGATAAGCTGATGCAGGGCAGGACCAGCTTTATAGTCGCGCACAGGCTTTCGACGATACAGGGCGCGTCGCTGATCCTGGTGATGCGGGACGGTAAGATAGTCGAACAGGGTAGCCATAAGGAACTGCTCAAAAAAGGCGGATTTTACAGCGAGTTGTATAACAGTCAGTTCCAGACCGAATAGAGAATTTTGCGGGCGGCGCGGCAAGAACGTATATGAAGTACTAAGAAAATAAGAAAATAAGAAAATAAGAAAATAAGAAAAACGGGCGCTTTTGCGGGGCGGAGGATTTTATTTGCGGATAAGATTCCGGCCTCGCGGGGGCACCTTTATATATTATAGGCGTTTCGTTGACACGGGCGGAATGGAATTGTATAATAAACGTATCGAAAATTATATAACAGCGGAGATATTGAATATGGATAAGTTTGACGTTTTAAGGAAATATTTTGGGCATACCTCGTTCAGAAACGGGCAGGAGGAGATAATAGACGCGATCCTGTCCGGCAGGGACGCGCTCGGCATAATGCCGACCGGAGCCGGGAAATCGATATGCTATCAGGTTCCGGCTATGCTGACGGACGGGATAACGGTCGTTATATCTCCGCTTATCTCGCTGATGCAGGATCAGGTCGGCGCGCTCAGGGAGAGCGGTATAAACGCGGCGTGTATCAACAGCGCGCAGTCCGCGTATATGAGAGGCGCCGCCTTGGACGAGCTGAGGAGAGGGCGATGCAAAATAGTCTACGTCGCGCCCGAGAGACTGCCGACTGACGAGTTTATCGAGTTCGCACGCTCGGCGCCGATAGCCATGGTCACGGTGGACGAGGCGCACTGTATTTCTCAGTGGGGAATAAACTTCAGGCCGAGCTATCTGAAAATAGCCGAGTTCATAGACCGTCTCGCTTACAGGCCTGTGATAAGCGCGTTTACGGCTACGGCCACGTCGCGGGTCAAGCAGGATATAGCGGAGCTGCTGAAACTCGACGATCCGTTTACGCTGACGACAGGGTTCAACCGAAAGAATCTTTTTTTCGGGGTCGAGCGGCCTAAGAGTAAGTTTAAAACTCTGCTCGAGTACCTACGACGCTACGAGGGCAGGAGCGGGATAGTATATTGTGCTACGCGGAAGACGGTCGATAAGCTCGAACACGAGCTAAATTCCCTGGATATCGGCGCGACGAAGTATCACGCGGGACTTACGGACGATGAGCGCGCCGCGAACCAAAGGGATTTTATGTACGACGAAAAGACGGTGATGGTCGCAACCAACGCGTTTGGGATGGGGATAGATAAGTCCAACGTCTCGTTCGTGATCCACTATAATATGCCCAAGAACATAGAGAGCTACTATCAGGAAGCCGGACGCGCCGGAAGAGACGGCGGGGAGGCGGACTGCATACTTCTCTACAGCCCCGGCGATATCCGCCTGAACGAGTTTATGATAAAGAACACGGAGAGAAACGAAGAACTCGACGAAAAAGAGGCGGAACGGGCGGTAGAGAACGACCTGAGAAACTTAAAGTCGATGAAAAAATACTGCGTAACCGACGGATGTCTCAGACAGCTCATGCTTGAATACTTTGGGGAGAAGGCCCCGGACTATTGCGGGAAGTGTTCAAACTGCAATGAAAATTTCGTGGACGAGGACATAACCGTCGAGGCGCAGAAGATCGTCTCCTGCGTATATAGGCTGTATAGGAAAGATGTCAATCTCGGAAGGCGGGCGATAGCTAAGATCCTTGCGGGCAAGACGGACGATACGATCTCGTACTTTGGCCTTGAGAACATGCCGACGTTCGGGATAATGAGCGGCGAATCTCAGGTCCGCATCTTGGAGCTTATAGATTATTTGATCGATAACGGGTACCTGTATATCAATAACATAGGGAAATACCCCTGCGTGGCGCCGACCGAGAAGTCGAAGGAGATCGTGTTCGATAAAAAAGACGTCGTGCGAAAGGTTCCGCAGAGCAAAACGAAAACGCAGTATACCGACGCGCCGGACGAGGAGATAGACGAGGAGCTCTACGGCAGACTGAAGGCGTACAGGAGGAAGCTGTCCTTGCTCGCGGGAGTTCCCGCCTACGTCATATTCACCGACGCGACGCTTAAGGAGATCTGCCTGAAAAAGCCCGCGAGCCGCTCGGAATTTTTAAACATACGCGGCGTAGGCGAAGTCAAAGCCAAAAAATACGCGGACGGGTTTATCAAGATAATCAATACATATTCAGAAGAAAACGTAGTAAAGCGTTAGCAACGTAGAGATTAGACCAGCTATAAAAAGTCAAGGGGAATTTAAGAAAAAAATAAAA
>JAHZIG010000042.1 GCA_019419865.1 Clostridiales bacterium | reverse complement strand
GAAAAAAACCCTTTCATTAGACTTTTTTGTCTAACTAATTGGGTTCACTTCACGAGGGGCGGCTACATTGCTCTTTGTGAAACTATTATCAAAAAAATGATAATAGCGCCCAATATCTTTAAAAATAATGGATTACACATCAGCAATCACCTCCTTATATAACATAATGGAGATGAACACCCCCTTTCGTTATAAAGTGGGGTGGCTAACCGTCCTTCAATTACCTCTAATCTGCTACGATAAGTATATAATATTCGATAAATTATGTCAATTTACAATTTATTTACAAACTCTGCGTTACGATTTTTGCTTGACGATTCTGAAAATTTAGTATATAATAAAAGCAGAAAAGAGGTAAACCGAACTAACGGTTAGCCAAACAAAACGCATAATTTATATATAGTCGTTCTTTTGGCCGGAGAACGGCTATACTGCTTTTATGGAAACCATAATCAAAAAAATGATGATGGAGACAATTACTTTAAGTAACATATTCCACATAGCTCTCACCTCCTTCCTGTTGCAGATGCAACATAGGAGATGGCTAACCGTCCTTCAATTACCTCTTAACTGCTACGATAAGTATATAATATTCCATAAATTAAGTCAATTTACAATTTATTTACAAACGAGACGGCGTAGAGAATAGTGATTAAAGATTATAAATTAAGAGCTTTGACGAGCACCGCGGATTTTAAACGGTTTCGTAAGTGGAAAAGAAGCAGTTTTCTTTTGCGCTTGCGAAGCCGTTATTTTTTATAATTTTTGATTATTTTTCCATTTGACATCTGGTAGATGTCATATTTATTTCTGTTTGACGTACAATAATGACATTCACTAATCGTCAGTGGAGGTCGATATACTTGTATAAGAACAGAAGCGGCGATGGAACAAATAATTTAAGCGGGAAAAATATAGCGAGACTCAGGAAAAGCCTTATCCCTAAGACGTCGCAGAAGGCGTTAGCCGATATGTTACAGCTTGAGGGCGTGGACATGGACAAAAACGCGATCCAAAGGATCGAGTGCGGCAAGCGATTCGTTACCGATATAGAACTTCGGGGTTTTGCAAAGGTGTTCGGCGTAACGGCCGACGAGCTAATAACGTAGCGATTAGAGATTAGCGAATAGAGAATAGGGAGTAAAATTCGCTTCTTTAGCGTTTGACGGTTATGTAAGCGGAAATGGAATACTCTGTTTTCCTATGCGGCTACGGCGCCGTTTTACGGTTATTGAAGCGTATTAGGTTCCTATTCGCTATTCTCTAATCCCTAATCTCTACGTTGCTACGTTTGGAGGAATTACAATGGCGAATATGGATCGGAATATAAACGGTTCGGGCGAAATAGAATACGATATAAACAATATCATAAGACCCGGCGACAGGATCGTGACCGCGTATACCGATAGGGCGGCGGTAAACAGGAAGTTTGTCGAGTACGCGGAAATATCGGCGGCGTCGATACTCAGGAACGTGGGCGCGCTTAACCTGTCGGATTTTTCGCACGGAGTCAGCGAGGACATATACAACAGCTTGAAGAATATCGAACTTACCGCCGGGGCGATCAAAGTAAAGGCGGAGAACGTTAGTTTCGCCGGGAATACCGACAGGCGGGAAACAAGCCTCGGTATATTTAAGCTGAGCGAGTTCGCGGCCGAGATCGTCGGCATGTTTTCAAACGCGCTGGCGAAGAAGTTTTTTGTAAAGCTTGAATTCAGCGCAAAGACGGCGCGAGCCGCGGAGGGCGACGCGGTTAATATGAGTTACGAGGATTTCGGGATAGTTTTGTATAATCTTATAGCCAATTCGTTCACCCACGGTTTTATGATACCGAAGTACGTTCCGGTTCTTTTCGGCGGCGGCGGAAATCAGGGAAACGCCGAGGATAAGACGATTTCCGTTGCGCTCAGAGCCGCCGGAAAATATCTGCGGCTGTCCGTCAAGGATAACGGCAAAGGTTTTGAAAAATCTATTCTGTCGGCGCTCTGCGATAAAGACGGCGCGCCGTTCCCCAACGACGACCTGGGCGGCTTCGGGATAGCTCTTTGCAATACGTGCGTAGGGAACGCCGGAGGCTTGATAACGGTAACCGATATCGATCATGGCGCCGAGATAAACGTATTCGCGCCGCTGCACAGAGAAGCCCGGGCGCTGAGCGATTCGGAAAGCCCCGCCTCCAAGGCCGCGAAGGACAAGGTTTTGGAGAAGTTAAGAGCGATGATAGACGGCCTTGAACATATGTTCTAAAAATATATAGATCGAAAATATATATAACGAAAAGCCCGGTTCTCGCCGGGCTTTTAAAATCGGGTTGTTCTCTTATACTCTTATCGTTTTGATGCGTATCCTGACATAGTCGGCGTGCCAGCGTCCGTTCTTGTATAAGCTATCCTTCAGCTTCGCCGTCGCCTCTTTTATAATGTCGTCTTTAACGTCTTCGGCGATCCCTTGGAACGGGGTTAGGTTAAACATATTTATCCAGTCTCTCACGCCGTCGTCCCCGCTCAGCTCGGTGAAGCGGTCGAACAGCGTGGCGAACGTCACCCTGAGACCGTGCCGTTCGAGAATGGGCGCGTATTGGCCTATAGTCGGGAAGTAAAACGTCCTTTTATAATGCAGTCCGCGTTTTTCAAAGTCCTCCTCAAGCGCCGCGTGTATCGATTCGCAGCAACCGTAGCCGCCGAATTCGCAGACCAACGTTCCGCCGGGTCTCAGCGATGAAGCGACGCTTTCGAGCAGCGTGTCCTGGTCGTCTATCCAGTGAAAGACCGCGTTTGAAAATATTACGTCGACAGGCTCAGGCAGTCTGAGCGCGGCGGCGTCGGCGCGGATAAAATTCAGCTCGGGATAGCTCTCCCGCGCCGTCTCCAACATCTCGGCGGACGCGTCTATGCCGGTTACGTTCCCGGGGCCGTAGATTTCGGCGAGCTTAGCTGTGAGCGCGCCGTTTCCGCAGCCCAAGTCTATTATCTTAAGATCCTTATCCTGCGGCAGGAGCGAGAAAAGCCCCTCGCCGTATTTATGCACAAATTGAAAATTATCTTTATATTCGCCAGCGTTCCATTTGATATTCATAGGGAAAACCTCTTTCGTATTTTGATATTTAACAGATATATTAACACAGACGTTCCGGATTTTCAAGGATAAACGCGCCGTTTTCAAGGCGCTCTCGCCGAACGCCCGAGACTTTGCCGGATTTTTGGCGAAAAATTCAGGATCCGCATAAAAAGCCGCGAACGGATCGCCGCCGCGAATTATTTATATGCCGAATCGTGATAATATACAATATTCACTTTAGATTATTATACACTTTGCATATTGCCGCGAAAATATAAATATTATATAATAAAAGCTCGTACATTAGGGAATAATGGCGGTTGTTTCCCACTCCCAAATAAAGGGGGTGATTTTATGGACTACATAACAGGTATAATATTAATTGCCTTTATGGTAGCTCTGACTGAGCTAATAAAGAACATAAAGAAGAAATAGCCGCCCTCTGGTATAGGACAGCTATTTTATAGTTTTTATCAACCGGGGAAACAACTGTTTGTTATTCCCTTTTGTACTTATATTATAACTCTAAGCATAGCGTATGTCAAGCATTTTGTCGCATTTGGCGCCGCCTGATACTTTTGACCGGTCTGATTATAAAAAATAAATAGCCGCCCCTCGTCAAAGCGGCTATCAAACCCAAATTACGGGGAAACAACTGTTTGTTATTCCCTTTTGTACTTAATATTATAACTTAAACAAAGCGTATGTCAAGCGTCAAAATTACTCTTTTAGCTTCTTAAAATCCAAAAGGTCGCTCTCGCTCACACCCAGCGCGTCGGCGATCTTGCATATCGTTTCAAGAGAAACTCTCGCGTATAAATTGGCGTTTTCCAGTTTTTGAATAGTGGAAACGCTGACGCTCGCCTTTTCGGCCAGATCCGCCTGCGTCATAAGTCTATATTTACGGTAATACGCTACATTTAAGCCAAGCGCGATCAATTTATCCTTGTACTTTACTTCTATCATATCGTTATCAAACTACGCCTTCCGATCTCATTTTATTTTGCGCTGCGATTATAGCGCCGGTATTATTATAATCGTTATATATAATTTAAGATATAACCAAAAGTATAACCAATATCGGTTGTACCGAGCGTCTTAGAAGAAGCGCGTATTCGGCCGTCTGCGTCTATAAGTTCGCATGAAAACGCTTTAAACCAACAATAAGTTTACACGGCCGGGATTATATGTTATAATCCTTATAAACAGGCTAAGAGCCGCTTTTGCGAGGTGAGACGGTTGAATTTGACAAGTCCGAGCGAACTTAAAGAGATACTTAAGAGACACGGGTTTTCGTTTTCCAAGAGTCTGGGACAGAATTTCCTGATAGATAAAAACGTTTTAGACAAGATAGTGGACGCGTCCGGAGCATACGGGGAGATAAACGCGCTGGAGATAGGTCCCGGAGCGGGAACGCTGTCGAGGGAGCTGGCCGCGCGCGCCAAAAAGCTGGTCGCGGTGGAGATAGACAAGGCCTTGATCCCCGTTTTAAGCGAGACGATGGCAGAGTTCGATAATTTTACGCTTATAAACGCCGATATAATGGACGTGGACATAGCCGCGCTCGTTAAGGAGCAGTTCGGCGACGAGCCGTTTATCGTGGCGGCCAATCTGCCGTATTATATAACCACGCCCATAGTTATGTCGCTTTTAGAGAGCGGAACGGACGTCAGATCCATGACTCTTATGGTTCAGAAAGAGGTCGCGCTAAGGATGGCGGCGGGCGTCGGAAAGGACTACGGCGCGCTTTCGGTCGCGGTACAGTATTATACCAGACCCGAAATAGTTTGCAGGGCGGAGCCGCATTGTTTCATGCCCCAGCCCAAGGTCGCGTCGGTCGCGATAAAACTCGACGTACTTAAGGAACCGGCGGTCAAGGTAAAGGATACCGGCGTGTTTTTTAAGGTGGTAAAGTCGGCGTTCGGGCAGAGGAGAAAGACGCTGGTAAATTCGCTGGCCGGGAGTCCGTATATCAAGATAGAGAAGGCGGCTATAATAAGTATGCTCGAGGAAATGGGATTAAGACCGGATATACGCGGCGAAAAGCTGAGTATTGAGCAGTTCGCCGAGCTGAGCGACATGTGCGCCGAATACCGCGCCGAGCAAGGCGAAGAATAGAACCGGAGATATTAAAGAAAGGCCGATTTAAACAGTCGGCGGGTTGGCTCGCCCTAAGATCGCGTTTTAGGCGGAGCGCGTTTTTGCGGGACATTGAGCCGCATTCCTTACCCGCCCGCGGTAAGGGGAGCGATTAAAAATAGTCGGCGGGCGGAAAGGCTGCGAGATCGATATGTTTTGCCCAAAGTGCGGACAGGAGTACAGAGACGGATATACCGTATGCGCGGACTGCGGCTGCGAGCTGGTCGAAAAGCCGGAGCGGCGGGAGCCGGATCCGTATGAAAAGCCGGTCAAGCTATGCGAGGCGGTGGACGATTACGAGGCGGATATAATCATAGCGAAGCTTAAAAGCGAGGGGATATACGCGTACAAAAAGTATAAGGGCTCGGATTCTTACTGTAAGGTATTCATGGGACTTACCGCGCTCGGAGTCGATATCTGCGTCGCGGAAAGCGACCTTGAAGAGGCGGAGAATATTTTAGCGGAAGGTCGATTTATTGAGGAATAAAATTTAAGATTGGATTCGGAGGATCGGATATGTATAGATTTGTTTTGGCGAGTAACAATAAACACAAGGCGGAGGAGATCAAGGCTATCTTAGGCGGAGAGTTTGAAGTAATAACCCAAAGTGAAGCCGGAGCCGGGGATATAGAGGTCGTAGAGAATGGAAAAACGTTCGAGGAGAACGCGATTAAGAAAGCGGTTACCGTTATGAACGCTTTGAATACGCCGACGATCGCCGACGACAGCGGGCTCTGCGTGGATTATCTCGGCGGCGCGCCGGGCGTGTATACCGCGAGATACGCCGGCGAGAACGCGTCCGACGACGAGAACATAGACAAGCTGCTGGCCGAACTCAATGGCGTAGCGCCCGAGCGGAGAACGGCCGAGTTCGTATGCGTTATAACCGTAGCTTTTCCGGGCGAAGAGGTCAGGATGTTCAGGGGCGTTTGCCCGGGCAGGATAACCGAGGAGAGAGCCGGAGAGGGCGGTTTTGGATACGATCCGGTATTCTTTTCCGACGAATATGATATGACTTTGGCGCAGATGGATCCGGATATCAAGAATTCGATCAGCCACAGGAGCGCGGCGCTTAAAAAGGCGGCCGAATATATAAAGGGCCGCTAAGACGAGTCCGCCGCCGGTCTTTTGCGGTTTCGGCGGCGGTTTTATATCGACCGGTTTTAAGTTCGGCAGGTTTTGTTTCCGTTTTTTCGGCTATGATAAAAGGCGAGAGCGAGCCGCGGATTTCGCCGCGGAGCGCCTTAAAAAGACAATTACGCCTAAAAATATGTTTTGTTCTGAGATCCGACTACGATATAATGCACAATTTTTTAAAATAAATTTGTGCAACTTTATGTGGAATTAAAATGGACAAAAAATCTTGATTATGATACAATGAAATTGTTTAATATATATAAAAGTTTATTTTGATTTAAAAGAAAGTATAAAAATATGATCCCACACAGAGTAATGATCCCAATTGTTACCGTGAAAAGATTTGCATACGACGCTGCATCGGCAAACTACGGCGCTCGAACCGCAGGCGCGGCGTTCTTAACGCACACGTTGAATATGTCGGACGTTTGCCGTTTAATCGGATATAGAACATTGTTGGACATAAGTATAAATCAAGCATAGCTTTAGGAGAAATCATTATGAAGAAATTAGAACCCAAGAAACATGACAGCGAATTAAAGAGAGACGCGGGCACGTATATAGACGACGCGCCTATGTACTTATTCAATAAGGGCGTTAATTACGAAGCGTACCGTATGCTCGGCGCGCATAAATGCACGTCGTTCGACGGGAAGGAGGGTTACCTCTTCGCGGTTTGGGCGCCTCACGCGAAATCGGTGTCGGTGGTCTGCGACGCCAACGGCTGGGACAGAAGACGCGGTTATATGTATAAGCACGTAAATTTCGGCATATGGGAGGCCTTTATAGAGGGCGCGACCGAAGGACAGTGCTATAAGTTCAGCATAGAGACCAGCCGGGGAGATATAATCTTAAAGGCGGATCCGTTCGCGTTCTACAGCGAGGTGAGACCCGCGAACGCGTCGGTCACGGCCGACCTGAGCTACGAATGGGAGGACGGCGAGTGGATCAGAAAGCGGTCCAAGACCGAGCCTTACGACAAGCCGATAAATATTTACGAAATGCACTTCGCGTCCTGGAAGACGCACGACGACGGGACCTATCTCAGCTACAGGGAGATGGCCGAGGAGCTGATACCGTATATAAAGAAGATGGGATATACCCACATAGAGGTCATGCCGCTTGCGGAGTACCCGTACGACGGCTCTTGGGGCTATCAGGTGACCGGCTATTACAGCGCGAATTCAAGGTTCGGCAAGCCGGCGGATCTTAAGTATTTTATAGACCAATGTCACAAGAACGACATAGGCGTTATAATGGACTGGGTGCCGGCGCATTTCCCGCGCGACGCCTACGCTCTCGCTAAGTTTGACGGCGAGTGTCTCTTCGAGCACCCGGACAGCAGACTCGGAGAGCACAAGGAGTGGGGCACGCTGGTCTTCGACTGGACGAAGACCGAGGTCTGGTCGTTCCTCATCTCCAACGCCCTGTTCTGGGTGAGCGAATACCACTTCGACGGACTCAGAGTGGACGCGGTATCGAGTATGCTCTACTTGGATTACAACCGCAACGACGGCGAATGGCTGCCGAACAAATATGGCGGCAAGGAGAACCTCGAGGCGATCAAGTTCCTGCAGCAGCTCAACAAATCGATGTTTGAAAGATTCCCCAACGTGCTGATGATAGCCGAGGAGTCCACGGCGTGGGGCGGAGTTACGCAGTCGGCTCACGAGGGCGGACTCGGTTTCAACTTCAAGTGGAACATGGGCTGGATGCACGATGTTTTGGACTATATGCAGTGCGACCCGCTGTTTAGAAAGGGCAATCACGGCAGGCTGACCTTCCCGATGATGTACGCTTTCGCCGAAAACTATATACTCGCGCTCTCGCACGACGAGGTGGTTCACGGCAAGAGGAGCCTTATCGATAAGATGTGGGGAACGTACGAGGAGAAATTCGCGCAGCTGAGACTGCTGTACGCGTTTATGTATTCGCACCCGGGCAAGAAACTGCTGTTTATGGGCGGCGAGTTCGGACAGTTCGTCGAATGGCGTTACGCCGAGCAGCTCGACTGGTGTCTCGAGGAATACGAGGCGCATCAGAAGATGTGGAGATATTCGGCCGATCTCGGACATTTCTATCAGGACAGAAGGTCGTTCTACGAGATAGAGCGCGAGCTTGGCGGAGAGTGGAAAGGCTTTAAGTGGCTCAAGGCCGAGGACGCGTCCAACAGTATCCTGGCGTATATGAGGATGTCCAAGGATCAGAAGGAAGAGATACTCGTGGCGCTCAACTTCACGCCGGTGGCGAGAGAGAAGTATACCATAGGCGTTCCGGAGGACGGCGACTATAAGGTAATATTCAACTCCAACGCCGCGAAATACGGCGGCGACGGAAAGGGAACGCGGACGTACCACGCGATAGACGAAGAGTGCGACGGCCAGCCGTTTTCGATAGAGGTGTTCATGCCGCCGCTTACCGCGCTGTATATGGAAAAACTGCCGCCTACGGTAAAGCACAGAAAGAAGAGCGCCGGCGCGGCCAAGAAAGACGCGGCGAAAAAGACGGAGACCGCGGCCAAAGAAGCCGCGGACGAGAGCGCTAAGATACAGAAAAACTCCAATCATACGATAGCGGCGAGCAGAAACGACGACGTTATCGCGGCGGAGGATCTGGCGATTCTCAAGGCGAAGAAGGAAGAAGCCGACAAGGGCGCCGGTAAAGAGGAAAAAGAATAAATAAAATTAATATAGATTTAATATATTTAAACTAAAGCTTAAAGAAGCTGAATAAAAATTTAATATAAATGCGTTAAGATAAAAATACATTTTAACGCGTGCAGGAGGAGATAAAAATGAAATCAAAAGAATGCGTTGCGATGATCCTTGCCGGAGGTCAGGGCAGCCGTTTAGGTATTCTGACCAAGCATGTAGCTAAGCCTGCGGTTCCTTTTGGGGGCAAATACAGGATCATTGATTTTCCGCTCAGCAATTGTACTCACTCGGGCATAGACGCGGTCGGAGTTCTCACTCAGTACCAGCCGCTCGAGCTGAATACATATATCGCAAGCGGTCAGTCGTGGGATCTTGACAGAACGAACGGCGGCGTTTTCGTGCTCCCGCCGTATACCTCTGCGGAAAAGGGCGAATGGTACAAGGGCACGGCTAACGCTATCTACCAGAATTTGAGCTTTATCGCTCAGTTCAATCCCAAATACGTAGTTATCCTGTCCGGAGATCACATATATAAGATGGACTATAACAAGATGGTCCAGGCTCATAAAAAGGCCAACGCGGACGCGACCATAGCGGTCATAGAGGTGCCGTGGGACGAGGCGTCGAGATTCGGCATTATGAACACCGACGACGATATGAATATAATCGAGTTTGAGGAGAAGCCGGCGGAGCCGAAGAGCAATCTGGCGTCGATGGGAGTTTACTGCTTCAGCTGGGAAGTTCTGCGCAAGTATTTGACGGACGACGAGAACGACCCCAATTCGGACAACGATTTCGGCAAAAACATCATCCCGAAAATGCTCGGCGACGGATTAAAGCTGATCGCTCACAGATTCGAGGGATACTGGAAAGACGTCGGAACGATACAGAGCCTTTGGGAGGCGAATATGGAGCTTCTCGAGGAGAACCCGGGCTGCGACTTGGACGACGACTCGTGGAAGATATTCAGCAAGAACCCGGTCAAGCCGCCTCAGTACGTAGGCGAGACCGGACGCATAAAGAACAGCTATACCACCGAGGGCTGCGAGATATACGGCTCGGTCGAACATTCGGTGCTCTTTGAAGGGGTTACGATATGCGAAGGCGCGACCATTAAGGATTCGATAATCATGCCGGGCGCGGTAATAGGCGAGGACGCCGTGGTAACTAAGTCCATCGTCGGTCAGGACGCCGTTATAGGCAAGGGCGTAAGACTTGGAAGCGAGAACGAGAACGCAAATAATAAATTCTATAATACAAAAATCTGCACAGACGACATTACATTGATCGGTCCGGGAATCAAGATCGGCGACGGCGTAGAGATCGCTCCGTGCTGTATGGTTACTGAGGATATAGAATAATAAATTGATTTAATGAGGTGATTACATTGAAAAATGATATGTTAGGTCTTATTTTCTCAGAGAATCCGGAAGCAAGCATGGGCGAGCTGACAAGTATGCGTTCGCTGGCGGCCGTTCCGGTTGGGGGAAGATACAGGATTATAGATTTTATTCTTTCGAATATGGTAAATTCGGGAATAGTTAAGGTCGGTATAACAACGCCTGTTAATTATCAGTCGCTTAACGACCATCTCGGTACGGGAAAAGCTTGGGATATGGATAGAAAGGACGACGGACTCTACATACTTCCGCCTAAAGACACGGGCGAGTCGAGCGAAAAGCAGCTCGGCGGCGGGATAGATGTGCTCGAGGGCGTGCTGCCGTTTTTGAACAAGAGCAAGCAGGAGTATATGCTGGTCGCCGACTGTAACACCATATGCAATATAGACTTCGACGCGGCGCTTGAATATCACATGGAAAAACAGGCGGATATAACCCTGATCTACACCGAAGTGGGAGAATTGACCACCAAGGATCTGAAAAGGCATATCCTGCTCGACGTAAAGGACGGCGACGTCGAGGATATATACGTATATCCGAGAAAACAGAAGTCCAACTATTCCTATATGCATATGTTCCTGATAAAGAGGGAACTGCTTATGGAGCTGGTCGAGGACGCTATGGCTCACGGCTATCACACCATAAGCAAGGATATATTCATAGCTAATCTGAACAAGCTGAATATTGCGGCGTACGAGTTCAACGGCTATAAGAAAAAGATAGACAGTATACAGTCTTATTATTGCTTCAACCTCGATCTGCTCAAGAAAGAGGTCAGAGACGAGCTGTTCGGATTAAACAACGACAGCCCGATCTACACCAAGATTAAGGACACGGTTCCCACGAAATACAGCAGGACGGCGGAGGTCGAGAACTCGTTCATCGCCGACGGCTGTAAAATAGAAGGCTCGGTCAAAAACTGCATACTCTTCAGAGGCGTGCATATCGGCAGAGGAACTTCGGTCGAGAACTGCATAATCATGCAGGATTCCGAGATAATGGACAACTGCCTGCTCGAGAACGTTATATTCGATAAGGGTGTAGTTCTAAGAAGCGGCAAGAAACTTGTCGGCCAGGATACGTATCCGATGGTAATAGGCAAGAATACCGTTATATAACATAGGAGTTAGGATAGTAGGTATTAGGGAGTAGGGGCAAAAATCGCTATTGTAACGCCGAACGCGAACGCTTGCGGAAATGGAATACGCTGTAGTCCTATACGGTTTAGAGGCCGTAAAACGGCAAAAGAAGCGTTTTCACCGCCTAATCAACGTATGGATTAGGATAATAGGCGTTAGGGAGTAGAAACAAAAATTCGCCCGTGTAACGCCGAACAGCTTTGTTTGCGGAAACGGAATACTCTGTTTTCCTATTACGTTACAGAAGCCGTTTCCACGCTACAAAAGCGTTTTCACCGCCTAATCCCTAATTACTAATACCTAAATACTACGTTGAAAGGAGTAGATGTTATGAGTAGAATTTACATGGTTTCATCTGAAGTTGCGCCATTCGCTAAGACCGGCGGTTTGGGCGACGTCGTGGGCTCTCTTCCATCGGCGCTGGCGAAGCTGGGCGACGACGTAAGGGTCGTAATGCCGAAATACGGATGCATACCTCAGGAATATGTTGAACAGCTTGAGTTTAAGTTTTTCATATATGTTCCGCTTAGCTGGAGAAGAAAATACTGCGGCGTTTTTGAGCTTGTCAAAGACGGCGTAACGTATTATTTCATCGATAACGAGTATTATTTTGGAGACCCGTATCTGTACAAATGGAACGACCTCGAGCGTTTCGCGTTCTTCGATAAGGCGGCTTTGGAGATACTGAGACACCTCGACTGGAGACCGGACGTGATCCACTGTCACGACTGGCAGACGGGCATGGTTCCGGTAATACTGAACGCTTACTATGTAAGGGACGATTTCTACAGAGATATAAAGACGGTGTTTACCATCCACAACCTCAAGTATCAGGGTATCTATTCAGTGGATATAGTTTCGGATTTCTTCTCGTTGGACAAGACGTTCTTCACGCCGGATAAACTGGAATTCCACGGCTGCGCGAACCTGCTCAAGGGCGGAATAGTATATTCGGACTACGTCTCGACGGTCAGCCCGACCTACGCTCAGGAGATACAGACCCCGCTCGGCGGCGAGAAGCTGAACGGCCTGCTCAGCGCGAGGTCGCAGTCGCTGTTCGGTATACTGAATGGTATCGATTACAGCATATACAACCCCAAGACTGACCCGTATATCTTTGAGAATTTCGACGGCCGGAACGTTCTCAACAAGAAGAAAGAGAACAAGATCCGCCTTCAGGAGCAGCTTGGCCTTCAGGTAGACGGCGAAAAGGCTATGATAGGTATAATATCCCGTCTTGTCGATCAGAAGGGTTTCGATCTCATAGCGGCGGCGATGGGCGAACTTATGAGCATGGATATCGAGCTGGTGGTCGTCGGAACCGGCGAGGCCAAGTACGAGAATATGTTCCGCCACAACGCGTGGTGCAATCCGAAGAAGATGTCGGCGAATATAATGTTCAGCAACGAGCTCGCGCATAAGGTATACGCGGCCTGCGATATGTTCCTGATGCCGTCGATGTTCGAGCCGTGCGGACTCAGCCAGATAATCTCTTTGGCTTACGGCACGATCCCGATCGTCCGCGAGACGGGCGGCCTTAAGGACACGATCCAGCCGTACAACCAGTACACCGGCGAGGGCAACGGCTTCAGCTTCTATCCGTATACGGTCCACGACATGATGTATACTGTGCGTATGGCGCTCGGCTACTTCGCGGACAAGAACGTCTGGAACGGGCTTGTTAAAAACGCGCTTAAGCAGGATTTCAGCTGGACTGAATCCGCTAAGCAGTACCAGGCTATGTACGACAGACTGCTGGGCAAATGATCCAAAGGCTCGCAAACGCGGCGCGGCTTATATAGAGATGTGCCGAATATCGGCGTATTATAAGGCCGAGGGATAAAACCCCAACGGATATGCGGTAATTGAATTACGTATATTTAGTGTAAATATCTGAATATAAAGAATAATATATCTATTAGAGCGGCGGTACAGCCGCTCTTTTATGTTGTACGGTTTAGCTGTCGCTATTTGGCGTTCCGAATATTATCACGCGAAAAAAAGTCACCCAAGGAATTACGTTTTTACGGGCTTTGCGCTGCGCTGGGTGACTTTTCCAAAATTTCCCATTATTACAATTGCATTAAACGTCGCATATGTCAGTGACGTCGCTTTTTGTCGGGTGACGTTTCAAGCCTCTCAGGTGACTGTCAGGTGACGCCCACAGGTGACATAGTCACCCAGAGAAACAACGTTTTCACGGTAGTTTGCTGGGTTTTGGGTGACTTAGGTGACTCTTTTTTTAATACTGTAAATAATATTTAAAAAATAATAAAATATATAATAAAAAAATATATATAAAAGAATTGGAAAAAACGTCACCAAACTTGACTTAACGTAGCGATTAGAGATTAGCGAATAGCGAATAGGGGGTGAAATTCCTTTCTTTAACGCCCGACGGTTACGTTTGCGGAAGTGGAATACTCCGTTTTCCTATGCGGCTACAGAAGCGTTTTTGCCCTCCTAATTCCTAATCTCTAATCCTTAATCGGCGCTCGGTTAATACTATGTTTTCCTATACGGTTATAGCCGCCGTTTTTAATGCTACAGAAGCGTTTTCACCGCCTATTCTCTATTCTCTAATCCCTCGTATAATATAGTAGTGATTAATTTTCAAGAAAATCACA
>JAHZIG010000041.1 GCA_019419865.1 Clostridiales bacterium | reverse complement strand
AATCCTCACTGGTTGCCTAATTGATCTTGTGTCTAACTTTTGGGGGTCAGTACATTTGAGGCGGTTATATTGCTTTTATGGTGAAAACCATAAGAAATATTATAACGAGTAATACTACTCGAAAGAATAATTTCATCAGCAATCACCTCCTTATGTAACATAATGGAGATGAACACCCCCTTTCATTATAAAGTGGGGATGGCTAACCGTCCTTCAATTAACATAGCGATTAGGGATTAGAGATTAGGAATTAGGCGGTGAAAACGCTTCTGTAGCATTAAAAACGGCGACTATAACGCAATTGGAAAACAAAGTATTCCATTTCCGCATAATTATCCGTCAGGCGTTAAAGCGGCTCGTTTCATCCCTATTCGCTATTCCCTAATCCCTGATCGCTAGGTTCCGTAACCGTTAATACGGCCTCTTTAGTCGCATAGGAAAACAGAGTATTCCATTTCCGCATAATTATCCGTCAGGCGTTAAATCAGCCCCTTCCCCCCCTATTCGCTATTCTCTAATCCCTAATCTCTACTTGTTAATGGGAGTGGACAAAACACGCATTTTTAAGCCTGTGTATTCTACCCGCCAAATGCAAGAACAGACATATTTTCAGCAAAATGATCTTTTATGAGAAAAAGGCGGCCTTCTTATAAACAACGCGAAAGGACACTCCAATCTCTAATCTCTATGTTGATTTATTTTGTAATAAAGTGTATAATATAAATAGTATAATTACAATGAGTCTTTATGTCTATTTGAACGCCCCGGCTTTCGGAGTCATTCATCGCTTATATATAAAGACCGGCTCGGAGGGAAAAATATGCGCATATTTCATGATTCACATAATTTAAAGTACCGGTCGCCTTTCGGCGCGGTTCCGGCGGGGAGTATACTCAAATTGTCGATCGACGTTGAGACCGAGACCGAACCGGACGGAGTTTATCTTCGTATCTGGCATTCCGATAAGGAATATCTCTATCAAATGACTCAGGGCGATAATACGGGCGATTCTTATTTTTACACGGTATCGATAAAGGTTCCCGAAAAACCAATGCTTCTTTGGTATTACTTCATAGTTCAGGAGAATGAGGGCGAGGAGATATACTACGCCAACAATTCCAAACTGCTCGGCGGAGTCGGCGAGATCGCCGAGGCGCCGGACGAACGCAGCTATCAGGTGACCGTATACGACGGAAGCTACAAGACTCCCGACTGGTTCAAAAACAGTATCATGTACCAGATATTCCCGGACAGATTCTACGGCGACCACTCGGCTACCGACGGCAAGATCTGGGCTAAACGCCCCGAATACGTGATCCACGACGACTGGTACGCGCCTATATCGTTCAACAACCACCCTCACGAATTCGGCCCGGCCTGCAACGATTTCTACGGCGGGAATTTAAAGGGGATCATACAGAAGCTGCCCTATCTTCACGATCTGGGTATTTCGGTCATATATCTAAACCCGATATTCGACGCGTATTCCAACCACAAATACGACACCGCAAATTATAAGGAGATAGATCCGATGTTCGGCACGACCGAGGACTTCGAGGAGCTTTGCAAAAAGGCGAAAGGGCTCGGCATAAGGATAATCCTCGACGGAGTTTTCTCGCACACCGGCGCGGACAGTATATATTTTAATAAGTACGGCTATTACGGAGAAAACGAGGGCGCCTACCGCGACGAGAATTCGCCGTACAGAAGTTGGTTCCAGTTTACCGACTATCCCAATTACAACAGCTGGTGGGGCTGCAGCAACCTGCCGAACGTTAACGAACTGGAGCCGTCGTATATGAATTATATCTTAAGAGACGAGAACTCCGTGGTCAAAAAATGGCTCAAACTGGGCGCTTCCGGCTGGAGGATAGACGTCGCCGACGAGCTGCCGGACGAATTTATAAAGGAGCTTCGAAAACAGGTCAAGAAGACCGATAAAGAGGCCGTGATAATCGGCGAGGTCTGGGAGGACGCGTCGAATAAGGAGGCCTACGGCGAAAAACGCGAATACCTCTACGGCGACGAGCTGGACAGCGTTATGAACTATCCGTTTAAGGATAACATGATACACTTTATCATGGGCATGATAGACGCGGACGAGATGAACAATAAGATGATGTCGATCATGGAGAACTACCCGAAGGAGACGCTGTATTCGCTTATGAATATAGCCGGGACCCACGACACGATGCGGATAAAGACCGTGTTCGGCGGCCTGGCGTCCGACTGCGGAACCCAAAAGCTGACGTCGGATCAAGAGGAGACCTCGGCGTACAGGCAAAAAATGATGTCCATGATACAGATGACCTATATCGGCGTGCCCTGTATATACTACGGCGACGAGGTCGGAATGCAGGGCGGCTCCGACCCGTTCAACCGCGGAACGTATCCGTGGCGGAGCGTAGATCCGGAGCTCAGGCTCTGGTATAAGAACCTGGCCGATTTCAGAAACAGCCATGTCTGTCTCAGGATGGGCAACTATAAATGTCTGTACGCAAAAGGCGGGATATACGTATACGCGCGGTATATCTCGGGCGGCTACGACGCGTTCGACCGCCGCGCCAAGGACGACGTGATAATATGCGCCGTAAACCGCGATATGGAACCCGCCGAGGTGAAGATAGACCTGAGCGACTTTGCGAAAAACGAACTCCGCGGCCATAAATTCTACGCGCTCGAGCAGATCCTCGAGGATCCGAAGAGGATGAGGATCGTGAATAATATCCTAAACCTCAATATCCCGGCTCTCGGCGCCCAGATATTTGTAGAATAATAAATAATCAAAACAGGAATAAGTAATCAAAACAGGCTTTGAGTTTTTTGAAGCCTGTTTTATTTTTTGTTCCATGAGCGGAATTAGATCTCATATTCCATAGCCAACGTAGGGATTAGTCATTAGCGATTAGGCGCTGAAAAAGCTCCTGTAACGTAAAAGCGGCTTCTGCGACCGCATAGAGCAACAACGTATTCCAATTCCGCATACGTTCATGTCAGGCGATAAAGAAGCGAATTTTACCCCCTAATCTCTAATGACTAATTCCTAATCTCTACGTTGGTCCGTTGACATTTTTTTAGTTATATTGTATAATATAACTTGAGAAATTATAAGATAATTATATATTTTTTTGAGGAGCGCTTACTATGAAACGCATTGCAATAATTATAGCGGCCGTATGCATAATATTAGGCGGTCGGCTTATGCCCGCGGCGGCGGCCGGAGAGAACAGTCAAGTGCCGGTCGCGTATACCGAAGGCGATTATAAATATGTCGAGACCGACAGCGGCGCCGCGATCGTAGACTGCGATCTGGAGATAAGCGGAGCTATTACTCTGCCTTCCGAACTTGGCGGCGAACCGGTCGTCGAGATCCGCGATTACGCGTTCGCCTTTTGCGAAGGGCTGACATCGGTGACGATACCGAGCGGAGTCAGGAGCATAGGCCAGGGCGCGTTTATGGACTGTCCGGCGCTTAAGAGCGCGACCGTTCCCGAGAGCGTGGTGAGGATCGGCGGGAGCGCGTTCTCGCTGTGCACGGCGTTGGAATCGATCGTTCTTCCCTCGGGAATATCGGCGATATACGACGGTACTTTCGGCGGCTGTTACGCGCTGAAAAGCGTAAATATACCGAGCGGCGTTACCGAGATAGGCAGATCGGCGTTTTTGGAGTGCTACGCGCTGACCGATATAACGATCCCGGACGGGGTGACCATGATAACCGAATCGACCTTTAACGGCTGCGGCGGGCTTAGAAGTATAACTATTCCCGAGAGCGTGACCGCGATAGACCTGTGGGCGTTCTACGAGTGCAACGCGCTGAGCGACATATATTACGGAGGCTCCGAGGCGCAGTGGGACATGGTCTCGATAGGCGGCGAAGGCAATTCGGCGCTTGAGAACGCGGACGTGCATTTCGGCTCGGATTCGATCGGAGCGGTAAGCTTTGGAAATACGGGTATGCCTTTTACGGACGTCGGCGAGACGGATTGGTTCTACGACGCGGTGAGATACGTATATTCAAACGATTTGATGAACGGCATGACCGTCACCGAATTTTGGCCGAGGGAGAACCTGACCAGAGCGATGATGGCGGCCATATTGTATAGAATAGACGGGGAGAGGGTCGTAAGCGGCTCTATATCGGAGATGTTTACCGACTGCAGCGACAGAGCGTGGTACGCCGAAGCGGTACTGTGGGCGGCGCAGAGCAACGTGGTAAACGGAATGGGGAACCGTACGTTCGCGCCCGACGATACCATGACCCGCGAGAATATCGCGTTGATGCTCTACCGCTATTCGGGAAGCCCGGGGACGTCCTCGAGCAGCCTCGATTTCGCGGACGCGGCGGACGTGGATACATGGGCGTACAGCGCCGTCGTGTGGGCGACCGAGAACGGGATACTCGCCGGAGACGACAACGGCAGACTAAACCCGAGAGCGGCGGCGACCCGCGCCGAAACGGCCGCGATCCTGAGCAGGTACGCGGAGCGGTAGGAAAAAAGAAATTAAGGCGGCGGGACGATATGAAGAGGATAACGATCTTAACGTTGATCGCGTGCGTCGCGATCGGTTTATTTGGAACAGTCGCTTTTGGCGAGAGCGCTCTGTTTCGTGAAAATATCGAAGGAGAGGAGTATGCAGACGGATACTATACATATAAAATAGTCGACGGAGAAGCGATATTGATCGAATGCGACGGCGACCAAGCCGCCGGAGATATAACAGTACCGGCAGAGCTGGGAGACTGTCCCGTGACAGCGATCGGGGATAACGCGTTTTATAATTGTACGGGAATAACCTCCGTTACCCTCCCCGACAGCGTTGTAAATATAGGAATGAGCGCGTTCGAGCGCTGTCAAAATATCGCGGCTATAGAATTTGGAAACGGCGTTGAAAATATCGGCTGGGCCGCGTTCAGCGACTGTTATAACTTGACGGAAGTTGTTTTTCACGACGGCGTAACAAGAATTGAGGAATACGCGTTTAGCGGTTGTCGATCATTGAAAGAAGTAGATCTTCCGAGTTCTTTGGAATATATTGGTTTTATGGCTTTTTCATACTCGCCATTGGAAACTATAGAAATACCAAACGCGATAAAGAGGATCGACGGCGGGGCGTTTGCTGATTGTCACTATTTAAAGCGCGTCGATCTTCCGGACGCCTTAGAGAGGATAGAAGAGGGCGCGTTTAGCGGCTGTAGCGCTTTGAATGAAATAGATCTTCCGAGCTCTTTGGAATATATCGGCTCTATGGCCTTTTCACAATCGCAATTGGAAACTATAGAAATACCGGATAACGTATCGTATATAGATTTGGACGCTTTTGAGAACTGCGCTGGATTGACGGATATCGAGATCGGCGAAAATAATCTCAAATATTCTTCGGAAGACGGAGTTTTGTTCGATAAAGACAAAACGACTTTATTATTTTATCCGCGGGGCAGGAGCGGCGCTTATACGATCCCAGACGGAACGAGGGTTATCAACCAGGGCGCTTTTGAAGCGTCGGGCGTTACCGAAATAATAGCGCCGGGCGGCGTTTCTGTAATAGGCGAGGCGGCCTTTGCGTCGTGCGAAGATCTGCAAAGCGCCGTTTTGGGCGACGACGTCAAAAGTATTCGCGCCAACGCGTTCACCGGTTGCAAAAACTTAAGTTCGGTAAGTTTAGGCGAAGGCGTGATCGAGATAGGCGAACAGGCCTTTTGGGAGTGCAGGAGTTTGAGATCCGTAACCCTGCCAGACAGCTTGGAAGTAATTGAAAACGAGACGTTTTCCGAATGCAACGAACTCGAAGAGGTTTCGCTTGGCGAGAACCTGCGCGTTATCGGAAGGGAAGCGTTTAATCGTTGTTATAGCCTAAGCAGGATCGCGATCCCGGATTCGGTCGTCGAGATCGGAGAAAGAGCGTTTTACTGCTGTTTGAATTCGTCCGAGCTCAGGCTCGGAGCGGGCGTTACAGTCATAGGCGAGGCGGCGTTCTCGTATAATAATTTCATAACGAGCGTAGAGATCCCGGATAATACGAGGATCGTAGGCAACTACGCCTTTTCGCACTGCGACAACTTAGAAAGCGTAACGATACCTAAAAGCGTGGAAAATATAGGCGAGAACATTTTTATCAATACCGATAATTTTTCAACCATATATTACGCCGGGAGCCGCGAGGACTGGAGCGATATAAGTATCGCCGCGGAAAACGAAAAGTTTTTCTCTGCCGAGATCGAGTTTGAGTATGTTTCGATATGATCAGGGCAGGAATCTCCAGGTAAGCTATCCCCAAAGAACGAAGGTGAAAAAATGCAATTCAAGAAAAAGCCGGCCCGCATAGGCTACGACCGGGCGGCGCAAAGACCCGCGATACGCGCGAGTATCTGTACGGGCGAGCAGGTCGCGGGGTTTAAGGATATAAAAACAGGGGCGTTTAAGGAAGTCACGGTCATACGCTCGGAGAAGGATATGAAGGAGTTTCTTAAGACCTACGGCGTATCCCCGGACGAGATCGTGAAGGAATATTAGGAGTATTGTTTATCGATAATAATGACAAAAATCTATTGATAATCTCAATAGTTGAAAGAACTAAGCGTATCGATAATATTTGGAATATCGGTAATATTTGGAATATTTGAAACATCCATATCATTGAAAGCGCTAAGACTATCATAATATTAAACAACAAAAATAGAGCGGCAGATATGAAACATTAACACATCGTACCGCTCTATTTATTACTCTCTACCATACCGATCACCACGCTATCAGTTAGATTTATTTCGGCTTCCGCTTTAAATCGTACTCTATAACCGAATAACGAATCATTTTATTTTTTATTCATAGTTCGATCATTAAAACCGAATCTAATCGTGACCGGCAGTCAACTTAAAACTTTAGCCGACGATCTTGTCGATATCGACCTTGACCAGTTCAGTCAACTTCTCAGCTTCTTCAGGGGTATCGCCTTTCATTAAGCAGTAGAGCTTGATCTTAGGCTCCGTTCCCGAAGGTCTGATAATGAAATTGTTATTATCTTCAAGCTCAAGATATATTACGTTTGATTTAGGTAAGAGTATTTCGCTCTTTTCACCCGTCTTAACGTCTGTTCTCTCGCTTGTCTGATAGTCGCGTACAGCTATCACCTTTTTGCCCGCTATTTCGGAAGGCGGATTAGCTCTCAGACTATCCATAATGTTTCTGATCTTTTCTACGCCTTCAATACCCTCAAGCGTTACCGAGACTACGTTCTCGCGATAATATCCGTATTTCTTATAGATATTGTCCATCTGCTCGAATATTGAAGTTCCGTGTTCCTGATAGTACAAAGCCATTTCAGCTATCAGCATTGTGGCTACAACGGCGTCCTTATCTCTTGCATACGTTCCTTTAAGGTATCCGTAGCTTTCTTCAAATCCGAATATATAGGTTCCGACTCCGGTCTCCTCGGATTCTTTTATCTTCTCGCCGATAAATTTGAATCCGGTCAGCACTTCCTTCATTTCTATTCCGTACGTGTCGCATATCGCTTGGATTATGTTGGTGGTAACTATCGTCTTTACAACATATCCGTCTTTAGGCAAAGAGCCTTTTTCTTCGAGGTTAGACAGGATATACTCTGTAAGAAGAGCTCCGACCTGGTTGCCGGTAAACGTTACGTATTCGTTTTCTGAATTCTTTACCAAAATACCTACGCGGTCGCTGTCGGGGTCTGTTCCGACTATAAGATCCGCTCCGCAGTCCTTAGCGTAGCCTATGGCGAGCTTGAATCCTTCTTTGTTTTCGGGATTCGGGGACTCTACCGTCGGGAAATCGCCGTCCGGCAATTCTTGTTCTTTTACGACAACTACGTTCTCAAAGCCTATGCGTTTTAGGATCTTGCGGACGGGTTTGTTGCCCGCGCCGTGGAAAGGCGTGTATACAAATTTTAAGGTTGAACCCTTTTTCTTACATAATTCGGGATTTACGCATTGTTTTTGTACTTCGTCAAGATACGCTTCTTCAACCTCGTCTCCGATCATGGTTATGATCCCGCTTTTTACGGCGTCGTCAAAGTCCATCCTTTTAACGCCTGTGAATATATCGGTCTTGTCGATCTCTTCAAGAACTATTCCTGCGAGTTCAGGATTAAGCTGCGCGCCGTCGGCGCCATATACCTTATATCCGTTATACTTAGCCGGATTATGGCTCGCGGTTACGGCTATACCTGCCGTTGCGTTTAAATGACGTACTGTGAAAGAAAGTTCCGGAACCGGTTTAAGTTCTTCGAATAAAAACGATTTTATGCCGTTGGCTGCAAGGATCGTCGCCGCTTCTTTTGCAAAGACGTCTGACTTATGGCGGCTGTCGTAAGCTATCGCCACGCTAAGGTTACTACCTTCCGGATTTGTCTTTATGAGCTGGTTCGCAAGTCCCTGCGTCGCCTGTCCTACGATATATTCGTTCATTCTGTTGAGTCCGGCGCCGAGCACTCCTCTGAGTCCCGCCGTTCCGAATTCAAGCGACTTATAAAACCTGTCCTTTATCTCCTCTTCGTCGTCCTTTATCGCTTCAAGCTCAGCCACAGTCGCAGGATCAGCCGCGCTGAGCCATTTTTGGTATTCGTCTGAATAGCCCATCTCAAAAACCCCCAGTTCTTTGATCCGCGGACGCTGTATCTTTTAATAAGCGCGTTTGCAGATCGTCTTTTGCGTACCTTAAAGTCGGGTACTTAATATAAGTAACAGCTTCGGCTCGTTTTTAAGGCTCGCTATATAGTATTTGTTTTTGTTATTACCGTCGCCTTATTTGAGCTTCTTCTGTTTACGGTTTTATTATACAATAAAAGTAAGCAAAATACAACTGATTAAATACACAAAAAATAGTTAAATTTTTGTTAAATATGTTCCAAAAACTGTGGCAAAAATAGTTGTCTTTTTGTGAAAAATATGATATAATTAATAAGGTTGGCGTTGTTTTCGGAGCCGCTTAAATTTACGACCGAGCGGCGTCTGAGGCCGAAAATATTAAAAGCGCGTAAGGAGATGTTCTAAGATGATAATAGGGATCGGAAGCGACCACGGCGGAACAAATTTAAAAGAGGTAATAAAAAAGCATTTATCGGAAAAGGGGTACGAGGTCAAGGATTACGGAACGCAGGAGGGGATACCGGCGGACTATCCGGACGTTGCGGAGAAGGTGTGCAAGGCGCTGCTCGGCGGGGATTGCGAGAAGGCCGTTCTTATATGCGGCACCGGGATAGGGATTAGCATATCTGCGAACAAGATAGACGGTATCAGAGCGGCTCACGTTACCGATTGTTTCAGCGCGAGGATGGCCATGGAGCATAATAACGCGCAGATAATCTGTCTGGGCGAGAGGATAACGGGCCCGGGGCTCGCGTGCGATATCGTAGACGCGTACTTAGGCGCGAAACATCAGGGCGGTCGCCACGCCATGAGGGTGGAGAAGATAATGGCGCTCGAGAAAAAATAGAGATCGAATATTACGCGGCGAAAAGCGCATTTTGCAGCGTAGAATACATAAGGCGGGCGGCTTCTTGCCGAGGAGCCGCTTCGCTTAAGTTTAGCCTGAAACGGTTCGCGCGGAGCGGTTACATTAATTTTAACGAGAAATTTAAACTAAAATCATAAAAACGCTTGACTTTTTTGGCGCCGGCTGATATAATATCTAAGTTCGATTTTAAAAATTTAAGAGCATAATAAATCTCTCGGAGAGGTGGTCGAGATGGTTTAAGGCGCAGCATTGGAAATGCTGTGTACGTTGATAGCGTACCGAGGGTTCGAATCCCTTCCTCTCCTCCAGAACAGAAGCCCGTGAAAACGTATGTTTCCGGGCTTTTTAATATTTTGTGTGAAAGTCCGGCCGTTTGGTTTTAGATTTGTCGATCTAAAGCAGTGCGGATATGGAGAATCTGATAACGTTGATAGAATTGATCGTCTTATATAAGATTTTAATATACATAATAAAAAAATAGTCGCTTCATCCGTTACATGAGGCGACTTAGGGTACAACCCTGAAAATCTTCAAGTGCGGAACGGTCAAAACCGCTCCTACTATCTGAGTTATATCATACGATAATTATATTTGTCAAGGAATGATTTTGCTTATCCGAGCCTATCCGAGCGTATATGATAAGAGGTTAAATCTACGGAAAAATACAATGGTTATTTAAGTTCCGCCGCTTTCTGAGAGTTTATCTTCAAGCGATCTTATCCTTGCGCTCAGCTCGTCTATGACCCGATCCTTTTCCTCCAATTCCTTTAATAACTTGTCCGAATTCGCCTCGATAGTCTTGGCGACGCTGATTTTTCGAGCCCTTGAAGGATGACGCATCTTTCTCAAAGCGAGCGCTATTATATGCTGAGCCTGTCCGGCGCCGAACCCGAATTTTTCGCCTATCTGCTTATAGGTCAGCCCGTCTCGGAACCGGTATTCCAGCGCGAAACGTTCGCGTTCCGGCAGAGTGTTTAAAGCGTCGAACACGCCTTGAATATACGCGTCGCCTTTCGTGTCCTCTCGTCCGAAAATATGGCAGTAGACTTTTATCGCGTAATCTTTATTGATCGTTACTATTTTTTTCATGTTTATGTACTCCTTTTGATTTGTATAATTAATTTTATGTTAATGAATATTATACGCTATAAGAATAAAAATATATGGCTTTAAACGATCAATTTTTCCGGATGTATGCTGTTTAGCGGGATATTTGTAAAAGATTATTTGACGGCGGCGTTGAACGACGGAGCAACGTAGAGATTAGCGAATAGAGAATAGCGAATAGGGGAGGTAAAAGTTGCCGCTTTAACGCCGAACGGTTATATTTGCGGAAATGGAATACTTTGTTTTCCTATGCGGCTACGGCGGCGTTTAGACGTAACAGAAGCGTTTTCAGCGCCTAATCTCTATGTTCGTAACGATTAGAGATTAGTTATTAGGAAATATGGGCGAAAAGGGCTTTTAGCGATAAACTGCTGTTATACAAAAATTAAAACTTCGGTATATGTAAAAGAATTGTAAATTGACTAAACGCGTCGTATATTGTATACTTATCGTAGCAGATAAGAGGTAATTGAAGGACGGTTAGCCATCTCCTATGTTGCAACTGCAACGGGAAGGAGGTGTAGCTTATGTGGCATACAATACTTAAAGTTATTGTAGCTATTGTTATTTTTCTAATAATAGTGTCCATAAAAGCGTTGTAACCGCCCCTCAGCCAAGGAACGGTTACAGATTTTTAATGTACCGATTTCGGCTAACCGAGATTTCGGTTTTCCTCTTTTCTGCTTTTATTATACACTAAAATTTTTGTGTCGTCAAGTAAAATAAAACATAGGAGTTAGGATAATAGGAATTAGGGAGTAGGCGCCTGTTTGGTAACCGCAACGTCTAAACGCCGCCGTAGCCGCATAGGAAAACAACGTATTCCATTTCCGCAAACACAGCCGTCCGACGTTAAATTAACCCATTTTACCCCCTATTCGCTAATCGCTAATTCCTAATCTCTATGTTCGCTAATCCCTAATCGCTACGTTGTTAGCCCTATTTCTTCTATCACCTTTTTCAGGTTCTCGGCCGAGGCCGCGAGTTCGGCTTTCTCCTTTGGGCTGAGCGGTATCTCGAGGACTTTTTCCACTCCCGTTCTGCCGAGGATGGACGGGATGCTGAGGCTTAGGCCTTCGAGACCGTATTCGCCCTCTAAGACCGCGGAGACCGGGAGGATCGACTGCTCGTCCTTGACTATGCATTCGGATATGCGCGCCACGGCCATCGCTATCCCGTAATAGGTCGCGCCCTTTCTCTCTATGATCTCGTACGCGCTGTCGCGGACGTTCTCGTATATTTTCCGCATATTTTCCTCGTCGTTCATATATCCTCTCAGCTCGCAGAACGGCGTCAGGTCTATTCCGGAAATATTGGCGCCGCTCCAGACCGCCAGCTCGCTGTCGCCGTGTTCGCCTATTATTACCGCGTGCACGCTTCTTGCGTCCACGTTTAAGTGCTGGCTCAGCAGATATTTAAGCCGCGCCGTATCCAAGACCGTTCCCGAGCCGATGACTCGTTCTTTGGGATACCCCGAGATCTTATACGCCGCGTAGGCCAGCACGTCCACCGGGTTCGATACTATCATCAGTATCCCCTCGAAGTTCCGCTTCACTATCTCCGGGATTATGCTTTTTAATATATTGACGTTTTTGCCTATCAGTTCCAGTCTCGTCTCGCCCGGCTTTTGGTTCGCTCCGGCCGTTATTATTATAAACGAGCAGTCCTTTATATCGTCGTAGCCGCCCGCGTATATGTCCATGGACGCGGCGTAGGGCAGTCCGTGGCTCAGATCCATCGCTTCGCCCTCCGCTTTATCCTTATTTACGTCTATCAACACCATCTCGGTGAACAAACCCCTCTGCATCAGGCTGAACGCGCACGAAGCCCCGACGTAGCCGCAGCCTATTATCGCAACCTTTCTCGGATTGATCATATCAACTTTCCTTCCTTTCTATTCTCTAAATCGCGCTTATGGATCGATAAAATCGTTATTATTAAAATCGCCTATGAAAAAACAGACTCCCGCATAAACTTAAGCGTTATTTAGAGGAACCTGTATTTTCGCGTTATATTTTTTATTTCCAATTCCGAATAATATTATTCATGTATCAGTGTGATCGCGCAAAGTCTATTTATGAAGGAAAGCCGGAGTCCGCTTAAACGATCTCGAATATCTGCCCCGAAAACGGCGGCATGTCTATCTCTACTTCGGTTTCGCCGCCCGAATGGGACAGGCGGTAATTTATATGTCCCGGCGGAACGCTCCCGCCGAATTCCTCGCTCTCGCTACAGATAAGTTCGTTTAAATTTACCTCGCCGTCTAAGCTAAACGTTCGTTTCTCGGCGGGCACGTCTGAAAAATTGAGTACGATCAAGTATCTGTTATTTTCGTCGCCCCGCTCGTAGGCGAATACCGCGCGTTCTTTATCGTCCGCTATGAGCCACTTAAACAGAGCGCTGTTATACTCGCCGCTGTGGAGCGCGGGCGAGTTCTTGTAGATGTTGTTTAGTCTTATCATATATTGGTGGAAAGATTCGTGGAGCGGATACTTGTGCAGATCCCAGTCCTGCTCCCTGTACTCCGCCCATTCCCTGAACTGAGCGAACTCGTTCCCCATAAAATTGAGCTTTTTGCCCGGGTGGGTATACATATATAGATACAGCGCCCTCGCCTGCGGGAATTTTTGGTCGTAGTCTCCCCACATCTTCTGGATTATCGTCGCCTTGCCGTGAACGACCTCGTCGTGAGACAGCGGCAGCAGATACAGCTCGTTATAGAAGTACGCCATTGAAAACGTTATCTTGTCCGAGTTGTTTGGCCGCGCCATTGGATGCATCCTAAAGTATTCGAGGGTATCATTCATCCAGCCCATGTCCCACTTGTAGTCGAATCCAAGCCCGTCGTACTCGACAGGAGCGGTCACCTTGAGGAAGTTGGTCGAATCCTCGGCTATCAGCGCAGCCGAAGGATGACGCTCGTGCAGGCCCTTGTTCATATTTGAAATAAACTCTATCGCCTTTTGATTAACGCCGCGCTTGGGGTCGCCGAGCCAGAATATTATCCTCGATACCGCGTCCATCCTAAGCCCGTCGAAGTGGTACTCGCTCAGCCAGTAGTTCGCCGCCGACTGCAAAAAACTGCAGACTTCGCCCCTCGCCACGTTGAAATTTATACTTCCCCATTCGCTCTCGCCTACGTCGTTTGGGTATTCGTACAGCTCCGTACCGTCGAACCTCTTCAGCGCGTAGTCGTCCACCGCAAAGTGTACCGGCACGAAATCGAGTATCGCGCCCAGCCCCGCGCCGTGCAGCCTGTCCACCAAATACTGAAGCTGCGCCGCCGTACCGTACCTCGAGGTCGGCGCGTAGAACCCGGTGTTTTGATACCCCCAAGACTCGTCCGCCGGGTGCTCGCTGAGCGGCATAAATTCGACGTGGGTGTAGCCGTTTTCGAACAGATACGGTATCAGTATATCGGCAAGCTCGGCGTAGTTGTACCAGCCGTTTCGGCCGTAGTATGTATTTTCCTTCCATGAGCCTAAATGCATCTCGTATATGTTCATCGGCCGGTTATAGTTCTTATCCCGGCCGCTCATCCACTCTGCGTCGGTGAACTCATAGCCGTCCAGTCTCCGTATTACCGAACAGTCGCCGGGTCTCAGCTCCATCCCAAAGCCGTAAGGGTCGCAGCGATCGGTAAACGAGCCGTCGGGCGTATATATCCTGTACTTATATCGATTCCATTCCTCGGCGCCCGAGACTTCGGCCTCGTATATCCTCCCCGAGTCGTCCGGCTCCATCTCAAGCTCCTCCCAATCGGAAAAATCGCCTATGAGGCGGACCCTCTCGGCGTTCGGAGCGTATACCCTGAATATGTATCCGTCGTCTTCCAAGGGATGCGCGCCAAAATACGTATAAGCGTCGAACGCTTCTCCTCTGTAAAATTTATTTATATCCATGAACATGCCTCCTGCTCTTATCCCTAAAACCGCGCCTCTGATTTTATTCAATTTTGCCTAAAACTTAATCTATAAGCGCTTGACTTTTGTGCATTAATGTACTATAATTTATTTACATTTATATTATAGTAGCGGTTATTTTATTATGCAAGCGACAATAACTATACTATTGTCTATTATTGTTCTAATGTATAAAAATATACATAAAACGCGCTCGGTATATAAAGCAAAAAATAATAAGGCGGACAGGACGGCTATGAAGGACAGAAGATACAGAAAGACGGAGAAAGCTCTTTACGGGGCGATGATGGAGTTACTTAAGACCAAGCAGATAGGGGATATATCGGTGGTGGAGCTGTGCGAGCTGGCGGATATAAACAAGAGCACGTTTTATCTGCATTACAGGGATATATACGACTATTACGACGCGCTGATACTGGAACTTGCGGACAAGTATATAAATATAGCGGTGGAGTACAGCTACGAGGATTTTCTGAGCAATTTCACCGAGGTGTTTATGAAATACGTCGAGTTCACGCGGGAGAGCGATCTGGCGAAGCTGGTTTTGGGGCAGAGCAACTACGAGCGGCTGCTGAGCGTGGTGCCGGACAGGGCGTCCGAGATAATGATAGCGAAGTCGAAGCTCGAGGGCAAGCAGGCCATGCTGCTTAGGTGCAAGGTATTTTTCATCATGTCGGGAATAGTCGGAGTCACCAACAAATATTTCGATATGCTCTACGACGACGAGCTGATGGTGGCGCTGGCCGAGCAGATCAAGAGCGGGGTGTAAACGTAGGGATTAGCAACGTAGCGATTAGGGATTAGCGATTAGCGAATAGATTGTAAAATGGGTTAATTTAACGCCCGTCGGCTGTGTTTGCGGAAATGGAATACTCTGTTTTCCTATGCGGCTATGACGGCGTTTTACGGCTGCAGAAGCGTATTAGGCTCCTATTCGCTATTCTCTAATCGCTAATCTCTATGTTGGTTTTTTACTTGACGATTCAAAAAATTTAGTGTATAATAAAAGCAGAAAAGAGGTAGACCGTTAAACGGTTAGCCAAAATGAAAACTATATATGTATAGCCGTCCTTTTGACGCGATGTACTGACCCCCAAAAGTTAGACACAAGATCAATTAGGCAACCAGTGAGGA
>JAHZIG010000040.1 GCA_019419865.1 Clostridiales bacterium | reverse complement strand
GCCCCACGTAGACTATGTGGTAGATAGGTCGGAGGTGTAAGCATGGTAACATGTTAAGCTGACCGATACTAATAGGCCGAGGGCTTGACCTAAGAAGGTTAAGGATTCAAATTAGCAAGAAGTGAGTAAGAAAGAAAGACTTGCTCTTCTCTATTCAATGAAAACAGGGTAAAAAGAAAAAATTAAAGAAGAAAAGAAAATATCCGGTGACGATAGCGGGAAGGACACACCTGTACCCATACCGAACACAGAAGTTAAGCTTCCCTACGCTGAAAATACTTGGTGGGCGACCGCCCGGGAACATAGGTAGTTGCCGGAATTTTATATTCCTCTATAGCTCAGCTGGTAGAGCATGCGGCTGTTAACCGCAGGGTCGTTGGTTCGAGTCCAACTGGAGGAGCCAATTTAGGTCCGTTGGTCAAGCGGTTAAGACATCGCCCTTTCACGGCGGTAACAGGGGTTCGATTCCCCTACGGATCACCAAGACGCTTAGAATCGCCATATTGAGGCGGTTCTTTTTTTGTACACGATTTTCACATGATATTGTCTATGATTTCTATAGCTATTTTCTCTTTAGAAATTTTATAAATGCGAATATATCTTTCGTTGACTGTTTCAAAAACATTGCGTTTCTATATAGCGTATGATATAATATGCTTATAAAGATTTAACGAGCGAAATAGAGGAGTAGAATATGCAGTACAATATTAACATAATTGACGATTTATATAGAATGCTCGATCAATATGTAGACGGAGTAGCGTGGGATGAGTTTTATACGGAAAGAAAATTTAAGGCTCCATTCGTCCTGCAAAATGAGCTTCCGGATGAAATTTTAGTAGAAATATTAGACAATCACAAATTCAAGAACGCGCTGGACCTCGGCTGCGGCGAGGGCAGAAATGCGGCGTATATGGCGAAGCGCGTGGAAACGGTCAGCGCTGTGGATATGTCTGCTAAGGCTGTTGAAGCAGCTAAGAAGTTTGCGGCTGAAAACGATGCGAATATAGATTTTAAATGCGAAAATATGTTTGATATTCAGTTTGATAAGAAGTTTGACTTTATTTATGACAGCGGAACTTTTCATCATTTGGCGCCGCATAGACGGTTGTCGTATCTTGAACTGCTTAATAGATATTTAAACGACGGCGGTTATTTTGGACTGTGCTGTTTTGCAGAGGGTGAAAACTGCGCCGACGAGGTTGACGACTATGAGTTTTACAAGAAACGCAGACGGGTGTGGCTTTCAGCAGAGAAAGACTCTGCGAATTTTTCGGGAATATGTTTGATGTGATTGAGATCAGGAGATATAAAAATGGTATTCCAGGTACGATCCAGGGTTTGGAATTTATGTGGGTATGCTTATTTAGAAAGAAGGCGTGAAATCGAATAATCGTAGTCGACCGATATGATATAATAGATATCAGACTTCACGACGTTTGGCGAATACATTGTAATGTTTTATGTTCGCCGGAAGCGAATAAGCGGCTTTGAAAAAAGCGGCGAAATTATGCAAAAATAGATTGGAGGAGTTTGTTATGATCAAAAAAGCGTGTGAAATGATAGAGGCCTTTCTTGCAGGGAATTACGACCCGCTAAGATTCTCGTATAATCTGCCCGATCTTCTTTGCGACGAGTACGAGACTATGAGAGCAGAGAACGAAGAGGCGACCGCTATATTCGACGAAAACTTCCCGGAGATCTGCGATATATACGAACGCGGAGACGATCCGGGACCGCTTATGAGGCTGGTCGCCGCAGAGTACGAGAAAGTTAAAAAGGCGCTCTGAGCGCTTGATAAAGGGATACGTTGCTGCCGCATTTCTTGCGCTGTTCGCCTATTAAATAGGCGCGCGTATTGGCTTTAGAATTTGGATCTTTATCGATTTGTAATTAGGATTGATAGTTCCGTTTTGTCGATGAAATTGTCGCCGCAACCGATCGAGCGCGTGGATTATATCTTGTTGGGGCGAGAGGCGCTTATTGTATAAAAGGAATTTTTGGCAAACAGATATATTTTTATAACGGCGGCATATTTTGTAGAATTTTAATGAAATTAATATTATTGTCAAATTAGTACTTACATTATATTTATCCATAGTGTATAATAATGCTTTAAAATAAAATGATAAATTAATTTACTTTGGTTCAATTAGAAACGCACATCTGCTTCGTAGATGCTAACGAACAACACATATGCGCTGTTTTGTTGTAAAAAAATTAAAGGAGAGCAGATATGCCAAAAACTAAATTTCAAAACGTTATTTTCACACTGATGATGGCTCTTGTAATGGTATACGCGATGATATGCTATAACATAAGCCTAAACAAGGGCGGAATGAGCGGCGAGGTAATTTTACTTGCGTTTCACGAGTTGATTATTATGTGGCCTCTCGCGTTTATTCTTGAGATGTTTGTCGTCGAAAGACTGGCGCGCAAGCTCGTGTTCAGACTAGTTACTCCCGGACAGGATCGCCCGATCTTCATAACGCTCGCAATATCTTCTATGATAGTATGTCTCATGTGTCCTACAATGAGCCTTGCGGCGACTATCTTATTTAAGGATCCCGGAGCGAATATAATACCGATCTGGCTCGAGACGACCGCGCTTAACTTCCCTATGGCGTTCTTTTGGCAGATATTTTTTGCCGGTCCGCTTGTGAGAACGGTATTTGGGGTTATTTTTAAAGAGCGGTAGTCGTATTGGATTTAAATTGATTACATAAGTTAAGCGTATTCTGAAAAGATCGGAATACGCTTTTATTAATTATTCTTATTTGCATCCCCATCAGCCAAGAGCCTATAAAAAGGCATACTTGAATCAGCGCGATTATGCCTGCAAGAATTTGTCCGTTATCAAAAGCTAATGCGCAAAATAACAGACATATCGCGGCGAAAATGATCAAAACCTTACTAAATTTGCTCTTTTTAAAAGAAACGACTTTTTCCGCGTCTTGAGAGCTTTTACTCTTTTCATTTTCCATAATTCCCTCTCCTTTTTTGTATTATAGTTGTATTATATAATTAAATTGAATTTTTTCAATATATTTTTAGTATTTTACAAATAAATCATATAAAAAGTTTAAATATCATGAAGACTAAATTTAATGCCTGTTAATTATCATTACGCTTTCTTGGCTTATTTCTATTGACAGCATAATATTTTTATGATAGCATATACATAGAATAACTATGTATATAGAATATCTATATAAAAGGCGTACGTAATAAGCGCTGTATTCGCAAGTATGTAACCGATATTTTGCGGTCGGGGGACTTAGACTTTGTTCTAAATGTTGGCGTAAGATTACTTAAAGCAACAAATTAAGGCGCTTGGAATAAAATCAAAAAGGAGGCGGCGATATGATCGATAAGGAACTTATAAAAGGGAGCACGTCAATTTTGATCCTTTCCATGCTGGAGAAGGAGGATATGTACGGTTATCAGATAACGCGAGAGCTTAAAAAGCGCAGCGGAAACGTTTTCGAGCTTAAAGAAGGAACCTTATATCCTATGTTGCACGGACTTGAGAATGAGAATGCGGTTGAAGCGTATTGGATGACTGCTGAAAACGGTAAACGAAGAAAATATTACAGGATAACGGATAGCGGGAAAAAATTACTTAAAAAGAAGAAATCTGAGTGGAGAGTTTATTCAAAGGCGGTGGATTTGGTCATAGGAGGCGCGTATTGTGTTTAGGAAGAATTTAAAAGAAAAAGGCGATTCAAATTCCGGTAAAGCCGCGAGGCTTGACGGCGCCAAGATCGAACCGGATTTGTATGAGAAAAATGGCGACGGTAATGAAGCCGCGCATCAGAGGGCGGCTCAAACGGCCGCGCAGGAGAGCGGAGCCGGGATGGAGGAGTTTTTGGATGAGATCTGTTCGCATATAAAATATACGGAGGTTCGCAGAGATATACGTTCGGAAATCGAGGGGCATATTTTAGAACTTAAGCAGGAGTATGAGGAACAGGGAGCAAGCCCGGACGAAGCCGAGGAAAAGGCTGTTTTGGCTATGGGCGACGGCGGCGAGATCGGTCGGCGTCTGAATAAGCTGCACAGGCCTCGAATGGATTGGACGTTGTTCGCGGTTGTAACGGTTTTGGCGTGCGTAGGAATCGTCAATATGTTTTTCTTGAGCAGACATGGCTACAACGTCAGTTTTATCAAATATGTTTTCTGCGCGGCGGCGGGCTTCGCGGTAATGCTTGGATTGAGTATGTTCAGCTATGAACGGCTTAAGAAAATAACGTATCCGTTGTATGCGTTCTCGTTGATAGCGTTGTTTGCGACGGCGTTGTTTGGAACAAAGTTTAATGGAGCGAGTATGTACGTTAGCATAGGCGGGTTTGCGATTTCGCCGGATTACGCTATAGTTTTTCTTGCAGTCGCTTTTGCCGGATTTTTTATGAAATACCGCGGCGGCGGGATAGCGGGGGAACTGAAGCTGACGGCGCTGCTCGTT
Organism: Clostridiales bacterium; assembly: GCA_019419865.1. Taxonomy (GTDB): domain Bacteria; phylum Bacillota; class Clostridia; order Monoglobales; family Monoglobaceae; genus Roslinia. Next base: position 11,202 of record JAHZIG010000040.1, on the reverse strand, counting down.
CTCGCGTTGATACCGGTTATGATAATGCCGTGCGCGAGGATAGCGGCGGTTCTGGCGGCGGCGTTTTGGATAGTTTTGATAGCGTCGGCGAGTATGGGACATTTTGGGCAGAATAGGAGACGACATATAGGCGTTGCGCTTGCGCTCGGTATGGCGGCTTCGATCGCGGCGGCGTTTTATATCTGTTTGAATCCGCGCCTCCTTGAGAGGATATACGCGTTTGTTTCTCGCGGGCAGAGCGATTTGGCCGGAGCGGGGTATATTGAAGAAACGATCGGGTTTTGGCTTTCCGGCGCCGAGTGGATCGGCAGGAGCGAGGTCTTGTACAACGGGTACGGGATAGAACAGTCGCTGCCGTCTGCGGTTTCCGACTACGCGCTTGTGAATCTTGTGGTATCTTTCGGCTGGATCGCCGGAGCGGTATTTACGGCGCTCGCCGCCGCGTTGATCATTCGCGGATTTGTATCCGCCGCTAAGATAAGAAACAGGTACGGTTTTTTACTTTCGACGTTCGCCTGCTCGGCGCTGGCCGTTCAATTTATAACGGGGATATTCGTGAATTTTGGACTTGCCCCGCAGACGTCGGTTAGCATACCTTTTATATCCTACGGCGGAACCGGATATATAGTCAACACGGCGCTTACCGGGCTCATACTCTCGGTCTGGCGCAGGAACAGGATAGTTTCTGATGCGGAGGACGAGCAGATTTCTCATACGAGAGGCGCGGGAATCGTATATTTGCAGGATGGAAAGATAGTTTTTGACCTAAGCGGGCTGATGGGAAAGAAAAAGTAGGAGCGGCGCCTTGCTCGCGTAAGAGTTAGCCGCATGAAAACAGGACGAGACAGATTCCGCAGAAGGAGCGCGGCCGTTTCGTCCTGTGATTTTTTATTATCAGCGCGATTATGCCCGCAAGAATTTGTCCGTTATCAAAAGCCGCCGCGCAAAATAACAAGCGTATCGCAATGCCTTGCTAAATTTGCTCTTTTTAAAAGAAACGACTTTTTCTGCGTCTTGCGCGCGGTCGCTCTTTTCATTTTCCATAATTCCCTCTCCTTTTTTGTATTATAGTTATATCTGTTATATAGTCGAATTGAATTTTTTCATTACGTGTTTTAATGCTTTATAATTAAATTATAGCGCCGACGATCAATATTGTTGTTAGTATCCAAACGGTCGATATATATTTTCGTTATATCTTTGAGCGATATTTCTGTTGCATTGTCGAAATAAATATGATATAATAATATCGATCGGCATACTGTAGAGCGGTACGATCGTATTAATCATAAAAATAATTTTTGAGAATACGCGTTTTTGGTCGTATTGCGGCTTGGCGACGCAAGGCGTCCGTGTGTTGCGGACATACGGTATAGTCTGAGCGCGGAGAGCGGCTGGATCAAAAGGTCGATCGGTAAGGAGCGATTAGATGGCTGAATTCTTTGATAAAGTTTTAAGCGGTATCAACAAAGGCGTAAATACGGTAAGCGAGAACTCGAAGATCATGGTAGAGAAGGCGAATCTGAACACTGCGAAAAGAAACGCTGAAAACAGTAGAAACGACCTGTACAGGCAGTTAGGCGCCTTGGTATATAATCTCAGAGCGGACGGTAAGATCGACGCCCCGGAGATCGAAGGACTGTATAACGCGATCACGGAGAGTACCAAGAATATCGAGGAGCTTGAAGAGAAGATAAGGGCTTTGGATAGTAACAGACAAGGCGCGTCCGCGCCCAACGCTCCGATCCAGAATGGAGTTGCGTGCGGTAGTTGCGGGCATGTTAACGAGGCCGGATCGAATTTTTGCGCTGAATGCGGCGCGAGAATAGGGTGATCGCTTATAGAGAGCGCCTATAGAGCGATATAGGCCAAGTATAGAGTTGGATCGATTATAGGGAGGGTAAAAAATGCAAAGATTTTGTTCAAAATGCGGAACCGAGATAGGCGAAGCGAAGTTTTGTCCCAACTGCGGCGCGCCCGCGGAACCGACGGCGCAGTCTACGCGTCCTGCTTGGTCGCCGGAAGGGGTAAATATTACTGGAGACGCTAAGAATTTGGTAATGTTGATTTTTCCGATAGGGTATGTAATACTGCTCTTGTTCAGCTGGTTCAGGGTCGAGCTGCCGTATATGGGCGAATTCGATTTTCATATGTACGATCTGTTCTTTAACCTGGCGGATCTTTCGGATTACGTAGACGGAGGCGCGGCGATGGTCATAGCGTTTATATTCGCTATAACCCTTACGCTGTTGGCGATAGCGATCGTTTGCTTTAGCGTAATCGCTTGCGTCAAGACGGTGAAAAAGAGCGGCGATTCTATGACGTACGTCTCGTTCGCTTCGATATTATCGATTGTCGCGGCGGCGTTGTCTATCATAGTAGTATTGGCGCTGAAGCTTATCATAAGGATCTCGATCAGCGAATCCGATTTCGGCTATTTAGGCTCCGCGTTCAGTTCGGTAATCGGAGATCTAATCAACTTTACCGCCGCGCCGGTACTTTTGATCGTATTGGCGATAATAGGGATAGTCGTCGCATACAAATTAAAGGACTCGAACAACGGCAACGTAAACGGCGGCTCAAGCTACGACTATTATAATATCCAGTAATAGCGCGGATTTCAAGCGGCGTATAAAAATTACATAAACACAGGCGAAGCGGTTTTCGCGTCTACTACGCGGCCTCTTCGCTTTTTTGCGCCGACGGCGCGGAGGCTTTATATCGACGGCGCGTAAAAAAGAGACGCCGAAAAACTTCGACGCCTTACCTATTTAAACGCAACCGCCCCTATTTCCCGTTCTTATATATATCATGCCCGAACGGGACCAGCTCGGCTCTGATGAAATATCCCTGGTTGTGGTTGCAGACCGGGCACATCTGGGGCGCCGAGAGTCCGTTTACGACCGCGCCGCAGTTTAGACATACCCAGGATGTTTCGACGTTCGATACGAATAATTGGTTGTTTTCGAGCATATCGGCGTAGAGCTTGAATCTGTCGCTGTGCGTCTTTTCTATTTTCGCGATGCTGTCGAATTTGGCCGAGATCTCGAAGAAGCCCTCTTCCTTGGCGACGTCGGCGAAATTCCTGTATACGTCCTCGTATTCTTCGTTCTCGTTATGCTCGGCCGCGCGGAGCAGCTTCAGCACGTTGTCGAACACCTCGACCGGGTAGGAACCGTCTATCTCGACGTTGTTTCCCGACATTTCTTTGAGCAGATTCCAGAAGATCTCCGCGTGTTCCTTTTCCTGGTCGGCCGTAAATGTAAATATCGTTTCGACCACGTGCAGATTGTTCTTCTTCGCGGCCGCGGCGGAGATCGTGTATCTGTTCCTCGCCTGAGATTCGCCCGCGAACGCGCGCATCAGATTTTCTTTGGTCTTGCTGTCCTTAAAAGCTATTGTGTTTGCCATATAGTTACCTCCAAATGTAGATGTTAGGGATTAGTAATTAGGGAGTAGGAACGCCGGCTGTTTCTATAGACGTCAAACGGCTATAGAACGGAGGGGAAAAGCGTTTCGGCGCCGCCGTATACGAGGCTCGACGTTAGAAGAGACGGTATCCCTTATCTGTATCCTAATTATTTATTTTATTCTTTTTATTAGTATTGCCGGTATAATTAACTTTATTCAACGGGGCAACGTAGGAGTTAGGATGATAGGGGTTAGGGATTAGGAGGAAAACGGGAAGTCTCCGTCAATGGATGTAATAAAGCGGGCGCGGCGCTTTTTTGCGGGGAGAGACGCACGGATTTTAGAGCGAGAGAGATAACGACTCCTTTGTATCCTCGCGCATCGCGGCGCTGCGTAAATGTGTCCTAAATCGGTATGTTAAAAGCGATTGAATTTATGTAAAATTATGCTGAATATACTTGACAAAATATAATTTTACAGATATAATATCTAAGTTCATGTTTTTAGGAATACGAGGCATAAATTGAATGGATAATCTAAATAAGCAGGACCTTAAAAGTATCCTGCGCGGCTCAAAAACGGTAGTCGGAGTTAAACAGGCGAGGAAGGCCGTGGCAAAAAACGCGGTTGCGGCTGTGTTCGTCGGAGCCGACGCGGACGAATGGGCTGTGGAGCCGCTCGTTAACGAATGTAGGATATACGGAACGCCTGTTTCGGACGTATTTAATATGAAGGAACTCGGCAGAGCCTGCGGCATAGACGTGTCGGCGGCGGCGGTAGCCGTTTTAAAGGACGAGCAGGGTTGAAAACGGCTTGGACTTGACGCGGATTTAACGCGTTAGGATCGGGTTCAGTAAAAAAACATGAAACGGATAAATCAGGTAAATACGCCGTTTGGCGCATTTATATATTTTTAAATTATTTACGGAGGTGAACATATTGCCAACATTTAACCAATTAGTAAGAAAAGGTAGATCTACGGTTGAGAAGAAATCAACCGCTCCCGCTCTTCAGGTAGGTATGAATACCATTAAGAAGAGAACTACGGATCAGTCGTCTCCTCAGAAGAGAGGCGTTTGCACGTCCGTTAGAACGATGACTCCTAAGAAGCCTAATTCGGCGCTTCGTAAGGTTGCCAGAGTTCGTCTCACAAACGGTATCGAGGTTTCGGCCTACATTCCGGGTATCGGTCATAACCTGCAGGAACACAGCGTCGTTATGATCCGCGGCGGAAGAGTTAAGGATCTCCCCGGCGTGCGTTACCACATAATTCGCGGTACGCTCGATACTTCGGGCGTCGATTCGCGCAGACAGGGCAGATCTAAGTACGGCGCAAAAGCGCCTAAGAAATAAGAAACAGAGCGTTTCTTAGCGGAGCGCCGAACCGCGTAATAAATCGGCTTTAGAATATTGGACAAACTAATTGAAAATGTGTGCATATATGTTAAAAATATACAGATGACCGCTATATGCACCGCAATGCCGGAGACGGTATTGAGTACCTTGATGGTGAATAAACCTGGTGAAGGAGGGGAAGAGAAGTGCCAAGAAGAGGTCATATTGCTCGTCGCGACGTTTTGCCCGATCCTATGTATAACAGCAAAACGGTTACGAGACTTATCAACAACATCATGCTTGATGGAAAAAAGGGCGTAGCCCAGAGAATAGTTTACGATGCGTTTGACATCATAAAAGAAAAAACAGGCAAGAACCCGGTCGAGGTTTTTGAGGAAGCTATGAATTGCGTAATGCCGGTACTTGAAGTTAAAGCTCGCCGCGTAGGTGGAGCGAACTATCAGGTCCCGATAGAGGTTAGACCCGACAGACGCGAGACCTTAGGTCTTAGATGGATAACCCAGTACGCGAGAAAGAGATCTGAGAGAACAATGGCTCAGAGACTTGCAAACGAGCTGATGGACGCTACAAACAGCGCCGGCGGCGCGTTCAAAAAGAAAGAAGATACGCATAAGATGGCGGAAGCTAACAAGGCGTTTGCTCACTTCCGCTGGTAATAGGCGCGGCTCGGCAATTTTGCCGGGTTCGGCGGCTCCGGTTTTTCGCTTTTGCATAAGAGCGGCGGCCGAGGCGCCGGGAGGTGAATATTGGATTCTTTGAAAGGAGAAAATAATGGGTAGAGCGTTTTCTTTGGAAAAAACGAGAAATATAGGTATTATGGCTCATATCGACGCCGGTAAGACCACTACCACAGAGCGTATACTGTTCTACACAGGCCGCGTGCATAAGATAGGCGAGACCCACGAGGGCGCCGCTACGATGGACTGGATGGAGCAGGAGCAGGAGCGCGGTATTACGATCACGTCCGCGGCTACCACGGCTCAGTGGAAAGGACACAGAATTAACATCATCGACACGCCGGGACACGTTGACTTCACAGTAGAGGTCGAGCGTTCGCTCCGCGTACTCGACGGAAGCGTAACGGTTCTGTGCGCTAAGGGCGGAGTCGAGCCTCAGTCTGAGACGGTTTGGAGACAGGCTGATAAATACCATGTACCGAGAATGGTATATGTAAACAAGATGGATATAATGGGCGCGGATTTCTACAACGTCGTACAGATGATGAAAGACCGCCTGAAATGTAACGCCGTTCCGATCCAGCTTCCGATAGGAGCCGAGGACGAATTTAAAGGTCTTATCGACCTCATCACAATGCAGGCTTACGTATACTACGACGAGCTTGGCCGCGACGAGAGAGTCGAGGAAATCCCTGAGGATATGATGGAACTGGCTCAGCAGTACAGAACGGAACTGCTCGAAGCCGTCGCTGAGACGGACGAAGAGCTTATGGATAAGTACCTTGAGGAGGGCGACCTCACAGTCGACGAGATCAAGAAGGCTATCCGTAAGGCTACGATAAACGTTGAGATGGTTCCCGTACTCTGCGGTTCTTCATACAGAAACAAGGGCGTGCAGAACATGCTCGACGCGGTTATCGACTTTATGCCGTCGCCGCTCGACGTTCCTCCGATCAAGGGTATAATCCCGAGAACGGAAGAAGAGGACGTAAGACACTCGTCGGACGACGAACCGTTTGCGGCTTTAGCATTTAAGATCATGACCGACCCGTTCGTAGGTAAGCTTTGCTTCTTCAGAGTTTACTCGGGAACGCTTAACAGCGGTTCTCACGTATATAACTCGGTTAAGGACAATAAAGAGAGAGTCGGACGTATACTCCAGATGCACGCTAACCACCGCGAGGATATAGACACTGTATACTCGGGAGATATAGCGGCGGCCGTAGGTCTTAAGAACACTACGACGGGAGACACTCTCTGCGACGAGAAACACCCGATAATCCTTGAGTCTATGGAATTCCCGGAACCGGTTATCCGCGTTGCGATCGAGCCTAAGACCAAGGCCGGTCAGGAAAAGATGGGTATCGCGCTTGCGAAGCTGGCTGAAGAGGATCCGACGTTTAAGACGTACACGGACGACGAGACCGGCCAGACGATCATCGCGGGTATGGGCGAGCTTCATCTCGAGATCATCGTAGACAGACTTCTGCGCGAGTTTAAGGTAGAGGCTAACGTCGGTAATCCGCAGGTATCCTACCGCGAGACTATCAGAAAGCCCGTTACTATCAACCACAAATACGCTCGTCAGTCGGGCGGTAAAGGTCAGTACGGTCACGTCGTTATGGAGATGACTCCGCTCGAACCGGGCGAAGGCTACATCTTCGAGAACAAGATCGTCGGCGGAGCTATTCCTAAGGAATATATCCCGGCCGTAGACGCAGGTATCCAGGGCGCGATGCAGACGGGCGTGCTCGCGGGCTATCCGGTAGTAGACGTTAAGTGCACGCTTATAGACGGTTCTTACCACGAAGTCGACTCGTCCGAGATGGCGTTTAAGATAGCCGCTTCGATGGCGTTCAAGGAAGGCTGCAAGAAGGGCGATCCGGTCATATTAGAGCCTATCATGAAGGTGGTCGTAAACGTTCCCGAAGAATACATGGGCGACGTTATGGGCGATCTCAATTCACGCCGCGGTCAGATCCAGGGCATGGAGGCGAGAACCGGAGCTCAGGAGATAACGGCTAACGTTCCGCTTTCGGAGATGTTCGGTTACGCTACGGAACTGCGTTCGAGAACGCAGGGACGCGGTCAGTATTCGATGGAGCCGAGCCACTTCGAAGAGCTGCCTAAGAGCATTGCTGAGAAGATCATAAAAGAAAGAGCAAAAACTGAGGATTAATTTAAAAAATTTTACAAAAAATACTTGCATTATCGGTAAATTAATTGTAAAATTAGACGTGTGATTCTATTCGCTAAGGTTACGACCGAGCGGGTAAATTGAAATAAACTTAAAAATTATTAAACACTTAATATTAAGGAGGTCATTGTAAAATGGCAAAGGAAAAATTCGAAAGAAACAAACCCCATGTTAACATTGGTACAATAGGCCACGTTGACCATGGTAAAACAACTCTTACCGCGGCTATAACCAAGGTTTTGGCTATGGAAGGTAAGGCAAAATACGAAGCTTACGACCAGATCGATAAGGCTCCTGAGGAAAGAGAAAGAGGTATAACCATCTCTACGGCTCACGTTGAGTATGAGACCGCAAACCGTCACTACGCTCACGTTGACTGCCCCGGACACGCCGACTACGTTAAGAACATGATCACCGGCGCGGCTCAGATGGACGGCGCTATCCTGGTTGTATCGGCTGCGGACGGTCCGATGCCTCAGACAAGAGAGCACATCCTGCTTTCGCGTCAGGTTGGCGTACCTTACATCATAGTATTCATGAACAAGGTTGACCAGGTTGACGACGAAGAGCTTCTTGAGCTGGTTGAGATGGAGATCAGAGAACTCCTCACAGAGTATGAGTTCCCGGGCGACGATATCCCGATCATCAAGGGCAGCGCTCTTCAGGTTATCGAGAGCACGTCTACAGATCCCAACGCTCCCGAGTATGCTTGCATCCACGAGCTTATGGAAGCTGTTGACAGCTATATCCCGACTCCTGAGAGAAAGAGCGATCTTCCGTTCCTTATGCCTATCGAGGATATATTCTCGATCACAGGTCGTGGTACGGTTGCTACAGGCCGTGTTGAGAGAGGTCAGCTTAAGGTTTCGGACGAAGTTGAGATCGTTGGTCTTGCAGACGAGACGCGTAAGGTTGTCGTTACAGGTATAGAGATGTTCAGAAAGCTCCTCGACTACGCTGAAGCAGGCGACAACATCGGAGCTCTTCTCCGCGGCGTTGCTCGTAACGAGATCCAGAGAGGTCAGGTATTGGCTAAACCCGGTACGATCACACCTCACACAAAATTCAAGGGCGAGGTTTACGTTCTGACTAAGGACGAGGGCGGTCGTCACACGCCGTTCTTCTCGAACTACAGACCTCAGTTCTATTTCAGAACAACCGACGTTACAGGCGTTATCGAGCTTCCTGAGGGCGTTGAGATGTGCATGCCCGGCGATAACGTAACAATGACCGTCGAGCTTACCACTACGATAGCTATCGAAGAAGGTCTTCGTTTCGCTATCCGCGAAGGCGGACGTACGGTTGGTTCGGGCGTTGTTTCCGAGATCCTTGCGTAATTGCATTTAATTGAATTTACCGCCCCGGTTTTGCCGGGGCTTTTCTTTTTTACGCCGCTTGCGGCGCTTGATCGGACGTCGGCGTTTTTATAAGTTTTGGAAGCGTTAGAGCGCTCAGAGTTAAAAATAGTAAAGTCGTTATAAATTTTGCAATAATAATATAAAATATGTCGAATTTGTAATGTTTTTAGATAATTTGTATAAAAAAGTGAACAATCGTTATGCATTATTTCCCATTCGTATATTCTTATATTATGTTTTATAATCTTGAAAGATATATGTAATTATGTTATAATTGGTATATCATATGTTTTGCTGTTAGAGTTTAATACGCAAATTTAAGGAGGCGAAACAAGATACAAGGGATTTAGCCCATCAACTGTATTTTTATATCTCAAATTTTACGCGGAAGGATATTAAAGCTATGAAGAGATTAATAGGGATTATACTTGGTATTTGCGCGGCGCTCGGCTGTTGTTGTATCGCGGTATCGGCGTATGCGCAGGAGGACGTTTCGGCGAGTTTGACGATGGAGGTAACGGAAGACGGCGCGGTGATTACCGGCTGCGATAAAAGTTTTACGGGCGATATGATAATTCCCGATTCATATAATTCGACGCCGGTGGTCGGGATAGCCGCGAGGGCGTTTTCGGATTGTATCGGGATCGAGAGCGTCGTTATACCTAATACGGTGACAAGCATTGGTGAATATGCGTTTTCGGGCTGTTCGGCGTTGAAAACCGTAGATACTGGCGACGGCGTCTCGATCATAGGCGAGGGAGCTTTTGCGTATTGCACAAGCCTGGAAAAGGTCGCGATATCCGATTATGTAGAGACCTTGGAATATTTTACGTTTGCGGAATGCGCTTCTCTTGATCAGATCGTGCTTGGCAGAGGCGTAAAGTCGGTGAGCGACGGAGCGTTTTACGGCGTCGAGGGGTTGAGATTTGTCTTTTACCGCGGATCTTGGGATGGATTTGATGAGATTGACGTGGGATCTTCGTATAATATAGCGTTCATAACAGCGACAGTATATTATGAGATAGACGAAGACGCGCTGATAGAAGACGGTATATATACATACAGTATAGACAGCAGAGGTGCGAATATATATGTCTGCGATAGAGTCGCGGCCGGAGTCATAGAGGTTCCCTCGACCTTGGGCGGATACGAGGTCGCGGTTATAAACAGAGGAGCGTTCAGGGATTGTACGGGAATAACGAGAGTTACGCTGCCGGATACTATTACGACAATAGCCGTCGATTCTTTTAACGGATGTTCTTCGATTGAAGAGATAAATATTCCAAAGAACGCGGTTTCTATAGCTACCGGAGTATTCAGAAACTGCGCTTCGCTCCAAAATATAAACGTTTCTGAGGATAATCCGAGTTTTACGTCGGTTGACGGAGTAATGTTTAATAAAGATAAAACGACGTTGTATACATATCCCGCCGGCAGAGTGGGTGCGTATACGGCGCCGGAAGGAGCGACGTATATAACGACCTATTCGTTTATTGATTGCAAGGGGCTCTCGGGCGTAATACTGCCGGATGGGATAGAGGAGATCGACAGCAACGCTTTTTACGGGTGTTCGAGTCTGGCGTACGTTTACATACCGAATACGGTGGAATATATCAGTAATCGCGCTTTTAGCGACGTAAATCCGGTTATATACTATTCCGGTACGGAAGAGGAATGGAACGCCGTAATTGGCGCGGAAGACCTAACCGATATGACCGTAAACTTCGGCGCCGCGCCGCCGTCCGAACTGCCGTTTTTATTCTCGAACGCGGCGTTTGGATACGGCGAATTCTGGAACACGTGCAGATTCACCGCGACGCTCAACAAAAACTACGCCTCCGACGCCGAGCCTATCGTGATTGTCGGCGTTTACGACGAGATGGGCGACCTTATGGATCTGTATACGCAGGAGGTCTCCATAGACGAAGTAGGCGGCTCGGTCGAGATCGACTGCGAATTTAACGTAAACGGGTATTACTGCCGCGTATTCGTCTGGGACGCGGCTACGAACGCGCCGCTCGGATACGATGTAAAAGTGAATAAAATATAAAATTATACGCAAACTAAATCGCGTATCGGCGTTTGGCTTACTACAGGCGGTCGGGGAAGTCCCGGCCGCCTTTTGAATTATACAAAAAGGAGACCGACTTTGGTATAATCCCCTTAGAGTAGACACATGAAATAACAAAAACATTCATGTTCA
>JAHZIG010000004.1 GCA_019419865.1 Clostridiales bacterium | reverse complement strand
AGTAAAGTAAATGAAAGTAAAGCAGAGGAAAGTAAAGCAGGCGAAGCGTCGGCTTACGCCTCCGCCGCCGCTGCCGCAGCCGCCGATGCAGATATACTATCTAATTATGAAATAGATAAAGTTACGGAACACTATCGAGATCGTATCGGTTACGGACTCGTTAAAGAACAGATGGACTGCGCTCGAGAATGGTTAGACGCGGGCGCGGAACCGGAGATGATAAACGCGGCGATAGACGAGGCGGCGTTGGAGGGAGTGAAAAAGTTTTCGTATATCAAAGCGATAGTCGAGGATAAACTGAACTTGGGTATAAAGACTTTAGACGGATTCATGCGGCAAAAGGAAGCGTATCAGAGGCGCAAGTCGGAAAGGGATCCGTATCAGGCCTTTGGGGTCAAGAAGAACGCTTTTAACAACTATACCGACACAAACAAGACGGATTACGACGAGATAGAGAGAAATTTGGACAGACTTTTAGACGTTTACTTAGACGGAAGCTGATCAAGGAGTTGCGGCGACGAGCGAAGCGGGCGGACGGCGGAGACAAGGGGGTAGCGATTACGACGCGACCAGGCGGATCCTGGGAATATAAGGGTTCGGGCGATATGTAAAGCTATAATAGTTGACAGTTATCCGGCGTTCTTTGCGGAGCTTGGGAGCGCGAAGGGGCGGCGCCGAAACGAACGTCGCAGCCGAGTCGGGCGAGGGTTAGGAAAAATTCGACCGCTTTGCTTTCGGGTCCTGAATCGTAATCGTCGAGCCGCGATCTGCGCTTTAAGATTCGTATCGTCTATATGGGGAGTAAATCCGCTTAATATAATAAAATTCTTATAAAACAGTTGAAAAACCTTAAAAAGTTTGGTAAAATAATTAGAATACTATAGTAATGCATAAATGCGGACGCGGATATTGCAGAGTATTACGAATACCGCGGCGTATTGCGAATACCGCGGCGTATCACGAATACTGCGATGTATTGCGAATACTGCGGAGATATTACGAATATTGCAATGCGTTACAAATACCGCGGGGCGTTACGAATATCGCGGCGTATTGCGAATACCGCGGCGTATTACGAATACTGCGATGTATTGCGAATACTGCGGCGTATTAAAGGAAGATGTTTTATGGAAATAGATATTGCTAACAATATTAAGGCGGTGGAGCTGATCAAGGTCGAGATCATGCAGAAGCTGACGGACTTGATGGGGGATATAGCCGCGGAGCCGGACAACGAAACCTTGACGAACCTGACCGAGGATTCGGCCAATCTGATCGCGCTCGTCTATATACTTGCGTTCAGGCTCGGCTTGGATTACGACGATATCAATTCCATGATGTCGGCGGCGCTGAGGCGGGGGATCGCGGATAATCATATCCTCGAGAAGAGATACGGCGATCTGAGCCGGCTTTTGGAGAATATAAAGCCGTAGGAAAGCGGCCGGCGCCCGTTTGGGAGTTGGCGCGTCCGGTTTAGGACGCGGCTGAAGCCGGATCGGCATTATGGATAAATCTGTATCATCAGAAGAAAGGCAAAGATCGAAATGAGCAAAAGCAGTAATATAAAGGGGCTTAGCGCCGGAGCCGTGAGCGCGGCGCTGACCGTGGTTTTATTATTGATAAATATTCACGTCCCCATAATAGGCGGCGTAGCGCTGTTTTTTATCGGAACTCCGGTAGCTTACGTGGCGGTAAAACATAAGTTTGCGTTCTCGTGCATATCCTACGCTGCGGCGGTTTTGATAATGTTTATAATAACCGGAGACGTCTTCGGCGGGTTTATAATAAGCGCGGTCAAGATACTGCCCGGTATTGCGATAGGGTATTGTATCAAGAATAAATATTCATTCGGCGCGTCCGCGGCGGCGTCGATCGTCACGGTATTGTTCGGGTTTCTGCTTCAAATACTGATCCTGAACGCGACGACTTCGAGCGGGAATATCCTGCTGGACGTGATAAACCAGTCGGCGGACGCTATGAAGGAGATAGTAGCCGCGGCCTCGGCAAGTCTCGGAGAGACAAACGCGACGGTCTCGGCGGCGGTAAACCAATTTAACGCGGTCATAGACGAGGCGAAAAATTCTCTGGCCTTCTACACGCCGGCGATAATCATGATCGTAGCTCTGGTCGTAGGATACGCGGTTTATATGTGCGCGGTGTTCGTGCTGAGCAGAGCCGGGATAGAGAATATAAATTATACCAAGTTCAACATGCTCAAGCTCCCGAAGCCGCTCGCTTATATATCGGCGATATTGTTCATAGTCGCGTCGCTCTCGTTCGATACGACGGTGTACACGCAGGGGCTTAAGAACACGGTCACGGTACTTGTATTCATCATGGCGGTCTGCGGACTGTCGTTTATCGATTACAAGCTGTCGGCTATGGTGAAGTCGGGCTACGCGAGGTTTGGGATCTACGCGGCCGTCGCGTTGTTCGGGTATATGTTCATATATCTGATATTCATAGCGCTCACGATAGCGGGGATGGTCGACGCGGTATATGATTTTAGGAAGATAAAAGAGGCTGGTGATAGCGGTGAAGATAAGTAAGGAACTGACAAATTATGAGTTTGCAAGCGCGTTTAAGAATACAGTAATATTTTCTGCGGCGATCTTTGTTTTCGGCGTTCTTACTCTCATTTTCGCCGACCGTCCCGTTATCGGGATAATTGAGATCGTCGCCGCGGCCGGAGTTTTTATATACGGTCTGATAAGCCTGCGTATCAGAAAATTGAAGTTTTTCAGGTATATGCAGACGTATGCGTTCTGTTTGGAGGATACGACCAAGACCGCGGTAAAGACGTTTCCGGAGCCGATGGTCGTCTTAACGGTAGACGGCGCGGTATGCTGGTACAACGACGCGTTTTCGCAGATGGTCGAGAGGGATAATTTTTACGGCGAGCATATACGCGAATTTTTTCCGGATATACAGCTTACGAAATATATCGAAAGCGACGGTTTCGTCAGCGAGACCATGGAATATAAGGGGCGTACGTATAAGATAAACGGCAAGACGGAGCGGGTCGACAGAGAAGAAGCCATCAATACCATGATAGGGCTGTATTTTATCGACAAGACCGACGAGCTCGATCTAAAGCGGATGTACAACGACATCAAGCCGGTGCACTGTATGGTCATAATAGACAACTACGACGAAGTCATTAAGGAGACCCCGAACTCCAACCACGGCGCGCTGATCGGCGAGATAGAACGCTGCGTCAACGCCTGGGTAGCTTCGGGCGGCGGTATTTCCACAAGGTACGAGAGAGAAAAGTTCCTGGTGATATTCAGGGAAAAGGAGTACGAGGAAGTAATACTCAAAGATAAATTCAGCGTGCTGACGGCGGTAAGGAATATAAATCTTGAGAATAAGATACCGGTCACGCTGAGCATAGGCGTGGGCAAGGGCGGAGACAGCCTGCCCGACAATGAGAAAATGGCGAGGCTCGCGCTGGATATGGCGCTCGGCCGCGGCGGGGATCAGGCCGTTGTGAAGACGCCGGTCTCGTACAACTTCTTCGGCGCCAAGTCGAGGGAGGTCGAAAAGAGCACCAAGGTGAAAGCGAGAGTCGTAGCTCACGCGCTGCGCGAGGCTATAAACCAAGCGTCGAACGTCATAATAATGGGCCATAAGTCGGCCGATATGGACGCGTTCGGAGCGGCTATCGGTCTGTTCAGAGCGATAAAAAGCCGGAATAAAGAGGCGTATATCGCGATCGACAGAAACAAGAACAACACAAAGCTGCTGCTCGACGGATTTATCAAAAAGTCTGAATACGAAAACGGGATCGTATCGGGCGAGAAGGCGCTCAACGTAATGGATAAGCAGACGCTGCTGATAGTCGTAGACACCCACAGGCGTTCTATGGTCGAATATAAAGAGGTCTTAAAGGCCGCGAAGTCGGTAGTGGTAATAGACCACCACAGGCGTTCGGAGGATTTCATCGACGACGCCGTGCTGACCTATCACGAGCCGTACGCGTCTTCCACGTCCGAGCTTGTGACCGAGATACTTCAGTACATTCAGGACAACGGCCGCATAAACGTCATGGAGGCCGAGGCGCTGTACGCCGGGATCTACTTAGACACCAAGGGCTTCACCTTTAAGACCGGGGTCAGGACGTTCGAGGCGGCGGCGTATCTCAGAAGAATGGGAGTCGATCCCGTCAAGGTCAGACGCTTGTTCAAGAACGATTTTAAGGACTGCGTCAAAAAGTCGGATATCATAGCGAGCGCGAAGATATACAGGGATAATATAGCCATCGCCGTGTGCGGCGACTGCAGCGAAGGCAGTCAGGTGGTCGTGGCTCAGGCGGCCGACGAGCTTTTGAACGTTTCCGGGATAGAGGCGTCTTTCGTACTTGCGAAGATCGGGCATAAGATCGTGATCAGCGGACGCTCGCTCGACAGCATAAACGTTCAGCTCATACTCGAAAAGCTCGGCGGCGGCGGTCACATAACGATAGCCGGGGCGCAGCTTTCCAATTCGGGGCTGGGTATCGCCGAGATGCAGCTTAAGGCCGCGATCGATTCGGTACTCTACGACGATTAACTATTACGATAACACGGCTATAATTAAGCTAAAACATATTGATATTCAATCTAAACTATATTGATTAGGAGGACATACGCAATGAAAGTAATATTGACTCAGGACGTTAAATCACAGGGCAAGAAGGGGGATCTTATAAACGTAAGCGACGGCTACGCGAATAATTTCCTGCTTAAAAAAGGACTCGCCAAGGTCGCGACCAAGCAGGCGATAAACGAACTTGAAAGCAAAAAGGGCGCGGAGCAGTACAGAAAGAATCAGGAGGAGCTTAAGGCTCAGAACATAGCCGACAGGATGAAGGACTTTACGGTCAAGCTCACGGCCAAAGCCGGGAAAGAGGGCAAGCTCTTCGGTTCGATAACCTCCAAGGACGTGGCGCAGGCGCTCAAGGATCAGTATAACATAACCGTGGATAAGCGCAAGATCGACCTGCCGGACGGGATCAAGAGCTGCGGGATACGCGACGTCAACGTGACGCTTTACCCGGGCGTCGTCGGAACGTTCAAAGTTCAGGTCACGGAGCAGTAAGAGCCGAACGGGTTTTATACGGCGCGTTTGAAGTTAGAACAAGCGTCGTATCGAAGCGATTTAGCCGGGTTTGACGCGGCGGAAACTCAGAAATACAGAGACGATACCGGACCTATATTCGAGAGTTTACGAACGTTTTGGCTCAGGTCGCCGGGTGATAAACGGCGGCGTATGCCAAGCGGATTGCGGAGTTTAG
This sequence comes from Clostridiales bacterium, assembly GCA_019419865.1. GTDB lineage: Bacteria > Bacillota > Clostridia > Monoglobales > Monoglobaceae > Roslinia. The sequence goes on along the minus strand of JAHZIG010000004.1, from coordinate 149,818 downwards.
GAGAGACGCGCGGAGATTTGAGAAGCGCCGAACGGCTTTGTATGCGCGAAGCTGAGGCGCGTTTGAAGTTAGAACAAGCGTCGTATCAAAGCGGTCTCGCAGGATTTGACGCGGCGGAAGCTTAGAAACCGCGGGCGGAGCCGGAACGCGATTTAAGTTTTATACTTGATTTACGTACTTAATTTATAAATTACAATTTTAGCAAAGGGGTGATTATTGATGGACGAGATGAATTTCGACGAGATCGAAGCCTCCGACCGGGGCGGCGACGCGCGGGAGCCGGTCGGATTTGAAAAGAGCATGCCGTTTAGTAACGAAGCTGAAATGGCGGTTCTCGGCGCAATGATCATTTCAAAAGAGATCATCCCGGAGGCGATCGGGATAGTCGGACGGGACGATTTTTATGTAGACAGGCACAAAGAGGTGTTCGACGCCATAGTTTTTCTATATAACTCCGGCGAGCCGATCGACTATATATCGCTGTCCAATAGGCTCAAGCTAAACGGGGTCTACGATAAGATCGACGCGGGCAGGTTCTTGATGCGGCTTATCGACGAGGTGCCGTCTACCGATCCGGCCAGCGTTAAGCATTACGCGACGATCGTCAGGGATAAGTCGGAGCTTCGGCAGCTCATCGCCGTGACAGAGGGGATAACCGCGACCTGTTACCGGGGCGACAACGATATAGACGACATAATTGGAATGGCGGAGCAGGGAATAATAAATATCACCCAGAGCCGAACGGCTAAGGGCTTGACTCCGCTGGGCGTGTATATCGAGCAGAGCATAGACAGGATAGAGGAGCTGTCCAAGACTGACGGCGACCTCACGGGGATAACGACCGGGTTTATAGATATAGACAAGAGGACGTCCGGGCTGCATTCGTCCGAGCTGATCCTGATCGCGGCGAGACCGGGTATGGGAAAGACTTCGTTCGCGCTCAACATCGCGCAAAACGCCGCGATAAAGGGCGACGCCTGCGTGGCCATATTCAGCCTCGAGATGCCGGGCATACAGATAGCCAACAGGATGCTCTCCAGCCAGGCAAACGTCGATTCGGCGAGTATCAAGACCGGTGACATCAAGGACGAGGACTGGGGCAAGCTCGGCGAGGCGATGGCGCTTTTGGCCGAGTCCAAGATATATATCGACGATTCCTCAAACATAACCGCGTCCGAGATAGGCGCGAAATGCAGGAAGCTGAAGATGGAGAGAGGACTCGACATGGTGATAATCGACTATTTGCAGCTTATGAGCGCCTCGGGCAGGAGCGCCGGCAACAGGCAGCAGGAGATTTCGGAGATATCGAGAACGCTGAAGGTCTTGGCCAACGATCTGGAGATACCGATAATAGCGCTGTCCCAGCTCTCGCGCGCGGTCGAAAAGCGCGAGACCAAGGAGCCGGTGCTCAGCGACCTCAGAGAGTCGGGAGCTATCGAGCAGGACGCGGATATGGTAATGTTCCTGTACCGCGAAGGCTATTACGACCCCGAGACTGAGGAGCCGAACAAGGTCAAGGTCAAGTTCGACAAGCACAGAAACGGCGAGACGGGCTACGAGTATCTGACCTGGCTCGGCAATTATACAAAATTTGTTGACTGGAGCGGTATAAGAGATGATTAAGACGGACGATTTCAGCCGTGGATTGATAGAGAAGGTCGCGGATACGATCGACCGGCGTTCGCTTTTCGGTAAGAACGACAAGATCCTGGCGGCCGTCTCCGGCGGCGCCGACTCGGTTTGTATGCTGCATATATTGCACAGACTGCGCGAGAGATACGGTATTAAGGTCTATGCGGCGCACCTGAACCACGGTATCCGCGGCGAGGAAGCCGAGAGAGACCGGGAGTATGTGGAGCGGCTCTGCGAAGAGCTGGGCGTCGAATGTTTTGTAAAATGCGTAGACGTGCCGCGTATCGCGAAGGAGAAGAAGATATCCTGCGAAGAGGCCGGGCGGCGGGCCCGGTATTCGTTCTTTCACGAGCTGATGCGACAGCATGGCATAGACAGGATCGCGACGGCGCATAATATGAACGATCAGGCCGAGACGGAGCTTATGCGGATCATGCGCGGAAGCGGCCTAAACGGGCTCCGCGGGATCAAGTACAGGCGCGAGGACGGCGTCGTGCGGCCTATCTTAGCCCTTAAGCGGAGCGAGATCGAGGAATACTGCAGGCTGAACGGACTCGACTACAAGACCGACAGCACCAACCTTGAAAACGATTATACGCGGAACAAGATCAGAAACGAGCTGATCCCGTATATCCAAAGGGAGTTTAATCCCAATATAATAGAGACGCTCTCGAACATGGCGGATACGATAGCCGAGGACGCCGAATTCATAGACGGCTACGCCGAGCGGCTCAACAAGCGGCTCAATTCGCCCCTGCCCGGGAAGAGGGTGGAGGCGCTGCATATCGATTCGCTTAAGATGACCGACAGGGCTATACGGTCGAGGCTGATCCTGATCAGCGCAAGAAACGTAATGGGCAAGAGCTATAAGCTGGAGAAGAAGCATATCGAACAGATACACGAGCTTTATGAAAAGGATACGCCCGCGAGACTGAACATGCCGGGCGGGCTCGTCGCGTTTAACAGATACGGCTGGCTCGAGTTCGTTAAGGAGACGGATATTACAAATAACTTAAAAAATGATTTTTGTATTGAAGTTGAGTTAAATAAGAGTTATAATAATGAGAGCGCGGCGGTTTCGATAAAGAACAGGAGCTACGACATAGAAGAGATAGGCGCCCGGGTCTCGCTCGAGGTAGTCCATAAGGACGCCCTGAGCCTTGGGGGCGGAGAACAGACGCTCGACTATGATAAACTGGTCTCGGACGGAGTTTTGGACAGGGGCTTGATAATTCGGAACAGGCGCGACGGGGATCGTTTTATCGTGTATAAAAACGGTAAGGCGAAGAAGCTAAAGAGCTTTTTTATCGATCTGAAGATAAACAGAGACGAAAGGGGAAGGATACCGCTCCTGTGCTGCGAAGGCGAGATACTCGCGGTCATAGGGGTAAGGGCGAGCGAGAAGTATAAAAAGACCCGCTCGACCGAAAACGTATTGGTAATAACCTATGAAAGATATGAAGATAGATAAGGTCCTGTTCAGCGAGGCGGAGATACGCGAATGCGTCCGGCGTCTCGCGGGGCAGATAGAGAGCGATTACGCGGAAGGTACGGAGCTGTTATGCGTCGGGGTCTTAAAGGGCTGTTTCGTTTTTATGGCGGATATAATAAGGGCGCTGAGCCGCGACGTTACCGTGAATTTTATGGAGGTTTCGAGTTACGGCGACTCGACCGTTGGCGGCGAGCTTAAGATACTCAAGGATCTGACGGTCGATATAAAAGGCCGCGACGTTTTGATAATAGAGGACATAATCGACAGCGGCAGGACGATCGCTAAGCTCAGAAAGGAGCTACTCAGCCGCGGGCCGGCGAGCCTTAAGCTCTGCGCGATGTTCGACAAGCCCGCGAGGCGGGAGGTCGAGTGCGACGCCGATTACATAGGGTTGGAGGTTCCCGACGTATTCGTGGTCGGATACGGCTTGGACTACGCGGAGCAGTACCGCAACCTGCCCTATCTTGCCGAGATCAAAGCAGCAAATTAAAAAGTATAGACGGCGGCGCGGAAAAATTATAAAGAGCGCGGCCGGATAAAAAGAGGAGGTTTGGACATGAAAAAATTACGCGAATACGCGGACGAAGCCGCCGGTTTCGTATCGCCGTATATCGAAAGCGCGGGCGATTATATCGGCTCGGTGAAGGACAAAGCGTCGGATATGTATACGAGGCGCAAAAAACGCATCGAAAGAGAGAATAGGATACTGCGGATCAAGAGATTCTTCGACGGAGTCGTCGGGACTATCCTTATAATAGCCGCAGCTATAGCGGCGGCGCTCGCTGTTTTCGGCTTGGTTCAAAAGTTCGTTTTAAAGCGCGGCTCGAGCTCTAAGGTCAAGTTTAAGAGCGATCCGTCTCAGTTCTCGTATAAGGCGCCGGGTTCGGACGCCGCTGCAGATACGGAGACTGCGGAGCAGGATGACGACGAAGAATCGAATCTGTCTTTTGAGGAAGAGGTAGAGAAGATCCACCAGAAGAACGGATATATCACACTGTAGATCATGAAGTATTAGGCGTTCGCGCGGACATAGGCGCGCGGGCGCCATGCTTGATATTTTGGTCGCGAATACAGGGCGGCAGGTATTACAAAAATAGATAAAAAGGAAGGCGTATAATAATGGACATTAAGACAAAGTTTTCAGACAAGGTATCGCACTTAGAGGCGTCGGCGATCAGAGAGATATTCAAGCTTTTGGCGAAGCCGGGCATAATTTCTTTTGCGGGCGGCGCTCCCGACCCGAACCTGTTCCCCTGCGAGGAGCTGGCGGAGGTTGCGAGCGACGTGCTCAGAAATCAAGGCCGGGTAGCGCTCCAGTACGGAGTTACAGAGGGCTACGAGCCGCTCAGGAACTGGGTCAAGGACAGGCTGACCAAACAGGGGATAATATCCGACCGCGACGAGACGATAATCACGAGCGGCGGTCAGCAGGGTATCGACCTTGCGGCGAAGTCGCTTATCAACCCCGGCGACGCGGTAGTCTGCGAGGAGCCGAGCTTTGTCGGAGGACTTAACGCGTACCGTTCATATAACGCGGAGCTGTACGGGGTCAAGAACCTCTCCGACGGAATGGACTTAGATCAGCTCGAGGAGCTTTTAAAAGAACATCCGAATATCAAGATCGTCTACACGATAGCGACGTTCCAGAACCCGTCGGGTATAACCATGTCGCTCGAGAAGAGGAAGAGGCTCCTTGAGCTGGCCGAGCAGTACGACTTCTTTATATTTGAGGACAACCCGTACGGCGAACTCAGGTTTGCCGGCGAGGACGTTCCGACCATAAAATCGATGGACAAAGAGGGCAGAGTGGTTTACCTTGGTTCGTTCTCTAAGATCTTGTCGCCCGGTATGCGTTTAGGTTTCGTATCCTGCGACAAGGATCTGATGGAGAGAATGATAATATGCAAGCAGGTCCAGGACGTTCACACCAACGTGCTCTCTCAGATGATAGCGTACGAATACGTAACGAGATATTCCATAGACGATCATATCAAGAAGCTGCGTAAGTCCTACGGCGAGAAGTGCGCGCTTATGCAGGAGTGCATGGACAAGTATTTCCCGTCCTGCGTCACGCATACCAGCCCCGAGGGCGGAATATTCCTTTTCTGCGAGATGCCGGAGCAGTACGACAGCAAGGAGATACTGGAAAAGGCGATAGAGAAGGGCGTGGCTTTCGTTCCCGGCTCTACGACGATGATCGACGATAGAGCTAAATACAGCACATTCAGAATGAATTATTCGACCGCGACAAAGGAGCAGATCGAATACGGAATAAAGGTCTTGGGCGACGTATTAAAGGAAGTCGTCGGCGAATAACGGGATATATAATAACGGAAATTATAGAATAAAACATAACGCGTATATCAAGGCGCGGCGCGTATAAGCGAAGCCGCGTTAAAGCGTTTAGAAGTCTGATATGCGGCCGCGGGGATAACGATCGTATCGATCCGGCGAACGCATAAATAAACAATAACAACTACATCAATAAGAACAGAACATAAATAAATCGGAGGATAAATATGAATACTGGCGAGACGAACGCGGCGGGAAGCGGCGTTAAGAAAAAACGTATACTGAGCGGGATCCAGCCGTCGGGAGCGCTGACGCTCGGCAACTATGTCGGGGCGCTCAGAAACTGGGTGGAACTTCAGCAGACAGGCGAATACGACTGCTTTTTCATGCTTGCGGACATGCATACGATAACGGTCAGGCAGGAGCCGAAGGAGTTTAGGAAGAACGCGATGGATCTTTTGGCGCTGTTTATAGCGGCGGGGATCGATCCGGATAAGAGTCCTATATTCTTTCAGTCGCACGTGCCGGAGCACGCGGAGCTCGCATGGGTCTTAATGTGCAATACATACATGGGCGAGCTTTCGAGGATGACGCAGTATAAGGACAAGGCGAAGAAACACGCGAATAACCTTAACGCGGGGCTGTTTACCTATCCGTCGCTTATGGCGGCCGACATACTCTTATATCAGGCCGATCTCGTGCCGGTAGGTCACGATCAGTCTCAGCATCTCGAGCTTACCAGAGACCTTGCGAACAGGTTCAACAACGCCTACAGCGAGACCTTCGTAGTTCCCGAGGCGTATATACCTAAGGTCGGAGCGAGGATAATGAGCCTTCAGGATCCGACCCAGAAGATGTCCAAATCCGATCCCAACGAGAACGGGTATATTCTTTTGCTCGATCCTATCGATAAGATAGTCAAGAAGATCAAGCGCGCCGTTACCGATTCGGGTTCGGAGGTAAGACGCGGCGAGGGAAAAGAGGGGATAGAGAATCTGATCAGCATATATTCGGCTGTTACGCATAAATCCCCCGAGGATATAGAGCTTGAGTTCGAGGGCAAGGGCTACGGCGATTTCAAAGCGGCGGTCGCGGAAGCGGTGGTCGAGACCCTGCGCCCGATGCAGGAGAAGTACAGGGAGCTCATGTCCGATAAGGAATATTTAAAGAGCGTATACAAAAAAGGCGCGGAGCTTGCCTCGCGGACGGCGTCGAAGACGGTCGCTAAGGTTTACAGAAAGGTCGGCTTTATACAGCCTTAACAGAGTCGGCGGCGACAGGGTTTTGTTTTCCGCCGCTTAAGGAGAATATACTATGCTATTATTTGATAACAAGATATATATTTTTTTGGCGCTTGTCGTGGCGTTTCTGATCGCGTTTTCCGCAACGCCTATGGTAATATCGCTGGCGCATAAGGTGAACGCGATAGACGTGCCCAAGGACGCGCGGCGCGTTCATAAAAAGCCTACGCCGCTTATGGGCGGTCTGGCGATATTCTACGGTTTTATTGTGAGCGTGCTCTGCTTCGCCACCCTGGACAGAGAGACGTTGGGCGTGCTGATAGGCGCGGTCATAATCGTAACTACCGGTATAATCGACGACATCACCGATATGAAGGCGATTGTGAAGCTGCTGTGTCAGATCCTCGCCGCGGCGGTCGTGGTCTACAGCGGAGTCAGGATAGAGCATATAGCGAATCCGCTCTCAAACTGGGTAGGACCTCCGTATATAATTTTAAACTACTGGGTCTCATGCGCCGTGACCATGTTCTGGATAGTGGGCATATGCAACGCGCTCAACCTCATAGACGGCCTCGACGGCTTGGCCGTGGGCGTCTCGTCGATCGCCTCGACCGCGATGCTCGCGCTTACCATACTCAGCCAGAACCTCAACGCGTCGATCCTGATCGCGGCGGTCGCGGGCGCCTGCTTGGGATTTTTGCCATATAACTTCAATCCTGCAAAGATCTTCATGGGCGATACCGGGGCGCTGTTCCTGGGCTATATATTGGCCTGCGTATCGATTCAGGGTATGCTTAAGATGTCGGCGGTCATAACTTTCGCGGTTCCGATACTCATACTCGGTCTGCCGATATTCGATACGGCTTTTGCGATCGTAAGGCGATTGCTCACCGGCCGCTCGCCTATGTCGCCGGACAGGGGTCATCTTCATCACAGACTCCTCGATATGGGATTTTCGCAAAGGCGGGTCGTCGCTATACTATACACGCTTACGGCCGTGCTGTGTATGACGGCCGTGGTCATATCGATCAAGGGCTATATGAGAGGGATACTCCTCATAGTGTCGGTATTGATAATCGTGATGATCTCGGTCAAGGTAATGGCGGAGATAAAAGAACCCGGCGATAACGGAACATACAACGCGGACGAGCAACTTATGGAGGAAGAGGATAGAGATGAACAAGATTAAGGTTATGACTATATTCGGGACAAGACCCGAAGCCATTAAAATGGCGCCGCTCGTAAAAGAGCTTGAGAAGAACGGCGACAAGATCGAGTCGGTAGTCTGCGTTACCGCTCAGCACCGGCAGATGCTGGATCAGGTGCTTGAGATCTTCGATATCAAGCCGGACTATGATCTAAATATCATGAAGGACAGACAGACGCTTGTAGATATTGCGGTGCGCGCTCTGGAGGGACTCGATAAGGTCATGAAAGAGGCGAAGCCGGATATCGTACTCGTCCACGGCGATACCTCGACGACGTTCTCGGGCGCTCTCGCGGCGTTCTATAACCGGATCGCGGTCGGTCACGTCGAGGCGGGGCTTAGGACGTACGATAAGTATTTCCCATACCCGGAGGAGATAAACAGGCGGATAACCGGAGTTATCGCGGACATGCATTTTGCTCCCACGGCGAGGAACGAGCGGAACCTGCTCAACGAGAGCGTGCCGAAAGAGAATATCTTCGTCACCGGCAACACGGTCATCGACGCGCTTCAGACGACGGTCAGAGACGATTACGAGTTCAAAGACGACGGTCTTAAAGGCATGGACTGGAACGGTAAAAAGGTAATAGTCATGACCGCGCACAGACGCGAGAACTTAGGCGAGCCGCTCGAAAATATATGCAGGGCGGTCAAGAGACTGGTAGAAGATTTTGAAGATATCGAGGTCGTCTATCCCGTCCACCTAAACCCGGTCGTTCGCGATACCGCTTTCGGTATCCTGGGCGGCATGGATCGCGTAAAACTTATCGACCCGGTAAACGCGGACGAGCTGCATAACGCTATTAAGCGCGGCTACATGGTTCTCACTGATTCGGGCGGCTTGCAAGAGGAAGCGCCCTCGCTCGGCAAACCGGTGCTGGTTTTGAGAAACGAGACCGAACGCCCGGAAGCCGTCGACGCGGGAACCGTAAAGATCGCGGGCGTCGACGAGAACGTGATATATAACATGGCCAAGGAGCTTATAACGGACAAAGCGGAATACGACAAAATGGCTCATGCCGTAAACCCCTACGGAGACGGCCACGCGTCCGAAAGGATAGTAAAGGCGATATTAGAGCGTTTTAACGCGTAAATATGCGGAATTTACGATCATAATTGAATAACGAGCGCGTCTTAGCGGGATAGGTTGTCCTTGCTAAGGCGCGTTTTTTATGAGGTTTGAAAACCGCGCCGCTTTGGGCGAATCAGCGACGCTTCAACTTATTCGATCTACTTTGTTCATAACGCCGATCCGTTGGGCCGCGCGGCAAGCCACATTTAACCGTTCAGCTTCATATATCCGCGCATATCGACAAAGCCCATCTTTTGATAGAGCGTATAACCGGATTCAGAGGCTTCGAGATAGATTTTTTGAATACCTCTTTCTTTGGATTGTTCTATAAGCCAGTCCACAACCTTTCTCCCTACGCCCCGTCCCCGGTATTCCGGGCTGGTATAGACGTTCATGATATAGCCGCAGTAACCGTTCGGGTTGTCCGGCGAGGGGAGTTCCCGATAGACGCATACGCCGCCGCAGCCGACGATCTCGTCGCCCGAGCGGGCAAAACAGGCGATATGAGCGCCCTTGGGCAGCGCGGTCTCATAATACCGTCGGTTCTCCCGCTCCAATTCGTCTGTCGGACGGTCCGCCGGGATGGAGAATACTTCCCGCAAAACGGTCATCCGCCATTTCAGGAGCAGATCGAGGTCTGAAAGTTCCGCTTTTTTGATCTCAATATTCATTGCGCCTTCCCCGCTTTCATCACAACGGACAATTTCGCCGTATCCGGCTTGCCGTTGGCGTTCAATGGGATCTGCGGCATTTTTACGATAAACTCCGGGATCATAAACGAAGGCAGATATTCCGCAAGCTCCTTTTTGATCTCGGACGCCTTTATATCCGGATCGGACGGCGTCACGTAAGCCGTCATATAAGCAAGCCCCTCTTCGTCCTTAAACGCCCGGACTACCGCCTGTCCCACGCCTTTGCACTGATAGAGGCGGGATTCAACTTCGGAAACCTCCACTCGCTTTCCGTAGATCATGATCTGCGTATCCTTGCGATGCAGGAACGCTATGTTCCCGTCGGGCAAAATGTAGCCCAGATCGCCGCTGCGATACATCCGGCTCCCGTCTTCCGTCGTCTCAAAGGCCTTATTCTCTTCTTCGTGGTCTCCGATATATCCGAGCGACACGCCGTCGCCGTAAATGCATATCTCGCCTATTTCGCCGTCGGGCAGTTCTTTCCCGTCCCGATCTAAAATACGGATCTCCGCGCCCTTTACCGGACGTCCGATCGGGTAAGTCCCGTCCGGCAGGACGGTTCCCTGATTGCAGCGGTAGTAGGAGGCGCAGACCGTCGTTTCGGAAGGGCCGTATGTATTATAGACTTCCGCCTGACCCAGAAGATTGTTCACGTATACCCCGCGCAGCACGTCCCCGCCGCTGATCAATAGCCGTATCGAGGACGGGATCTTCTCAAGATGGTTCATTTCCGCCAAAAGATAGGGGAAGCCGGTAACGATGGTGACGCGGCGCCGCTCAATAAAATCCATCAGGGAATTGATATCCGATTTATCCTCTTCCGAGGGAATGGCGAGAGCCGCCCCGTTCAGCAGCCCCGCGAAAACCTCTTCCACGAAAATATCGAAAGAGCATACGGAGTATTGAAGGATAATATCCCCGACGGAGGGATGAAACTCATGCTCAAACGCCCGCGCATAATGGCATACGTTGCGGTTGCTCACGCATACTCCTTTCGGGCGTCCGGTAGTGCCCGAAGTGTAGAGCGCATAGGCGGGCGTTTCCGGGGCGCAGTCATGCGGTTCTTTAGCGGCGGGCGTTTCCGCGCCGCAGATTTCGCAGTCGATCAAACGGAGCGGAAAACCCTTAAGCTTGTTCTCGTTTTCCTTTTCTGTGATAATAAAATCGACGTTCGCTTCCTCCATCATATAGCGGATCCTGCCGACGGGAAAATTCGGCTCGGCCGGAACGTACCTCGCTCCGCGTTTGAGCGCCGCCAGCATGGACGCGATCATTTCCGCGCGGTGGCTCATAACGATACCGATACTCGCGATTCCCTGAGGAAAACAATCCGCTATAGTATCTACCAGATCGGAAAGTTCCCCGAAGGTCAGCGTCCTATTATTTTCAATGATCGCCGTTTCGTTTTTATAGTTGCGCGCTACATCCTCAAAAAGCGCGTAAATCGTGTCTGTCATAGTACGACCCTCCTATCGGTTATATTCAGTCTATCTGCTCAAGATCCACGAAACGCCCGCCGCCGTTCTCCGGACGGCGTTTTTATAATGATTTCCCGGATTGAGCTGAAAGAACGTATCGACGCCGTAGCCCGCGTAAAGGCTTTGGATCTTTTCCGTATTCTCGCGGACCGGTTTCAGATAAGGGTTTCTCGTCCTGTTCTCCAGATCCCCAAGAGAAAAATAGGCGCTTTCGGGCAGCCTTTTCATCTCATGGGATGAGATATATTCAATGAGTCCCGGAAACCAGAGGGAGCCGGACATGCTCGCGATCCTCGAAAAAAGGTCGGTCCGATACGGAGCGTATACCGCGAACAACCCGGCGAGCGAATAACCCGCCAGCCCCCGCCACGAAACGCCGCGCAAATTCTCCTCCGCCCGCGGCTTGATTTCTTCGGTTAAAAGCCGCAGGTATTCGTCGGCGCCCCCGGTGCAGGGGGTGTCGTTTTCTGAGATCGGCGGAATATCCCAAGGCGCCATATCGCGATCCCACTCAAGGCCGCTTATAGCGACGAGGGTAAAAGACGGACAGTCCATGCCGCGCAGCGCCCTGTGCACGTTATCGCCCTCGCTTGAGAAGGTATTTAGATACACGACCGCGCAGCCCGGCTCGGAGCATGGGTAAACTTCGACCTTTTTGCCCGCCGCGTCAAATTCGCGTTTATCGATTCGTTCTGTGTTCATTCTAACATCACATCCTGTTGACTATTCTTGGTATTTATATTATACTATATCTATGCAAGAAATCAAGTACGCAGAAATTTTGTACATGGTATCAAAAAACTGACTATAAGGGGGAATGCGGCTGTGGAACAGATGATGAGCTACGAGGAATTTTTAAAACGGTTAAAAGAGGGGATCGTGACCGAAAACGGAAACTGCCCGGTCACGCCCGGACTGACGCTGTTTCAAGGAAAATGGACGGATCAGGTCCTATACGTCCTCTGTATTTACGATTCCATCCGGTTTGGAGAGCTGAAGAAGAATCTGCCCGGTATCACCAACACCATGCTTACGGCGACGCTGAGGGATTTGGAGGCCAAAGGGATCGTCCACCGCGAACAATTCAACGAGATCCCGCCTCATACGGAATATTCCTTTACTGAAAAGGGCCGCGATCTATACCCTATTTTTTACGCGATGATGAACTGGGGGTATAAGTATGAGAAAGACTTCTACGGCGACGCCGGTTCGGAGGAGGAATAGCTATGGATATGATCGAAAGTATATTTCGGCGAAAAGCCGTCGCTTTGAATAAACTGCCCGCTTATGGCTTTACTTATGAGTCCGAGGTATACGCTTACCATACGGTCTTGCCGGACAGCGGATTTGTGATGAACGTCGCGATAACTCCGCAGGGGGAAGTTTCGGCCGCCGTTATCGATCCCGCCGCCAACGAGCCGTATACTCTCCACCTTTCAGACGACGCCGTCGGCGGTTTTGTCGGCGGCGTGCGGTCGGAATATGAAGAAACCCTGCGCGATATTGCCGATATATGTTTTGAACCGGACGTGTTCAAAAGCGCGCAGGCGAAAGAACTGATCCGCTACGTCCGCGATACGTACGGCGACGAACCGGAATATTTATGGACCAAGTTCCCCGACAACGCCGTCTGGCGCCGCAAGGATACAAAGAAATGGTACGGGGCTTTACTTTCTGTTTCCACCGATAAGCTGGGTATCGTTCCGGGAAAAGCGGCCGAGATAATAGACCTGCGGATCAGGCCTGAAAAGATGGATTCGCTGATCGACCGGAAAACATATTTCCCCGGCTGGCACATGAATAAAAGGAACTGGTATACGATGATCTTGGACGGCTCGGTTTCCTTTGAAGAACTTTGCCGAAGGATTGACGAAAGTTATAAACTGGCGGTGAAATAAGCAATAGGGCCGTCGAAAGCGGAGAGAAAAAGTTTGCAATGTGAGAAGTCGGCGGTCGGGGACCGCCTTCAACTCAATTTCAGAAGCGATAACGTTTCTGGTATAAGATCCGTTATCTTATAATTATCTTATAATGTTTGTTGTCTAATATTATATAGCGCCGCATACCACACATTTTGATTCTTTTTCCAGATTGAATCTATTTGGGAATGTTCAACAGGATTTACGCCTTTTCCCACCTCTATAGTTACGCTTGGAATATTCAATTTATCTAGCGCCCAGTCTTTATAACCGGCGGGATCTAAGGCGGTATAATTTTCATCTAAGACGTAACCGGTCTCGGATGAAATGAGTTTAGCAAATTCTTCCGTCTGCGTTCTGAATTCGCCTTCTTGACCAAAATACCAGTAAATAACTTCGCCCTGCGTGTGATAGCTTATCGTCCTTTTAAATGGATATTTCTCGGTCAATTCGATCAACGCTCTGGATTCGTTCGCGCAGCCGATATAAGCGCCCTTGTAATGGCTCGACGACGGATGAGACGCGCCGGCGTAATCTTCCCAGCTTGCGTCAAAGTTACGATTTAAGTCGATCCCCTCTGCGTTCGCCTTCCATGTTGTTAAATAATCTTCAGTTATCTGTTGACCGTCGAGAGCGGCGATTTCGGCTATTTTATTTTTGGCGGCTTCAGTTTTAAGACCGTCGAGACCGCTCTGGCTGATGCTAACTCCGTCCGGATTTATCATCGGAATAACATGAATAGCGCAATTATCTAATAATTCGTTTGCCGTTAATCCGTTATAAACGATTTCATCAGTCGATAGATCCTTTAAAAAATCGTCCAATTGTCTCATGACCAGTTTAGTTGTTATATATTCGCAAGCGTGGATACTGCCGGTTACAAGGAGATGATTCTCGGCGTATTCATCTCCTACTACAATATCATATACGTTTCTTTGATCGAAAGTCTCTGTTAAGACGTTGTATTTAACAAGATCGGAGTAATGCTCCGCTATTGATTTAACGTCGTTTTCCATATCTTCGTAAGTATATATTACTGGATCCTGCTGTATTAACAAACTAATTTCCTCTTTGTTATCCATAACGTCGTCTGCGACCGCGCTTTCGGTCGGTTTGATGTTGTTAGAATTATCGGCCTGCGTATCGTTGATACTTTGCGCGTAGTTGAAGATCGAGATCGAACAAACTATTATAGCGCATACGGCGACGACCGTGACGATCGATAGTATTATAACTAATATTTTTTGTTTATTCATTCCTCAACCTCCGCGTCACGCTAAATACTGTGCAAGCGCATATCCTGTATAACCGTTATAGGATACCTGATAAAATCCGTTAGACGCGTAGTCAATAAACTGAACCGTCGCGCCGAGCGGTATTTCTGTTATACGGGAAGCGGATGTCGAAGGGGAACTTCTCAGACTGATCCATTCCTGGCAATTGACCACCGTAAGAGATCCGCCGACTGGGGAACTCTGAGACTCTTCGTTATCAGCGGGCTCTCCTTCCAGCTCGCTTTCAGAGGACTCGCTCTGACTTGCCGCGGAGCTGCTTAAGTAACTGCTCATCACATATCCGACTAGATTGTTATAGTTGACCTTTGCAAAATCGCTCGTGGTTTGTTCTATAAATCCAACCTGCTCGCCTAAAGGTATTGTTGTAATAGCCGATGCGGATGACGACGGTTCGGATCTCAGCGTTATATACGATTCGCAATACGCCACATACATATATGATTTAACAGTATTGTCGTGTTCGGTCATGCTATCTGCGAGATACGAACTTAGCGCATAGCCTACGCTCCCTTGATACATTATTTTATAAAAACCGTTTGAAGAGTTTTCGATAAATCCGACTTGAGAACCAAGCGGTATCATAGTTATAACGTTTGCCGATGTCGACGGAGAAGTTCTTAAACTGATGCTTTCGCGACAATTAACAACATATAGTTGATATTTTACAGTATTGTTTTCCGTATTAGCGGCGGGAACGGCGTTTGCCGGAGGCGCGGCGGGCGGAGCTTCAGGAGCGACGGTGGGAGCGGACGCTATATCTGCCGCGGCTTGCGTAGGCGCCGGAGTCGCTTCAGAGCCGTCGCCGTTTACCGCTTCGTTTGCGTTTTGATTCGCGGGAGCCGACAACGAACTGACATATATCGCTAAAGATATGGCAATGATGACGGACAACGCCGCTACTGTAGATAATAGCGCGATAAGTTTATTGCTTATGTGAGGTTTATCCTTATTATTTGAATCTTCCGACGGTTTTTTGATCGACTCGTTATCTTTGTTAGTATCTACAACTATGCTTGAGACGGTCGCTTTACCGTTGAGTGCATTTTGGAATTGTTCGACCGTAGCGTATCTTTCCGGGGCTCGAACAGCTAAACCCATCTGTAGCGCTATACGGATATTCTCAGGGAGATCTTCGGGGATGATAAGAGTGTCGTAAGATAGACGTTCGATGGATTCAGGCGGAGTTTCGCCGGTCACCATTCTGTACAATGTCGCCGCAAGAGCGTAAACGTCCGTCCAAGAGCCTTGATTTCCGTGCGCTCTGTACTGTTCTTCCGGCGCATAGCCTTGTTTTAATTGAATGGAGAGACTTTTTCCGCCGCCCATTGATTCTCTTGCGGCTCCGAAATCTATAAGCTTTACCTGACCGTCAGAGGTGATAAAAATATTATCGGGGCTAATATCTCTATGTATTATTCCAGCTCTGTGTACTTCTCTTAGCGCGTCCATGACGGGCGTCAGGATAGATATCGCCTCGTTTGGATCGATCTTATTCCCTTTACGATTCAAATATTCTTTGAGAGTGACGCCCTCTAAGAATTGCATGACCATATACGCGCTGCCGCCGTCTTCAAAGCAGTCGCTAACGCTCACTATGCCCGGAAAATCCGAGAATTTAGCAAGCGTGCGCGCCTCTTCTATAAATCTCTTTTTTCCATGCTCATAATCGCTTTGAAATTGTGTAAACGGAGATATTGTTTTGCTTCCAAGCGTCCTTTGCGCTATATCGCTTGGGTAATATTCCTTTATCGCAACCCGTATGTTTAATGTATTGTCATATCCAATATAAGTTATACCAAAACCGCCTTGTCCGAGAACCTTTCCTAATAAATATCTATTTTGAAGGATCGTTCCTTCCGGAAGATAAGCTCCATTTTGAGCGTCCTTATCGGTAGCTTCGTAGCCGCAATGCGGACAAATTTTTGAATCCCCCTTTTCTTTCATACATCCCATACATTTACTCATTTAAACAACACTCCTTTATATGAAAGCTTTAATGATTATAATTATATCGCATTTGCTGTATATTTTCAATATAAAATTTCGAATTAATAAAAACTTTATTAGATTATTATACTCCTCGATAGCGCTAAATTCCAAACGTTCAAACATCCCCCCTATCTATTTGACTTTTTATGCTGAAAATGATAGGTTATCCTCAGCAAAATCTTATCCGGCAGAAACCGTTCGAATAAATGCGAAAGTTTCATCGGTATCCCAGGGATTATCGTGAGCCTGCGCCTGAACATCTTGTCTATCGCGTAGCTTGCGACGTATTCGCTGGACAGTCCTTTAAGCGCGAACCGGACGTTTGCGGTATTGTTGAAGTTGGTGTCTACCGGTCCCGGGCAGAGCGCGCCTATATAGACGCGGCTGTTTTTGCGCCCAAGTTCCTCGTATACCGCCTGCGTCAGCCTTAAGACGTAGGCTTTGGTCGAATAATACGCCGCCATCAGCGGTCCGGGCTGGAACGCCGCCGCTGAGGAAACGTTCAGGATATATCCGCTATCCCTTTCGATAAAGTCCTGAAGAAACAGTTTGGTCAGTATATGCACGGCGGAGACGTTGGTTTTGATCATATCAAGCTCCGTATTAAGGTCGGATTCATAAAATTCGCCTATCAGCCCAAACCCCGCGTTGTTTATCAGCACGTCTATATTTTCAGATTTAAAATTTTGATAGAGCTCAAAACAGGCGTTCTCGTCCGAAAGATCGCATTCGTATATCGCGGACGACGTTTTAACGCCCGCGCTCGTCTCCTCGAGCCGCTTTCTGTTCCGCCCGACAAGGATCAGGTCGTAGCCCATGTTCCCGAGAATTTTGGCCATGTCGCGTCCGATCCCCGAGCTGGCTCCCGTAATCAGCGCTTTCATATATAATCACCCCGCTTGAATAGTAATTGGATCTTGAAATCTTTGATTTACAGCGTGAAACATTTGCAAAAAACTCTGCGCTCGCCCGCCGCAGCCTGTCGAACGAGGCGGCGGGATCGATTTGTGAATAAGCTCGCCGCCGTCCGAGCCGCGATTCCACCGCATTTTACGAAGATAGGCGGCGTTGCGCGCGTTCGCGTCGGCGGTTTTATTTTACGCTGTTTGGTTTGATCTTATTTGATTTATTTAAAATAAACTTAAGAGGGCGACGATAGCGCCGCCCTCGCGTATGATCTAAATCAGTCTTTAACGACCTCTATAACGACCTTTTCGCCGTTGATATTCCATTCCTTACCGTTGTTTTCGGCGAACGTAATACTGTTGGCCAGCGCCTGAGACGCTATCTCGTCGGTATTGTTTTCGATAATATTTTTGATCTTATCGGAAGCCGAATACTTGACCGCGATCTTGTCCTGTACCTCGAATCCGCTGTCCTTACGCATCGTCTGGAGCTTGCTGAGGATCTCGCGCACGAAGCCCTCTTCTATAAGCTCGTCCGTGAGGTTGGTGTCGAGTATAACGGTGTAGCCGTTGTCGCTGTCGGATACAAGCCCGTCCTTCTGAGTCGTTTCGATCAAAACGTCGTCCTTGCCGACCTCGACGTCGGTTCCGTCAACTACGAGCCTGAGCGGCTCGCCGCTGTTTAATACGGCCATTACCTCCGCGCCGTCCATCTTCGCGATCTCGTCGAATATAGGGCGCATCAGTTTTCCGTATTTGGGTCCCATGGTTCTCATCTGCGGCTTGAACTTATACGAGATGAGAGAGCTTGCGTCGTCTATAAAGTCTACCGCCTTAATATTCAGCTCGTCTAAAATAATGTAGCGGTAATTTTCGTTCACAGCCGAAGGCGCCTGCACGTAGAGCTTAGACAGCGGCTGTCTGTTCTTGATGTTGGCCTCGTTTCTGCAAGCGCGGCCGAGCATTACTATCTTGCGTATAGCGTCCATGTCCGCTTCGAGCTGCGGGAAGTCGAACGCCGGATCGACCGCGGGATAGTCGCATATGTGAATACTCTCCGGAGCGCTCGGATCGACCGAGAGAACCAGGTTTTGATAGATCTGTTCGGTCATAAACGGTATGAACGGCGCCGAGACCTTGCTGAATTCAACCAGCGCGGTGTAGAGCGTCATGTACGCGTTTATCTTATCCTGAGTCATTTCGCTGTTCCAGAAACGTTCGCGGCTTCTGCGCACGTACCAGTTGGAAAGCTCGTCAACGAAAGCGATCATGGAACGGGTCGCCTCGGTTATCTTATATTCGCCGAGGTTCTTGTCAACGTCGGCGATAACCCCGTTTAACTTGGACAGTATCCATTTATCGAGCGCCGACAGCTTATCGATCTCAAGCTCGTGCTTGGTGGGATCGAACTTATCTATCTCGGCGTACAGAACGTAGAACGCGTAGGTGTTCCAGAGCGTGCCGAGGAATTTTCTCTGAGCCTCGGATACGTTCTTGGCCGAGAACCTGTTGGGCAGCCAGGGCGCGGAATTGGAGTAGAAATACCAGCGCACCGCGTCTGCGCCCTGATCGTTAAGTATATCCATAGGCGCTATAACGTTGCCCTTGTGCTTACTCATCTTTACGCCCTTCTCGTCCTGGACGTGACCGAGTACGATAACGTTTTTATACGGCGCCTGATCGAACAGCAGCGTCGATATCGCCATCAGGGTATAGAACCAGCCCCTCGTCTGATCGACCGCCTCGCTGATGAAGTCGGCCGGGAAGTTCTGCTTAAACAGCTCCTTATTCTCAAACGGATAATGCCACTGCGCGAAGGGCATCGAGCCCGAATCGAACCAGCAGTCTATGACCTCCGGAACGCGCTGCATCTCGCCGCCGCACTTTTCGCATCTGAGTTTTACTTCGTCCACATACGGCTTGTGAAGCTCGATGTCGTCCGGGCAGTTTATACCCATATCTTTAAGTTCCTGTATGGAGCCGACCACGTGCCTGTGTCCGCACGAGCACTCCCAGATAGGCAGAGGAGTTCCCCAATACCTTGAACGCGAGAGTCCCCAGTCGATTATATTCTCAAGAAAGTTTCCGAATCTGCCGTGCTTGATGTTGTCCGGCAGCCAGTTGACCGTGTCGTTGTTCTTAAGCAAGTTGTCGCGAACTTCGGTCATCTTGATGAACCAGGTGTCGCAAGCATAATACAGCAGCGGCGTGTCGCATCTCCAGCAGAACGGATAGCTGTGCTCGAACGGGATCACCGAGAGCAGCAGACCGCTGTCTTTGAGCATTCTGATTATAAGCTTGTCCGCGTCCTTTACGAACATGCCTGTAAGGTCTCCCATGCCGTCTACGAACTTACCCTGGGTGTTGACGAGGTTTACGAATGGCAGGTCGTTGTCCTTGCCCACGCGGCTGTCGTCTTCGCCGAACGCTGGAGCGATATGAACGATACCGGTACCGTCTTCCATGGTTACGTAGTTGTCCGCAACGACTCTGTATGCGTCGCCCTCCGGCTTTGCGTAGTCGAACAGCGGCACGTAATGCATGCCGCACAGGTCGGTCCCGATATATTCCTCTATAACCGAATATTCTTCGTCTTTAAATACCGATTCAACCAGCGCCTTGGCGAGGATATATTTGTCGTCGCCGAGCTGGATCTTCACATATTTTTCGCCGGGATTTACGCAGAGACCTACGTTTGACGGTAGAGTCCACGGCGTGGTCGTCCAAGCGAGCAGGTACTCGTTTTCGGTATCGACTATGCGGAACTTCGCGATAAGCGAATTTTCTTTGACGTCCTTATAGCCCTGAGCCACCTCGTGACTTGAAAGCGAGGTGCCGCATCTGGGGCAGTAGGGCATGATCTTGTGACCCTTGTAGAGCAGACCTTTATCCCAGATCTGTCTGAGCGCCCACCAGACCGACTCAATATAGTCGTTATGGTAGGTGACGTACGGGTTCTCCATATCCGCCCAGAAGCCGACGCGGTCGCTCATGACCTCCCAGTCGCTCTGGTAGGTGAAGACGCTGTCCTTACACTTCTTGATGAAATCCTCGACGCCGTACTTCTCGATCTGAGGCTTGCCGCTTATGCCGAGCGACTTTTCGACCTCCAGCTCGACCGGAAGTCCGTGCGTGTCCCAGCCGGCCTTGCGCAGTACCTTATAGCCCTTCATGGTGCGGTATCTGGGTACCAGATCCTTTACCGCGCGGGTCAGAACGTGACCGATATGCGGCTTGCCGTTAGCCGTCGGCGGACCGTCGAAGAACGTATATATCTCGGCGCCCTCGCGGTTTTCTATACTCTTTTTAAATATATCGTTTTTCTTCCAAAAATCAACGACTTCCTTCTCTCTGTCTACAAAGGAGAGGTCGGTGGATACCTTGCGATACATTTAAATCCCTCCAATTCTATCTTATATTAATAATTATCTTAATTTTTGTTAAATAACTTTAATAGTTTATAATAAAATCAATTACGTGTCAAGTTTAAATGCCCAACTTTCGCTAAAAAGATTGCCGAAACGCAGTTCGATCCCAAAGGCGGCGCCAAGATACGACTCGCGTTATCGGCTGAAAATATTACATGAGATTATTCCACGTGTCGAGCGGCGGTTTGGCGTCGTTTTTTATCTCGGATTCGGAAAGCTCGCCGAAGCCTAAAATATACGTTCTCGGCGAGATCGAGTCGTTCGGTTGTTCGAGCGCGTTTTTTTACTTTGAAACGGCCGTTTTAACGCGGCTATGCTTTTTATCCGAGATATTCGTTCAATCTTATTTTTACGTTTTCCTGCAGATTCCTGTAAAAGAACTGGTAGTCGTAAAGATGGTATACGCCGTCCTCAAACAGCGAGTTCGCGTAATCCGACGGGGTAATATCGGGAGTTTTCAGCGTTCCTCTTTTTTCGTCGATATACGCGCCCGTTAAATTGGGGATTTCTTTTGTGATCGCGCCGCTGTAATCTGTAAAACAAGCGCCGAGGTTAAGAGTTTTATCGGCTATGGAGCCGTCTGTTTTCCAGTTAAGCGGATTTATCGCATAGGTTTTTTCATTTTCTCCCACAAGAAGCGAGGAGGTAACGCTTTCAGCCTCTGAATTAAACGTTACGATCACGCCCGCGTCCTTCTCGCCCTGCGCGGGCTTTAGCTGCGGATATTCTTTTACGTCCTCGTACGTCAGCTTCCAGCCGATACAGTACGCCGCTACAAGACGGTCGCCGTATTCCTTTTCATCAAACAAATCTTTCATCAGCCTTATGATCATATCGGAGCCCTGTGAAAATCCGGCAAGAATAAGCGGTCTGTCTGCGTCCGCGTGTTCTGCGTAATACAAAAACGCGTCCTTTACATCCTCGTAAGCGAAATCAAGATACGGCTCGCGTTCCTCTTCCGTCATATTATACACGGGAAACGCCGCCTGCCGGTAATAGGGCGAATATATTGCCGCCTCGTCATTATAAATGCCAAGCTCCATGTTTAGCGCGCCGATAAAGCTTTCGCGATAATTCTCGTTTGTAATATCTGCGTTCAGGTTTCCGCTTCGTCCCATGTCGACCGTGGGACACACAATAAACAAATCCGCCTGCTTGTTTTCGCCCTCGTTCCAATACGCCCAATTGTCTTCAGACGAATAGTCTACCTCTGTGATATAGTCGAAAAATTCCTCGTTTGTATATGTCCTTTCTACTGTTACCGTCGATCCGTTTTTAATTACATATTCCGATAAACCGTATTCCGTACCGTTATCAGCCCAGTCGTACGTATATCCAAGACGAGTCCATGGGTATCTGTGCGGATAATAGGACGAAGTTATTTTGGAATTAAAGCGCTCTATGTATTCGTCGTCCGTACCTTCAGGGAACTCGAGCGACGCCGTAGCCGTATCGATACTTCTGTCGGCGCACGGACGGTAAAGATCGTCAGGATCCGCCCACATTAAGGTAAAGTGAGTTTTCCCTGACTGCGGCGGAGCGCCGATAAGCTGCTCCATCCTCAACGTCATATTATCGGAATATCCGTTAGTTTTTCCGAAGCGCTCGATTTCATCCGCTACAAATACCCGCACGTCGCCGTTATTTATAGTAACTTCCTCGCCCGACGGATATGAATCGGGATAACTATGCCATGCGCATACCAACACCTCGTCCGCGGACTTATCGATCGGGTGTAACGGTAATATCTCATCCTCGTCCGCCTGCATAGCGTCAACGATAGCGTTATGGTACAGATACAAGTTATCGCAAAGCTCTATTGAATCTTCCGAAATATATGTTGTACCGTCTTCAATATATGTATTTTGCTCAGTGTGAAAAACGCCGTCGTCCGCTTCTATCGTATTTGTTCCGTTCCGGAACTCCAGAGTGTGATCCCCTTTTTCGACGAGAACGTCGTCGGGTCTTTCCGCCGTCCATGTAACCGTATAACCTTTATCCTCGAACGTGCGTCTTAGCGGAACATACGCCGCCTGTACCGACGACGACAGAGTTATAAGCGCCGTAAGTAAGATTAAAAAAGTTCTTTTCTTAAATTTCATTTTGACCCTCTCCTTTTTGTTTTTTATGCTCCTAAATTTATTCCCGAATATGATGAGAGCGGCGTCGTATACGGACTTACAGCGCCTGCGACGTTCGCGACAGGCGTCGATTGCAGATAGCGCCGGTGACTTTAGCTTAGAAAACGTCCTCGCCGCCAAAAAAGATATTCTTCACATCAAACTTAAAACGTAATTATACCGTATTATAGACTAACACAAATTTTAACATAAAGAAAATTATTTTTCAAGAATTGGAGTAAAATTAACATTCCGTTACATTGATCCGAGCTGTATTAAAAATATGTTTCCGCTGTATAAAAGCTCGATTCGACGATTAAACGTTTAGAAACTATAATAAGAAATTTGCTCAAAAGTATTTGACATAAGCGCGATAATAGCATATAATGAAAAGAACCGATAAATAATTGTATCCGGCTGAACTTTCTATTCTCCGCGCGACGATTTAAACCGCTTGTTTCATTCGCGGCGGCGGGGATTCGGCCGGTCAAGACACCCAAACGATTGAATTTCAAGGAGGAAACTTAAGTGAAACAGTACAACGTAGGAATTATAGGAGCGACCGGGATGGTAGGACAGCGTTTTATAACCCTGCTCGATAAACATCCTCAGTTCAATATAGAATTACTCGCGGCTTCTCCGAGAAGCGCGGGCAAGAAATATACCGACGCGCTCGGCGGCCGCTGGGCGATGCAGACTCCTATTCCTGACAGCGTTAAAGATATGGTGGTATATAATGCGGAGAACGTCGAAGAGATCGCCCCGAAGGTGGATTTCGTGTTCTGCGCGGTAGATATGAAGAAAGACGAGATAAGGGCTTTGGAGGAGGCTTACGCCAAGGCGGAATGCCCGGTGGTATCCAATAACTCGGCGCACAGACACACGCCCGACGCGCCGATGATAATACCGGAGATCAACCCGGAACACGCGGAGATCATAGCCGCTCAGAGAAAACGTCTCGGGACCAAGCGCGGTTTCGTGGCGGTAAAGTCTAACTGTTCGCTGCAGAGCTACGTGCCGGCGCTCCACCCGCTTAAAAAGTACGGTATCGAGGCGGTCTTAGCCTGCACGTACCAGGCTATATCGGGCGCGGGCAAGACTTTCGAGACCTGGCCGGAGATGGTGGATAACGTTATCCCCTACATCGGCGGCGAGGAGGAGAAGAGCGAGATAGAGCCGCTTAAGATCTGGGGAAAGATCGATGGCGATAAGATAGTGGACGCGGACGGTCCGAATATCACGACCCAGTGCCTGAGAGTCGCGGCGTCGGACGGACATATGGCCGCGGTGTTCGTGAAGTTTAAAGATAAGCCGTCGATAGAGCAGATCAAGGAAGACTGGAAAAACTTCAGCGGAGTTCCGCAGGAGCTTGAGCTTCCGTCGGCTCCGAAGCAGTTCTTGAACTATTTCGAAGAGGATAACCGTCCTCAGACCAAGCTCGACAGAGACCTTGAAGGCGGTATGGCCGTGTCCATAGGCCGTCTCAGAGAAGATAAGCAGTACGACTACAAATTCGTATGCCTTTCGCACAACACGCTCAGAGGCGCGGCCGGAGGCGCGGTGCTGATGGCGGAGCTGCTCGCGGCTAAAGGATATTTTGACTAAAACAAACTGAGAGTATATTATTTTCCTATTATAAGGAGGCGCTGATATGTCTAAAATTCTGCCTTTTACAGGTTCGGGCGTGGCGATCGTCACGCCGTTTGATGGAAACAAAACAAATTACGACGCGCTTGGAGAATTGATCGAGATGCAGATCGCAAACGACACCGACGCTATAATTATCTGCGGCACGACCGGGGAAGCGTCCACGATGCCGGATCAGGAGCATCTCAGCGCGATAGAATACGCGGTGAACAAGACCGCGAAGCGTATCCCGGTCATCGCGGGGACCGGCTCTAACGACACCGCGCATGCGGTGGAGCTGTCCAAAAAAGCCGCCGAGCTGGGCGCGGACGGGATACTGACCGTCACCCCGTACTACAACAAGACCACGCAGAAAGGTTTGGTCTCCCACTTTGGGACGATCGCGAACTCTGTCGATATACCGGTGATATTGTATAACGTTCCTTCGAGAACGGGAATGAATATTTCGGTTGCGGCTCTGAAAGAGCTGAGCAAGATCGAAAACATAGTCGCGATAAAAGAAGCGAGCGGAAACATTTCGTATACTGCCGAGGTGGCGGCGAACGTTCCGGATATATATATCTATTCGGGCAACGACGATATAATCGTACCTATAATGTCGCTCGGCGGAAAGGGCGTAATCAGCGTGCTCGCAAACGTCGCGCCAAAGCAGACGCACGATATGTGCAGTCTGTATCTTAGCGGCGAGGTAGAAAAATCCGCGGCTCTGCAGCTTGAGCTTTTGGATCTTATAAACGCGCTGTTCGTCGAGGTCAACCCGGTTCCGGTAAAGACCGCGCTGAGATTAATGGGCTATAACGTAGGCAATTTAAGGGCGCCTCTCTGCGATATGGAAGAGAAGAACCTCGAGATACTTAAGAAGGCTATGCAAAAGCACGGCCTTATAAAATAGCGCAGGAGCTTTTGTTTAAGATAAAAAGGGCTTAATAATTCTACGATACGGAGGTCATTCTAATGATAAATATACTTTTATGCGGCGCTAACGGAAAGATGGGCCGCGCCGTAACAAAGGCTGCGGCGGAGTCTCCCGACGTGCGGATCGCCGCCGGATACGATATAAACACCACTCAGGCGGGGGGCTATCCCGTATACGCGGATTTCAGCGAGATCAAGGAGGAGATCGACGCGGTGATCGATTTCTCAAACCCGGCGGTGTTCGACGGGCTTATGGAGTACGCCCAGGAGAAGGGCGTTCCGGTAATAATCTGCACGACCGGCTTATCCGCCGAGCAGACTCAAAAGCTTAAGAGCGCTTCGGAGAAGATACCCGTATTTTTCTCGGCCAATATGTCGATAGGCGTGAACCTTATGATAGACCTGGTCTCCCGCGCGGCGAAGATACTCGAGAGCAACTTCGATATAGAGATAATCGAGAAGCATCACAATCAAAAGATAGACGCTCCGAGCGGCACGGCTCTCGCTATAGCGGACGCTATATCCGAGTCGGTCTCATATAATCCCGAATACACTTACGACCGGCACAGCGTGCGCCGCAAGAGGGATAAAAACGAGATCGGCATACACGCCGTAAGAGGCGGAACTATCGTCGGCGAACATTCGGTTATTTTCGCCGGTACGGACGAAGTTCTTGAGGTAAAACATCAGGCCAACTCAAAAGAGATCTTCGCGGTAGGCGCGGTCAAAGCGGCGAAATTTATCGTAGGCAAACCAAACGGGATGTACAATATGAGCGACGTTATAGACGCCGCGGAATGATCTTGTTTCTATAAAAAGGAGGCGACGAGCTGTGATAAAAACAATTACAAGCATAGACTTTTTCCCGGAGGTCACTCTGGTAACGCTTAACAAGATACCCAACGACCCCGCAAATATTTCAAAGATACTCAATATAATCGCGGATAAGAACATAAGCATAGACATGATCAGCCAGACGGCGCCGTATAAGAATCATATAAACCTGTCGTTTACCATCTACCAGGACGACCTCGGCGACGTGATAGGACTGACTTCCGAGTTCAAAAAACTCGACCCGAGCATAACGGCCGACATTAACGGCAACAACACCAAGATCCTGTTATCCGGCGCGGGGATGAGACACGAATCGGGCGTCGCGGCCGAGCTGTTCTCGCTTTTTGCCAAGGAGAATATCCGCGTCAAGCTGATAACGACCGCCGAGACTGAGATCTCCTGCCTGATCGATATCAAGGACGTTCAGAAAGCCAAAGAGATATTGGAGAAATAAAAAGTACATAATATTCAGAAACCAAAGAGGGGATCGGGCTTCGCGCTCGCCCTCTTTTTGCGTTCGCACAAGTTCGGCATATACCGGGCGCGCCGCGAGCGGTTAAAACGGCGGCGGTTTAATCTAAATATTTATCTGTATCTTGATCTATGAATTAAATTTTTTATCTTTGCCGCTGTCTACCGGTTTTGACAAACTTCTAAGCGGCGCGGGTGTATAATTTCTGATAGAGAAACAAGTTTAAACTGAGACGAATCGAGCGGAGCCGCCGCGTTATATCGCCGGGGTTCGTTCGTGCGGGCGGTTTGGGAGAGTGATCGGATTGACCGCGGTCGTGTACGCAGATCTGTTATTTATGGTAAACTTTCTGATGAACGGGGTCGTTATATACGTAACGGCCTTGATATTAAGGCAGAGGCTCGGCTGTTTCAGGCTTGCCGCCGCGGCGGCGGTCTCCGCGCTGTACGCGGTATTCGCGTTCGAACCGGACTTAAAATTCCTGAGTTCTTATCCCGCTAAGGCGGCGTTTACGGTAGCGCTCGCCGCGTTTACATACAAGGGCTTCGGCTTTGTGAAAATAATAAAGCGCGCCGTCGTGTTCGCGGCGGTATCGGCAATGTTCGGCGGCGTTATATTCTTGACGTTCTTCACGACCGGGCTCGGTTCGGCGACCGGCGCCGTGATCTCGAACGGGGTGTTCTATTTCAATATAGATATAAAATTCCTGCTTATCGCGGCGATTATCGGATTGTTCGCCGCTCGTCTTACGGCCAAGACCTGCGTCGGTAATTATTCTAAGGACAGATTGATCGTTGAAACGACGATCGAGAAGAACGGCGTGGAGCTGAAGCTTTCGGCGCTGATAGACACCGGCTGCGAGCTCACCGAGCCGCTCAGCGGACTGCCCGTTATGCTTGCGAGTTTGGGCGCGGCGGGGGACGATTTTAAAAGCGCGGCCGCTTCCTTAAAATACCGAAGCGTATATATGAACACCGCGTCAGGCGGCGCGGTCATAAAGGCGTTTCGGGCGGGGCCGGATGAGATCTCGGCTAAAGGGTATAAGATCGCGGGCGAGTGTTACGTGGGGCTTATCGACGCCGAGTTTTGCGGCGACGGGCTGTATAACGCGGTGTTGAATCCGGATATTTTGGAGGAGGAACCTCGCCGCCGGAGCGGCCGTCTTAAACGGCTAAGCGAGTCAAGATTTGTAGATCGCGCGCTTAGAAGGATCGGGGTCGATCGCGATAAAAATAAAGGTATGGAGGTAATGAAAAGGTGAATCGGTTCAAGAAGTTTGTCGTCGGCATATACGCCCGTTTTTTAAAGCTCAGGGCCAAGCATGTAAATTACATAAGCGGCGGAGACAGGCTGCCGCCTCCGCTGGATAAAGAGGAAGAGGAGCGCTGGATTCGGGCGCTCGGCATAGAGTCCGAACGCAAAAAGGCGAGAGAGGTATTGATCGAGCGCAACTTAAGGCTCGTGGTGTATATAGCGAGGAAGTTTGAGAATACCGGGATAGGCGTCGAGGATCTTATATCGATAGGCGCCATCGGACTTATAAAGGCGATAAACACATTTAAGCCGGAGAAGAAGATCAAGCTTGCCACATACGCCTCGAGGTGTATAGAAAACGAGATATTGATGTGTCTTAGAAAGAACGGCTCCGGGAAGACGAACGTCTCGTTCGACGAGCCTTTAAACGTAGATTGGGACGGCAACGAGCTGCTGCTCTCGGATATCCTCGGCACGGACGAGGACGTCACGCAGAAAGGGATAGAGGAGGAGACCGACCGCCAGCTGCTCAGAGCTGCGATGGAGAATCTCTCGACGCGGGAACAGAAGATAATCAAGCTGAGGTTTGGGATCGACGCAAAGGACGGCGAGGAGCTCACCCAAAAGGAAGTCGCCGATATGCTCGGTATATCCCAGTCGTATATCTCAAGGCTGGAAAAACGCATAATCGGCAGACTTCGCGCCGACCTGAATAAGCTGATGCGCGGCTGAAAGCGGCGGTACCGCCGGTAACCGCGAAAACGCGACCGAGGCGCCGGAAAAATTATTCCTTAAGCCGAAATAAGCGAAAGTTTATTTCCGGGGCCTAAAAAGAAACCCATGCGCCGGCGGCTTTGAGCCGTCAGTCGGCGCGGCGCTTTAACGCGAAGGTTTAATATCTTGCAGGGCGGTATATTTGGCGTAAGGCGCGAGCGACCTATTTCAGCGCCGACGGCTCGACCGACATGATATAGTCGTCCATGACGTAACTGTTTCCTATATCCGAAACGGCTTCGTCGATCTTTTTGAAGCCGAGCGCCGTGTACGCGGATACGGCCCTTTCGTTTTGTTTATTTACAGTGAGGTAGAAGTCGTCTTTGCCTGAGAACTCCTCCGCGAGCATATGCATGAAGCGTTTGGCTATGCCGTTTCTGAAGTACTCGGGCGATACGTAGACCTTGCTGACGAACAGCCTTTTATCTTCCGGGCGCACGCCGCAGTAGCCCGCGAGCTTATCGCCGAGCCGGGCTAAGTAGTATATGTAACCGTTATTTTTGGTATCCCGCTTTAGAGCGTCCTCGCTCTGGAATTTATCTATCATATATTCGACCTGTCCCGGCTTAACTCCGCCGGTCTTTACAAGTCCGTCGTAAGCGAAATGCCAGACGGTTTCCGCGAGCGCGGCGACGTCTTTGTAGTCCTTATCGCTTTCGGCCTTTTCGATCTTTAGGTTTTCTATCATGATGTATCACGTCCTTTTGATATAGTTTTCGATAATATTATAGCGCTTTTGAAGAATGAATACAATAACCGCTTTAAAAAGCGAGTTATATTAAATTTAATCAACAAGTTCGCCTAACTTCTTGACAAATATTTTTCGGTATATTATCATCAGTGTACGTATAGGTATTAGGCGGAGAACGGTTACTAAAAGCGCGGTTTTGTCGTACGACGACCGGCTCTCGATAAAGCGAAAGGTTTAAGCTACGAAAGAAAGGCAGTGATAACGGCGATGTTTTTTAAAACTATAAAGGAACTGATAATAAAATATAAAGAACTGATATTATACTGTATATTCGGATTTTTGACATTCTGCGTGGATACGGGATCGTTCGCGATCATGGATCTTCTGCTGGACTTGGACAACAACCCGGTCCTGCTGCAGGTCTGCAATATCGGAGCGACCGTTTTGGCGATCATATTCGCATATATAACCAACCGCATGTTTGTTTTCGAGAACACGGCGACCACTACAAAGGGCGTTATACGCGAGATGCTCAGCTTTTTCTCGGCGCGCGCGCTGACTCTGATCTTGGCGATAGTTCTGATGTGGCTGGGCGCGACGGTGATGGGGATCGATCAAGTTATTGTAAAGCTTGTTTCGAACGTGATCGTGATAATACTGAACTACGTTTTCAGTAAGCTGTGGATATTCAATACTAAGCCGAAGGATACCGACAAATAAAAATGAATGGGAATGTTATTTAGCGCGAGGTGAGATATTATGCCGTACAGATTAAAATTTTGGCAAAAGCTGGTCGTTTCCTTGATAGTTTGCATAACCGCCGTATTGATAATATGCGCGGTCGAGATCAATATAAACAGGACGCAGGATACGTCGAACAATACCGAGACCCAGACGGGCGTTTCGCCGACCGAGGACGAGGCGGTCGAGTTTAAAATATATCCGTTTTCCCAGGCGGCGAGCTTTGAGGACAGAATATACGTAAGTCCGACGATCGCCGATAATTCGGAGGATATCGACGAGTTTACCGAGATCCCTGTAGACGCCGAGCTGTTTTGTCCGACCGAAGACGGGATATATTATATAGCGGAGTCCGAGGACGGGTCGTCCGAGTTTCCGTATGAGATACGCAGGTGCGGCTACGACGGCGAGGACGACAGCTTAGTCAGCGAATACGCCTCGAACGTCGGCTCCCCGGCGATAGTCGGAGATTATATAATCGCCGCGTATTACGACGACGGCGAGGACGCCGAGGATAATTCCTGCATCTGCCGGGTAAGGCTCGGGACCGACTTCCCGGAGAGGGTGGCGTCCGGCAGATATCATATATACGGCTACGACGAGAACTATATATATTACGTGGAAGAAGAGGAGAGTACGTCGAATACTCTGCACCTTAAAAGGATGAATTTCGACGGCGGGGATATATCTACTGTCTTGGAGTATTCCACTAATTCAAACTCGATTGTTGTAGATGGGGATTACATTTTCTTTTCGGCTTACAGTCAGGCTGATAAGTGCTTTAAGATATACCGTTCGCCGAAAAACGGGGACGGATACATTGACGAGTATGTATTTGAGTGCCCCTCGGATTCGTTTGACGTCTTGGACGGACGCATATATTTCAACGCGGGGTCGGACGTGTACAGCGCCAATATCGACGGAGTTGACGAGCGCCTGCTGGCGAATATGGACGAGGATAATATAGAAGCGTATTCGTTTATGGTAGCGGGCGAGTATTTATACTATAAAGAAGCGGCCGACGGCGCGGCGGAAAAGGAGTACGATACGTATTACTACCGCGTCCCGATTGAGGGCGGCGAGAAAGAATATATCGGCGCCTGGAACGAATATTGATCGCGCAAGACATCTAAGCGCGCTTGGACGCAATAAAAAGCGGACGGATTTTTAGGGATATATTATGCATTTCCTTATGCCGGCCGCTTTAATTTTGCTTTAGGGTGTGCAAATTGTACAAACCTGAAAAATTTGTATTAAGTTATAAAAATAATCCTTGCATTCTCGGTTTTGCTGTGGTAAACTATATCAGTATGCGGCTTTGCCGCGAATAAAAAATACGCACGCCGTACGATCTTACAGGATGTGCCGCGTCCCATGTCGGTTCTTGTGGGAGTTGAGTACGGGCGGAGGTATAAACAAAATGGAGGTGTAAATCATGGGAGTAATTCAAATGAAACAACTGCTTGAATCGGGCGTTCACTTCGGTCATCAGACGCGTCGCTGGAACCCCAAAATGGCGGAGTACATTTTTACGGAAAGGAACGGCATCTATATAATCGATCTGCAGAAGACGGTTAAGAAGATAGAAGAGGCTTACTACTTCGTGCGCGACATCGCGGCGGAGGGCGGTTCGGTTCTGTTCGTCGGAACCAAGAAGCAGGCTCAGGAAGCTATCAAGGAAGAGGCTGAGAGAACGGGAATGTTCTACGTCAACGCAAGATGGCTCGGCGGTATGCTCACAAACTTCAAGACCATCAAGCAAAGAATAAACAGACTGTTCCAGCTTGAGAAAATGGCTGAGGACGGCACGATGGATCTTCTTCCCAAGAAGGAAGTCATCAAGCTCAACCTTGAAAAAGAGAAGCTCGAGAAGTTCCTCGGCGGTATCAAGAACATGCAGGATCTGCCGCAGGCTATGTTCGTAGTAGACCCGAGAAAAGAGAAGAACGCTATAGCTGAGGCTCACAAGCTGGGCATACCCGTAATCGCAATAGTAGATACCAACTGCGATCCTGAGGAAGCGGATTTCCCGATACCGGGCAACGACGACGCTATCCGCGCGGTAAAACTTATAGTAAATACTATAGGCAACGCTATCTTGGAAGGAAAACAGGGCGAGCAGATGGAAGATTCGGCCGCTGAAGACGAGGACGTAAACCTCGACATGATAGACGAATAATTTCGGGACAATAAACTTAAAGTTACGTTTGATAAGCTAAAACATGAAAGGGAGTATCAGATAATGGCATTTACAGCACAAGATGTAAAATCGCTCAGAGAAATGACCGGCTGCGGAATGATGGACTGCAAAAAGGCTCTTCAGGAAACGGACGGAGATATGGACAAGGCCGTTGAATATTTGAGAGAAAAAGGTCTTTCCAAGGCCGCTAAGAAAGCGGGCAGAATAGCTGCGGAGGGTATCGTTAAATCCTATATAAACGGCGGCGTAGGCGTTGTGGTAGAGGTCAACTCGGAGACCGACTTTGTCGCTAAGAACAACGATTTCCAGAACTTCGTTTCCGACGTCGCTAAGACGATCGCTGACGGAGCTCCGGCCGACGTCGAGGATCTTAAGGCTATGACGATCAGCGGCGGATCTAATACCGTAGGCGAGGCGCTTACCGAGAAGATCGCTACGATCGGCGAGAACATGAACATCAGACGTTTCGCAAGGATCGACACCGACGGCGTTGTTGTAGACTATATCCACGCCGCAGGCAAGATCGGCGTTTTGGTCGAGGCTTCGGCTCCCGACAACGATCAGGTAAGAGAGTGTCTCAAGAACGTAGCTATGCAGATAGCGGCGCTCAATCCTAAGTATCTCTCGAGTGCGGACGTTTCGGAAGAGTACAAGAACCACGAAAAAGAGATCCTCATGGCTCAGGCTAAGAACGATCCCAAGAACGCGAGCAAGCCGGATAATATCATAGAGAAGATGATAACCGGCCGTCTTGCAAAAGAGCTCAAAGAAGTTTGCCTGCTCGAGCAAGAATACGTTAAGGCTACTAACAAGGAGACCGTAGAGCAGTATGTTAAGCAGGTTTCTAAAGAGATCGGTTCCGATATCGTTTTAAAGAGCTTTGTACGTTTCGAGACGGGCGAAGGCATTGAGAAGAAGCAGGACGATTTTGCGGACGAAGTGGCTTCGATGATAAAATAAGTCGGATCGGCTTAAGATTTATAACGGATCAATATTTACGGAAAGCGGTATGTCTTTATGGCGTATCGCTTTTTGCTGTTTTTGGATAAAATTTATCGGCAATATCAGACTTTTTAAAGCGATCTCTGTTATAATATTTACGGCTTTCGCATTTAATTTGTTTTTTATTGACAAAGCGCGAGAGGTTGTGTATAATGAAAAAAATGACAAAATTTTAATCGATTCGCGCGGGCATGGATCGTGCGCGCAGAAGAGTTGGATAAAAGGTAAAATAGAATATCTTTATAATCACAAAATGGAATAGGGAGAATTATCGCCCAAAGTCTTCTGATCTGCGAATATTTAGACAATTTAAACAGAAAAAATTAAAAATTATAATAATATAATAATATAATAATGTAAGGGGGATATCAACAAATGAAAAAAATTATTTTAAGTATCGCTATGCTGACGCTTTTGCTGACGCTTACGGCGGTCACGGCGAGCGCGGAGGGGTTAGACGGCGCGGGAACGGAAATCGACTCGAATGTAGCTCTCGCAGAGGATGACGCGGTTTCCATTACAAGGGCTGACGGGGTTGTTTACTATGATTCTCTTGTAGACGCTGTTGCGGACGTGCAAAACGGCGAGACTATTACGCTTTTAAAGGATACTGAGGGAGACGGAATAGTTGTTCCCTCGGGCAGTGATTTTACGATCGACTTTGGCGGACATACGTATCGGATCTTGACTACTGTGGGATCTACCGGTACGGAAACTAACGGTATGCAACTGCTTAGGGATTCTAACCTGATATTTAAGAACGGTACGATAGAGCGCGCTGCAGCAGGCATACAAATTCTTATCCAAAATTACAGTAATCTGACTCTTGAAAATATAACGCTCGATGGAACTACGGGAGAAAGCGCGAATTCGTGCGCCTATGTCCTGAGCAATAACTACGGCGATATTACTCTTAAAGGAGATACAAACATCAATGCTACCGGCGTAGCTTTCGACGTGTATTATTGGCCGCCTTCATATGCGGACGGCGTTTCCGTCACGATAGATTCGAGCATGACCGGCACGATAGACGGCGATATTGAGATTGCTACGAGCGATACGACGGCTGAGGATCTGTCGGAAAAAGTGCAGCTGAGCATCAACGGCGGTACTTTTGAGGGCGAGTTCACAAGTTATATTTCGGCTGATAAAAACCCGGATATAACGATCATGGCGGGCAGCTTTGTCGCCGACGTATCGGATTATGTATCCAAGGCGGCCGCTTACGATCCGGATACCGGAGTCGTAACTCCGATCTCTCAGGAGAACGCTATGACTTCTATCGAGAGGGATGGACTTACTTATTACTATAATTCTCTTGTAGACGCTATTGCGGAAGTAGAAGACGGCGAGACTATACTGCTTTTAAAGGATGCCAGGGGAGACGGTATAGTCGTACCCGAGGGCAGTGATTTTACGATCGATTTTGGCGGACATTCGTATTGGATCTTGAATACTGTGGGATCGACGGGTACGAAAACTAACGGTATGCAGCTGCTTAAGGATTCCAATCTTACTTTTAAGAACGGTACGATTGAGCGCGGCGCATTGTCCGCTTATATATTGATCCAAAATTACAGTAATTTGACTCTCGAGGACATGACCCTGGACGGAACTACAGGAAATTCTCCATTCTTATGCAGCTATGTCCTGAGCAACAATTACGGTAATATTACGCTTAAAGGAAATACAAATATCAAGGCGCGTAACGTGGCGTTCGACGTGTGTTACTGGCCCAACTCTACATATTCGAGCGGCGTTTCGGTAACGGTGGACGAGAGCATGACGGGCGTGATAGACGGCGACGTCGAGATCAGTACGTATAGCGATACAGAAGACAATCTGTCTAATTTACTGCAGTTGAACATCAACGGCGGTACTTTTGAGGGCGAGTTTAATAATATTACCGCGGAAGCTAACGATCCGTCTATAGCGATCACAGCGGGAAGCTTTACAGACGACATATCCGCATATGTCGCGGAGGGCTATACTATGGTTCAAAACAGCGACGGAACTAACGTCGTATTGGAAGGCTCGGGCGACAGCGCTATCACGAGCGAGATCTCCGTCGAGCTTACGCCGGGAGCGGACGCGAATACATACGACCTTATGCTGGTAGCCGAGGATGGGAGATATATCAACCGTCTCTCATCCGCGGAGCTTAAGTTTGCGCTTACCTTGACAGAGGGCGCCGTGGACTATGAGATCGTCCCCGCCGCAAATATAAATATCGTAGATCTGGGAGAGAATATTTACGGTTTCTATTTCGACGGAATAAACGAAGCGGACGCTACGGGCCAGTCCTTATGCGTCGGCAGCGTCGTATTCACCGGCTACGGCTCGGGTACGTTCGCGTGCGTCGAGTATCCTGACGCTAAGGTGAATACCGCGGAGTACAGCGATAATATTGTCGATACGTATATCCCGACCGGCGACGGTACAGATACGGGATTGTTGACATTCGGCGAAGCTATCGAGCTCAACTTACAGCCCGAGACGAGCGCTCTTACGATAAACGTGAACTTCCCGAACGCGATCGAGAACAACCCGGCGGCTTATCAGCAGATGAGAGCTACCATATCCGGCGGAACGCTGACTGAGCCGAGAGTGATAGCGTTTGGTACGGACGCAGCCGTTACGGATCCTGAAACCGAAACGTTCAGCTTTGACCCGGATACCTGCACGTATACTTACACAGGCGCCTTCGTCAAGAACCTTACCTATAATGTGACGATCGAGGGCGAGGGCTACAGAACCGCGCGCTATACTGTCAACTTAAACGAGGACAAGACGCTGAGCTTCTGGAACAACGTTAAGGACGCGGCAGTAGCGATCGAAATGGGTAACGACGACAGCGAGGCGAACGTGACCTATCTTGCGGGCGATATAGTTATGAATAACAAGATAGATATCTACGATCTGTCGGCGGTAGTATCCTACTTCGGTGAAATTGATCTGAACGTTGAAGGTGAAACCTATAACGAAGGCTACGCGAAGTACGACCTAAACCGCGACGGCAAGATAGACTCTAAGGACGTTGCTATGGTACTCGTATCCTGGGGAAAATAGTTTTATAAAACGCTTTGCAAATAGCTCGGACTTATAGATAAAAGTTGAATATTAGGCCGCCGCCTGCGGGAATTTCCTTGGGGCGGCGGCTTTTTTGCGGCCGGGAGCGCCGAGGCTCCGGGCGTCGATAGTATGGCTAACATATTGATATACAGATCTTCTTACAGGCCGTCTATGTTTAAAAACTGCAAAAAAATAGACGGATTTCGTTGACAAGATTTGTTCAAACTGATATACTTGTTAGTAAAGTTTGTTTATATAACTTAAAAAGTATCTAAATAAAATTGTTGTAAACGAAACCGAGAGTAAAGGAGAATTGGCGATGAACGAGTTGTTAGAAGGAAGACTGAAAGTGGTATCGGAGCGCATAAAGACGCTGCGCGAGATAGTAGGGCTGTCCGAGGAGGAGATGGCGAATAATACGTCCGTCACGTTGGATGAATATAAGGCGATCGAGAGCGGAAAGAAGGATTTTAGCTTTTCGTTTATATATTTATGCGCGCATAGCTTAGGCGTAGACGTTACGGATATACTCGAAGGCTCGAGCCCTACGCTGTCCGCTTACGAACTTACGCGAAGCGGCGAGGGTACCAAGATGGTAAGGCGCAAGGAGTTCATATATAACAGCCTTGCGTCCAGGTTCAAAAACAGAACCGCGGAGCCGTTTTTGGTAACCGCGCCCTATTCTGAGGATGAGCAGAACGCAGAGATAAAGATGGCGCGCCACAGAGGTCAGGAACTCGATATAGTGCTGAGCGGTCAGCTCAAGGTACAGATAGGCGAAAACGTCGAGGTCTTAAACGCGGGCGATTCTATATACTACGACAGTCTCACCCCGCACGGGATGATCGCCGTGGGCGGCGAGGCCTGTAAGTTTTACGCTATAGTTCTGCCCCCGCCGGGTAAGAAAGCGGATTATTCGGGCGACGTACAGCCGGAGAAGGTTGAGACGAGCAAGCTGCGCGACGACGAAAAGGGAAGAGTGTACGAGCAGTTTGTGAAAACCGAAACGGACGAGAACGGAGTATTAAAGAGTATAGAATTTTTAAACGATGATAAATTTAATTTTGCGTTCGATATCGTGGACAAGATCGCGGAGAAGGAGCCGGACAAGCTCGCTATGCTGCATCTTTCGCATAACAAGGACGAGCGCAGATTCACGTTCGGGGATATGAAGAGATATTCCGCAAAGACCGCGAACTATTTCAAGTCTATCGGTATAAAAAAGGGCGACAAGGTCATGCTGGTCCTCAAGCGTCACTACCAGTTCTGGTTCTCGATGCTCGCGCTTCATAAGATAGGCGCGATCGCGATCCCGGCGACCGACTTATTGGTCGAACACGATTTTGATTATAGATTTAAATCGGCGGGGGTTTCGGCAATAGTATGCACCGCCGACGGCGACGCGGCGCATCAGGCCGAGCTGGGCGCGGGCAACTGCGACTTCGATATAAAGAAGATCATGGTCGGAGGCGAGCGAGAGGGCTGGCTCGACTTTGATAAGGGGATAGAGGAATGCAGCGACGAGTTCCCGAGACCTTCGGGCGACGAGACCGCCTGCGGAGACGAGCCGATGGTGATGTTCTTCACTTCGGGAACGACGGGCTATCCCAAAATAGCTATGCATAATCATAAATACCCGCTCGGACATTTTATAACCGCAAAATACTGGCATAACGTTAACCCGAACGGCCTGCATCTGACGATCTCGGATACAGGCTGGGCGAAGGCGCTCTGGGGCAAGCTGTACGGTCAGTGGATGTGCGAAGCGCCGCTGTTTACGTATGACTTCGATAAATTCAAAGCCGACGATATATTGCCGCTGTTCGCTAAGTACCGTATAACGACGTTCTGCGCGCCGCCGACGATGTACAGGTTCTTTATA
This sequence comes from Clostridiales bacterium, assembly GCA_019419865.1. Taxonomy (GTDB): domain Bacteria; phylum Bacillota; class Clostridia; order Monoglobales; family Monoglobaceae; genus Roslinia. The sequence goes on along the minus strand of JAHZIG010000004.1, from coordinate 111,572 downwards.
AAAGAGGATCTCGGTAAATACGACCTCAGCTCGCTCGAATACTGCACGGTCGCGGGCGAAGCGCTTAACCCCGAGGTGTTCCAGCAGTTCTATAAGCACACCGGATGTAAATTGATGGAGGGCTTCGGTCAGACGGAGACCACGCTCATAGTGGCGAATCTGGTCGGAACAAATCCCAAGCCGGGTTCTATGGGAAGACCGAGCCCGCTGTACGACGTCGACATAATCATGCCGGACGGACAGAAGGCTAAGCCGGGCGAAGTAGGCGAGATCGTTATACGCACCGATAAGAAAGTACCGTGCGGACTGTTCGCCGGATACTATAACAACGAGGAGCTTACAAAAGAGGCGTGGCACGACGGCGTATATCATACCGGAGATACCGCGTGGTACGACGAGGACGGATATTTCTGGTACGTGGGCAGGACCGACGACGTTATCAAATCTTCGGGCTACAGGATCGGCCCGTTCGAGATAGAGAGCGTTATCATGGAGCTTCCGTACGTGCTCGAATGCGCTATAACCCCGGCGCCGGATCCGATCAGGGGTCAGGTCGTAAAGGCGACGATCGTGCTTGTAAAAGGAACGGAGAAATCAGACGATCTGAAGAAGGAGATCCAGAACTACGTCAAGACCCACACCGCGCCCTATAAATATCCGAGAATAGTCGAGTTCGTCGACGAGCTTCCCAAGACTATCAGCGGTAAGATAAGAAGAGTCGAGATAAGAGAACAAGATAATAAATAAGTTAACAATACATACTCCCGCCTTTGTTTATCAGGGCGGGATTATTTATAAATAATTTTATTTACATAGGATATAAATGTTTACAGTAACGTAACATTATACTCTTGACTTATAGTAAACTTTAAGTGTTATAATTTAAGAAAGCGTTGTTAATATTACTTATTTTATCGCGCTGCATAAAGACATTTTTTGTAAATAACAGCTAAAGTCAAAGAGCTTAGAGAGTAATATTACGACGCAATAGAGCGAGGGAGCTATACGCAGGTATTTTAAATATATAAGTATTTAAGAGAAAGGAGGTATTACAGTGGACGCGCACGTAAAAAAAGCCCGCGAAGTGGTCGAGCAGGTGAATAAGATCATCATAGGCAAGGAAGAGATCGTAAAGGAGATAATGCTGGCGTTTTTGGCAAATGGGCATATATTGCTTGAGGACATACCCGGAGTGGGCAAGACGACCCTGGCGCTCGCGTTTTCAAAGACGCTCGGCTTGGATTGCAGAAGGGTGCAGTTTACGCCCGACGTTATGCCGTCCGATCTGACCGGATTTTCTGTGTACAGAAAGGACGAGGAAAAGTTCGTCTACCAGCCGGGCAGCGTTTTTTGTAATCTGCTGCTCGCGGACGAGATAAACCGCACCTCTCCTAAAACGCAGTCCGCGCTCCTTGAGGTAATGGAGGAGAGGAAGGTGTCGGTAGAGGGTACGACCAGAGACGTCCCGAAACCGTTTTTGGTAATAGCTACGCAGAACCCGTACGGCGCCGCCGGAACGCAGTATCTGCCCGAGGCTCAGCTCGACAGGTTTATGGCGTCTATGTCGCTCGGCTATCCCGACTACGAGAGCGAGCTTAAGATGGCAATGTCGATAGAGGAGCGAAACAGGCTGGATACGATAGAGCCGATAGTCGATAAGAACGCGCTTATTGAAATGCAGAGCGAGATCCACGGCGTATATATCAAAGAGAGCGTATACAGATACATATTGGATCTGATAAGCGCCACCAGAGAGTACAGGTATTTCGAGAGGGGCGTCAGCCCGAGGGCGACTATTGCGCTCGTCAAGCTGGCGAAGGCCGCGGCGTGGTACGAGGGCAGAGAGTTCGCGACTCCGAACGATGTAATGGAGAGATTTCCCTATGTGGTCTCGCACAGGCTTTCTATGAACATGACCGCAAGGATGGAGAGCGTATCGAAAGAGCAGGCTATCTACGACATAATACAGAGCGTAGAAAAGCCTCCGATGGGGGATAGCGGGCGATGAGAAAGGCTGTGTTCTTAATTATCGCCGCGCTCACCTACTATGTTGCGAGTATGTATCAGTCCATGCCGCTGATGATATTATTTTTGATCGAAGCGGCGCTGTTTATAGGCATGTTTATACTGTCCAGACACTTTAAGCGAAGACTTAAACTCGTTTTTAAAAAGAACGACGGTTCGATGATAAAAAACGAGGAGCAGCTTTGCAGTTTGACAGCGGTAAACGGAGGAGCGTTTCCTATCGGCAGGTTTGGGGCGCGTTTTACATACGGGTACGGAAACTCGGTCAAAACCGGCAAAGTAATATACGGCGCCATAGACGGAAAAAGCGAGAGCGAATTGAAATTTACCGTTAAGGCTCCGTATTGCGGTATAGTCTCAATACGAATAGACCGCGTATACGTAAGCGATTATCTGTCGTTGTTTACGGCTAAGAAGAAAGACGATGACGGCTTAAGACTCGATATGGCGGTTTTCCCGCGGAGCAAGGCGATAGCGGTCGAACTGCCGTCCTACGCGTACGACGCCGACGGTTTTGAGTGGACGCGTTCTCTTTCGAGCGCCGACAGCGACAGCCGCGAGGTCAGACAGCTCAGGGAATACCGGACCGGGGATTCGGCAAGGTACGTGCACTGGAATCAGAGCGCGAAGACGGATAAGCTTTGGATCAAGGAGTTTGAAAAGGAGTCCGAACGTTCGATAGATCTGTTATTGGAGTTTAAGCCTTCGGGCGAGGAGGAGCAACCGACCGTCGAGACGCTCGACGCCTTTTACGAGGTTCTGTCCGCGCTGGTTCTGGGACTGCTGAGAAGCGTATCAGAGGTAAAGACGCATTGGTACGACTATGAAAAAAACGGATTCGAGTCGGCGGATATAACAGGGGTAAAGGACTGTGAAAATATGCTGTTTAGACTGTATAAACTAAACGCGAAAGAGTCCGAACCCGACGAGGAAAGCGGCGAATTTTTCGGCGCGGAAAGGGATTTTTTAAGATTAAATACGGACTTAGAGCTCTATTATAACAATAATTTGATATATAGTTTCGACAGAGATAGGCTGTTTGACGAAATAGAAGAACTGAGGTTAACCATATAGAGATCGAAGTCCGAGACGATTTTATTATATTGATACTGAAAGGAGGCGCGGGCGATTGGAAATATAAAAATTTCAGTAGCTGAGAAACCAAAGACCCAAGACGGCGAGCGCTCTGTATTTATGTTGTTGTTTTTGCTGTCCGGCGTATACGGCGTTATTATGCTGATAAGCGGATTTAGAGGGACCGAGATAAACCGCTGGCTGGTCTATCCCGTCGCCGCGGCTTTTTGCGGCGCGATATGGTATATATATTCATATAAGCGAAGCATATTTTACAGAACGGTAATAATAACGTTCTTGGTATGCGTCTTGGTAGGAGCGGCGGGATATGGCGCGACGTATCCTCAGCTGACGGCGCTGACAGACGGTTTCAGAGGGATAGAGAGCGAAGAAACCGTTTCGATCACATATTTGGTAATAGTACTGCTGCCGTTTCTGGTTTTTATTATCTTTTTCCTTGAAGCGGTTATTAAAAACCATTTTGCGCTGTATCTGCTGACTACCGGTCTGCTCCTGTCGGGGCCGCTGTTGGGCGTCGAATCCGAAACCGGAGCCGTGATATTCTTAGCGGCGTTTCAGACGGCGTTTTTGGCGTACCGGGCTACGGGAGCTAAATTCAGAAGAAAATCGTTTCATATAGACGGACGTTCCCGTCTTGCGGTGAAGTGCGGAGTTATTACCATAATAATGTCGGCGATAGTTCTTGCTATAGCCGCTCCGATCGTATATTTTAACGCGGATAGTATGTATGGTTTTTTATATAACATAGAGGGGCAAGTGTATAGAATAGTCGGCAATGCGACGAATTCGCCCGACGACTTTGTCCAGGGCGCCCGCGTGAGCCAGTTCAACAACTATCAGACAGGAAACGAACAGCTTGTTGTAAACCTTACAAGGCAGCCTAACGAGCCGCTGTATTTGCGCGGGTTTGCCGGAGGAGATTACTTGGGAAACAGGTGGTCGCCCGCAAACGACGACGACGCGCTTGACGAGATCGAGGCTAAAACCAGGAATAACTGGGGTATGATCGGTATAGACAATATGTATGCGAGAATGTATTTTGTTATGAACAACAGCATGCAGAAGGAATACAGACAGACTCCGAGAGATATTTTTATAAGATACAGTAATATCGATAATAAGAATTATTATATCCCGTATTACAGCCAATATGAAAACGCCAGAGTATACGGCGGATATAGGTATCAGTACTTTGAACAAGGCGAGATGAATATTGACTGGAACAACGTATCGAACGGTTTTACTCAGAGAAGGGACAGGTATTACGAACTTCAGGAGCTGTATAAAGCAGAAGCCGAGAAGCTGTACACAAGCGTTCCCGAGGAGCGGCTGCCTCGTCTTGTAAAACTTTGCGAGGAGAATCCGCTCAATAATCTCGAGGACATAACGGCGTTTATTTTATATACGCTAAACAGCAACGCCGTATATTCCCAGACTCCGGGATGGTCGGCGTTAAACGGCGACGTGGTGGAGGACTTCCTGTTCGAAAGAAAGAGCGGTTACTGCGTTCATTTTGCGTCAGCCGCGACTTTGATGTACAGGCTTTACGGGATCCCGGCGAGATATGCTACCGGATATATGATAGAGCCGTCCGAATTTGAGCGGCAGGAATACAGGATATACAGCGCGAGCGTGACAGACGAATACGCTCATGCCTGGACGGAGATATTTATAGATAATTACGGCTGGACGCCTATCGAAGTAACGCCTTCGTCCGGCGAACAGGAAACGGATATCTATCCGGGTCTCAGTAACTTCGATATAAACAATCTGGTCGCAGAGCACGGCTGGAACGTAAATATATCCGGACTCGCGGGAGAGGAAGGACAACAAGCTCAGGCCGACGAGGCCGCGCCCGAGACGGCGGCGCCCGAAGAAACTGAAACGGACGGCGAATATAGCCGGACGGATATCGACGCCCCGGATAATGCGGATACGCTAATATTTATTATTTGCGTCTGCGTATTGGCCGTATTGATCCCGGTTTTGCTTGTCAGACTCAGAAAAAACCGAAAACGCGATACGGCTCCGTGCCGCGTAGTATTTTCACAGCTGATAGAGTTTTTGCACTTTTCGGGATATATGCTCGAATATGACGGATCCGAGCGCGAATTTGCAAAAGAACTTTCAAATTCGATCGCGGCGGTATCATACGAGGAAGCCGCAAAAACGGTCGATATTGTAAATAAAGCGGCGTACGGGTCGGTCCCGCCGACGCAGGCCGAAAACGAATTTGTAGATACGGTTTATAAGAAAATTTTAGACTTTATCTATAAAAATTCCAAATGGTATAGAAAGCTTTATATCAAGATATTTTTTGAAAATAACTGGTTAAGTTTTATTCGCAGTATAAGACGGTGAGCGATACGCCCGCCGTCTTTTTAGCGTGCGTCGAATCCGATTTTAAAGCGTAGGACTCGACCGTTTGAAATCATATATGCGTTTAGGGATATGTATATAATGCATAAATTTCAAGACTAATATTATGCAAATGCACGAAATTGAAGTATTATGATTTAAAATGAATAAAATCTATAAAATTGTGCTTGACAATGACTGAGCGTGAATGTATTATATAATTAAATCAAGGAGATAAATTTTTTAAACGCACATATAACATCTGGATAGAGATAATAATAATATACAATCCTAAATTCAGGTTGAGCGGACGGGAATTAAGAATCGCAGCGTTTTTAATCGTGAAAGGCGGTGGAAAAATATGATTACGGAAGAGAGGCATAAAAAGATACTTGAATTGATAAAGATACAGAATACCGTAGACGTCCACGAGCTCACGGACGCTTTGAAGGTTTCCGAATCCACTGTGCGGAGGGATCTCATCGCGCTGTCGAAGATGGGAAAGCTTAAAAAGGTGCACGGCGGGGCGACCGCGCTGACCGAAGAGGGCAACATATTCGAGCCGGATTTTAACACTAAATCGCTGCTGCATATCGAGGAGAAGCGGACGATCGGCAAATACGCGGCGCAGTTTATACAGGATTCGGATTTCGTGTTTATAGACGCGGGCACCACGACCGCCGCGATGATAGATTTTATCCCGGAGCGGACTCAGGCGACGTTTGTGACGAACGGTATCGCCCACGCCAAAAAGCTCTTGCAGATGGGTTTTAAGGCGTATATCGTGGGCGGCCGGATCAAGCTGACCACCGAGGCGGTCGTCGGCGCCGAATGTATAAATAACATGAGGAAGTATAATTTTACCAAGGCGTTTATCGGAACGAACGGGATCGATCTCAGTTTCGGTTTTACGACGCCGGACGTCGAGGAGGCGCTGGTCAAGTCGGAGGCTGTCGGAAGAGCCTTCGTGACCTATATTTTATCCGACGGCAGTAAGTTTGAAAAAACCTCGGCCGTCACTTTCGCCGAACTTAATCAATGCTGTATCATAACCGACAGAGCGCCAAGCGGCGAGTTTAAAGAAAAGACTGTTATAAAGGAGGTCATGCTATGATTTACACTGTTACTTTTAATCCGGCGATAGATTACGTCGTTCGCATGGACGAGATAATACCGGGAGCCGTGAACAGAACCCGCGGCGAGGAAGTGTTCTACGGAGGCAAGGGGATCAACGTTTCGGTAGTAATGAGGAATATGGGCGTTGAAAATACCGCGCTCGGATTTATAGCCGGATTTACCGGCGACGCGATCGAGAAATATCTGACAAAGTCGGGCGTTAAAACTGATTTTATAAAATTAAATACGGGTATAAGCAGGATTAACGTCAAGATAAAGGCCGGAGAAGAGACCGAGATAAACGGTCAGGGTCCGGAAATATCGGACGAAGCTATCGGGGCGCTGATGGATAAGATAGACGGATTAGGCGCCGGAGATACGCTGATCCTCGCGGGCAGCGTGCCGAAGAGTTTACCGGACGACATATACGAGAGGATAATGAGCAGGCTTGAAGGTAAGGGCGTCGAAATAGTCGTAGACGCTACGGGAAATCTTTTGGTAAACGTTCTCAAGTATCGGCCTTTCCTGATTAAGCCCAATAATCACGAGCTTAGCGAGATATTCGGGATAGAGATAAAGACCGAGGACGAACTTATCGAATACGCGAAAAAGCTCCAGGATAAGGGAGCGAGGAACGTATTGATTTCAAGAGCCGGAGACGGCGCGATACTCGTTCCGGAAAAGGGCGAGCCTTTAAAGAGCGGGGCGCCCAAAGGCAAGGTCGTAAATTCCGTCGGCTCCGGAGACTCGATGGTAGCGGGTTTTGTGATGGGATATATGAAGTCCGGCGACTACGGCGAAGCTTTAAAGCTCGGCACGGCCTGCGGCAGCGCGACCGCGTTCTCGCCCGGTTTGGCGGAAAAGGATCTGGTCGAGGAGCTGCTTAAAACTCTGTAGCCCGATTAATTTGATCAAAGCGGAAACAGACGTATGCGGAAATTATTTTAATTATTATAAAAATATATATGAAGGGAGAGTATTTCCATGAAGATCATCGACTTGCTGAAACCCAACTCAATAGCGTTAAATTACGCTCCGGGATCTAAAGAACAGCTATACGACAAGTTGATCTCACTGCACGACGGAGCCGGAACGATTTCGGATAAGAAACAGTTTAAGGCGGATATTTTAAAGAGAGAAGAAGAGGGGCCTACGGCTATAGGCGACGGAGTAGCGATACCGCACGCCAAGAGCGGAGCCGTAAGGAGACCCGGTCTCGCGGCGGTAACCGTTCCCGGCGGGATAGACCTTGACGCGCTGGACGGCGAAAAGTCGAACCTGATATTTATGATAGCCGCGCCCGCGTCGGGAGCCGATACGCATCTCGAGGTATTGTCGAGACTTACGGTAATGCTTATGAACGAGGACTTCAGAGCCAGTCTTTTGGCGGCGAAATCTCCTAAGGAATTCCTTGAGCTGATCGATAAAAAAGAAAAGGAAAAGTACGGCGACGAAGGCGGTCAAAGCGAAGCGAAGAGCTCCGCTCCGGCAGGCGCCGCGGCGAAAAAGAACGTAAAGATAGTAGCCGTCACCGCATGTCCGACCGGAATAGCCCATACTTTTATGGCGGCGGAGGCGCTCGAACAGGCGGCCGCTGAAATGGGAGTCGAGATCAAGGTCGAAACAAACGGCAGCGGCGGAACCAAGAACGAGCTGACAAGCAAGGAGATCGCCGAAGCCGACGGCGTCATAATCGCGGCGGATAAAAACGTCGAGATGGCGAGATTCAACGGCAAGAGAATGGTCCAGACAAAGGTCTCGGACGGTATCCATAAACCCAAAGAGCTTATAGAGAAAATAACGAGCGGCTCCGCCGGGGTATATAACCATAAAGGCGGCGGCGCGGCGGCTTCGTCCGAAAGCAAAGGCGGCGACGGAGTAGGTCATACGATATATAAGCATTTGATGAACGGCGTATCTCATATGCTGCCGTTCGTCACAGGCGGAGGTATCTTGATAGCGCTGGCCTTTCTGTTGGACGACTATTCGATAGATCCGAGCAACTTCGGTACCAATACCCCTCTCGCCGCGTTCTTTAAAACGGTAGGAGATACGGCGTTTGGATTTATGCTCCCGATACTCGCGGGATTCATAGCGATGAGTATCGCGGACAGACCCGGTCTTGCGGTAGGTTTCGTAGGCGGCGCCTTAGCGGTTTCGGGCATGACGTTCGCGGAACCGTCGGGCGGAGTTACTGCGGGCTTCCTCGGAGCGTTGTTCGCCGGTTTTGTAGGCGGCTATATCACATTAGGTCTTGAAAAGTTGTTTGCAAAATTGCCGCAGAGTCTCGAAGGGATCAAACCGGTGCTTCTGTATCCGCTTATCGGCATACTTATCATGGGCGTCGTGATGTGTATATTCAACCCGATAATAGCATGGCTCAATACTCTGCTCAGCAACGGACTGCACGCGATGAACGGAGCGAGTAAGATAGTTTTGGGCATGGTTCTGGGCGGCATGATGTCGATAGATATGGGCGGTCCGTTCAATAAGGCGGCGTACGTATTCGGCACCGCGGCGATATCCGAGGGCAACTATGATATAATGGCGGCCGTAATGGTCGGAGGCATGGTTCCGCCGCTCGCTATCGCGCTGGCTACGACCTTCTTCAAGAACAGATTCACCGCCAACGAGAGAAAGTCGGGCGTAGTAAACTATATCATGGGTCTTTGCTTTATAAGCGAGGGCGCTATCCCGTTCGCGGCGTCGGATCCTCTTCGCGTGCTGCCGTCCTGTATAATCGGAAGCGCGGTCTCGGGAGCGTTGTCGATGGCGTTCGGCTGTACGCTTATGGCTCCTCACGGCGGGATATTCGTATTCCCGGTCGTCGGAAACGTAGGCGGATATATAATCTCGCTTATAGCCGGCTCAGTAGTGGGAATGTTATTGCTGGCGATCCTCAAAAAGCCTAAGAAAGAAAATTAATATCTATTATTGATAGAGATATAAATCAAACGCAAAGCCGCAGAAGCAGATTATACACTGTTTCTGCGGCGTTTTTATATGTCAGATCAACTTGCTGGTACGCTTAAATTTTGCGGGAGGTATGCTAAACTCTTTTTTAAACATTGTGCCAAAGTAATTGCTGTCGTTGAATCCGCATTCGAGAGCCACTTCGGTCACCGACTTGTCGGAGTTTTTCAGCATTTTTGCGGCTTCCATCAGCCGCACCTTGACCAGATAATCCTTAAATCCAAACCCGGTTTTCTGCTTAAACTTTTTTGAAAAATACGTCGGACTCAGATTCGCCATTTCCGCCGCCATATTCAAGGTTATATTTTTCTGATAGTTCTTACTTATAAACCGCGCCATAAGTTGTATGATCTCGTCGGTCGTATTGGGCGACTTCAGCGCGGTCTCGTTTTCAAGCTGATAATAGCGGAACATGGTAAGGAGCAGAATACGGATATAGCTCTCGATCATCATTCCCGAAATATTATCGTTGTGTTCTTCTTCAAAAAGTATATTGTCGATAAGTTCCTGAAACTCGTGTATCTTGCTGTCCGGGATAGATATTACCTTGGCCGAGAGGTACTCGTCTTTGTCTTCGGCGCCCAGCGACTCCAATACGGATACGATAAAGTCGTACGGTATCATCGCCACAACGCGGGTATGACTGATATTTTTTATCGAAGTGACCCGGTGTATCATCCCGCGCGGGATCAGCGCCAAGTCGCCCTCTCTCAGCGTATATATCTTGTTGTCGAGAAACAGTCGGCTCCGCCCTTCTTCGAGATAATACAGCTCGTAATCGTCGTGGTAGTGCGACTCGTGCATGCTGTAATTGCCGAGCCGCAGCGTACGCGAGACTTTGATTTTGGGAAGTTGCGCCGTTTTCATAACCTATCGCCTCATAAAATAATATATTTTAGTAAACTTAGATCGACCTTTGAGATAAGTATAGCACAAATAAATTAAAAGTATATAGTGAATATAGACAAAAAAATTAAGTTTTAGATAAATTGGATAAATAATTAGAGGTATTTATTCTTTTTTTGCCGTATACTTAGTCTATCTTAAAAACAGATTGGAAGGCGGTACGTATGGGCGGACTAAAAAGTATATTTACAGTTAAGAACAATAAGGAACTGATACTAAACGGTAAGATATCTAAGGCCTTGATAATGCTGGCCGTACCGATAATCATTACTAATTTTCTGCAGAGCATGTATAATTTGACCGACACATTTTGGCTGGGGAAGATAGGCACGATCCCTCAGGCGGCCATCTCTCTTGTGTCGCCCGTGCAAAGCACGGTAATGAGCTTTGGGCAGGGCATAACGATGGCGGGGTCTATATTGATCTCGCAGTACATAGGCGCGGGCGACGAGAAAAACGGAAAAGGAATGGCGAACCAGATATTTCTGTGTTCCATGATATTTTCAATAGTGTGCGCCGCGGTTTTATGCGCCGCCTCTCCGCTCATAATCGGCTGGATGGGCGCCGACGCCGAGCTCATGGCGCCGAGCAACACATATCTTAGAATAGTGGTTCTGGATATGCCATTTTTGTTTATAATGAACATCTACTCGGCGGTAAATCAGGCTCAGGGAAATACCATATCGCCGATGCTGGTCAACTTTTTAGGAATATTTATAAATATGTGCCTCGATCCGCTTCTGATGTTCGGTCTCGATATGGGGATAGCGGGAGCCGCGCTGGCAACGCTGGGCGCTAAGATCCCGTGCGCGGCGATAGGCCTGATCTCGCTGCTCAATAAAAAGAACTATATACATCTCGACCTTAGGAGTATGAGACCGGATTGGAAGAAAATAAAAAAGATAATCACGGTTGGCTTCCCGACGGCCGTAGGCAACAGCGCGATGCAATTCGGATTTGTGCTCATGTCGAAGAACGTCTACGTATTCGGCGCCGAGGCTATGGCGGCGTACGGGGTGGGGAATAAGATCAACTCTGTAGTCACCCTTCCCGCGAACGCGCTCGGCTCCGCGACGTCAACGATAGTCGGACAGAACCTCGGAGCGGGACAGCTGGACAGAGCGGAAAGGGGTTATAAATACGCGAGAAACTTCGCGGTCGTATTCCTGTTTGTTCTTGGGATGATCCTGGCTCGAGAGCCGGTTGCAACGCTGATGGTAAATATATTTACGAGCGACGACGCGGTAGTTCCTATGGCGGTCGATTTCATCGCCATTATGGCTACATGGTGCTTCACCAACGGCGTGTACAACTGCACAATAGGTCTCTTGAACGGTTCGGGCAAGACGAAGGCTACGATGCTCGTAGAAGCGGCGAGACTGTGGGTGTTTAGGTTCGCGACGATATTCTTCTGCCAGAATATATTGCATATGGGAGTTGAAAGCATATGGTATTCGGTAGTGGTGAGCAACGGTATTTCGGCGGCAGTACTCTACGTGTTATACCGTCTCCGCGGCTGGGAGAAGGATACGTTGGGTATAAGAAAAGCCAAGACTGCAAAATAGAAATTTAATAGTTGCGCCCGCCGCGTTTATTTGCGGCGGGCTATTTAGATCGGGAAGAAATTCCTATATTGGTTTATAAATATTTGGATCGATATATATGCCTATCCTGCGGCCGGAGTTTTCCGTCTTTGTTTATATTTTTCTCTCGTCGCGCAGCCGCCGCGTATATGTCTTTCGCTTTTGTTCTTCAGCAAAACGGCGCCGACTTCTTCCGCGAGCCGCCTGTTAATTTTGCCGAGTCTCTGAGTAACGTCCTTATGTACGGTGGATTTGGAAACGCCGAAGGCTTTGGCGGCGTCTCTGACCGTGCATTTGTTTTCGACTATATAATTCGCCAAGCAGACTGTTCTGTATTCAATGTCCCTCGGTCTTCCCTCTCGAGTATATTTATACGCCGCGTTTTTCAGCCTATCCAATTTATCCTTATCGGCATAGACGCCGCCGTATGTATTACTTTCACGGACGCTCGTATCTTGACGGAAAAGGTCGCTTGCCGCGTCGTTTTGGCGGTCGTTGTTGTTTAAATCGTCGAATACGCCATTCATATTCACATAAACAGCCTCCCTATATTTTACATTTTACTCAATTTATATGCGCGGCCGCCGCTATATATTCCGGGCGCGGCGTTCTGAACCGGATAAATTGAGCGAGCCGCTCCCAGGACGCAGAAGTATTCGTAAATAACTCTTGATAAATTTTGCGCGTTACGGTATATTTATAGAGCGGACGTCTGCGCATAAATACGAGTTTTATTGAATTTGATCGTTATAAAAGAGGAGGCGTAAAATTGAAACTTAGAATTATAAGAAAAGATAAAGGGCTGAGCGTTCCGGAGCTGTCAAAACTGTCCGAGGTCCCGATACGGACTATAGAAGATATAGAACGCCGCGGCGACTGTAAGGTTTCGACCGCCAAAAAGCTTGCCGAGGAGCTTTCCGTGTCGCTTGACGAACTCTGCGGCGACTGACAAGCGCTTTGTAAACGCGCGGCCGTAGATCCTTGACATAATTTAAGAATTTGGATATAATATGGAATCATAAAGTCCGTTCGCTTATTTTATAGCTTGAACGACATTTTGGGATCAATATAGACCTTTTATATGACGAGGAGGAATCGCAGTATGAAATATGATATCCCATATAAGATATTTTTGACCGAGGAAGAGCTTCCGAAGCAGTGGCATAACGTGCGCGCAGTAATGAAAGAACTGCCGGATCCGTTTATAAACCCGGCTACGCGTCAGCCCTGCACGGCCGACGACCTAAGGCCGGTATTTTGCGACGATCTGATCGCTCAGGAATTGAATACTACGGATCTATATATAGACATCCCCGAGGAGATACGGGATTTTTACAGAATGTACAGACCTTCGCCGGTGGTCAGAGCGTATAATTTGGAGAAAGCGCTCGACACTCCCGCGAGGATATACTATAAATTTGAAGGGCAGAACACGTCCGGTTCGCATAAGTTGAATTCGGCGGTCGCTCAGGTCTATTACGCTAAGAAGCAGGGGCTTACGCATCTTACGACCGAGACCGGAGCGGGACAATGGGGAACGGCGCTCGCGATGGCTTGCGCGTTCTATAACGTCGATCTGACCGTTTTCATGGTCAAGGTATCCGCCGAGCAAAAGCCGCACAGACGCGCTGTGATCCAGACCTACGGCGGAAAAGTGATAGCGTCGCCGTCGGATACTACCGAGGTCGGACGCAAGATACTCGCTGAGAATCCCAATACCGGCGGTTCGTTGGGCTGCGCCATATCCGAAGCGATGGAACTGGCTTTAAAGACGGAGAATTGCCGTTATGTTTTGGGAAGCGTTTTGAACCACGTACTGCTCCATCAAACGGTGATAGGTTTAGAGGCTAAAACGGCGCTCGATAAATACGGCGTGGAGCCGGATATCATAATCGGCTGCGCGGGCGGCGGTTCTAATTTGGGCGGATTGATCTCGCCGTTTATGGAAGGAAAAATATTAAACAAAAACGATATCGAGTTTATAGCCGTCGAACCCGCTTCGTGTCCGTCTTTGACGAGAGGCAGGTACGCGTACGACTTTGGAGATACAGGCAAGACCACGCCGCTTATGAGAATGTATACTTTAGGAAGCGGTTTCATCCCCTCGCCGAACCATGCCGGCGGACTCAGATACCACGGCATGTCTCCTATCGTGTCTAAGCTGTATCACGACGGTTATATAACCGCAAGAAGCGTAGAACAGACAAAGGTGTTCGACGCCGCTATAGAATTTGCCAAAACCGAAGGAACGCTGCCCGCGCCCGAGTCGTCTCACGCGATCAAGGTCGCTATAGACGAAGCTTTAAAATGCAAGGAAACGGGAGAGGCGAAAAATATTCTGTTCGGCCTGACCGGTACGGGATATTTCGATATGTCGGCGTATACCGCGTATCATGACGGAGCGATGACCGACTATATTCCGACGGACGAGGACTTGCAAAAAGGTTTTGATTCATTGCCGCAGATCGATTAGTATTTTAGCTCCGGACCGTTAGCGTCGCGCCCGGGGCTTTTGATTTTTGATAAGCGTTTTGGTATAATTGCATAAAAAATTTATAAATTATATAGATATTTTAGACAAAAAATCTTTGTATACAAAATATTAATTGAAATTTAGAAATTTATAATTTATAATATGTAGTATAAAAAGAAGATTTCTTCCCAAAATCTTTCAATAAGCCAAAAGGTTGGAGACCTGACCGGTTGTGCATCTTTAGCTTGGCTGGCCTGCTTAAATATTCAGAGAATATTTTTTATTCTTAAAGATGCACCTTTGATCATTTCATAATTGAAAATAACTCAAAATAAATTAGGACTTGCAAAGAAGAAAGATATTTAGCATATAAATTACCAGACTGATTAACGGAGGTAATTATATGTTATTTTTTTTCGACGCGTTGCTTCAATCTCTCGTCGCGCTGCTCTCATATATATCGAACAACAACTCGTTCCCCAAACCGCTGCCGCCGGAGGAGGAAAAGAAATGCATCGACGAATTTATGAACGGCAGCGTTGAAGCCGGAAACAAACTGATAGAGCACAACTTGAGATTGGTCGCGCATATAGCGAAAAAATATTCTCAGTCCACAAGGGACAGCGAGGATTTGATCTCGATAGGAACCATAGGATTGATAAAGGGGATCAACAGTTTCGATCCGTCGAAAGGAACGCGGCTCGCCACGTATGCGGCAAGATGCGTTGAAAAAACAATACGCTCGCAGCGGCTCTTTTTGAACAAAAAGAGGGAAATTCAGCCCCCTATTTTAGAAACTGGCGGATTTTAACCAAAATGAACGGTCAAATGTATCTGTTGTACAGCCATCGGGCAAACGGAACGATTTTCATGCCCATGTATATCCATACCATTCGACTACTGAAACCGTCCACCAATAGAGAGGGTGAAAAGTTCAATCTGCTCTATACCAATCCGGCGGATATTACCAATATATCGGACAAGCTGAAATACTACCGCTATCAAAAAGCCATGCACCAAAAGGACGTTGCGGCGTATATCGGAATGGATAGAGGGACGTATGGCGATTATGAAGATAACCAACGGGATTTTTACCCAGCCGCTATGGTGGATAAGCTGGCGGCGTTGTATCACATTGACGTCTATGAACTGCTGGACGATTACAATCGTTTTCTGTATGACGGGCAAGGTCAGCAGATAAAAGCTATTCGCAAACGTTTGCATATCACACAGAAACAGCTTGCCGCTATGATGAATGTTGATTTATACAAGGTCAAACGCTGGGAGCAGGATAAGGTGCGTATGTTTAAGGGAACATGGGAGAAATTGTTAAAACTCAATGTCAAAACTTCGGCTAATTTATAAAAAGTTTATATAATAGCCGAAAATAGAAAAAGAAACGGTCAATTTTTCTGACCGTTTCTCGTTTTCTCTTGGATGGCTTGCACCAGTTTTCGTTTTTGTTCAAGGGGGCAAGTCAATTTTGAAATGTATTTTGTGACTGCCTCGGCTTGAACTTCGGATACTTTTTGCCGCAAGGCTTGTTTATCTGATTCTTGTTTAGGGTAGTGAACAATCACTTCCAAAATTGGCTCTACCCCCTTTCTTGCTATGTTATTTATATTCAAGATAACTTGTACCATATGTCAGTTTAAACAAAGACCTCATTTATCCCGTTTACAATATCATTTATGACTGCCAAAAAGAAGTCTTCCGATTTCTTTTTTCGAGAAGTTCCATCTTACTGATATGCCCAGATGGTGCATACTCAAAGCAATAGATTCCACCAACAACAAGTTCAACGGGGCGGATGACATAACCACCTACCCAGGTTGTGCGCTTTTTAATTCCAAAAGGGAATTTTTTAAATGTTATAATATTATCATGTCTGCGACCTTTCGTTCTGACCTCAGCATTGAGTACTTTAATTTGCACTGTTTTCTTCAAGATAATTACCTCCTTTTTATTTTAATTGTTTAAAATAGCTATCCAGTTCCACAAGTTCAAATCGTGTAGCATATTTTTTAACTGGGTCTAATTCTAATTCGTAATCACTAAAAATGTTGATGTTGTCCCCAAAATGCAGTATCTCACTAACATAAGCTGAACCAACGGATTTACCACGTTCACTATTGGCATCATCATAGGAATACTGAATGATTGTACCCTGATAGCGATTTCCTGTTTTTTGACTTATACCGTTGACGCTCTTTTTTCCCAATACTGTTATTGGCATGTTAATTCCGCCTTTCTTTGTGTTAGGGGCGTTGGGGCGAGTTCTGTCATCTTTTCGCTTCAGCTTTTTCAAAACTCGTTCCAAAGTCTGTTACACTCGCCCTTTACGCCCTTGTGTCTTTGTTACCGCTCTTTTCCCTCTGAGGGTTCGTTAGAACCCGAGGAGTTGTTTTGATTTTCTTTGCTTTTCGTGATGGCTTTTAGTTGATTATAACTGTATTCTGCCATAGCTTCATAATCTTCATCGGGAATGCTTAGATTATATATAAAATAACCGTTTCTCTTAGTAGCTGTAATGCCAAATGTTTCTTCCAGTTGACGACCAACATCTCGTTGACGTTCTGGTTTAACAAGATTTTGCTGACACCATTTTACATATGATTCGTTAAATTCTGAACGTTTTGTATAGCCTTTCAACAGTATGCAACGCTCCTTAACAAATGTTAATAACGAATTATTTTCAATGGTGTACCGTTCTCGTTCTATCCTCATGCTTTCGCTTTCGGTAAAACGATAACCACGCTCGATTGTCTTGCGGAAGTGTTGAAGTGCTATATTTACGATAGCTTCTTTTTCAGCTATCAGCTTGTCGATTAGCTGTTTATCCTGCCTTTCTGGTGGAATGACATTATCACATCTCACAATGCAGAAACGGTTATACACCCATTGCCCACGGTCTGAACGGAAATATGGTAAACGATTGCAGTTACACCATAAAAAACCGTCATATCTAAAGGTGAAGCTATCTTTACCTTTAAACTCAGCGTATAATTCATCTCCGCCAGTTAGTTGCTTGATAATGTTAACTTCTGGTAACTCAACAAATCCGAGATCTCCACTGCCTGAGCAGCGCTTTCCGTATAGGGCAGAACTGCCAAACCGTTCGCCAAGCCTTTTTAGCTCGATTGATACACAATTATCCAATCCTACCAAGTGCATTGCCAATTCTCGAAGAACTGACTTGCCTGTGTTTCCATCACCAACCATAAGCAACATTTTCTTGTATCGCCAGCCATAGATATTGGAAATAATAGCACCGAGGAATTCCAGTAAAAATACTTTAGTAACTTCATCATCACCAAGTAAATCCGTCAGATACTTCTTGAATACCGGTGCATTATCCCAAGTTAAATCTGGATTGTATGCACAAGGTATTTGAATTGTTGATAGGCACTTTGGACTGTGTGGATTTAATTCCATTGTCCTCAAATCCAGAATTCCGTTTTGGAAGTTAATGATGTTTTCGTCGGAGTTGAAGTCTTTTTCTTCAACATCAGACAAATCCGTCATAAATTCCTCAAAAATGGAATTCCAATGCCTATACGTTCGATATCTAATGGGGAGAAACTCTTTGATGATACCTTTGCATGTGTTGGGTGTAATTCGTTTCCAAACCCCGCTGCCGTCATAAAGGTATATGTTACCGCTATCTGTTGTAATTAGATGGACAAAATCGTGGAGATATTTATAAAGCTCCTGCGTTACGATATATACCTTACCGTCTGCATTCCTTGCCACCCATTTTGACCGCATGATTTCATCTTGCGTCATGATACACCTCTTTCTGGCTCTGCTATTCAGTTGTCAAAGAACAATCGGCTCCTTATAGCAGAGCCTTGATTTTAAAATATAGAAATTATAGGGAAGATTCTATGATCTCCATGTCTCGTTTAATGACTTCTTTAATAAATGATAGCATTTCATCTGCTAAAGAAATTTCATGATTTGTCAATGCATCTTGTGCTTCTTTAACGAAGAAATCCATCACTTTCATCTCTATCCTAAGCATTTTTGAAAATTCAAGCTCATCAGATCTTTCGTCTGAATAGTTGTAAAACTCAAAGTTTTTACTCATTTTAAAATCCTCCTATAAAATTGCTGATACAGATAGATACTTGCTTTCACAAAAATAGTTGTTTATACCACATACCTCCGTTTCTTTTAACGATAAGCACTTACCGTAAAGGTTTGAATCGATTCTGGAATTAGTATAGCATACACTTAATCGACTTACTATTGACAGTTATTCGCTTTTATATTATAATTATAAGGGGAACAATGAAATTTTGAGGTGAGATTTATGCAAGAAAAGCAATTATATTACGTTGTAGATAGAATTAATAATAGAGAAAATTTGGTGGTTATTCCTGATGATGTACCATCGGAAGAAATAGAAATGTACTTTTCATATATGGCTGATAAAACTGGTATTGAGTTTAAAGACACAACTTATCCTATTGGAACAATTCTTTCAGCTTGTATGCATTTAGTACCAGCTATGATTGGCTTTATAAGAGCAAATCAAAGTGCTGCTTATGAACTTTGTTTTGAAGTTTTTGAACATGAGTATGATAATTTTCCTTTTCAAAATGTAGATAAATGTTTATTTACAGAACACTTTTTTAAAAAACAACATTTTCCTTTGAACAAGGATATATTGTATTTTTTAACCTTTTGTGTTGTAAAACAACTTTTATTTTCGAATAATCCTCCCCACAGAGATATGCCGAAACGCTTAGATATATATAGCAGAATGGAGAATTGTGTAAATTTTATAAAAATTTGTGTTTCGGAAAATAAATATTGCACTATGAATACTTTGTATAGTGTTTCAAGCATTCTTGGCGTTCAATTAAATGGTTTTAAAAGCATACAATTTTCAGAAATCAGAAAATACAACCAATCACAATTATGTGATAAGTTAGAAAAAACTTCTGATCAATCAGAATATTTGTGTAATGTCAGTTACCATATAAATAGCATTGAAGAATTATTGTTTGCTTCACTACAGGAAATATTTTATGATAGGTATCATATCAAAGTGTGTCAACATTGTAATAATTATTTTGTAGCAATGAATGCAAAACAAAAATATTGTGAAAATCCCAGCCCAGAAAATTATAATAGAACTTGTAAGCTCCAGGTAAAACATGAACAAAAATTATCCGGGGATAGGTCTAAAGCAAGTAGACGAAAATATAAAACCATCTATACAATGTTATCTAATCGAATAAGCGGAACTTACATTACTCAAAGAGAATTAAACAGACGTGAAAAAGACCTTGAAAACTTCAAGCAACAAGCTAAAAAGAAACGTTCTTTAGTTGCCAAAGAGAAAATAACAGAACAAGAATATATAAACTGGATGGATATATATTGGGAAGAAGTCAAAGATAATACGAAAGCAAGAAAACAGCAATATAAAAAACCAAAAAGCCAGTATAAATAGTAAAACGCCCCACTTCATTGTGAGGCGTTTTCTTATGCCTATGTATTGTCCTGCTCTTGACGTGTTAAGAGGACGTTAAACCGTTGTAATCTATTTCATCGGGCAGGTTGCCGTATATAAGTGGTAGACGGTTTAGAGGACAAAATAAAGGTTATTCATCATTTGTATGTCTTGCACGAAAACAGTTTGCTACGTCAAGTAAAACAGATACTTCCTTTTCGGTTAAATCATCTATATTTAATACCGCTCCTTGTTCCATGCCGAGCAGATAATCGGTAGATACACGAAACAGTTTCGCCAATTCAACTATATATTGAGTAGATGGAACAGACAAGCCCATTTCCCAACCGTTTATACTGGAGCGGGTCAATCCCAGTTTTCGAGCGAGTTCCGCTTGTGTCATTCCCAGTTGTTCACGAATGGTTTTGATTTTTTCGGCTAATAGAAACAATTCCTTTGCCATGACATCACCTCATCTCTATGTAATAATTTTACTATAGTCAAAATGATATTTCTTTATCATTTAGATGTTATAACTTGACAATGTAATAGAAGTACATTATAATGGTACTGTGATTACGTGTTTTTATCTTTTATAAAATAACATCTGGTAAAAGCAGGAAAACGTAATTGCTACACGAATTCATTTCTTGAAGGAGGTGAATTCGCATGAAATCAAGCACAATAGCCATTCTTGGTCTTGTTGCACTCCATGCAGTACCAAAGATTTTTGATATTGAATGCCCACGGTGTAAGTCATGGTGTTCTCTATCAGAAGTGAAACGAGAGGAAACAGGGAGTTGCAATATGATGGTGGAAAAACGCAAATTGCTAAAATGTAGATATGATAGAAGTATTCCCGTTATCCGTACTTATTATGAAGTAACCTACCTATGCAAACGATGTGGAGAAACGGTAGTACGGCATGAGTATAGAGATATGAGTAACGAAAGGAATGATGTAAATGGCAAATTGTAACGAAAACAAAGGGTTTGGAAAATGCTATTCTCAGCTTTGGAAATGCGAAAAATGCGGCAAAATTGGTTGTACTCGTGATGGGTGTAGAAATCAGCAATTTAAATATGACCGTTGTCTATCATGCGGTCATACACGAAAGAAAACAATTTAGGGGGATAGCTATCAATGAAAAATGATGATTTTAAGAGATATGCTGATAAGGCAAAAGAGAAATTACAGAATGCAAAAAATATAGCACAGGATAAATTGCAAGATATGGAATTAGACAAAAAATTAGATAATCTGAAAGAACAAACTCAGAAAACGATGTCTGCTACTGCTGAAAAAGTAAAGGAAATGGAGTTAGATAAAAAATTAGCAGATTTGAATGACAATGTTGAAAAACACGCTAAAACTGCGGTTGAGAAAACAAAGGAAACTGTATCATCTGCTGCGAATTCCGTTAAAGAAATGGAAATTGATAAAAAGATAGAAAATTCGGAGTTCGAAAAGCGTACAGGGCTGTTTGCAAAACTAAAACGGTATCGTGCAGTAATTGCTATAGGCATAATTGCAGTAGTTGCGATTGGAATTTTTACAAATTTCAATAATTATTCAAATAATAATATAACCAAAACTGATAATAATATTGCGGTAGATAAAACTATAGAGAAAACGGAACCAAATTCCTCAAAAAATACTAATTCTAATGTAGGCAGCAAACAATGGACATATGTAAAAGAAAAAAAGTCCTATGTTTTTAAAGAAGATGCTGAATTATGTAAGCAACAAGAGGCAACTCCGGTAAAAATCGGAGAAAGTATTCCAGAGGGATATTACCTTGTAACTTCCACTAGCGGAGAGTGCACTATTTATGGCAGCAATCCAGTTGATGGCAAAATTATGGGACCTGGTTCAAAGTATAGAAAAGGAGAGGATTGTATAAGATTTTTAGCTGATGGTACTACATTGTTTTTCAGAGGCTCTTCTTTAGAAGATAACCTTGCTGAATTGAAACTTACGGAAATAGAAAAATATGATCTAAGCGAGGGTAATTACACAGCAGGGATAGATGTGCCAGCAGGTATTTATATTGTAAAGTGTGAGCATTTTTCTATGAGTTATGATTTTGTCTATATTGAAACAAATTCAAAGAAATCGAGCGCCGGTGCAAATACTAAAATAACATTAAAACCCGGACAGACATTTCGATTGTCTCACGAGCCGGAAGATAGACAGGGAGACCCAGCAACATTTCAGTTATTTGCAGTAAGTCCGCTTAAAAATTAACAAAACGAAAAATGGAGGTATCACTATGAAAAAACTAATATCAATTATTCTTATGCTAACAATGGTTTTAAGCGTATCAATTAGCGCTGGGGCTGTTGAGTATGGCGAAGAATTAAAAAATCAACCGTCAAAAACCTATATGCAAAAGTTTTCAGATGTGCCAGAGGACTTTTGGGCGTTTTCTTATATTGGGGAAATGGAAGAACGCGGTGTGTTAAACGGTTATCCAGACGGTAAGTTTTATCCTGATTCACAGGTTACAAGAGCAGAGTTTGCAAAAATTATGACCATGGCAGCAGGATTGAAAATAGAACAACCTACTATGCAGATTTTTAATGATGTTGCTGTCAACGAATGGTATGCGCCGTATATCCATACTGCAAAATCATATCTGAGCGCATACAATCAAAATGGTGGTAGTTATTATTTACCTGATATGCCCGCACTTCGAGAAGATATAGCCGTGGCAATGGTAAAATTAAAAGGATATTCCGTTGTAGGTGCAGATATAACAATGCTTGCTCGTATGTTTTCTGATTATCAATCCATTTCTTCTGAAGCACAGAAGTATGTTGCTTCTGCTGTTGAAAATGGCTTGATTTCTGGTTATGATGATGGAACATTCAGAGGACAGCAGAGTATTACACGGGCGGAAGCCGCTACGTTATTATGGCGTGCATATCAGTATGGTAATAACAATAAAACTTATGATGACACTACACCTACGCAAACACCCTCGCAAGTTACAGAGCAACCTGCCGAGCCAACGCAAACACCCATAAATGAACCTGAAGAAACGGCAAAACCAGAAGAGCCACAATCAACTGATACACCAGAAGAAAAGAAACCTTACATAATGAAAACACTGGCTTCAATAAACATAAGCCAACAATTTAATTCTTCTTCACAAACTTCTGGCGGATTAACCTGGGCAACGATTGATAATGACAAAAATATATATTATATAGATGCTTCTGATAGCTGTATCTATAGAATCAACATTGAAAACGGAAGCAATATGAAATATTTTGACCCAACAGAATTGATATTAGAAAAGCCAGCAGAACAGGAAAATGAAGAATCCTCAGCAGTTGCAGAATATTCTTCTTATGTTCCAGTGCAAGTTTATTATGATAATGTAAATAATAAAATACTTCTTATTGGTTATTATGATACGATAACAGAGGCATTCAAAACACCAGAACAAGACCAAATATATAATGTAATCTATGATATAACAAACGGAACTGCTAATGTATTTAGTGACATTGGTAATACAGAGTATGGTCGAGCAAGTGTACGTTTTGGTGCTGTTTTAAGCTCTCAAAAGGCACAGTTACGTCTTAACTCTTGGCATTATAGAGGGGTAGACTTAGATATAACAAGCGGAGAAGCACGAATAAACAATGGTGTAGGTGATGAAGTTCTGAAAACTGGCAGTGATTTATTCTGTCTTACAAATAATAGCTTGAACAAGTATGATTTTAACGAAAGCGATTATATCGAGATTGCAACAGGATTAGAGTTTGATTCCTATGCCTCTAAAGGGGACTCCTACTATTTTTGGAACAGTGATGGCTCGATTTACAAAATATCAGTTCAGACTGGAAAAACCACGACACTTGATATAAGTACTAAGTCAGATAATGTAGAATTTGCAGATATGGGCAACATGAATAATATTGATGAACGTTTTTTGGTAGTAGATGATGATACTATGATTTTTTATGATTTAGATATGGGAGCGTTAAGAATCCTTGAAAAGAATATTTAAAGATATTCTTGCCCTTGCCCGCTGAATAGAAAATCAACGTCCACAGGACAAAATCGACGTAAATAACATGATGATAGGTGCCTTGCCAAGTTGCAGGGCACTTTTTTATTGCGGAGCAACAAGGTTTCGGGGCACCCGCCCGTAATTTTTGATTTCGTTGCGGGTCGGGTTCTTATTATCTCTATAAAAATGTAAATGATTTCTGCCTGAATAAATGAAGTTATGAACGGAAGGAGATGTTAAAATGATATCTATTGTTGAAAAGCCTGAAAATGTCGAGGTAAAAGTATCAGCTAATGTAAATGATATGACAGACATTATATTAGTAAATCTTCAAATAGCGTTGGACTGTCTGATAGAAGCAAAAAATCTTGTTATTGAACTCCATAGTGAAAGTATAATGACAGATGTATTAAATGATTGTATAGAGAAAATCAATCTCATTATATCTACAAATCCAAAAGTGAGAAAGGCTGTTGAATGAAATGATACAAGTAATTGAAAAACCACAAACTAATAAAGCTCTGTCTGCTGATGAAGTCATAGCGGCTAATCTTGCTATGGTTGCTGATGGACTGGCAATGCTCAGACAGTTTTTTCAGCCCGATTCAGAAGATGGCTCTATTGCAGTAGAATTAGAATCATGTCGTAGAAAGATTGCAAAAATCAGAAAACAGGTATTGTAAAAACAACATTTTCACTATTGTTCAAATTTTGATATAGGCGGCAGAATTCGTCTGTATATTGATTTTTAATCCAAAATCTGCTATAATATATTTTTAAAACTATTATAGCGGAGTTAGTAATATGAGTATATATAGCAGATTGATAAATAATATTTCTTCCGAAGAATTATATAAGGGATTATTAGCACATGGGCTTTTTTCTGAGAAATTACCCCCATTTTTAACGTCTGAACAATTTTATAATTATAGTAAGAGTGTTAATCATCAATTTGCCAAAAAGCCAAATGAATATATTTATTATGAAAATATGCGTAATATTAATATTCCAAGACCATTGGGAATACCAAATCCGTTCTCATATCAGCAACTATGCAAATGTTTAGAAGATAATTGGGAACGATTACAATCACACTTTACAAATATGACAGCGAATGAAAAACATAAAGTTAGTAGAATACATATTCGTAAAATGGCTAATAAGAATAGTTTATTTGTAATGAACTATGATAATTACAGAATAGATGGTTCTCCGGAAGAAGATTTAATAATAGGAAAACGATATATGGTTAAAGCCGATATTTCAACCTGTTTTCCTAGTATATATACTCATGCGTTGGCATGGGCATTGGTTGGTGAACAAGAGGCAAAAAACAATCAAAGAGATGAGAGGTTATGGTATAATCAAATTGATTTCTATACCCGAAATACAACAAATGGCGAAACTCATGGTTTGCTGATAGGTCCTCATACTTCAAATCTATTGTCCGAAATAATATTAACTAAAATTGATTCACAACTAAGTACGAAGTGGGATTATATAAGAAATATTGATGATTACACATGTTATGTTTCTGCATATGAAGATACACAATCGTTTTTACTGGAATTGTCTGAGCAGTTACGTGCATATGGGTTGACGCTTAATCATAAAAAGACAGAAGTAGTTGAATTGCCAAAAGCGGCTGTAGAACAATGGGTACGGAGAATAAATGCATTTTCTATATTTAGAGATAAGGAATACCTAAATTACAAAGAAGTGAGAGCATATTTAGACTTAGCAATAGAATTAATGCAAGAGAATAAAAAGAATTCAGCTATACTGAACTATGCAATAAAGGTGCTTGGAAAACAGAAATTAACATCTAACGCTAAAAATTATTGTGTGAAAACTATTTTCCATTTATTATTGCTATATCCTTATTTAATACCTTTATTGGATGAGTATGTGTTTGCACCATTTCATGTATCAATATCAGAAATTTCTGATATTTCACAAATGATTTATAATAATGGAATAAGAACACAAAATTATGAAGCTACAAGTTATGCCGTATATTTTAGCTTGAAGTATAAATTTAAACTTGATAATGTAAAAATAGAGGATGTTTTAAAAAGTAATAGTTGTATTTTTCTTTTGCTTGCCTATTTGTCAGCGATTCATACAGATAACAGAACGGATATTAAAAAATATAAGGAACATGCTGAAAATCTTTCAAAAAATGAGAGTGATTTTAATAGAAATTGGTTGTTTATTTATGAAGTCTTACCGCAAAGCAAATTAAAAAATGAATGGAAAAACTTAAAGAGAAAACATATAACATTTATTAAGCCTTTTGACAACAGTATATCATAGTTTTTTATACTTGCCATGAGAATTCAAACCGTTCTCATGGCATTTTTTATGCGAATTCGCAAAAAAGTTTTTGCTTTTTCTCAGATTATTTGCTATAATATAAATAGAGCCACTATGATAGTGTTATAAAAATAGTGATTATATTTGGAGGAAGCAATATGGCAAGTAATCAAGAGAAAAGGAGTGTGGCGATATACTCCCGAAAATCCAAATTTACAGGCAAGGGTGAAAGTATCGAAAATCAGATTGAGTTGTGCCGTCAGTACATTGCGCTTCATTTCCCCGAGATTGGCGGGGACGATATTTATATTTATGAAGACGAGGGTTTTTCCGGCGGTAACACGCAAAGACCGCAGTTTATTAACATGATGAAAAAGGTGCGTGAGGGAAATATCCGTACTATCATCTGTTATCGGTTAGACCGTATCAGCCGTAACACAGGCGATTTTGCAAAACTCATTGACGAACTGGATAAACGAAAAGTTGAATTTATTTCCATTCGGGATAATTTCGATACCACAAGTCCCACGGGCAGGGCTATGATGATGATGGTATCTGTATTTTCCCAGTTGGAGCGGGAAACGATTGCAGAGCGTATACGGGACAATATGCACGAACTCGCTAAAACCGGCAGATGGCTCGGAGGGAACACGCCAACAGGCTACAAGAGCGAGAAAGTTGAAAAAACCACAACGGACGGGAAAACACGTTCACTATATAAATTAGATATTATCGAACCAGAAGCAGAACTGATTCGATTGATTTTCAGCAAGTTTTTAGAGACAAACTCGCTTACCAAAACAGAAACATACTTGCTTGTTAACCATATCACTACAAAGAACGGAAAGAACTTTACAAGATTTACGATTAAATCCATTCTGCTAAATCCTGTCTACATGGCGGCTGATATGGACGCATGGGAGTATTTCCGGCAGGCAGATATTGAAATTTATGCAGAGCAATCCGAATTTGACGGTACCTGCGGCATTATGGCTTATAACAAAACATCACAGACCATTGGACGGGCAAACCAAATCAACGATATGGAAGAATGGATTGTTGCCGTTGGGAAACACAAGCCCATCATCAGCGGGGCGGATTGGGTAAAGGTGCAAAAAATGCTGGGACAGAACAAGTCCAAATCCTACCGCAAGCCACGGAGCAATGTAGCCTTATTGTCGGGTTTGCTGTTTTGCGGGAAGTGCGGCGATTATATGCGCCCGAAGTTATCAAAACGAGTCAACAAAGACGGCGAACAAATTTACAGCTATCTTTGTCAGACCAAAGAGAAAAGCAGAATGCAGCTTTGTGACAGTAAAAATCCTAACGGGAACATTTTAGACGCTTTGGTATGTGAGCATATTAAAAAGCTGTCAAACGATTCCTCCGACTTTATCCGCCAGTTGGAAAGGGCAAAAAAGCAAATGAACGAAAGCGGACAGGAGTATGACAACCAGCTTGAGAATTGTAAAAAAGAATTAGCAGATGTTGAAAAACAGATTAAAGCATTGGTTTCGGCATTGGCACAATCAGACGGTACGACCACCTATGAATATGTTAATCAGCAAATTGAAGAATTGCACCAGAAAAAGATAGGGATTGAGAATCGGATTGAAGAATTGAAATGCCTGACGCAAAATCACCAGTTGTCCGATAAAGAGTTTGACGTATTGCGGGATATGCTGTGTTCTTTTGCAGGTTCATTTGGAACAATGAATATCGAAGAAAAACGTGCGGCATTGCGTACCTTTGTGAAAAAAGTAATATGGGACGGAAAGAACGCCCATGTGTATTTATTTGGCACAGATTCAGACAATATCGAGTATCCTGAAATCAATGGCGACGAAGAGCCGCTACGAGGGGGTAGCAAACGAAATCCTAATGCTTATCAGAAACCAAAAAAAGCGTCAAAATGACGTATCGTTAAACGAATCTATCGGTACGGATAAAGAGGGCAACGCCATTTTACTTATGGATATAATAAGCGCCGACGGCGAAGGCGTATTTGAGGAATTTCAATTATCCGAACAGACCAAAAAGCTTTATGAAAATATAAAAAACGAACTCGATCCAAGGGAAAGAGAGATCGTGATACTGCGCTACGGACTCGGCGACGGGCGTTGCTTGACTCAGCGGGAAATTGCAAAAATGATGAATATTTCGAGGTCGTACGTTTCGAGAATTGAAAAGAAAGCTATATCTAAACTCCGAAAGGGGATCGTCTAAGTCGAAATGATTTAAAATATCCGAATAGCGACGCTGCACGCCGTTTAAACGGCGGCAGTGTTTTCCGTATGCCCGTCGGCTATTTAAAATTAATTTTAATTATTACCGCTATAGCGGTTGAATTTTCTATGTTTTGGGTGTATAATATTATAGGTTTTTTTGCATTATTTTTTATAACTATAAAAATGCGCTTGTTTATTTCGGGTTAAATAGCGTATTTTTTGCATAGATGCGTTATAAGCGTTTTTAGGCGGATTATGCGCTCGTAAGCGTAATGTTTGGAGGGAGAAACAGAGTTATGTTATCGTATAATATGGACATAAGCGAGGACTCGAAATGGATAATCGTAACGGAAAACGATATCGCTCATAGCATGCCGTTTTATATTACGGAGATCGGGGAATTCTATGCGCGTTCCAATTACTATACGGAGAGAAGCGGAAGATCGGGATATTATCTGATGTATACTGTTAGCGGCGAGGGTGAAATATTGATCGACGAGCAGTATATACGGCTTACTCCTAATAGAGTTCTCATAATTAAATGCGATAATATTCATAGGTATTCGACTTCTTCCGATCACTGGAATTTTATGTGGATACATATGGACGGAGAGGGAGTATCTTCATATGAGAGCCTCATAAACGACAATAGGTATTTGACCGTCGATATGAAAGGAAACCGCGAGGCTCAGGATATAATAACAAGGCTGCTTTCATTCTCTTCCCGAAGCGACGTTATCTCGTATGCGAGGATGAGCGACGAATTGTCGTCTCTGCTTACTTTAATATTGACTCAAAAGCTGATAAGTAAGTTGAAAGGCGAGACTAATAGGGTGATAACTCACTATAAAGATATAAAGAGCGTGATAAATTATATCGAAAATAATTATAAGAACCAGATCAATATCGACGATATGATAAATAAGGTCAACATATCAAAATATCACTTTATCAGGCTTTTTAAACAGCAGATGGGGACCACGCCGTACGATTACCTCGTTCATTTTAGAATAAATAAGGCGAAGTTCTTGCTTAGAAATACCATTAACTCCGTATCGCAGATCGCAAAAGAAGTCGGGTATTTCAGCGAGAGCAACTTTATAGGACAGTTTAAATCCGTCGTTGGCATGACGCCGAATAAATACAGAAAGGAAAGCGTTAGATATCTGGACGGTTAGTTTAGAAAAATTTTATAATAAAAATATGATGAGAAAAACTGCACATATTTTTATAGATTATTGCCAATTATAATGAATTAAATTGGTGATTATGTTGAAAATGTTGTATTGAGCCTATTATTTTTGACAAATATATAGACTTTTTTAACAAATGTTGTATACTGAGTAATGTATAATAATAAACGGCCTTTGCGCTAAAATAATTTATTATGAGAAATGAAAAAAATAATTTAAAATATGGAGACGCTAATAGTCGGAGGTAACAGCGTGGACGTACAATATTTATTAGAACTGGCGTTGATCCTTTTATCGACCAAGCTGCTGAGTATGCTTACGAGAAGGATCCAAATGCCTCAGGTTGTGGGATCCCTTTTAGCGGGTCTTATTTTAGGACCGGCGTGTTTAGGGTTGATTCAGGGTAATGATTTGATAAAGGCTATATCGGAAATAGGCGTCATAGTATTGATGTTTAACGCGGGAATGGAGACCGATATCAAGGAACTGAAGAAGTGCGGTATCGCGTCGTCCGTTATAGCGTTATTCGGCGTTATATTGCCGCTGCTCGGCGGTTGGCTTGTGGCTTCGTTGTTTAATAAAGGCGACGACCCGCGGATCATGCTTCAAAATATATTTATCGGAGTGGTCTTGACAGCCACGTCGGTAAGTATAACGGTGGAGACGCTTAAAGAGCTCGGCAAGTTGTCTACAAGATCGGGTAACGCGATACTCGGAGCCGCGTTGATAGACGACGTTTTGGGAATAATCGCGCTCACTATTATAACAAGTTTCGCCGATTCGAGCGTCAGCATACCGATCGTTTTATTGAAAATATTAGGTTTCTTCGCATTATGCGGAGTCCTTGCGATAATATTTGTAAAAATAGTGCATCCGTGGATGAACAGTTACAAAAAAGACTTGCGGCGTTTCAGCGTTTTTGGTTTTGTATTTTGCTTGTTAATGGCGTATGTGGCCGAAGTCGTGTTTGGCGTATCGGATATTACGGGAGCGTTTGTCGCCGGATTGCTGTTGTCCGGGACAAAGAGAACGTCCTATATGATCTCAAGGTTCGACGTGTTGTCGTTTATGATGCTCTCGCCGGTATTTTTTGCAAGCGTCGGTCTTAACGTGACAATGGATTCGATCTCAGCGAACGTATTGTGGTTTACGCTGTTGATCCTATTAGCGGCGGTTTTGACAAAGATCATAGGCTGCGGACTTGGAGCTAAAGTATGCGGATATACGAATTTACAGGCGACCAAGATAGGCGTCGGAATGATATCGAGAGGCGAGGTCGCGTTGATCGTCGCCAATAAAGGCGCCGCCGTGGGATTGATGGTTCCGGAATTTTTCGGACCGATATTGATAGTCGTCGTGGTGACGACGATAATAACGCCGGTATTGCTAAAACTGATATACAGGTATCAAGCGGCGCATGTCGGCGATCCGGTCATCGACAGTTCTCTGGTAGACCGTTACAGGGAGAAGCATGAGATCGAGATGCTGACTCAGAACGCTCTTAATATGCACGAAGAGTTAAGAAAAGATATCGAGGTTAAAAGCAAACAAAAAAACTAAATAGAAAGTTGATTGAGATGGAGGTTATGATTTGGAAAAAAGAGGGAGTTTTTCAGGAAAGTTAGGATTTATATTAACTGCCGCCGGAAGCGCGGTAGGACTTGGAAATTTATGGAGATTTCCATATCTTGTCGCCGAGCAGGGCGGAGGGATATTTCTTCTGGTTTACTTAATACTTGTAGTGACTTTCGGATACTCGCTTATGGTGGCCGAGATAGCGATCGGAAGAAAGACGGGACTTAGTCCTATCGGAGCCTTTAGAAAATTAGGAAATAAATACACCTTTATAGGCGTTCTTGCAACGATAACGGTATTGCTGATCTCGACCTACTATGGAGTTATAGGCGGTTGGGTAGTGAAGTATATCGCCGTATATCTCACCGGACAAGCAGAGGCGGCGGCGGGAGACGCTTACTTTAATAATTTTATAGCGGAAGAATTTGAACCGATAATATATCTGTTCATATTTATACTGCTGAACGCCGTAGCTCTTATAGGCGGGATAAAAAACGGAGTGGAGCGGGCGAGTAAAATAATGATGCCTATCCTCTTGGTTCTTTCGATAGCGATAGCGATATATTCGGTGACGCTTCCGGGCGCTATAGAAGGCGTAAAATATATACTTATACCCGATTTCAGCAGATTCAGCGCCGATACGATAGTATCCGCGATGGGGCAGATGTTTTACTCGATGTCGCTGGCTATGGGAATAATGATAACCTATGGTTCGTATATGAGCAAAAAGGAAGATATAGAGTCCTGCGTTAAGCACGTAGAGTTGTTCGATACTTCTATAGCGATATTGGCGGCGTTTATGATAATCCCGGCGATATTTTCGTTTTCCGGAGGAGATCCGGAGCAATTGAACGTTGGCGCGGGGCTCATGTTTGTGACGCTGCCGAAAGTATTTAATAGCATATCGGGCGGAACCGTTATTGGAGCGTTATTCTTTATACTGGTTCTGTTCGCCGCGCTTACGTCGATGATCTCTATCGTAGAGGTGTTGGTCTCGACGATATGCGATATATTCAAATGGAACCGTAAAGCGGTCGTTGTGGTAATCTCGGTCGTAATCCTGCTTGCGGGAATACCTTACTCGCTTGGTCACGGAATATGGAGCTTTATCGAGATAATGGGCTACAACTTACTCGACTTCGTCGATTTTATCGCAAACAACGTCCTGCTTCCGGTCACTGCGCTGTCGATATGTTTGGCGGTTGGTTTTGGATTTGGAGTTAAAGTTATTGCCGACGAGGTCAAGCTCAGCTCGCAGTTTAAGCGTGAGAAAATATTTAACGTTATGATCAAATATATCGCTCCGATATTTATGATAATTATTTTGATTACGAATTTGATTTAAGAGATCGGCGGACGCGCGGCGCGTCCGCTTTATCTATTTAAACGAGCCGCATAGGCCGACGCCGCGGCGTGAAGTAATATCATTTTTCAGCGCCGCAATTGTTCATAATATATTCACATCCCGCTACTTGCTAAAGCGATATTCTTGTGCTATAATATGATATTATATTTGGGGTCATAGGCGTATTGCGCCCTAAACGAGTTTTAGACGACCCTGAAATATAGGGCTTTTAATAATCGATTAATTTATTGATAGCTGTTTTGCATAAAACGTATGCAATTTGGATATATACGAGACGTTTAATAGGAGGATAGTGAAAATGTTATGTTGTAAGTGTCATAAAAACCTTGCGGTTGTATATATAACAAAATTTGAGCCAGACGGAAGTTCCAAGAACGAAGGATATTGTCTGTCGTGCGCAAGAGAGTTGAATTTAGGACCTATCAACGACGTAATGCAGAAGATGGGCATAGAGCCGGAAGAAATGGATAGGCTTAACGCCGAAATGGCGGAAATGATGGAAGAGATGGGCGGAGAAAACTTTAATCTTGCCGACGGCGTCGAGGCTCTAAGAAACGAGTTGAGCGGAGACGCGGATATTGTTTCGCTTGAGGATCCGGACGCGGAAAGCGGAGAGGACGACAACGACGGTGAAGAAAATAATAATGAAAATATGAGCCGCAGCCGTCAGAAAAATCCGTTTGATTTTCTCAACCGTTTTAATCCCGCAAACGGCAATTTTGGCGGTAAGCAGGGCGAAAACGAGAAAACCGATAATAATGTGAAGAGAAAGAATGAGAAAAGAGCAAAAAAGAAATTGCTCGACACATACGGGATAAATTTGACCGATAAGGCGAGGAACGGCGAGATCGACGAAGTAATAGGCCGCGAACGCGAGATACAGCGCACGATCCAGATATTAAACAGGAGAACCAAAAACAATCCCTGTTTGATAGGCGAGCCGGGCGTCGGTAAAACCGCTATAGCGGAGGGACTCGCGCTTAAGGTAGTAAAGGGCGACGTTCCCGTCAAGCTTTTGCCGTACGAGATATATCTGTTGGACATGACCTCCGTCGTCGCGGGAACGCAGTTTAGAGGTCAGTTTGAATCAAGGCTCAGGAATATAATCGAAGAGGTAAAGAAAGCCGGCAATATCATTCTGGCCATAGACGAGATCCATACGATCGCTTCGGCTGGAGACGCCGAGGGCGGTATGAACGCCGGAAATATACTCAAACCCGCGCTATCAAAAGGCGAGATCCAGGTCATCGGAGCGACTACGATAGAGGAATACAGAAAGCATATCGAAAAAGACAGCGCGCTCGAGCGCCGTTTCCAGACCGTTATGGTCGACGAACCGAATATCGACGAGACCATCGATATACTTAAAGGAATCAAGGGATACTATGAGGATCACCATAAAGTAAAGATAACTGACGATATTATAAGGACGGCGGTCGTTTTGTCGGAACGATATATCCAAGACAGGTTTATGCCCGATAAGGCGATCGACGTTATCGACGAGGCCGCGTCAAAGGCTAATCTTGAAAACGACAGCTTATATCAAATTGAAGAGCTCAAGAAGGAATTGGAGCTTTTAAAAGCGGAGGAAGAAGAAGCGGGAGAAAGCGATAACTATCAAAAGGCCGCGGATTTGAAAATAAGGGCATGTCAGATCGAGGACGAGATAAAAGAGCTTGAAAAGAAAAGCGTGAAATACTTGACCGCCGACGATATAGCCGCAGTTATCGAGAGCTGGACTAAGATCCCGGTAAAGCATATAACCGAGTACGAGAGAGCCAAGCTTGTTAATTTGGAGGAGCGGCTCCATGAGAAGCTGATAGGTCAGGACGAGGCGGTAGAGGCCGTTACAAGGGCTATCCGCAGAAAACGCGCGGGTATAAGCTTAAAACGCCGTCCGGTTTCGTTCATCTTTGTCGGACCTACCGGCGTTGGTAAGACCGAGCTTGTTAAAAGAATAGCGACTGAAGTTTTCGACGGTATGGATTCGCTGATAAGGCTCGATATGTCGGAGTATATGGAGAAACACTCCGTATCAAAGATCATCGGATCGCCTCCGGGCTACGTTGGATACGACGAAGCGGGACAGCTTACCGAAAAAATCAGAAGAAAGCCGTACAGCGTTATTCTGCTTGACGAGATAGAAAAGGCGCATCCGGACGTGTTCAACCTATTGCTGCAAATACTGGACGACGGCAGGATAACCGACAGTCACGGCAAGACGGTGTCCTTTGAAAATACGATAATTATCATGACGTCGAACGCCGGAAGCGATCAGAAATCGAATATCGTAGGCTTTAACGAAGACGAGGTGGCGATAAAGATCAAGGTCGAGCGGGAACTTAAGAGGATGTTCAGACCCGAGTTCTTAAACCGAGTCGATGAAATAGTGATCTTCAAAGAACTTAAGAAGGACGAACTTATTCAGATCATAGGTCTGATGTTAGGCGATCTGGCCGAAGGATTACATGAAAAAGATATATCTCTTGAAGTAACCGACGAGGCTAAGGAGTTGATCCTCGAAAAGTCGTACGACAGGCTTTACGGAGCCAGACCTATGCGCAGATATATAGAGAGATATATCGAGGACGAGCTGGCGCAAATGCTGATTACCAATAAGATAAACAGCGGCGATACCGCGAAGGTATACGTCGTCGACGACGCGCTTAAGATCGACGTCGTTTAGCGCCGCTGACGATGCATTTTATAAAGCGTTATGGGATTAGGTTGTATTAGCCTAATCCCTTTTTTGAATCTCACCAGAATATGCTGATATACTTTATGTTAGAAAGATCTACTACGGTCAGTTTTGAGGGATTGGAGCCTGCCTGTTTTTCGGTTATGGATATGAAGTTATTACCAACGTCCTTTAATATTCCGGATATATGAAACCGGTTTCCTCTTAAATTAGTCGTCCAAAAATCGATATAAACTCTCTTCCCCAAGAACTTCCTTAAATATTGCTGCATGTTCGCGGCCTCGCAGTTTCCGGATTCGGAGTGCGGTACTGAAAATAACTGCTCCTGCCCGCGAAGCCGACTGCTGAGCCCCGGCATGTCGTATGTACAGCCCGGAGGCAGTTGTATATCCTTACATTCGTTTAATAGATTTGTTCGTTGAACGTCTTTACTCTTGTTTGCGGACGCGTTTCGCATTCTTTGATTTGCGCTCACTTCGTTTTTATTCAATTTTATTTATCCTCCTTACTTTGCGGTGTAGTATATATCTATTCGGGACAAGTAATAAAATTGACTCTTGAGCGGCAATTAAATAGAATTAATAAGAATACGAAATCCCGGCGGAATTTTATTTTCCACTTTAGCAAAATTTACAAACAGTTTATTGAGCGCGGCAAAAAGAAGCGTAAATCATAAAATGAAATCCGCTTCCCACTAAGTCTATATTAAAAATAAGACGTTATCTATTTAATATTATTGACGTCTATACTTCTGATTTTATCGATCTCGCGACCGACAATTTCATCCGGATCGTTACCTATAATATCAAGATTTTCAGCCTTAAAGTATATCGTTTGATCGATCCCATAGAAGTTTTCGGCTAAACTTTTAATATATTCAAGCCCCCAATTTGAATTGCCGATCGCGCCTCCGGCAGTAGTGACGTAGAAAATTCTTTTTGCTTTACAAAGTCCGACAGGTATACCTTCGGACGTATATTTAAACGTTATACCCGTTACTGTTATAGCTTCTAAGTATATCTTAACGATGGACGGAAAGCTTAGATCCCAATATGGCGCCGCTATCACTATTTCGTCGGCGTCCGCAAATTGCTTTGCGTATTTGAAGATCGGCGACGAAAAGTCGCCTAAGCTTATGTATTCGTCTCTTTTTTGCAATGATTCCCAGTTAAGGGGCTGAATATTCTCATTTGATAAATTAACTTCTTCTACCGTTCCGTTTAATTTATTCAGCAATTCTTTCGCTATACGGTATGTTCTGGAATCCGGACGCACGCAGGCGTTGACAAACAGTATTTTTTTCAATTTATTACACTCCTCATTGTTTACGCCGCTATATAGACGGCTGCGTAAAATATATGTTATTAAATTTTATATATTCACATGATATACTTAAAAATCAAATTAGTCAATTATATCAAGTTCCAAATTTACGCCTTCGATATAAAAAAGAGCTCTGCCGTTTGAACAGAGCTAAGAAAAAAGGCCATATTATTAAAAAACCAAACACATAATATGGATCGATAGTTTGATTGACATAAAAAATGAAATCATTAATTTTAAATTAAGTTTACTTTAGACATTGACGCCGCCATATGTATAGCTGAAATCTTCGATAACATTATCTAAATGTATCGGATCGCATTCCTCGTCGTTTAACAAACGTACCAGTTCGTCGACAGTCGAATCGTCCATGCTTAGGCAGTCCCGCATAATTATAACTTCATTTTTCTCGTTTATCATACATATCCCAAACTCTTTATTCTTTTTAAGCTTATAATACATTTTATCACGCTCCTAATTATGCATAATTATGTCAACCATGTAATTATTATACACAGATACTTGAAAATTTCAATGGCAAAATTAAATAATATTTGATAATAAAATATGGTAATTATTTACATAAAATGTAAATTAAGTTTAAGCTTAAAAACAAACGAACAAATAGTGACAGAAAAACCGATAATTTTGTATAATGAAAAATTCAAAAATGTTTAAATTAAAAGTATCCGAGTATATAAAATGAAAGACCAAATTTAATTACTGTAATTTTATGTGACTTATGATACTGCGGAGAGAGGTCGGAGTATCAAATTAAATTAGCGCAGCTAATAAAATCGGAGGGGAAAATGAACAGAGGTATAAGGTACTATTTATTATGCGGAGCGGTCGGCGTCGCGTTGACGGCTTCGACTTTTTCATTTAACGCTCTTGCGGATTCGGCGTTTAGCGACGTCGGAGGGCATTGGGCGGAAAACGAGATCAATAAATGGAGCGAAAAAGAAATAATAGTAGGAAACGAGGGCAGATTTGAGCCCGACGCTGAAATAACGCGCGCGGAAACGGCGACCATCATTAATAGGATAATGAATTATCAAACCGCCAGCGAAAACGTATTTTTAGATTTGACCGACGACTGGTACAAGGAAGCGGTATTAAAAGCCGCGGCGGATAACGTAATAATAGGATACGAGGGATACGCGCGTCCGAACGATCCGGTGACCCGCGAAGAAGCGTTTGTAATGCTTGCGAGGGCGCTTAGGATAGATCCGTCGGACGGCGACACTGATTTTACCGACGACGCCGATATATCGGATTGGGCTAAAGGTTATGTGTATTCAATGTACCAGAAAGGTTATATAAGCGGATTCGAGGACGGCTCGTTTAGACCCGACGCGCATATGACAAAAGCGTACGCGGTAAAACTTATCGATAATATAATCAAAGGATTTTATAATAAGCCGGGAACCTATTCGGAGACGGCGGACGGACTTGTGGTCATAAATACGTCCGGAGTAACATTGAACAATATGCAGATCAAAGAACTGCTTCTCACGCAGGGCGTAGGCGACGGTAAGGTCACGCTTACGGGAACGACGAGCGTCGAATCGACGCCGATAATATTGGCCGGTTCAGTGGATAATGAAGGCTCCGGAGATGTGGGAGAAGAAAATCCGGGCGATAATAACGACAATAACAATAATAACAATAATAACGGAAGCGGCGGATCCGGCGGAGGCGGCTGGGGAAGCTCAGGCGGCGGAACAGCAGTAGTCGTCGCGTCTAAAAACAGTATTATTGTAAACGGCGATTACGCCGGAAGAGAGGGTAACGTCGTAGTAAACAGACGCAGATACACTTATGGGACCAACGCGTTCGGAACGATCCAAGAGGCCGTAAACAAAGTAGAAGAACTTGGACAAAAATCAACGATCACATTGACGGCTGATATGACTATAGAGAATACGGTCGTAGTTAACGTTCCGGAAATAGTTTTCGACGGCGGCAATCATACCGTTACGGTGACGGCCTCTCAGGACTTTAAAAAAGACGGATTCCAATTTGTCGAAGGAGAGGACGTAGAAATTAAAAATCTTAGGATCAGCATGAGCGAGGCGGAAAACGGCTGGAAAGGTTCGTATGCGATCCAGTTATACGAGACGGCCGCTAAGCTTAGCGATATAACCGTTTCCGGAGCGGACGCCGGCGTATTGGTAAACGGGGCGGACGTAAGCGTAAACGGAAGTTTGGACGTGAGCGGCAACGAGTTCGGAGGTATAGAGCTCTCAAGAGGCGCCGAGGCGACGAATAATCCCGCGATCAAAGGCGCGGCGAGCGATATAGTTAACACGACCGAAGAAGCGGGAAAGCCCACGATTTGGGTAGATAGCTCGGATACGACTCCGGCGTCGATGGATATAACCGGTTTGTTTGAAAAAGAGCTTGTGGCGGCAAACGGAAAGCTGCAAAGACATTTCTATCTGAGCGAGGATAACCTGCCTCAGGACGAATCGGTAGCGGTTACGGATAATTATGAAGATATAAAAAACGCGGTCGCTAACGAAGAGGTCCAATTGATCAAGCTGTCGGGAGACATCGAGACGACCGAAGCTTTAAATATAACCAGGGACGTATCGATCGACGGTCAGGGGAATACTCTTACGGTCGACGCTTCAAACAAAAACGCTATTGTTATAAACGCGGCCGATACGACCAGAGCCGACGGCGAGATAAGTATCAGTAATATAAATATTACTTTTACCGGAGAAGCTCCGGTTGATTGGCGAGGCGCTTACGGTATAAATCTTTACAGAGCGGCAAACGTTAAGCTCAGAGATATAAGCGTTTCGAACGGAAACGCGGGCGTTCTTATAAACGGTTCGTCGGTTACGCTCGAGGGAGTCGTGGACGTTTCTAACAATACCTTCGGCGGTATCGAGGTTTCTAAGGGCGTAGACGTAACGGAAGCGCCGTATATCAGCGGAGACGTTTCTAATTTTAAAAATGATTCAGAAGCCGTTTCCAAGCCGACGGTTTGGACGGACGGAGCGGACGTCGGAGCGGACAGGGTAAACGTTACCGGTCTTACCGCGGTAGAAAACGCTAAAACCAATCAGAATCACTTCTTTATAAACCCTGAAAACGCTTCGGCCACCGTAAACGACGCAGATAGCTTAAAGGCCGCTTTGGCGAATAACAA
Source organism: Clostridiales bacterium (assembly GCA_019419865.1). Taxonomy (GTDB): domain Bacteria; phylum Bacillota; class Clostridia; order Monoglobales; family Monoglobaceae; genus Roslinia. The sequence goes on along the minus strand of JAHZIG010000004.1, from coordinate 71,696 downwards.
TATAAGAAACATTTTACTAAGCGAGGATATATCGCTCAGCGAAACGCTTAATATCAACAGAAACGTAGTTATAGACGGACAAGGCCGCGCCGTTACCGCGCCTTTATCGGTAAAGAAAATAATAATAATCAATACCGAAGGCGCCGACGGATACCCTCAGGGAGCGGAGCTTCGAAATATAAACGTGGCGTTCAGCGAAGCGGCGCCGTCGGATTGGCAGAGCGCGTACGCGATACAGATCTATAGATCAAACGACGTAACGCTAAATAACGTTACGGCTAAAAACGGCAACGCGGGGATCCTGGTCAACGGTTCGGTCGTCACTCTCGGAGGAAATATAGACGTATCCGACAACAGCTTCGGAGGCATAGAGGTCTCTAAAGGATCGGGAGTCGAGACGGAGCCGCGGCTTAACGCCGAAAATTGCATCATATCAAATACGAGCGAGGCGGAAGGCAAACCGACAATTTGGATAGACAACGCCGACTTTTCGACGGTCTTGGTAAATAATATGACTTCGCATCATTACACCGGAGACGGTAAGAACCAGATGCACTATTATCTAAACGACGTTAACGCGCCCGTGACAAAATAGTATTTGATTTTTAAACAAAAACGGCGTCCATGTTCAGATAGAGCATGGACGCTTTGGATTTATGTATAATTTATCAGAGCTATAGGCTTGTTATTATATCGACGCATTTGTCGTAGCCCAGTTCGCTGCTGTTTAGGGTCATGGTGTAGTTCTGCATCTTTCCCCATTCTCTGTCTGTGTAATAATTGTAATTGATCCTGCGTTTTTTGTCGGTGTCTTTTATGAGTTTTTTGGCTTCTTCGTTTGAGATATTATGAAGCTTTGAGATCCTCTCGATTTTTTTGTCCATATCGCCGTGTACGAATATATTCACGCAATCGGTTCTGTCTTTAAGAATATAATCGGCGCAGCGGCCGACGATCACGCAAGAACCTTTTTTAGCTATATCCAAAATGATCTTGCTTTGTACCGAATTTAGATAATCGTTAACGGAGAATCCGGTGTTGTCTCTTCCGACAAAAGCGTAAGCGAAAATGTTTTTTGAAGGCGCGCTTTCGCCGGATCTTTCAATAAACTCCTCGGATAAACCGCTCTCTTCAGCAATTTTTTGGATTATGGTCTTATCGTAATAATCATAACCCAGTCTTTTAGCGGTTAATTCTCCGATATGTCTGCCGCCGCTGCCAAATTCGCGGCTGATAGTGATGATATTTACGCTCATTTTTCCTCTCCTTTAAATATATTTTTATTACTTTAGTTGCGGCTGTTTGGCTACTACAGTATTGAATTTTTTCTTCATGATCAAGCATGCGATAATCGCGGTTACAAATTCAGCTATCGGGAACGTAAGCCAGATAAGCGGATACGATTCCGGCGAGCGGATAGCCAACGACGAGAACGCCCACGCGACAGGAAGCACAAAAACTAACTGCCTGAGAAGCGAGACGATCAGCGATTCAAAGCCGCCGTCCAGCGCTTGGAATATTCCCTGAAAAGCTATATTGAGTCCCGCGAAGATAAAGCTTATCGATATAATTCTTATCGCGCTTATGCAGTATTCAAACGTAACGTCCGTCAGTCCGAACAATCTTGATAAAGGTTCTGCAAATATTTCCAATACTGCGAGACCGATAACCATAATTATCAGCGTATAAATAATCCCATATTTTACGCCTTCCTTTATGCGCTTTTGGTTTCTCATTCCGTGATTGAAAGAGATTATGGGCGTAATAGCGTCCCTTAATCCAAAAGCGGCGAATAGGATGAACTGCTGTATCTTATAATAAAGTCCGTACGCGGTAACAAGATTTTCGCCGACCCTTACAAGGATTACGTTAAGTCCGTACGTCATGAAAGACATAAGCGCTTGCGCTACAATAGCGGGGAATCCGATCGAATATGTCGCCTTTATTATTTTAAACGACGGCTTTAAATATTTCAAGCCGTTTTTTACGCTTTTATTAAATTTGAGGTGAAAAATTAGGGCTAACAAAAACGAAGCGATTTGACCTATTACAGTGGCGTACGCCGCTCCGCTCACGCCCATCTCCGGGCAGCCGAAATATCCGTAGATCATGATCGGGTCCAAAACAATGTTTACGACCGCGCCCGCGATCTGCGCGATCGTGGAGTATAGCGATAGTCCGGTCGCTTGCAGCAGTTTTTCAAATATTGAGAAGAATACTATACCAAAAGATACGATACAGCATATCCTCAAATAGCATACCGCCATTTCTAATATTTGTTCGTTTGCAGTTTGAGTTCTGATATAGGCTTCGGCTCCGAAGAACCCGAACAGCAGATATACAATATAGATTATAATTCCTAAAAAGATCGCGTTACCCGAGGTCTTCGCCGCTTTTTGGGCGTCGCCTTGGCCAAGACTTTTAGATAGCAGCGCGTTTGCGCCGACCCCGGTTCCTATGCTTATGGCCACCATCAGCATCTGTATCGGGAAAGCGAGCGTAAGAGCGTTTAGCGCCGCCTCGCCGCCCTCGTCCATGTTAGAGACGAAAGCGCTGTCGACGATATTGTAGAGAGCCTGTAATTTCATTGAGATTATCATAGGTATCCCGGTCGTGAGAATTAGTTTTCCGACAGGCGCCGTCCCCATTTTATCGATTGATTTTTGTTTTTCCATAATGTCCTCCTAAACTGTTTTTTCGGAGACTTTTAAAGGAAAGCTGCCATAACCTAATTGAAAAAAGCGCAAATCCAACAATCCGGATTTACGCTTTCACAACTCGATTGATAAAAATATTTAATTTTTTTGTTCGATTAATTATATCACATTGCGTTTTTGATTTGCAAGCGTTTTTTGAGAATATTATGATTGACGCGCGCTTTTTGGTCACAACTTAAAAAATCATATTGCTTATGCGCCTAAAATTTTTGAATAATTTTTATAAATCAGGGCGACCAAATATTTGACGCGCACGGCGTTTATTTTCAAATAATTGATGTTAAGACTTGCTATTTTATATATTTTAAGATATAATAAATTAGTTGTATTTTAATGTAATATATTAAAACCTATTTACAGGGAGCATTTTATATTCCACATTTATAATAAGGAGTGTTGTAACGCAATGAACATTTATAAATTATCTGAGATGACGCCCGAACAAAAGGCTTTTGTTTTGAAGAGAGCGGAATTGGATATTTCGGAACAGATGAAGCTCGCTAAAGAGGTGTCGGACGATATACGCGATCGCGGCGACGAGGCGGTATTGGAGTATACGGCTAAATTCGACCATGTAGAGCTTACGCCTGATTCTATGAAGGTAAAACCCGAGGAGATCGAGGCGGGATATAACAATTTGGATATCGAGACCAGAGAGGCTCTTGAATACGCCGTTAAGAACATAAGAGATTTTCACTCTAAGCAGATGCCGGAGGAAATGTGGTTTACCGAGGTGGACAAGGGCTTGATGGTCGGCGAGAAGACCACGCCTATCGTCGACGTGTGCCTGTACGTGCCGCGAGGCAAGGGAAGTTTCCCGTCGGTGCTCTGTATGCTCGCGACTCCCGCGGTAGTCGCAGGAGTTGAGAAAATAGTCGTAGTCACCCCTCCTAACGAGAAGGGCGGCGTAGACGACGCTATACTTGCCGCGGCAAAAATAATAGGCGTTAGCGAGATCTATAAAGTCGGCGGTATCCAGGCGGTCGCGGCGGTCGCTTACGGAACCGAGACTATTCCCAAGTGTCATAAAATAATCGGTCCCGGGAACTCATATGCGACCGCGGCAAAGCGCGTACTCGCAAATCACATAGACGGCGGACTGCCCGCTGGACCGAGCGAGTGCATAATACTTGCGGACGAGAACGCAGATCCTGAGAAAGTGGCTCTCGATTGGTTGATCGAGGCGGAGCACGGACCGGATTCGGCGGCCTTGCTGGTAACTCACGACGCGGAGCTTGTTGAAAAGGCGAGAAAGATCGTCGAGGTCCAGCTTACAAAAATTTCCGATAAGCGCAGAGAGTTTATCACGATAAATTATAATACATACGGCGGCGCGATAATAACGGACAGCTTGGAGCAGAGCATAGAATTTGTAAACGATTACGCTCCCGAGCACATGGAGGTCATGACGAAGGATCCGTTCGTCGTACTGCCTAAAATAAAGAACGCCGGCGAAATACTCCTTGGTGATTATACGCCGGTAACGCTCTGTAATTTTGTCCTGGGGCCAAACGCTATACTGCCGACCGGACAGTTTGCGAAGACGTATTCCAGCGTATCGGTAAACGATTTCTTAAAGCGTTCTTCCGTAGGCTTCGCAAGTAAAGACGGCTTTAAGATGGTAAGGGATTACGCTTATAAAATCGCTCAGGTCGAGGGGTTTGAGACTCACGGCTTGGCTGTAAAAGAAAGAAAAGTAGATTAATATATAACCATAAGTCGCCCGCCGGATAGACTTTATTTAGCGGCGGGCGTTTTGGTTTTATTTATTAAGTTTTGAGCGACTATATAAACTAACGTCTTTAACAATGACGAATACATTAGGAGGAGACGCGGATATGACGGATAAAATTAAAGTTACGCGAAAGACGACCGAGTCCGCAATTGCAGTCGAGATAGAAAAAGGCGCTCTCAGAGCGGATTATAGAAAATTGATTAAGACGCCCCTGCCTTTTTTGAATCATATGATAGAGCACATAGCTTGGCGGGCGGCTTTAAATATTCAAATCGATATGGAGCTTGACGAGTTCGAGCTTGCGCATTTAGTCTGCGAGGACGTCGGGATGACTCTCGGGCGCGCCGTGGGCGAATATATAAAACGCAGCGACGTTCCCGGCTATGGATTCGCGGTCGGCATAATAGACGAGGCGAAAGCCGAAGCCGCGATCTCGTTTGAAGATCGTTCGCTGTTTGCGTTTGATTCAAAGATCGCCTATCCCGAAAATGTGGAGGGTATGCCGAGCGAGGAACTTCTCACCTTTTTAGACGGGTTTGCCCAGGGCGCAAGATGTACTTTAAGCGTAGACCTTATACGCGGCGAAAACGGACATCATATTTGGGAAGCCGTATACCGCGCGGTCGGTATAGCTCTCGGGCAGGCGCTTACGTTCGATCCCGAACGGAGCGGGCTTACTTCGGGAGTCGCCGGCAAGGTCGTATACGAGGTGGAAGTCGGAGAGTAGTATGAGTGAAAATGTAAAAAACGACAGACTTAGGCCTCGTCTTGAGAAGTTCGATAAGATAATATTCGACATGGACGGCGTAATAACCAGCGAATATATGTACTGGGAAGCGGCGGCGCTTACTGTGTACGAGCTTTTATTCAGCTACGAGAAATTCGGAAGGCGCGATATCGACAGGGAATATTGCCTAAAAAACCGCGCCGACCTGGTCAACGCGATCCTGTGCCATAGAAAAACGGTCGCCGCCGTCAAGGCTCTTGGCGTTAATACGAACTGGGATCTGGCGTATATAATTTTTTGCGTGTCGATCTATAAAAATCATGAGCTTGAAAATATGGACGAATGGCATTTTGAGTCGGTCAGAATGTTTATTGAAAATATAGAGACCAAAGCGCCAGAGTTATACGATTTAGCCGCGGAGCTTGCGTCGCTCGGGACTTCGCGTCCTAAGGAATATTTTATTAGAGGCGGAGACGGACTTTGGAAAGAGCTTGTGGATACTTTTCAGCGCTGGTTTTTGGGCGATACGGACTTAGAAGGATTGAACGCCTACGAAACGCCGCTGCTGGAGCTAAACGATATAAAAAAGACGCTTGGATCGCTGAAGAAGTTAGGCGCGCGTCTTGGGATAGGGACCGGCCGACCACGCGCCGAAATAATGACTCCGCTTAAAAAATGGGGTATCGAGGGATATTTTGAACCCGGTATGATCGCTACCTACGACGACGTGTTAAGAGCGGAGAAGGCGCTGAATCCGGAACTTCCGATCGCGAAACCGCACCCGTACGTATTTATCAAAGCGGCGTTTTGCGAAAAGCTGACTGATAAACAGATTTTAGGCGGGATGACTTCCGGCTGCGATATGTCCAAAGCGTTGGTCGTCGGCGACGCGCCCAGCGATCTGATGGCCGCAAAGGCCGCCGGTATGAAGTTTTTCGGCGTCTTAAGCGGCGTCGATAAAGAGTCGGCAAAGAAGTATTTTAGAGAGAGCGGCGCGGATTATATATTCGACGATATTACATATATGGTATGAGCGCTTTTTAAACCGCGTTTTAAACACGGCGGTAAAATTAAAATAAAAGAGGGTTAAGAGTATGGCTATAAAACTTGAGCTTCCGCTTACTCACGAAAAGCTCGAAAAGCTGAAAACAGGAGACAGCGTGTTGATAAGCGGAATAATCTATACGGCGCGCGACGCCGCGCACAAGCGTATGATCGAAAGTCTTGAAAACGGAGAAGAGTTGCCTTTTGATATAAAAGATTCGACGATCTATTACGCCGGACCGACTCCGGCTAAACCCGGGGCGGTTATCGGCTCGTGCGGACCAACCACGAGCGGACGTATGGACGCGTACGCGCCTAAATTGATAGAGCTCGGCCTTACCGGGATGATAGGCAAGGGCGGTCGTTCCGACGCGGTCGTGGACGCGATGAAAAAATACGGCGCGGTTTATTTCGGAGCGATAGGCGGAGCCGGCGCGCTGATAGCCAAGAGCATAATATCCGCCGAGGTCGTAGCGTACGAGGATCTGGGCGCCGAAGCGATCAGAAGACTGACGGTCAAGGATTTCCCCGCGATAGTCGTTATAGATAAATCGGGAAAGAACTTGTATAACGAACATGAGTAATTGAAATATATGAATTAAAAGCCGGGTCGATTTAAAATTTACCCGGCTTTGATTGTGGATTGAAAAATTATTTATTATTTCTGATTTTAGAGACAAAATCTAAATATTCCTCCTGCAATCCCGCTTTATTAATTATATCCAGCATAGCGGAGGTGGACAGTTTAGCCGGAAGCCCGAGTTTAATAAGCAGCTTTTTGCGAAGCTGTGAACTGTTTTCTTTCCCGATAAATCCGTCGTCGAAAAGATTTTTTTTAGTTATTTCGATATCCGGACGCTCCGGCGAATCTGAAGTCGAGACAGAAGTGAGCTTGGATAGGATATCGAGTAATATATCTTCGCTCATACCCTCTACGCCGAGAAGGCCCTCTTTACCGGCTTGTTCTTTTCTTTTTTCCTTTCCTTTTACAGCGGGAATATAGGCGTGTTTTACCGAGCCGTCTTTTCCAACGCAAGTCTTGATATAGTTGCGTATTCTAAAACCGGCGCTGTCTGAATCAGTTAGAATTATTATTCCATTCCTCTTAGCTAAAAAGCGAATAGAATTCATCAGCTGAGAAGAGCGGTATAGATCGAACCCGTTGGTACAGATTATCGGCGCGTCGGTTATCTTTTTAAGTTTTTCTTTATCGTATTTTCCTTCAACGATTATCGCTTCTTTTATATGTATCATAATATTTTCATTATATGTTAACAGATATATTATGTCAAGCGGGCATATAATATTTTGAGGTGATAAAGTTGGAAGGAACCGAAAATAAGAGAAAAACGTTTATTTGGAATACGGCGCTGAAAAGCGCGTTGATTTTATTGTGCTCCGGGATATGCAGCAAATCAATAGATTTCTTTTTTAAAGCGTACTATTCGAGAAAGCTCGGCGCCGAGGGAATGGGGCTATATTCGTTAGTGTTTGATTTAAGCGGAATATTTGTTATGCTGTGCAACGCGGGTTTGGGAACGGCGATCGCCAAAATCGTCTCAGAAAATATAGAGACGAAAAATTTTGCGATGATAAAAAAATGCATGGATACGTCTTTAAAAATTGTATGCTCAATGGGAGCTTTAATTATAATATTTGTAAGCATTTTTTCGGGAACTATAGCGGAAAACATTTTAGGCGATAATCGAGCTAAGGCGTGTATTATTTTTGTTATACCGTCTGTTTTATTTATGGGAATAGCGAGTTGTATAAAGGGATATTTCTATGCAGCCCGTAAAGTAAAAATACCTGCCAGCTCTGAATTACTCGAACAAGCTGTAAAGGTTATAACAATTACGTATTTTTTGAATCAATTTTACTCCGAAAACATCGTTTTAAGGTGCGTTTCCGTGTTTTTAGGGTTTACGATCGGAGAGTTTTCGTCATGTTTATATCTGCTTATTTTTTATAGGTTAGATATAAATAAATACACAAATTTACGTAAAGCTAAAATACTTAACATAAATTTTAGCGTCATGTTTAAAAAGCTTATGGCTGTTTCGATTCCTACGCTTTTTAGTTCGTTTATTACGTCGACTTTGGTGATGCAGGAGGGAGTCTGGGTCGTATCCGGTTTGGTGAAATTTGGTCTTGAGTATGGCGACGCGCTTTCAAAGCTGGGAATTTTCGACGGTATGCTTATGCCGCTGCTTGGATTTCCGCTTATGATCACGGGTTCGGTATTTGCGCTGCTCGTGCCGGAGATATCGAGGGCGAACGCGTTAGATAGCCGGATTCGACTAAAAATGTTAATATCGAAATTGTATTCCGTCGGTTTTATGATAGGTTCGTTCGTCGCCCTCGGTTACATAATATTTGCGGATTTTTTATGCACGACGATATACAATAACGCCGATATGATATACTTTTTAAGAATTTTTTCTTTTTTGTTGCCGCTTATGTTTATCGAATCGATCTCTGTCGCCGTTTTAAACGGAATGGGTCTTCAGAAAGAGATTTTGCTATATAACATTTTAGACTCTGCGTACAGACTGGCGGTAGTGTTTTTTCTAATTCCTGTAGTCGGGATCTACGGGATTGTTGCAATGATCTTAGGAAGCAATATATTGACTACCGCGTTATGCTTTTTCACGGTATGTTTTAAGGTGGGATTTTTGCCGGCGAGGCTCGGCGGCCTAAAACGGCGCGCCGGGAGAACTTAGCTCAGAGTTATTTACTTGTTTTTGCGTACGTATCCGATAAATTAAGACAAATTTATTGACTTATACTCTAACTTGGTGTTATAATAATAAATATTTTACTTGAAACGGCTTGTATCTATTTTTAAAACAGGCCGCTTAATAATAGTTATTTGGATGTGATTGTTTTTGGATATGGATAGGATAGCGCATACGCCGGCCGGTTTGGCGGACGTATTATGCGACGAATGCGAGCTGAAATACTCTATAGAAAGCGCGGCGCGGGAGGTATTTAAAAAATACGGATACAGGATGATTCAAACTCCGATGTTTGAATATTACGATATGTACGACGTTACTTCTCCGATCCATGCGGAGGATATGTTTAAGTTCTTCGACGCGGATGGGAGAATGTTGGCTTTGCGTCCGGACATTACCACTTCGGTCGCGAGAATCGCCGGCGCCAAGAATATAGGGGAAGATCTGCCGCTTAGGTTATTTTATTGCGGCAGCGCTTTTAGAAACGAAGAGAACTTTAGCCAAGCGAGACAGCGTGAATTTACCCAGGTCGGCGTCGAGCTGATAGGGGACGCGTCCCCGGAAGCGGACGCGGAGATAATTGAAATAACTATAGACACGCTTTCTAAATCCGGGCTTAAGAGATTTCAAGTCGACATAGGTCAGGTGGAATTCTTTAAGGGCTTGACCGAGCAAGCGGGATTGGATAGTTTTACCGAAAATACCATACGCAGATATATCGACGATAAAGATTTCGTATCTCTTGAAAACGAGCTCAAAAAATGCGATATCGACGATTATCTGAAGGATATGTTTTTGGAACTTCCGAAGATGTTCGGCGAGATCGATATCGTTCGCAAGGCTTTAGCCGACGATAAGCTGAATCCGCGTTCAAAGGCCGCTCTTGACAATTTGATGCAGGTATATCAAATCTTATCCGAGCGCGGGCTTGAGAATTTCGTTTCTATCGATCTGTCGATGGTTCCGAATCTTAATTATTATACCGGGATCATAATAAAAGGATTTACTCACGGAGTGGGTTTTCCGGTATGCGCAGGCGGACGTTACGATAATCTTATTGCGAATTTCGGAAGAGATTTGCCGGCGACGGGCGTCGCGATTGGCGTGGAACGAGTGATGGCGTCTTTATCGGCGGAGGAGTCTGAAAACGAGATAGAAAAGGATTCGCCGCAGTATGTTACGGTCGCGTTGGCTAAAGGCAGACTTGCGGAACTGTCCGTCGATATTTTTGAAAAGATCGGTTGCGACGTCACGCAGCTTAGAGAGAAATCAAGAAAATTAATATTTACGGACGACGAAAACAAGCTGAAGTTTATTTTGGTGAAAGCTTCGGACGTGCCAACTTATGTCGAGTACGGCGCGGCGGATATAGGTATAGTCGGCAAGGATACGATCTTGGAAAGCGGAAAGAACGTCTACGAGGTTTTGGATCTGGGATTCGGCAAGTGTAAGATGGCGGTCGCCGGATATCCGGAGATGAAAGATAATTTAGACGGAACCAACCTGCTTCGCGTGGCGAGCAAGTATCCGGGTATAGCCAGAGACTATTTTCATCGACAGAAGGGGCAGACGGTCGATATCATAAAGCTGAACGGTTCGGTCGAATTGGGGCCGATCGTAGGTCTGTCGGACGTCATAGTCGATATCGTTGAGAGCGGAAAGACGCTGAAAGAAAACGGGCTCGAAGTTCTTGAGGATATTTGCGATCTGAGCGCAAGGTTAATAGTAAACAGGGTCAGCATGAAGCTGCATCGCGAGAAAATTACCGCGCTTATAGGAAAAATAAAAGAAGAAATTAAATGATTGCTTATTCAAAAACGTCGGGTCTTGAGCGATTTTTACATATACGACGTTTGCGCGAATTAAAAAGAGCCGACGTAAGCCGGCGGAATGGAGAAATTAAGAGATGACGATTTATCCTGCGATAGACATTATAGACGGAAAATGCGTGAGATTGGTTCAGGGTGATTACAGTCAAAAAACCACTTTTTCGGATTCTCCGCTTGACGTAGCTAAGAAATGGCGCTTGATGGGCGGCGAATTTATACACTTGGTAGACCTGGACGGCGCCAAGTCGGGAAACACTCCCAATTTTGAGCTTGTTACCCGGATCGCTAAAACGCTTGATATCCCCGTTGAAATAGGCGGAGGGATACGCAATATGGAAACGGTGGATAAATATTTGCAAAATGGCGTGTTTAGAGTTATAATTGGAACGGCGGCCGTAAAAAATCCTGAATTTGTCAGGGAGGCCGTAGAAAAATACGACGACAGAATCGCCGTTGGGATCGACGCTAAAGACGGTATGGCGGCTATCAGCGGCTGGGAGGACGTCAGCGAGGCTCCGGCTTTGGAGTTGGCGAAACGGATGCGGGATTATGGCGTTAAAAGCATAATTTATACGGATATTGCCACGGACGGTATGCTCGGCGGGCCTAATATCGAGGCCATGCGAGAGATGAAAAATAATGTAGATGTAGAAATCATAGCTTCCGGCGGCGTATCCTCGATAGACGACGTACGTAAACTGAAAGAAACGGGCGTTGAAGGAGCTATTATAGGCAAAGCGCTGTATACAGGCGACATAGATTTAAAATTGGCGATAGAGGAAGGAAGATAAGAAATGGAATTTTTAAACGATCTCAAATTTGATGAAAAGGGGCTTATTCCCGCAGTGGCGCAAGACGCCGTCAGCGGCGAGGTTCTTATGCTTGCGTATATGAACGAGGAAAGCATAAAGAAGACGATAGAGACCGGGCATGCGACATATTTTAGCCGCAGCAGAAACGAGCTTTGGGAAAAGGGCGCGACGAGCGGGAACTATCAGGACGTTGCGGATATGTACGTCGACTGCGACGGCGACGCAATAGTAGTAAAGGTCAGACAGACCGGATCCGCTTGTCACACAGGAAACAGATCCTGCTTTTTCCGTAAGGTCGTAGACGGAAAATTGATTGAGATCCCGACCGGTTTAGCGGCGAGACCGGGAATTTTATACGATGTGTATAACGTTATAGTCGATCGTGTAAAAAATCCGAAAGAAGGCTCGTATACGAATTATTTATTTGAAAAGGGTCTGGATAAGATGCTTAAAAAGGTCGGCGAAGAGTCGGCCGAGGTGATTATTGCTTCCAAAAACCGCGTTAAAGCCGAAGTTCAATATGAAACGGCGGATCTGCTGTATCATTTATCAGTCGTTCTCGTTGAAGAGGGGCTTACATGGGACGATATATTCGTCGAGCTTCAAGGCAGATATAAATAATTATCAATTATCGATGAAAAATATATAAAAATACATAATTTAATTTAGGAGGAACATGGAAATGATAGGGATTGAACATGTAGGTATATTCACCAAGGACACGGCGGCGCTAAAGGATTGGTACATGGATATGTTCGGCTGGAAAGTCGTTTACGACAACGGTAAGGGAACATATTTTCTAAAAGCCGACGACGGTTCGATGGTAGAGTTCGGTATGACGGATATCGACGGCGGAAAGCATGAGCTTAAAGCTTCGGGAATAAGGCATCTTGCGATTTCGGTCGGTACGGACGAGTTTGAAGCTCTTGCAAATAAGCTTAAGGAAGCGGGCGTTAAGGTCATAACCGACGCCGCCGTTAACGCGAAGGGGATCGGAACAATGTATTTTGAAGATCCGGACGGCAACGTGCTGCACCTTATAAGCAGAGAGAATCCGCTTTAATAACGATATTAAGATTCAAACGTAGATGAGGCTGAAAACGGCCTCGTCTACGCCAACATTATATGTAATGTTATTTTATATTTGGGTTGTGATATAAAATGGACAAAGATAAAAAGAATAAAAGCAAATCATTTTTTAGAGACGCAAAGGTGTCGATCGCAACCTTGTGTTTTTGTATTATTACAATTATCGTTATTGGCGTATATGTATCAGGGTTATTTCTTATAACCGGTAGTACGGGCGCAAATAGCGCTGCGAATAATACGGATACAAATCAGGTAATAAGTTCGCAGGAACCGACGTCTACTGAAGATGGCGCCGCCAATTATGAAGGATTCTTTGATTCCGACAGTTCTGCGGCTACCGCGCCGCCAAGCGAGACCCAAGCGGTCGACGACAGCGCGGACTATTTGGAAAAAGGGAAGGAAGAAGAAGCGGCCTTAGAAAGCGTAGACGATAAAATAAATATAAACACGGCTACGGAAAGCGAGTTAATGCTTTTAGACGGCATTGGGGAAGTTTTATCCAAGAGAATCGTTGAAACGAGAGAAAAACTCGGCGGATATAAGACGATTTCCGATATTATGCAAGTACCCGGAATCGGCGAGGGGCGTTATGCTAAAATCAAGGATTATATTTGCGTTGAATAATAGAACGCATAAAGAGGAGATTTAACAATGGGATTATTCACAAGAGGATTAGGCAAGCCTGGAAAAGGAATAGATGCAAACGCTCCGGAAAAGCGAAGCTTTTTCCGCTTTTTTGATATATTTTTCAGAAAGTTTTGGCATTTTGTAAGATTAAATATTTTATATGTGGTTATGTGTATTCCCACGTTTATAATAATATTTGTGCTGTCGTCGCTTATATCTAATTCGTTTTTTGATGCGAGCGGCGTTATAGATACTCTAAATTCCGTTGGCGAAAGCATGGCCGCCGCTTCGGAGAGCGGAACTACGGCTGAAATGTACACAAGCAGATTGGTCGTATTTTTCGACGTATTGATCAGATTCGGCTTTTCGTTTTTATTTATGGCATTTTGGGGAATGGGTCCGGTATCCGCAGGTCTTGCGTATGTGCTCAGAAATTGGGCGAGAGAGGAACACGCCTGGGTATGGGCGGATTTTAAAGACGCGGCGAAGTCAAATTTTAAGCAGGCCGCCGTTGTTTTTATAGTGGATGTAATAGTATATATAGTGTTCTTTTCGGCTTACATATTTTATAGTAGGGCGGGCGGCGCGTTGGCGTACGTCAATTATTTGCTGCTCATTATTTTGCTTATATATACTATGATGCATATGTATATATACCAATTAATGGTGACCTTTAAGCTTTCTTTAAAAGATCTATACAAGAACGCGTTGATATTTGCGATAGGCAAGGCGCCGTCTAATTTATTATATTTATTTTTAATGGCAGTTGTAAATATAGGTCCGATATATTTAGCGATACTTCTATCGGGAAGTTTTTCGCTTATCGTGTTCGTTGTCGTATTGCTCCTCGAACTGCTTATTTTACAGACGTTATCAGCGTTTATCGCCGCGTTTGGCGTTAATAAGAAAATACAGAAGTATATGCTGACGCAGTATGACGTGACTGTGAAGCGCGATAAATAAAATTGAGTTATCGAATGGAACATATGTAATAATTTAATAGAAAGCGAGTCGTTAAAATTGTATATAGAGAAAATTAAAAATTGTAATGATATAAAACAATTTCATATTGACGAGCTGCCGAAAATAGCCGGCGAGATCAGAACGTTTTTAATTGACTCGATTTCTAAAACCGGAGGTCATTTAGCGTCGAATTTAGGAGTCGTAGAGCTTACGATCGCCCTTCATTACGCTTTTGATTTAGAGAACGACAAGATCGTTTGGGACGTCGGCCATCAAGCTTATACGCATAAAATATTGAGCGGCAGAGCGGATCGGTTTGATTCCCTCAGGCAGTTTGGCGGGATAAGCGGCTTTCCTAAATGCGAAGAAGACCCGTCCGACGCGTTTAACACCGGACACAGTTCCACATCTATTTCGGCGGCGCTCGGTTTTTCCGTTGCAAACGAGCTTCAGGGGAAAAACAATTATTCCATAGCCGTCATAGGCGACGGAGCGATGACCGGAGGCATGGTCTATGAAGCGATGAATAACTGCGGAAAGAAAGCGAAAAAATTAATAGTGATACTAAACGACAACGGTATGTCTATATCAAAGAACGTTGGCGTAATGTCCGGTATGCTTCAGAAATGGAGGAGCAAGAACAGTTACTTTAAGCTGAAAAAGGACGTTAAGACTGCGCTTGACAGTATACCCGCGATTGGAACTCCGGTTAAAAGCAAGATCACAAATCTTAAGAAGGAAATAAAGCGTATAATAGTCGAAAGCAGGATATTTGAAGATTTCGGCTTTAAATATCTCGGTCCGTTAGACGGACATAATATAAGCGAGATGCTGACGGTTATGGACTATGCCAAAACGTTAGACGAGCCTGTTCTCATACACGTCCATACGGAAAAAGGTAAAGGATACGTTCCGGCGGAGAGCGCTCCGCCTCTTTATCATAGTATAGGAAAGTTCGATGTGGGCACAGGAAAACCGCTTACAATTGTTAAAAATACATGGTCGAATTATTTCGGAAGATATCTTTGCTCGATTGCTGAGAAAAATAACAGAGTTGTGGCTATCTCGGCGGCGATGCCGGACGGTACGGGACTCAGCGGTTTTCAGAGGTTATATCCGAAACGTTTTTTCGACGTAGGGATAGCGGAGCAGCATGCGGTAACGTTTGCGGCGGCGCTTGCTAAATCCGGACAAGTTCCGGTGTTTGCGGTGTATTCGACTTTTTTGCAGCGCGGTTACGATCAGATGTTGCATGATACCGCGCTTCAGAACGCGCACGTAGTATTCGCGATAGACAGGTCGGGTCCCGTCGGCGACGACGGCGAGACGCATCAGGGCGTGTACGATCTATCTTATCTTCTGCATATGCCGAATATGAAGGTATTCTCCCCGTCGAACGAGCTGGATTTGAGAGAAATGCTAAGTTATGCGGTAAACATTTGCAACGGCCCCGTAGCTATACGGTATCCGCGAGGAATGATAACCGAATTTAAAGATATAGACTTTTTGTCCTATAACAGATCGCCGCTTAAACCTAATATAGCGGTCGACGACGGAGGCGATTTAGACGCTGCGATTCTATCGGTCGGAGTATGTTTAAACGACTCTCTAAAAGCGGCAAGGGCGCTCCAGGAAAAGGGCAAAAAAATTGCCGTTATCGATATTAAAGGCGTAAAACCAATAGATATTAAAACAATAGAAGGATTTATCGAACGAGCCGCAATGACGGCGACGGTCGAAAACAACGTTGTTATAGGCGGATTTGGAGAATATTTGGAAGGTATGGTTAATAAGAAAATCTTAAAGTTCGCCTATCCGGACGAGCCGATCGTTCAGGGGAATGTGGAGCAGCTAAAAAAGAAATATGGACTTGATTACAATTCGATTTATGAAAAAATAGAATTGGAGCTATTGCGATTGCTTTAATAAGCTATTTTTGAGTAATATTTAGATACTAAAATGTTTATGTTTAATTGACGTATGTATTGCAGAGCATGAGGAAGATGAAATGGCGAAGAGAAGACTGGATCAGTATTTGGTCGACCAAGGATTAGTTAAGACGAGGAGTATGGCGCAGTCTATGATCATGGCCGGAGAGGTATACGTAAACGGTCAGAAAGCGGCCAAGGCCGGAGAAATGATAAAAGGCGACGAGAAGATAGATATAAAAAGCAAATCGGCTAAGTTTGTCAGCAGAGGCGGTCTAAAGCTGGATAAGGCGATAAAGGCGTTTGATATAAAACTGGACGGCTGTATTTGTATGGATATCGGAGCTTCGACCGGCGGTTTTACAGACTGTATGCTTCAAAATGGCGCGAAAAAAGTATATTCCATAGACGTCGGCTATGGTCAGCTCGCGTGGAAACTTCGCGGCGACGAGCGCGTCGTTAATATGGAAAGAACTAATTTCAGATATGTTACTAAAGAACAGATACCTGACGAGATAGACTTTTTTTCGGTTGACGTATCGTTTATTTCGCTTAAATTGATCCTGTCTCCGGCATACGATTTATTAAAGAACGGCGGGCGCGCCGTTTGCTTGATCAAACCGCAATTTGAAGCCGGAAGGGAAAAGGTTGGCAAAAAAGGCGTGGTTCGCGATAAGAAAGTACACATAGAAGTTATTGAAAACGTATTGAGCTTTACCCGGGAAATAGGATTCTCAGTAGTCGGTTTAGATTTTTCTCCCATTAAGGGGCCCGAGGGAAATATAGAGTATCTTATGTATATTTCTAAAACCGACGATTCAGAGTCCGGTATAGCTGAATTTAACATAGAAGAATTGGTTGAGAACTCGCACGAGCTTGACAAAATGGCATAATAGCCGCATAATATATGTATAAGTTATTTTAATAACTCAGTTTATTAAGATTGTATAGGAAAACTTAGATATGATGAGAATGAGTAAAATTGAAAACGTGGCCTTGGCGCCTAATACGTTAAGAGACGCCGACTTGACCGAGACGTATAATGTGATCGAAGCGCTTGGCAATTATAAAATAACGATTCTGATGGAGGACTTTTTTAAAGACTTGCTAAGCAGAGAGAGAATCATGGATTCAAAAGCCGATTTAGCGTTTTTGCCTAAAGCCGATATGTTAAAGAACGCGGATTTTATTATCGCTCTTGGCGGAGACGGAACTATAATTGAACTTGCCGTTGATTCGGCGACGTATTCGGTTCCGATCGTGGGGATCAATATTGGCACGCTGGGATTTTTAGCTCAGGCGGAAAGAGGAGATACTTCGATCATCGATAAGATATTCGCCGGGAAATATAGGATCGACGAGTGCATGATGCTCGATGTTTGCGTTATTCGAGATGGAATAGAGAGATGTAAGCATATAGCGTTAAACGACATGGTAATATCCGGAGACGAATATAAAATGCTGAACGTATCGGCCGACGTTAATAACGTTAATATGGCGCAGTATTCGGCCGACGGTTTAATAGTCGCAACGGCGACCGGCTCGACGGCGTATTCGTTGTCGGCGGGAGGCGCGGTCATGTACCCCGATCTTGACGCGATGATCGTTACTCCTATTTGTCCGCATACGCTGAAATCGCGAAGCACGGTAATACCGGGAAGCAGCTTGGTCAGTATTTGTACGGTTCCTCCGTATAGGACTGACGCGGTCGTTCGCGTAGACGGTAAAATAGTATGTAAATTGCATGAAGACGAATATATAAATATTACAAAGTCTCAGCGTTCAACGTTGCTCATCAAGGACGAATCGGCGAACTTTTTCGACGTGCTTCGCAGAAAGCTGTCCGATTAGGTCGTTAAACGCCTATAACGGTTATTTGGGAACTATTAGAGTAATATTTGTTGATAATACGAAGGTGAACTAAATGCTTATAGAGTTACATATAAAAAATATTGCTATTATCGAAGAGGTTAATATTGAGTTCGGCGGCGGCTTTAACGTTTTGACCGGCGAGACCGGCGCGGGAAAGTCAATACTTATAGATTCGATCAATATGGCTATAGGCGGTAGAGCGAATAGGGAACTTGTGCGGACGGGAGCCGAAAAGGCGACGGTCGACGCGGCCTTTGAAGTCAGTCCGTCTGGCGCCGACTATCTCGAAGGGTTCGGCGTTGAAGCTGAAGACGGGATAATAGTGTTAAGTAGGGAACTGTCCGCGGACGGTAAAAGCAAGAGCAGAATAAACGGCAGAATAGTTCCGCTTAGCGTCGTCAAAGAAGTAGGCGCTAAGCTTATAGCCATACATGGACAAATGGATAACAGAGGCCTGCTTCAGCCGCGTAATCACATTGATTTTGTCGATAAGTATGCAAACAACGCCGAACTTTTAGCCGAGTACAGGGTGAGATATAATAAAGTCAAAAAGATAAGACAACGCTTAAACGAGATCTCGACAGACGAGACGGAGAAAGAAAGACGACTCGACTTGATCAAGTTTCAGATGAACGAGATAGAATCGGCAAACTTAACTCCGGGAGAAGAAGAGGAACTTGAGAAAAAAAGAGAGATGTTTCAGAATCTGGAGACTATAGTAAGCGGAACGAGTTCTGCCTATGAAAATTTATACGGCGATATGGATAATACTTCGGCTTACGATCTGATCTCGGACGCGGCAATGAATTTAGAAAAGGCCGCGGCTCACGACGAGTCTTTAAATGCAAATTTGGAGACGTTAAATTCTATTGTCGCCGATTTGGAGGACGTGTCGCATAATTTAAAGAGCTATTTGGACGCGGTCGACTATGAAAGCGGAGAGATCGAATATGTAGAAGATCGTCTTTCGGTAATTTATGATTTGAAACGCAAATATGGAGCAAGCATAGAGGCGATATTGGAATTTTATGATAACATTTCCAAACAGGCCAACGATATTACTAATATGGACAAGATAATAGCGGAGCTTAAAGATGAATTATCTGTAGAAGAAGAGGCGATGAAAATAGCGGCTGAAAAATTAACTCAGTCGAGGATCGCCGCAGGGAAAAAGCTTTCGTCTAAAATTATGCGGGAGCTTGCGGATCTCGATATGAATAAAGTCAAATTCGACATTAGGATAGACAAGACTGATTTTAATATAAACGGAAACGACGATCTGGAATTTATCATTTCCACCAATCCGGGCGAAGGGATGAAACCTCTCAGCAAAATCGCTTCGGGCGGAGAGATGTCGCGTATAATGTTGGCTATAAAATCAATTCTATCCGACAGCGACGATATCGAGACGCTTATATTCGACGAGATCGACACCGGCGTAAGCGGAAGAGCGGCGCAAAAAATAGCGGAAAAGATATGCATGCTTTCTAAAAATAGACAAGTGTTGTGTATTACACATTTGGCGCAAATTGCCGGTATGGCGGATACGCATTTTAAAATTGAGAAAGATGTTTCGCGTGAAACAGTTTGCACGTCGGTAAGCAAATTGAGTGAAGATGAACGAAAAGAAGAACTCGCTCGTATTATCGGAGGCGTAACCGTTACTGATTTAACTCTAAAAGCAGCCGAAGAAATGCTGAATCTCGCCGAGGAGTTAAAAGCTAAACGTTAGAAAAGCTTTTTTGGACAAAATTCAAGGCATAAGAACGCTATAATTATAATATAGCGAAGTTATTATAGGTGATTAAAATGGAACAACAGGGCTATGTGATTGAAGCTAAAAACGGAGTCGCAAAAATTAGGGTTAACAGAGAGTCGGCTTGCGGCGGTAATTGCGTAAGCTGTAAGGGGTGCCCCTCGTCTGCGATTATCATAGAAGCTAAGGATGAGATCGGATTAAAAAGGGGCGACAGCGTTACCCTTTATGAAGATTCGTCTAAAGTGATAAAATACGCCGTTATAGGCTATGGGCTCTTAGCGGCGCTGATGTGCGTAGGAGCCGTTATCGGTTACAACGCGACCGGCAGAGATTTAATGGGATTGCTCGGCGCGGCGTTAGGATTGGCTATCGGCGTCGCGGCGGTTAAATTGTTTTTCAGAAACGTAGAGTCCGATTTTAAGATAAAAGGTATTAACAGACCAAGCGAAACGCAAAATATTGAGACGGACGACGATAATTGATAATGCGTTAGAAAGAGATGAATGATTATTATGGAAACACTTATTGAACCTAAAAGAGTAACTGTGATAACAGGACATTTTGGCAGCGGAAAAACTGAATTTGCAATTAACTATGCCGTAAAGCTCAAGAATATGGGTAAAAAAGTTACAATTGTCGACTTTGATATAGTTAATCCATATTTTAGGACGAAGGATGCGGAGGATACGCTTAATTCTTTAGGGATCGATGTGATCTCGCCCGCTTTTGCAAATTTAAATATAGAAAATCCAATGCTGCCGCCGGATATCAACAGGGTCTTCGACGATAAAGAGAGCTATGTTGTATTTGATGTTGGCGGCGACGACGACGGAGCCGTTCCGCTCGGAACATATTATAGATTTTTTAAAGACGAAGATTATGATATGTTTTTTATTATTAACGAGCGGCGATTACTTACTCAGAACGTCAAAGATATTTTTGGCGTTATGGAGAGTATTGAGCAGGTATCGAGACTTAAGGTCACGGCTTTGGTCAATAATACTCATCTAAAAGAGTTAACTACTCCGGAAATTGTATGTAAAGGCCAAGCGCTTGTCGAAAAATATTCTCAAAAGACGGGTTTAGAGCAGAGATATATTTCCGGCAAAGAAGAAATATTAGATAAATTACCGGATAAATATAAAAAATATTTATATCCAATGAAGTTGTATATAAATTTAATGTTTTAAGCAGTAGATTTATAAAAATAGTACAAATATAAGGAGGAGAATTGTAGTGCCGAAAGTTACATTTAGAGACGACCGGTGTAAAGGGTGTGGACTTTGCGTTTCTGTATGTCCCAAAAAAATACTTTACCTTGAACCGGAAAAAATTAACGATAAGGGATTTCATCCCGCGGCTATATCAGATCAGGATAAATGCATAGCCTGTACGTTTTGCGCGACCATGTGTCCGGACTGCGTAATTACTATTGAGAAATAGCCGCCTAAAGACGACGGCAGTTAGGATCCGGCTGTTTTAAGATCGCAGTATTTTATGAAGGCTGAATTCGACGATAAGTCATAGATTTTGATTTATCATTTATAATTAAATTAACATGCTAACAAAATTATATAACGGATATATTTAACCGTAGAATGGAGAAAACAAATGGGAAATAAAGTTTTAATGAAAGGTAACGAGGCGCTTGCCGAAGCGGCGATCAGGTGCGGCTGTCGGTTTTTCTTTGGATATCCGATAACGCCGCAAACCGAACTGGCGGCGTATATGGCTAAAAAAATGGTTAAAAGCGGCGGAACGTTTCTTCAGGCTGAGAGCGAGATCGCGGCGATCAATATGGTTTACGGAGCAGCGGGAGCCGGAGCGAGAGTTATGACGTCTTCGTCGAGTCCCGGCATAAGCTTAAAGCAGGAGGGTATATCATACATAGCGGGGGCGGATCTTCCGTGCGTAATAGTAAATATAGTCAGAGGCGGTCCGGGACTTGGCGGGATCCAGCCGGCGCAGTCTGATTATTTTCAGGCTACTAAAGGCGGAGGTCACGGCGACTATCATCTTTTAGTTTACGCTCCGTCTTCAGTACAGGAGCTGGCCGATTTGATTTCTAAAGCCTTCGATAAGGCCGACGAATATCGCATGCCGGCTATGATAATGGGCGACGGAATGTTAGGTCAGATGATGGAGCCCGTTGAGTTTAAAGAGCCGATCTCTCCCGCGGATCTGCCTGAGAAAGAATGGGCTACGACCGGTACAAAAATGAAGAGGAAAAAGAATATAATAAATTCTCTCTATCTGACGCCGGAGGAGCTTGAGGACTTAAATATTAAAAGATACCAAAAATACGACGCTGTAAAGCAGAACGAGGTCATGTACGAAGAATATTTGACCGACGACGCAGAGATTATAATCGCCGCGTACGGAACAATAGCGAGAATAGCTATGTCGGCGGTGGATATGGCGAGACAGAAGGGAATAAAAGCCGGTCTTATCAGACCGATCACGCTTTGGCCGTTCCCGGAAGAGGCGTTTAAGAAATATGCGGATTCTGCAAAATGCTTCTTATCTGTCGAGATGAGCATGGGACAAATGGTCGAGGACGTAAGACTCGCAGTAAACGGGAAAGCGCCGGTATATTTTTACGGCAGAACAGGCGGCATGGTTCCCGAGCAGGAAGAAATACTCGCTAAGATCGAGGAATACGCGAACGCTTAAGCGGCGCGAGCTGACGACTTTGTTTTGAAAATGAAAAAGGAGATCTGATTAAAATGGAAAAAATATTTCAAAGACCCCATTCTTTGAGCGACGTGGTATTATCGTATTGCCCCGGCTGCACTCACGGAGTGGTAAATAGATTGATCGCCGAAGTTGTAGACGAGATGGATATGGAGGGGCGCACTATCGGCATCGCTCCGGTAGGATGCAGCGTTACGGCTTATAATTTCTTTGAGTTCGATATGCAGGAAGCGGCTCACGGAAGAGCTCCGGCAGTCGCTACGGGAATTAAGCGCGTCCACCCCGATAATCTTGTTTTTACATATCAAGGCGACGGCGACCTTGCGGCGATAGGAACGGCAGAGACAATACATTCGGCTGCTCGCGCTGAGAATATATCGATCATATTTATAAATAATACAATATACGGTATGACCGGCGGACAGATGGCGCCGACGTCGCTGGTAAATCAGGTGACGCAGACGACGCCGTATGGAAGAAAAGTAGAAAATCAGGGATATCCGGTGCATGTTTCGGAAATGATCTCGACTATAAAAGGCGCGTGTTATGTAGAACGCGTTTCGGTCGACAGCGTGCCGAACATAAGAAAGACAAAAGCGGCTATAAGAAAGGCGTTTGAATGTCAGATGCAGGGAAAAGGTTTTTCGCTTGTCGAGGTGCTGTCTACTTGCCCCACAAACTGGGGACTGAGTCCGGTCGAATCGCTCGAGAGGATCAGAAAGGAAATGATTCCGGAGTTCCCCTTAGGCGTTTATAAAGATTTAACGGATAAGGGAGGGGTCAGATAATGAAACAGAGCATAGTTATCGCAGGATTTGGCGGCCAGGGAGTTTTATTTTTCGGCAAGACTCTCGCCTATCTTGGTATGGATCTCGGAAAAAATATATCATGGCTGCCGTCTTACGGACCTGAAATGAGGGGCGGTACGGCAAACTGCACGATCATAATTTCGGACGCTCCGATCGGTTCGCCTATAACTTCAAAACCGGACGTTTTGATCGCTATGAATAAGCCGTCTTTGGAAAAATTCGAAAGTAAGGTTAAACCCGGCGGACTGATTATAGTGGACAACTTTTTGATCGACAAAAAAGTGGAGAGAGACGACGTGGAGACAATATATATTCCCGCAATGAAGATCGCCAACGAGTTGGGCTCTGAAAATCTTGGGAATATGGTAATGGCGGGAGCTTATTTAAAGGCTCAGGATTACGCCGGTTTAGAAGATTTGGAAAAAAGCGTAAAGGCGCATACCCCGGCTTCAAAAGAAAAACTTTTGGAACAAAATATTAAGATGATTAAGGCAGGTTACGACTACCAGGTATGTTAATATCGATTTCAAATTTACACAAGTATTTTGGAGAGTTTGAGGTATTAAAAGACGTTAATTTGACCATAGAGGATAGATCCCGCTATGGTCTTATTGGCGTTAACGGAGCCGGAAAGTCTACTCTTTTGAGCATTATTAACGGCGAGCTCTACTATGAGGAAGGACAGGTATATAAAAGTCCGCAGCTTTCGATCGGATATTTAAAACAGAATACCGGGCTCAACCGAGAGGCTACGATACTTGAAGAGATGAGGAGCATATTTTCCGACGTCTTAAAAGCGGAGGAGGATATGAGGCGGCTTGAGCTTGAAATGGGAAATATCGGCGATCACGACGCGGACGAATACAAGACTATCGCCGCCGAATACGCAAGACGTCAGGCGTATTTTGACAGTAGGGACGGATATAATATCGACGTCAAAATAAAAACCATACTCAACGGTATGGGGTTTAAGGACAAGGATTTGGATATGGAAATAAGTTCTTTATCCGGCGGAGAAAAGACGCGGTTGGCGATCGCAAAGCTTCTTTTGGAGGAGCCTAATTTGCTGATCTTGGACGAGCCTACGAACCATTTGGATTTTAAAACGCTTAATTGGCTTGAGGAATACCTGGTAAATTACAAGGGATCGCTTTTGATCGTCTCGCACGACAGGTACTTCTTGGATAAGACGGTAGATAATATTTTTGATTTGGAGAGGGGCAAGCTCACATCTTATAAGGGAAATTACTCGAAATATCTTATACTTAAAGAAGAACGAAAGCAAAGACTTTTAAAAGAATACGAGGCTCAGCAGAACGAGCTGGCTCAGCTTCAAGCTTATGTCGATAAAAATATCGCAAGAGCTTCGACTTCGGCGAGCGCTAAGTCGAGGCTTAAAACTATTGAGAATATGGATATAATAGATAAGCCCGACGGCGATCTAAAGAGGATCAAGCTTAAGTTCGATATAGTGAAAGAGTCGTACAAGGACGTTTTGACGGTCAGCGACTTAGACGTTTGCGTAGGCGAGGAGAAAAAGACGATATGCCGGAATATAAACCTTGCGGTCAAGCGCGGCGAAAAGATAGCCTTGATAGGCGATAACGGCGTTGGGAAGTCGTCTTTTTTGAAAACGATCTTGGATATAATCCCTCATGAGAAAGGCGAGATAGTTTGGGGTAAAAACACTACCGTCAGCTATTACGAGCAGGAAAATCTTAACCTTAACCCCGACAATCTGGCGATAGACGAGCTCTGGGATCGCTTTCCGGACATTCCCGAGGCGAGGATACGCAGAGTTCTGGGCAGCGTTTTGCTCACAAAAGAAGACGTATATAAGCCGGTCAAAGTCATAAGCGGCGGTGAAAGAGCGAAGCTGGCTTTTTGTATAATAATGCTTGAAAAATCAAACGTTATACTATTCGACGAGCCGACCAACCACCTCGATCTGCCGTCAAAAGAAATACTCGAAAAGGCTATGCAGGATTACGAAGGGACTCTTATTTTTGTATCGCATGATAGGTATTTACTCAATAAAGTTCCGGATAAGATAATCGAGATGAAGCCGGACGGAGTCCTGATCTTTGACGGAAACTTTGAATACTATAAAGAGCGTTCGCAGTTCCTTGAAAATCAAGCGGCTGAAAGAGCGGCGGAGCTGAATAAAGAGTCAAACAGACAAAATAGATCGTCTGAAGAAAATAAAGACGGAGGTTATCGATCGAAAGAACAGCGCAGACTCGACGCCCAGAGAAAAAACAGGATAAAGGAACTTGAAGCTCTTATTGCCGAAAAGGAAAATGAAAATACGGAACTGGAGGCCGATATGGCCAAGGAAGAAATTTATACAGACTATGTTTTAATGTCTGAAAAGAGCGCTAAACTGGACGAAAATACAAAACTTCTCGAAGCGTATTATGACGAATGGGCGGAGCTTTCAGAGTAGCCGTTTAAGTTTATTACGAGGTCAATCTAAATCACATTTTAGACTGTTATTTATAAAGTTAATTATAAAAGGAATATATTACTATATGTATTTATGGTAATATATTCCTGATTAAATTTGTTCTGATAATTAATTTACGCAATAAAATTTTATCTTATGATCATTAATTTTCATCATTTTCGCTATGTATCTTAACGTTTGCGAGCGGGTTTTTATCCACGGCCTGTCTTAGCCTTTCGCTGTCGACATGCGTATATATTTCGGTCGTACTGAGCTGTTTATGACCGAGAATTTCCTGCAGATCTCTTATATCCACGCCCGATTGATGCATTAACGTCGCCGCCGTGTGTCTGAGCTTATGGGTCGTATATTTACGCGGGTCAAGCCCTATTTTTTTTACGGTATTTTCAACCACGCGCTGTACCGATCGGGTAGAGATCCGGTTGTTTCTCTCTGATAAAAATAACGCGTTTTTGTTGAAAGCCGAGGGATTTTGTTGGTTCCTAACAGGTATATACTGTTTGATAGCGTCTATACAGGCCTCGTTTAAATAAATTGTCCTTTCTTTATCGCCTTTTCCGGTAACTACCAAAGTATTATCCTGAATATCGGTCAAATCTATCGATACCAACTCGGAAAGGCGAAGTCCGCAGTTGAGAAACAGCGTTAAAATACAATAGTCGCGTTCCGGATTTCTGCTATCCTGAACGGCCTCCAATAGTTTAAGGCTGTTTTCAAGCGTGAAGTAATGCGGCAGTCTTTTAGGGATCTTTATCGAATCCAAGTCTGCGGTCGGGTTCTCGTCAAGCAATTGTTTCTTATTGCAAAGATATTTAAAATACGACCTCAGCGCAGAAATTTTTCGCGCTCTGGTTATATTAGAATTATTTTTATCACGGTTTAAAAAGTTGACGTACTCGTAGACGACGTCTAAATCGACTTTTTTCAGCAAATCTATATCGACGCCCGAAATATCTATCGATTCAAATTCGACGTCGTCGTCGACATTATTAAAATGCATCACTAAGAATCTGTAAAAGGTCCTCAGGTCGTAAAAGTATTCGTTAGCGGTGTTTAAGGATTTGCCCTGAATACTCTCTATATATATCAAAAACGACTTTAGCGGCTCAGGCGCGTTATTTAAATTGTTCATATAAAAACTCTCCGATTCGTATAATATTTAAAAACTCCCTCCACTACATGTCACAAAATTTATATTTTGTGACATGTTTAATATTATACTCTATTTCTCTGTTTTTGGCAATAGGTTTTAATTTAATTTTCTGTTACAATATTCTTTGGATTATTTATGTATAAAAACACAATACCGCCAATGACCGCTGACCGCTCGCGGGGCTTTCAAAGGCGATATTGCTGTATTAGTCGTCGCCGGGGTCGTCCTCGTATAGAGAATTTAATATATCGATGATCTCGTTATATTCTCTGAGAGCTATATAATCGTATCCGCAGAGCTTTACAAGCTCCTGGATCTCAAAATCATATTCTTTGAGTCTAAATCTGACAAACCCGTCTATATTCATATTATTTTCTGTTTCAAAAAAAGCATTGATTTTTTCTTTTATATATCTTATATGCTCGTCGTAAAATTCTTCGTACAAGATATCACTGACCGTATTGAATAATTTTTCCTGCTCCGCAGCGCTGAGCGTATCAAATTTTTTATCTATATGTTTTTTTATGATTTGGGGTTGGTATCTGTATATAAGCCAATCCGCCATTATCTCGTCTTTATTTCTATGGTTTAAATCAAGAGCCGATTTGAGCTCGGTTAAATCTTCCTCACTGCTGACCCTGACAATGTTCATATATCTCCACTCCTAAGCTAAAAATCTGTATTAATTATACTTCCCCAATCGCTCAGATTTTTATCAGAAGAATTTAAATATTTAATTTTATTTTCTTTCAGAAATTGTAATATATCCCCGCTCTGAGGATGGTTGTTTAAATTTCCGAAAAATACCAAACTATCGCTTATTGTTCCGCTTGCTCCGCCTATAAAGCCGTTGGGAAAGTTTTTTAATTCTACGCCGCCGGGACTGAGCTTTAATACGTTTAGATCGGTATTGCAAACGCTTTTATATATGCCGTTATCCTCTGTTATAACGCTGTTTGCTCCGGCGATACATACGTTGCATTTTGCATAGCCCTGATTTACATGAATTATTTCATAATTCATCTTTTTGTAATAGTTCAGTATTTTAGATTCGGTATATTTTGAGTTGCATATAACGTACTTGCCAACTCTTGCTACATTATATGCGACGTTTCCCGGATAGGTGAACGTTAGCGGTCTGCTTCCGGTAATCAGCTTAATATTGCAGTTCAGCTTAGCAAATTCACTGCTGTAATAATCGTAAAAACGCGGGTCGGTTATCGCGAGACCGGGGCTCAGGATATGTATCTGTATATCGGGATGGGTATTGACCGGCTCGTATATAAAATCGTTCGGGCAAGAAAATATGATTTCCGTATCCAAGTCCCTAAGGAAATTTAATATTGCCGCGTCTATATTTCTATCAACAATTATCGGCACAAGATCACCACTTTTACATAATATAAAAATACGAGTATATTTTTATATGCTCTTTATATAGATTAGCCGGTCCAGAGTGGATTTATCAGAAGAAATTTACTCCGACCGGCTCGAATATATTTGTAATAATCAACACAGACTAACCTCGGTGATGAAAATGTCAAATATAAATTGCTCGGAAAGCGGCTGCGTTTACCAAGTAGACGGAAAATGCAGTCTCAATCAAATAAATAACGCCAGAGTTTCCGACAATCCGAACTGCATATATTTTACCCCCGCCGATTTAAAAAATCCAGAACAAAATCGGTGAAGATCGTCACGCCGTACTTTAAGCAGCTTTCGTCGATCCGGAATTTAGGACTGTGTATCGGCGCGGTTATTCCTTTCTGCTTGTTGCCGCAACCCAGCTTAAATAACGCTGAGGGCGCTTTTTCTGCAAAATATGCGAAATCTTCGCCCGCCATCGTCGCTTCGCCGCCGTAAATAACGTTTTCCGGCGGTAAATATTTTGACGCCGACGCGCGTATCATTTTAGCTATACTTTCATCGTTTATAAGGGGCGGATATAATCTTATAAATTCATACTCGTATTCCGCTCCGTAAATTGAACACACGCCCTTTACGACGTCTTCTATGCTTTTTTCTATATGATCTCGCACGGACGGCTTGAGCGAACGCGCCGTTCCTTCTATCACAGCGCTGTCCGGAATGACGTTTCTTGCGTTTCCGCTGTGAACGGAGCAGACCGATACGACCGCGTTTTCAAACGGATCGATCGACCGGCTTACTATCGATTGAAGTCCCGTAACGATCTGAGACGCTACCAGGATCGGGTCGATACAATTCTGAGGCTCTGCGCCGTGTCCGCCTTTTCCCGTTATTTTTATTATAAACTCGTCGGGCGAGCCGTATAGAGGACCGGATTTTGTGCGTATCGCGCCCGCCTCAAGTTCCGGATCCATATGCAGCGCCGCGCAGGCGTCGATTTTAGGATCGGACATAACGCCTGCTTCGATCATCGGCTTAGCGCCGCCCGTCGTCTCCTCTCCGGGCTGGAACACGAACTTTACGGCGCCGTCGAATCTGTCCTTAAAATGATTAACCGCGCGGCAGGTCTCGATCAATATCGCCGTATGCGCGTCGTGCCCGCACGCGTGCATCACTCCGGGAAACTTAGAAGCGTATTCGCAGCCGGTATTTTCTTCTATCGGCAGGGCGTCCATGTCCGCTCGGAGCAATACCGATTTAGTGGCCGAAGGCTTGTCCTTTGATTTAGCCCCCTCCACTACCGCTACAACTCCCGTTCCGCATACTTTATCGGTATAATCTACGCCGATCTCCCTTAACTTTTCGGTTACGTAATTCATTGTGTTAAATTCTTCAAAAGAAAGTTCGGGATTGGAATGTATCCTTCTTCTTATGCCGATAAGCTCGTCTTCCAAAGAATTTACATACTCCTCTATCTTTCTGACAATATCGCGGTTCATATATCACCAATCCTATCTGAAATTTTCTGTTAAGACTTGTCGCCATTGTTTTTAAAATATTCTATTATATTTTTAGCGCTGCGTTTATCTACAACCTTGCATAATTCTTCATAGCTTGCGTTTTTAATATTTTCGATCGACATAAAATACGTCATAAGCTTAAGCCGTCTCGACTTTCCTATGCCCTCGACGTTATCCAATTCGGATTTAAAACCGGCCTTTTCATGTCTTTTCCTAAAGGCGGTTATTGCAAATCTATGCACCTCGTCCTGCATACTTGTCAGAAACTTAAAAAGCGCGGAGTCGGTATCGATATCGTATTCGGAGCTTTCGTCGGTAAGACCTCTCGTTCGGTGCTTGTCGTCTTTTACAAGTCCGAATACGGGGATTTCCTCGCCCATAGTGTCGAAGAGCTCTTTTATGGTAGATACGTGACCCTTTCCTCCGTCTAATAATATCAGGTCGGGCAAGGGCAGGAACTTCGCCTTTTTCTCGTCGAGCTGACCGTTTTTTATAGCGTCTTCTTCCTTGTACGCCCTGCATATCCTGCGATAGATAACTTCCCGCATACTCTCGTAGTCGTTCGCTCCGACTACCGTCTTTATATTGAATCTTCTGTACGCCGATTTAAGAGGCTTAGCGTTTCTGTATACTATACACACGCCGAGGCTTTCTGCGCCCGATATATTAGATATGTCGTAGCTCTCTATTCTAAACGGAGGCCGCTTTAGCGACAGCGTCTCGCTGAGGGTCTTTAATATATCGTTTTGCTCGGTCTGTTCCTTGTCGCGCTTAAATTTATATACGTGCAAAGACTCCTCCGCGTTGTTGTTTACCATTTTGACTATCTTTGCTTTTTCGCCGCGCTGAGGTACGATAATATTTACTTTGTAGCCCGTTTTGTCTTTGAGCCAAAGCTCTATTTCGTCCATATCTTCAACGGGAAGCGCAAGCAATATTTCTTTGGGGATATTCGTGCTTGTAAAATAAAACTGCTTTACAAACTCGGACAGAAGCTCGCTCGGCGTATTTTCCGTATTCTCAAACACGTAGTATTCGGAGCCGATGACTTTTCCGCCTCTCATATAGAATATTTGAACGCAAATATCCTTGTTTTCCTGACATATCCCTATTATATCGCGGTTATTATCGTCGGTCAGCAGTACCTTCTGCTTTTCGTTTAATATATTTAGGTGCTCGATCTTATCCCTTAAATGCGCCGCGCGTTCAAATTCCAGCTTTTCGGACGCCGCGTACATATCTTCCGTGAGCTGTTTGCTTATATCGCTGTATTTACCGTTTAAAACGTCGCCTATTTTTTCAAACAGTTCCGAGTACTCTTCCTGAGAAATTTTATTGTCGCACGGAGCGCTGCATTGCCCTATATGGTAGTATAGACAAGGCCTGTCCTTGCCAATATCGCGCGGGAGCTTTTTGTTGCAGGAGCGAACCTTGAATATTTTTTTTACGACCTCGAGCGTTTCCTTGAGGTTGTGAGAGCTCATATACGGGCCGTAATACCTTGAGCCGTCTTTTACTACTCTTCTGGTCATATATATCCTTGGATACGCTTCGTTGGTTATTTTTATATACGGATATTGTTTGTCGTCTTTTAATAATATGTTATACTTAGGCCTGTATTTTTTAATTAAATTACATTCTAAGACGAGAGCTTCTACTTCGCTGTCGGTCAAGATATAATCGAAATCGTTCACCTGACTGACCATCGTTATCGTTTTTGGAGTATGCTGCTTAGAATTAATAAAATACGAGCTTACTCTGTTTTTTAACACCTTGCTTTTTCCAACATAAATAATTTCGTTATCGACATTCTTCATCAAATATACGCCGGGAGACATGGGCAGGTTTTTTAATTTGTCTTTTATTTGCGCAAGAGTTTCTTCGGTCATTTTTACCTCCCGTTTACATTTAATTTAAATTGATGGGTATTTTGCGATATAATCTAAAAAGGAGTAAACTGATAAAATCCAGTCTACTCCGATATTAAACATTTGTAGAAGAAACTTATTACGCAAAATTTGAAGAGATCAGCTCAACCAAACTGGAAACAGCGTCCTCTTCGTCAGGTCCCTCTGCAATTATAGTAATATTCAAACCCTTGGTTATACCCAGCGAAAGAACCCCCAACAAGCTTTTTGCATTAACTCTTTTATCTTCGCTTTCAACCCAGATACTGGACTTATATTCATTTGCTTTTTGAATAAAAAAAGTTGCAGGTCTCGCGTGAAGGCCAACCTGATTTTGAACTACTACCTCTTTCATGTACATAATACCGCTCCTTTTACAAACATAAATTGATATTCTTGTTTAACTGTTTACCCAGTATTTTTATGATACTAAAATATGTTTGATAAGTCAATAGAAAAATGTTATATTTTTAATAAAATATTTGTTTATTTTTTTATTGAACATGTAGTATTGGCCAATGTGTTATATTTTAGAGCCGTTATTTTAAACTAAATACAATGATAACCACAAAATTTCCCTCGTTTTTGGTTCATTTTTATATATAATTTTATATATAAGTTAAAGATATAAATTGAAATTTAACAGAGAAAGCTTTATTAAAATTTTAAAAGATGTAATTTTATAAATAAGCCAAGCTTGACATATGCCGCTTAGGATAGTAAACTTTATTTATAGTTCATAAGAATAATGTTTCTTAAATTTTTATACATATGTTAATGTTAGAACTGAATCATGCGCCCGAGTCGCGGAAGCGTTCTGCGCGCAAAAGACAATCAGCCTATATTAGGAGGGAACGCTATTGGGAATAAAACTCGCTCTCGCCGGAAATCCAAACAGCGGAAAAACTACAATGTTCAACGCGCTGACGGGAAGTAATCAATACGTTGGAAACAGACCCGGAGTTACTGTGGAATGTAAGACCGGCGAGCTTAAGAATCATAAGGGCGTCGAAATAGTGGACTTGCCCGGAATATACTCGCTCTCGCCCTATACCGCAGAGGAGATCGTCAGCAGGGACTATATAATCGACGAACACCCAAACGCAATAATAAACCTTGTAGACGCGTCGAATATCGAAAGAAATTTGTATCTCACGACTCAGCTTTGCGAAACCGGATTCCCGGTCGTTATCGCGCTCAATATGATCGACCTGGTCAGGAAAAACGGCGATAGCATCGACGTAGAAAAGCTTTCAAAATTACTCGACTGCGAAATAATCGAGACGTCGGCGCTGAAACAAACGGGGCTTGCGGAGCTTGCGGAAACGGCTGTGAAAGTCGCGAAAGAAAAAAGACCCGCGTCAAGCGTGTGCAGATTTTCAAAAAGGATCGAGGACGCTTTGGACAGGATCCGGGATCTAATATCGGACGACGCGGAGGCGCTACATATCAGATGGTTCACGGTCAAGGTCTTCGAACGCGACGAAAAGGTAATGAAGCAGCTTGCGCTCTCGCAGGATAAGCTAAGTAAAATAGAGCGGATCATAAAGGACTGCGAGGAATTTTACGACGACGACAGCGACAGTATAATAATAAACGAGAGATACAATTTTATCACAAACATTGTGAGACAATGCGTAAAGAGACACGAGCCGGGCAGTCTGCCGGCCGAAAAGATCGATAATATAGTCACCAATCGTATTCTTGCGCTGCCTATATTCGTTTGCGTCATGGCGGTAGTGTATTACGTCTCTATTCAGCTTGTCGGCGGCTCGGTCACCGATTGGTTAGAAGGCGTATTTGAAAACTTTGAGGAAACGTTCGGGGGATTTTTAGCCTCTATCAATACCGCGGACTGGCTCGTTAGCCTGGTGGTAGACGGGCTTTTAGCCGGAGTGTTGGCCGTGATCTCGTTTGTGCCGCAATTGATCGTGTTGTTTTTGTTCTTGGCGCTGCTTGAGGACTGCGGATACATGGCGCGTATAGCGTTTATAATGGATAGAGTATTCAGAAAATTTGGGCTTTCAGGAAAGTCGTTTATCCCGCTGCTTGTAGCTTCGGGCTGCGGCGTTCCCGGGATAATGGCGTGCAGGACGATAGAGAGCGATAAGGACAGAATGATAACTATCATGGTGACGACGTTTGTGCCGTGCGGCGCTAAGCTTCCGATAATCGCTCTGATCTCGGGCGCTTTATTTAACAATTCGGCGCTCGTCGCTTTGTCCGTATATCTGATCGGGGTGGGGATGGTGTTCTTATCCGGACTTATACTTAAAAAGACCCGTTGGTTTAAGAGCGAACCGGCTCCGTTTGTTATGGAACTGCCAAGCTATCATATCCCATCGGCAAGAAACGTTGCGAGACATGTGTTCGACGAGGTAAAGGCGTTTATAGTTCGCGCGGGAACGATAATATTCGTGGCCTGCGGCGTTATCTGGTTCTTGTCAAACTTCTCGTGGGATATGCGTATGGTCGACGCGTCCGAGAGTATTTTGGCAACTATCGGAGGGGTTTTGGCTCCGATTTTCAGGCCTTTGGGCTTTGGCCAATGGCAGATGGTGGTCTCTTCCTTGACCGGTATAGTCGCCAAGGAAAATATCGTGAGCAGTCTTCAGGTTTTATACGACGCGTCCTCCAATATCGAGTTCGCCGAAGTATTTACCAGAGCGGGCGGTTTCTCGTTTTTGGTATTTAATATGCTGTGCTCGCCTTGCGTCGCCGCGATCGCGACGATTAAAAAAGAGATGGGCGGTTATAAATGGATGCTGATCGCGATAGCGTACCAAACGATAGTAGCGTATTTGGTCGCTTTCTCCGTATATAACGTATGGACGTCGATAGCAAGCCGCGAGCTAAGACCGGAAATATTTATTGTTTTGGCGATAGTCGCTTTTATAATGTTTTTCGTCTGTCGACCGGAAAGCGTAGCCGAGGATACGCCGTAAAATTGAAATATCTGCGAATATATTATTGATTTTAAGAAATAATATGAATATGCTGATAAGATATATTATTTACGGACTAATAGGTTTAAACATGGAGATAGTTTGGACGGGTATATCGACTGTCTCCATTCACAACCGGAACTTGATCGGACATACGTCGATATGGATGTTTTTTATTTACGGCGCGGCCGTTTTTATAATGGAACCTATCCATAACCTGATATCCGATCAAAATTGGTTTGTACGCGGCTGCGTATGGACGACGGTCATATTTTTGATTGAATTTGTAAGCGGAATGGCTCTGAGAGCTTTTCACATCGAAGCATGGCGCTACGACGGCGTTTGCAGCGTTATGGGCGTGATACGCTTGGATTACGCTCCGCTCTGGTTTATTGTAGGCCTGTGCTTTGAATACGTTCATAAATTATTGATTGAATACGGCGTTGGAGTAAAATAAAGGATCGAGTCAGAGCCAAGCTTTGAAACGATCCTTAAATATTATTACTGTAAAATTTTCTCACAGCCGCGGTTATTTTTTCTTTTTCGTTTTAAGGTTCTTCTTGTTTTTATCCCTGTCCATCTTATCGAGCGCGCCAAGAACTCCGAATACAAGCGCGGTAAATAGTAATATATAATTTATCCATTGAGGATGCGCAAAAAATTGAAGAATTCCGACGCAAATTACCGGGATGAGCATCAATAAAAACCATATTTTATAATTCATAACAGCATTATATACGCTTAGTTTTAGACAGCGTATTCTCCTTTTATAATATATTTAGGCTTTTAAGGAACCTATAAACCGAACTTTATCAAATTCCAAAAAACTCTTTTATCTTCTGTTCGTATTGGTCGCGAGCTTTATAGTAAGATTCTATATGCGCCGCTCCGTCTACGATTAGGATATCCTTTCTCGACGCGCAGTTTTCGTATATTTCATAGCACATTTCGACCGGGATAAAACTATCCGCAGAGCCGTGTATAAACAGCATAGGAATATCGGCGTATTTGACCTCTTCAGCCGAATTACATTCGTCAAGCGAATATCCAGCGGTATTTTGACACAATATATTTGCGACAAACAGGATCGGCGTCGAGGGAACGTAGTATTTACTTCTTAATATATTCCCAAATATTTCTTCGGGCGAGGTGAACGCGCAGTCTGAGACGATGCCTTTTACGCTGTCCGGAAGATCGAGCGAACTCATCATGCACACGGTGGCGCCGCCCATTGAAGTCCCGTAAAGATATATCTCAAGCCTACCCGCGTCGGCTTCCGAACTGTACATATCTTGAATAAATTCTACCCATTTCAGTCCGTCGAATCTATCGAGGCAGCCGAAACCTACGTAATCTCCTTCGCTTTGTCCATGCGCTCTCGCGTCGGGTATCAGCACGTCGAAGCCGTTATTTAAGAAAAACATCGCGGCCGCGCTCGAATTACCGCCTCCGTAGCCCGTATATCCGTGAAAACAGATCGCGACTCTTTTCAGCGCCGGTTCCGCGCCGTCTATATAGTCGGATTGTTCCGCGGCGGGACTCTCAAAATATTGGCCGTAAAGATTGAGTCCGTCGTCCGACTCTATGTAATATTCTCCCGCTTTACTTTCCGCGAAAGTCCGCTGCATTTCATCCCTGATATCGCCGTATATTTCCCAATCGACCCCGGTAAAGCTTTGCGCCCGCCCGGCGGAAGCGTGTTCTCTCACTATCGTGGTGTTAAAAAGATAAACGGCGGCGGTTATATCAACGGATAATGCGATAACGACTACCAAGGATATTATAATACCTATCTTCTTTTTCATATATTCATCACCCTTTAATTGTATTATATATTATTAAAGAATAATCTTAAAATCCAAAGAAGGACTTCATCTTATTCTCATATTCTTCGCGAGCCTTGTAGTATGATTCCACGTGCACGGCGCCTTCGACTATTAAGATATCTTTTCTGGACGCGCAGCGTTCGAATATCTCATAACACATTTCAACCGGTATGAACTTATCGGCCGAGCCGTGTATAAACAGCATCGGAACTTTTGCTTTCCTGACCTCGATCGCCGAATTACATTCGTTTAAACCGTACCCGGCTACGTTTTTACATATGATATTTGTAGCGAATAAGATCGGCGGAACCGGAAGGTTAAACTTATTTTTGATCACGGTTTTAAAAACGTATTCCGCTGAGGTAAACGCGCAGTCCGATATTATGCCTTTAACGCAGTCCGGCAGCTCGAGCCCGCTCATCATGCACACGGTGGCGCCGCCCATCGATACGCCGTAGAGATATATTTCGAGCCGTCCTTCGGCGTCGGCCTCTTTATGCATATTCTGTATAAATTTTACCCATTCGAGTCCGTCGAACCTGTCGAGGCAGCCGAAGCCAATGTACTTGCCCTCGCTCTCGCCATGGGCGCGCGCGTCGGGAAACAAAACGTCGAAGCCGTTATCCAGGAAAAACATTGAAGCGGCGCTGTTATTGCCGATTCCCTGACTTGTATAGCCGTGAAAGCATATGGCTACGCGCTTTACGGCGGGTTCTTCGTCGTACCAGCCTTTAAAATACTGACCGTGAAGCTTTAGTCCGTCGTATGATTTGATGTAATGATCTTCTTTTTCGCTGTCGTCAAGCTTTTGAAATATTTCCTTGCGTTCTTTATCATATCTCTCCCAATTTACTCCGGTCAGACTTGTCGTGCGTTTAAACGACGTGTTCTCTCTGACAACCGTCGTATTAAATATATACGCGCCCGCCGAAAAATCAGCGGCTAAGGCTCCGAGACCGGTGTATCCCAAAAATTTTAAAAATTTCATAATACGTTTATTTGAGCGCGATTCAGCCGCGCCCGTTTTCTCCTTTACTTAATATTTTATTTCTGTATATCTTAGAATAATAGAAACTCGCTTATATTGCTATTCTTTATAATACGCATCTTCCTCTTCTGCGATGCGGATCATTCAATATTCAGGGCGTTTAAATATAATCGTGCGCCTTCCAAAAGCTTTTCCTTATCCGAGGTGTGAAGAACGGCTAAACAGTCGCCTTTTTTTACGGCTTCGCCGGTCTTTTTCTCAACAATTATCCCTGCGGAATAATCTATATCGTCGTTTAGCCTTTTTCTTCCGGCTCCAAGCGCGACCGAAGCCAGCCCGATTTGCGTCGTGTTCATACCGGTAATAACGCCGTCTGATTCGGCTAAAAGCCGATATTGGAGCTTAGCGCGTTTGAACAGAGACGTATCGTCCAGCATTTCGCTTCTGCCGCCCTGTCTCTCGACCATCTGCTTAAGCTTTTCAAAGGCCGAGCCGTCGTCGATGCTTGTTTCGGACATTTCAACGCATTGGTCATGGCTCCCAAAACCGCCCGCTTCAAGCATTGCGGCCGCGACGCCCACGCACGTTTCTCTAAGCTTAGTCTCGCCGCCGCCCTTTAAGACTTCGACGGCCTCGATCACTTCAAGAGAATTGCCTATAGCCCTGCCTTCCGGTTCGTTCATATCCGAAAGTATATAGCCGACTTTTTTGCCGGCTCTTGCGCCTATCTCTTTCATGCTCTCTCCAAGCTCGCGCGCGCTTTCGATATCCTTCATAAACGCGCCCGAACCGTATTTGATATCGAGTATAACTGCGTCCGCTCCGGCGGCTATCTTTTTACTCATTATGCTCGAAGCTATGAGCGGAAGGCTGTCGACTGTGGCGGTGACGTCTCTGAGTCTGTACAGCTTTTTGTCGGCGGGAACGAGCTCGCCGGTCTGCCCGATTATCGAAAGGCCTATATCGTTTACGTTATTTATAAATTCTTGTATACGTATAGACGTCTTAAAGCCGTCGATCGACTCGAGCTTATCTATCGTGCCTCCGGTGTGGCCGAGACCGCGCCCCGACATTTTAGCGACCTTACCCCCGCGCGCGGCGACGATCGGCGCTACGATAAGCGACGTCTTGTCTCCCACGCCGCCCGTGGAATGTTTGTCGAGTTTCACGCCGTTTATTCCGGATAGATCCAAAGTTTCGCCGCTCTCGATCATCGCTTTGGTCAGCAAGTATGTTTCTTCAGCGTCCATACCTTGGAAATATACCGCCATCAAAAAAGCGGACGCTTGATAGTCGGGAATATCGCCGCGGACGTATCCGTCGACGAAGTATTTGAGTTCGTCTTTGCTTAAAGCTCCGCCCTCTTTTTTCTTCGTTATAAGCTCAATCATATTCATTTAAATTACCTCTTGCTATTTTAATCGACAAATTCACTTCGCTTCAACAAACCGCGTAAGCTCCGCGAGTTGTTCTTTTATTTATCGTTTGCAACGATCGACTTCTTTGTTATCGAATTACATCGCCGCGCGGCAGAATATATCCAAATATATATGGACGTTTATCTGAGCTCCGACTTAAATTCGACGTCGATACCCGATACCTTGGTGATAGCTCTGGGCAAAGCGTCCTTTGAATTTTTCCAGGGCTCGTTTTCATATCTGTAGTCGAATTTTTTCACGAACCAATCTATATCGTCCGAAACTCGTTTGAAATTTTCCTCCATGCGCGGGAAAAGCGCCTTTAACATCGCTAAATATTCGTTTTTATTATATCTTTTTTTACCCTCTTTTACAAGCATACTAAAATGTTTAAGACAAAATCCTTTGGAGCCTACAACCTTTTCCCTAAACTCTTCGCTGGTCTTCCAAAGATAAAAGAAAGTATCTATATAACTGTTCATCCGCCCCTGCATTCTGTTGCAGGCGTAGCACGAATCTTCGATGTTATCAAGATACTCGATTAGCTTCGAGTCGTGTTCTTCTTTTTTAAACAACCCTTTTTTTTTGCCGTCCTCCGCCGCTTTAAGCTCGTCGTCGAGCAGATCTTTAAGATCGCGGTTGATCTTTTTGAGATGGGTATCGAGCATCAACGCGACGCCGAGACGGTTCTGCGCGTCGTACATCTGCCTGTAATGATATTCGCAAAATCCCATTTTGTCCGTTTCGCCGCGGATATCTTCTTCCATATAAGAGGCGCCGAGGATGTAATTTAAAATTTCCTCCTCCAGTTTGTTGTTAAGAGTACAGAATAGACATTCTCCGTCCTGTTCCAGCGCTTCGTTTACCGGAATGGTATAAATTTTTTCCTTCATCAGAAATCATTCTCCAATCAGTCTTTATGATCCTTAAATAATAAATTGGGATCATAAGCTCTTATGTAATACGATGCTTATTATAACATAAATGTTACCAAACATCAATTTAAAATTAATAATTTTTTTGATTAAAATCACATATTGCGACATTTTAAAAATATAAAAAAATTGCCGACGATTATTTTCGCCGGCAAAATAAAATTATATATCTGCTGTAACTTGGGAGCGCTAATCTAAATAAAGCGTATTAAGTATTTTGGTTCCGCTCTTCGTCTTAAAGACATTCTTTGAAAGCGCCCTTATAGAGTCGGCTTTCAAACCATCTTCGTACGCGTTTACAATAAAATCCGCTTCGATCAATATTTGAAAATCAATACCGTCCACTTTATCATAAGAATGATGATTTCCGACCAGAAAGCATATCCGATCTATATCCTTTTTATCATAACCGACGTCGGCGAGCATATTCTCGGCCAGCGGCGGTCCCTCCAACTCTTGATACTTGCCGGACGAACTGTTATATTTCTCTTCGCTCGCTTTGATCCCGATATCGTGAACCAACGCGGCGGTCAGCAGGATATACGTCTCGTAGTCGCTAAGCTCCTCCTCTTTGCCGATGACGGCGGCGAAGTTATAGACGCTGAAAAAATGAAACGTCCGCTTAGGATCTGACGCGTAAAATTCTATCATCCTCTTTTTAATTTCGTGTATTTGTTTTTCTCTATCAGTCATTTTAAGATTCCTCTAATCAATCATTTAATATAAAGTCGGCGGAGCGGCGTTAAACGTTGTTCCATCTCTTCATCACTTTTTCTGCGGTGTCCTTAAAGTTATACTCGCTGTTTGTCTCCAAGATCGCGTCGATAAACGGACTGTACCGCTTTACGTATTTAAAAAGATATTCGTAATCAAATACGCCGTCGCAGGCGAGTCTGCCCTCTTTTTTGCCGTCTATTACCTCGTAGTCTTTAAAGTGAAGAACCGCTATCCGGTTTCCGTATAGGCTGTAGACCTCGTCCACAATCTTATGCTGGCTCTCTATATCGTTTATATCAGAGATATTAACGGGGTCGTATATTATTGAAACGTTAGGCGAATTTATATCGTCCAAAAATCTTTTGGTCATTGCCGGGTTATACATACTATGCTTGGTCACGGCCTCGACTCCGACGATCGTTCCCAGTTTTTCTGCGCATTCTACAAGTTCCTTCATGCTTGTTAGGAATCTTTGATAGTTTTCCTCGGTGTGCGTCTCCTCGATTGAGTTGCAGAATCCGGTCTCCGTGCCGACCATATCGCAGTCTAAATATTTGGCGAACTTTAAGTTGGCCTTGAACCAGTCAAGCTGTTCTCTCCTGACAGCCTCGTCGGGATGGACGGGGTTTATATAACAGCCGAGAATAGAGACCCTGACGCCGTTTTCGGCCAAAACGTCCTTCATAAGTCTTGCAAAAGACGGCGTAAGAGTCCCTTCGCCCCAGTTGATACTTTTAAACGACTTTTTTAAAGCAAGTTGAACGTGTTTAACGCCGGCTTTTCCAAGTATTTCCGAAAGCGCAAAAATATCTTCCGCCTCGGTGTCGTGACCTCTCATTCCCAAGTTTAAATTACTCAACATATTGCGTTCACCTAACCTTTTTTATCAAATTGTGTACAAAAATTTACATTAAAAAAATTATAAAATATTTTTAAAATTAAGTCAACAGTTTATTTGTTCAATTATACTAAAAAACTGAGTAGTTATGAACATATCTATTGTATTAAAAGCTAATTTATTATATATTATATAGTAAAGTGGATTTGTATAATTTTATAAAAAGTGGATTTAAAACCGCTCTAAAACGACGTATTTAATATGAAAAATAAAATTTGAAATATATATTTACGGAGGAATTAATTATGGATAAACAGCAGTTTTTTGTTACGGCTGAAAAAATGGCAAACTCGATCATGCGCGATCATTCGCCGATCATCAGCAAGAAATGGCAGTACGACTGCGGTCTGACTCTGCTTGGTATAGGCACTCTGTACGAAAAGACAAACAAACAGGAATATTTTGATTACATAAAAGAAAGTATGGATTATTTCATTAACGACGACGGAACAATAAATACATATAATCCAACCGTTTAC
The DNA here is from genome assembly GCA_019419865.1 of Clostridiales bacterium. GTDB lineage: Bacteria > Bacillota > Clostridia > Monoglobales > Monoglobaceae > Roslinia. Next base: position 29,732 of record JAHZIG010000004.1, on the reverse strand, counting down.
AATATCGACCATATCAATAACGGAAAAGATTGTTTCTGGCTATATAACAAGACAGGCGAGGAGAAGTACATAAAAGCCGTCGAGCTTCTAAAAAGTCAGCTGAGAACTCATCCGCGTACAAAATCCGGGGCTTATTTTCATAAATTGATCTACCCGAATCAGATTTGGCTCGACGGTCTGTTCATGGGCGAGCCGTTCTGCGCTCAATACGCAAAGGAATGCGGTCATCCTGAAGAATTCGACGATATCGTAAATCAATTCGTTATAGCCGAGCGCAGCACGTACGAGCCGAGATGCGGATTATACGCGCACGCATGCGACGAGAGCCGCGAAGTATTCTGGGCCGATAAGAATACGGGTCGCTCGCTTAACGTATGGGGAAGATCCTGCGGCTGGTTCTGCATGGCTATGGTAGACGTGCTCGACTTTATCCCCGACGATCATCCGGGACGTAAGACGCTTATTGATATGCTCAATAAAGTACTTAGCAACGTCGTTAAATATCAGGACGAGAGCGGCGTTTGGTACCAGGTATTGGATAACAGACGCTCGGACAACTATAAAGAATCAACATGCTCTTGTATGTTCGCGTATGCAATGAACAAGGGTATTAAATATAATTATATCGACGAGGCGACTTATAAGCCGTATCTTGAAAAGGCTGTAGACGGGATCTTTAACGAATTTATAAGAGTGAACGGCGACTTTGCATACCTTAAAAACTGCTGCGCTGTAGCTGGCTTAGGTCCTGCGGATAACCCGCGTCGCGACGGTTCTTTAGATTACTACTTCAGCGAGCCGGTTACCGAAAACGACTGCAAGGGCGTAGGGCCGTTCCTGTTCTTGGCCGCGGAATATATTTATTAATATCTTTTGAAAAATTAGAGAGCGATATTTTTAAGCGTGAAAAGCCCGTTTTTCAGCGGGCTTTTTGCCTTTATAATTTTATGAGTATTATTTTGACACCCGGGCGTTATTATAGTATAATTAGATATATTATTCAAATTACTTTGGAGGCAAAAGATGGTAATTATATTAAAACACGGATATGAAGAATCCCAGCTTGAAGCTGTAAAAAAGGAGATGGAATCACACGGCGTAAACGTAATGGTGAGCCGAGGCGCCGAGACGACCATTCTCGGAGCCGAGGGCAACGCGTCTAAGCTGGACGTGGAAAAGCTTGAGATTATGCCGGGCGTCGAACGCGTCATGCGCGTTTCGGAGCCTTATAAGAAGGCGAACAGAAAATATCATCCCGAGGATACCGTTATCAATATAAAAAACGGTTCTATAGGCGGTAAAAAGCTGGCGGTGATCGCCGGGCCCTGTTCGGTAGAGAGTAAGGAACAGATAATCGGTATAGCTAAAAAAGTAAAAGAGTATGGAGCTCTCGCTCTGCGCGGCGGCGCGTTTAAACCTCGCACGTCGCCGTATTCGTTCCAGGGACTTGAGTTCGAGGGACTCGATCTGTTAAAAGAAGCCGGAGAGGCCGCGGATATGCCCGTGGTTTCAGAGATCATGTCTACGGACGCGATAGACAGATTCGTGGACGAGGTCGATATAATTCAGGTTGGAGCCAGAAACATGCAAAACTTCGATCTGCTTAAACAGCTTGGGAAAATAGATAAACCGATACTTCTAAAACGCGGACTTTCTTCAACGATTGAGGAATGGCTGATGTCCGCCGAGTATATAATGTCGGGCGGCAACAACAACGTCATACTCTGCGAACGCGGAATAAGAACGTTTGAGACTTACACGCGGAACACCCTCGACCTCAGTGCGGTATTGGCGGTAAAAAATCTTTCGCATCTGCCGGTAGTAGTAGATCCGTCGCACGCATGCGGGCGCTCGTGGATGGTCGAGCAGATGTCTATAGCCGCGATAGCTTCCGGAGCGGACGGACTCATAATCGAAGTTCATAACGATCCGGCAAACGCCCTGTGCGACGGAGCTCAGTCGATAACGCCGGAACAGTTTAAAAACCTAACGGAGAGACTTAAAACGATCGCTCCGTGCGTCGGAAGAGAATTTTAAAAATGGAGCTTTAATATAACTTAAGGGAACGACTTTTATCTGTTCCCTTAAGTTATCGTATGTTTTTAAGGATTTAGCTTGTCCTCAATCTCCATTCTACTCATTTCTTCATAGTCTATACCGTTTTTGGCGCCGAGATTTAGCCAATAGCTTGCCGAGGCTTTTACGTATAATTTCTTTGGGATCGGCATTGTTACTTTTAAGATCAAATTTTTATTCTTTTTTATCGCTGCAGCAGTTTTTCTTATCTTCCGCTTAACCAAATTGGAAAAAGGCGTTTTTAAAATAGCCTCTCCCGAGCCAATACATAAAACTGTTCCAAACTTAAATTTGTTGTTTTGACAGAATAAACGCAAAATATCAACCGCGACATAGTTCTGTTCTGGTTCCATAAAACCGCAGTTGATTATAGCGTGCACTGTCGGCTTGTTCTTTATATCATGTTTTTCAAGTTCTTTTAAAAATTCTAATAATATAGCGGGAAGGCAGTCTGCATACAGCGGAAAAACGAATAAGATATTACTGTAATCGCTAATTTTACGGCAAACGTCCGAATGTCGTTTATCCAATATAATATAACTCTCTACAGGTTCGTTCCAATAGGTTTTAAATATCTTTGAATACTCGTTTGAGTTTGATCTCTCGCCTCTGGGGCTTCCGTTAATTATTATTAAATTCTCCATGATTTCACCGCCTCGTCTACCGCTTTACTTAAATTTTCTTTATCGGCGAATACAACTTTGTATTCGTTAAAAAGCATATTTTTAGAATTTCTCTCGATCAGATTTTCAAATACTATCCGTTCCTCTTTATTTTTGCTTCCATATCCGATTATAACCGCGTTTTTAGAAACTACGTTTCTTTGAACATGGTGCGTTTCTCCGCCGTATACGCGTATGAACGCCTGCTGGATCGGTATCGCGCGTTCTAAAATTATCTTCATTGTCGTATCATACGATCCGCAGAATAATTTACTTACGTAAATTACGTTACAACTGCCAGCGATCAATGGATATATTTTTGCGGCGTCGTCTCTGATAACGCATTTGCCGGGAGTTTTTATCCAGCAACCGAAACAGCCTATACAGCTTGAAATTATAAATTTTGATAAATCTATATATTTGTTTTCCGCATTTTGCTCAAACGGCGGATTCAGCGAGATATCTGACATGAGTAGATTCATTTACGTTCCTCTTTTTCATTTATATTATATAGTAATATTATTATAACATAGTTTCTAATATATTCAATCTGGAAATACGCTGCATATAATAAATATAACGTTATTTAATTCCTATTAATAAACGCTATATTTATACGTTTTAAAGACGCGCGTATCAAGACGATCAAATAGCATAGAATTTCAATATAATTATAGCGGCAGTTAAGAGAGATAGTAAAAACGCCGCTCAAAAGATGCGGCGCAAAATTTTATAAAATTATATCGTTTTACCGATCGACCGTTATATCGTGACAATCGTCCGGGATCCCGATATCCTTAAGTATTGGTCTGCCTATATGAGACAAGGCCTTATCGCTCATATGAGCGGGCTTAAAGCTGTCGAAGGCTATTGTGGTATCCGCCTTTACCGCGTCGGGATCGAAATCTCCGGTGTCGGCGTTGACTCCGCTCGGCAGATCCAAGGCTATCTTTATCGCGTCGCTTTCGTTTATCATTTTTGTAAACGCGCGAATTTCAGATTTTAATTCGCCGTGAAAGCCCGTTCCGTAGATCGCGTCGATTATTATATCGGCGCCCAATATTAGCGGAAGCGAAGTTTTAGGATCAAACTGCACGATCTCTATATTCATATCCCGCGCCTTATTAAAATTTGTCAAGGCGCAATCGGTTTTGGGCGCGCCGTCGGACGTCATTATGAAAGTCATCGCGCCCGACTCCTTGAGCAGTCTTGCGACGACGTAACCGTCTCCTCCGTTATTGCCTGTTCCCGCGCAGATCAGGATAACCTTTTCGTTAAAATTCTCGGTACTTTTTACGACCTCGGCCGCCGCTGCTCCCGCGTTTTCCATCATCTGATAATACGAAAGCCCGGATTCGTCGGCGCGGCGTTCGATCTCTTTCATTTGCTTTGACGTAGCTATTCTCATAAACTGCCTCCATTCCGCATAGTTCGCTTTATAAGATTATCGATTATTATTTTAGCGCTCATGTTGCCGAAAAGCAATAGTTTAATTGAAGCGGCCGCAGCGTTTTCACGACCCGGGCAATTAAGAATAGGCGAACTTTACTTAGTCGTTATATCGACCCGTTGTAAATCCTCGTTCCACTGAACATCACAGCCTAACGCCTCGACTATAGGTCTAAGCGGCACAAATACATTGCCGGCATACTTAATACTAACAGGAACGCCAAGCTTTATCTCCTCTCCGTTCTTATACATAACGTCGCTTCCTATCGTTAGCGCGAGAGTAGTTCCGTTTTTTTCTATAGTAGCCGCGCCCTTCAGTTCATCCAATTCAACCTCGATAAAGTCGTCGCTTATATCTATACCATCGTTTGCGGTTACAGGTATAAAAATAAATAACATCATGATCAATACCGATAATCCCATGCTTAATTTTTTCATAAACTTTTTACCTCGTACTACAATATATATTACATTTTCGGTCGCGAACTCAATCGCTCAATATATCTATCCGTTGTTGCTCCTCGTTCCACTGCACGTCGCAGTCCAAAGCCTCGGACACGGCTCTCAGCGGCACAAACGTATACCCGTCGTCTATCAGCCTCGCCGGAGCGTCGAGCTGTATCGCCTCTCCGTTTTTGTACATAACGTCGCTATCGATCGTTATTGAGATAGTGGTTCCGTCTTTTACAGCGGTCGCAGTGTTGGTGTCGTTATCCCATGTGACTTCGGCTTCAAGCGCCTCGAATATCGCCCGCATCGGCACGAGGGTGCGGTCGTTTTCCAGTATTGGTTGTTTATCGAACGTTAACCTATCATTATCGATATATACTAAAACGACTTCCTTATAATTGTTAGGTATCCGACTGCGATCGACAGTTTTGACTCCTCTTTTTATTTGACTGTCTTCAGGATAGGTCAATATAATTTTCTCTATTTCGATAATATCCGAATCTTCCTCAAGAGCGCCGTCCAGCTCCGCTACAATACTATCGTTATATATAACTTCATTGTTGCCGATAACTACGTAGTCCTCTTTTGATCGTTTTATATCGCACACCTGTTCAAAGTTAAAGTCATAATACTGTATACCGCTTACAAAGCAATTTCTAACAATGTAATTATCGATACTTTGAAAGTTGTAAAAATTCCCATAATATCCGAAATATTCAAGTTCTTTGGTTTTGAATATCACCTGCCCGTCGCTTGAAACTAATATAAACTTAGAACTTAGATTGCCGACGTTCGGTTCACCACTATTAAAATTGGGAGAGGCAAACAAAACGTTCCCATCGGAGAGTACATTGACAAAATGTTCGCCTAACGCTACAGTTCCCGGAACTGTCATTTCATAGGTATACTTGACTTTTCCATCGTGGCCTATAATATTATAATAATAATTGTAGCTTTCAGCATTGGTTGTGTATCGCCATTCTACCAACGTTCCGCCGTCGAAGAACATTTCCGTTTTTCCGAATCTTTCGTACGGCCGGCTGATCTCCGCTTTTATAGAATTTAGATCTTTATCCAAATAGTATACCTCGTTGTTCTTTACATACGCGGCGTAACCGTTGCTGAAAACCGACGAATAACCGTATTCAAACGCGGCGGATTCGCTTGAGTTATGGATAAAATAATCCGCCTCGACAAGTATTTCTCCGTCTTTGTTCATCAAGTATTCAGCGTCTTGGCCGTATTGAACAACACAGTACCCGTTGTCAAAATCGGACGCTGTAGAATATACCGGCGGAATTATCCAGTTATAGTTTTCGTCAATATATCCGTAATAATCGCCCCATTTTACTCTTGCAACGCCATCGTTAAAAACTTCGACATATTCGCTTACGCTATCCGGATCCGTAACGCTCTCTATGCCAAATAATTCCAAATTATCGTAAACGTTTCCGGCGTAATCAATAAATATATTTCGCATATAATCGCCATAAGAATCAAAGGCATATGCGTATATCCCATTTTTATCGCTGCAAAGAATTTTTATATACTTAGCATGTTCTATACTCTTATTAACAGGGATTTCCTCCGTCGCATAACCGGGAAGTTCGCTATATCCGCTCGCAAACGTACTTGTTGTTAGTAATGCGTTCGATATAAGTAGAATTGAAAAAATAAAATAAAAAGTTTTATTTACGCGACGCTTAAACATATACTTTCCCTCCACCCTGCGTAAGATTATTCTGTTTTTTCGTCTTACGCTTTTACAATTTTTGATTATAAGTTTAAATTAATTTTATCATGCCGATTATGATACGTCAATACTTTTTTGATTATATTACCTAAAAAAACTTATTTTTATATAAATATTCAACAATATAGGGCTCAAATAAATCGTTTCGCGGCAAGCGAAGTCCGAGGAATTTTACGCCTCATAACGCTGTCAAATGTGGCATAAACCCGAAAATATATGTAGCTGACCATTGATAATGAATTGGCGGTATATTAAAATGTGAATATGAGTAAAAATCAACACAGACGAAATAATTCGTTGGCGTTTAATTAAACTTTAAAAGGAGAATCTAACGTGAAAATTCCTTTCACGTTAGCCTCCGGCAGGATTTAAGCGCCCGCGCGAAATTTTCCTCGCATAGCGCTCGGAAACGCGCATGGGCGTATAATAATCTCCATTCCGCCGCCCTGCGCCGGCATAATATAGTATTAAAATTTCTCTTATCCGCAGGGCAAGGAATGATAAGAGATTATTATGAACAAATTTACTTATTCTTATCCGACAAAGGTCTATTTCGGCGAGGGCGCCGCGGCTCAGGCTTTGGAAGCCGGACTGGGAAAGATAGGCAAGACCGTCATGCTCGCCTACGGCGGCGGCTCGATCAAGAAGAACGGCGTATACGACGAACTTATAAAACTCCTGTCTCAGGCGGGCAAGGAAGTCGTAGAATTTTCGGGGATCACGTCCAACCCGAAATACTCTAAGGTTCAAGAGGGCGCGAAGCTCGCGAAGGATAAAAACGTCGATTTCATCTTAGCGGTCGGCGGCGGCAGCGTTATCGACTGCTGTAAGGTCGTATCCGCTCAGGCTAAGATAGACGAGGATATCTGGGATATGGAGTATAAGTCCGGGAAATTCCCGACCGACGGCGTTCCTATGGGCGCGGTGGTCACGGCCTCGGGAACGGGCGCGGAGATGAATTCGGGCGCCGTTATCACGGTCGAAGACAAGAAGTGGAAAGGCCCTATAGTAGGTAGCGCGGCGACGTTTGCGGTTCTCGATCCGGCGTATACGGCTTCGGTTCCGCGTATGCAGGTACTCTCCGGCGCGTTCGACACCTTGAGCCACGCTATGGAGACCTATTTGGGAAATTCGGACGAGGACAACGTATCGGACGACGTTGCGCTTGCGATAATGCGAAACACGGTAGTCAATATGAGCAGACTGCTTAAGGATATTAACGATATGCAGGCGCGCGGCAATTTGATGTGGGATTCGGCGATGGCGGAGAACGGGATCTTAAAGGTAGGCCGCCTGACCGATTTCCAGGCGCACCAGATAGAACACCAGCTCGGCGCGTACACCGACTGTAACCACGGTCAGGGGCTCGCGGTCATCCACCCGGCATATTACCGCCATATCTTAAAGGACGCGGAGCTCAAATTTACGCGTTTTGCCAAGGTCGTATTCGGAGTCGAGACCGCGGAGGAAGGCGTCGAGGCTTTGGCGGAGTTCATCAAGGAATGCGGACTGCCGACCAAGCTTTCGGAGCTGAAATCTACGGTCGAGATAACGCCGGAGCTTCTGCGCAGCGTCGCGGACACCTGTAACATAATAAAATGCAATCCGCGCGAGCTGGGCAGGGACGAGATATACGAGATCCTCATGGAATGTATGTAAAGGAGAATCAATTATGAGGAAGATTTTTAGCGCCATATTGGCTATGTTATTAGTTTTTTCGCTTGCCGCATGTTCGCAGACCGGGAATAATTACGCAAACGGGTCGACCGAAACCGCGGATAACGCTACTGTCGAGCCTTCCGGCTCCGAAGATTCCGGAAGCGACGCGACGACTCCGGCGTTTGACGGAAACGTATTGATAGCGTATTTTTCGTGGTCGGGAAACACCGAGGAGATGGCGACGTATATCCAGGAGAAGACGGACGGCGATATATTTGAGATCCAGCCTGTGGAGCCGTATCCTACAGACTACAACGAATGCGGCGACGTCGCGTTGGAAGAGCGGGATAGTAACGCGCGGCCTGAAATTCAGAATTTGCCGGAGTCGGTCGACGGATACGACGCGATTTTCATAGGATATCCGATATGGTGGCATACTGCGCCGATGATCATAGGAACATTTTTGGAGAATTACAATCTGACCGGCGTGGATATTTATCCGTTCACCCAATCGGCGTCTATGGATACGGAGCAATTTAATAATTCTATGGATTTTATTAGAGAGACGGCCGAGGGCGCTTCCGTTCACGACGGACTATTCGCGCGTCCTTCCCAGACCGGAGATATAGACGCATATTTATCCGAAAACGGATTTGGCGGGAGATAGGATTATGAACGTTAGGTTTATCGCGGCGCTCTTCTTCCTCTTACTTCCGATTCTTATGTTTGCAGGCTGCGAGACTATTGAGAGCGACCCGCGTGAAACTTCCGCTCAAACGCAGGCGGATACGGAAGGAGCGCAGACCGAGTCGCCTGCTCGGGGCGGCGGTGAAAATAATACAAAGACCTATTCTTACAGGACTGAAGAACTTTACGCTTATCGAGGCGGAAATCAAATTTACGGAGTGATATACGTTCCGGAAAACGCCGGAGAAAAACTACCGGCGGTGATATTCTCGCACGGCTTCGGAGGGAATTATCGGGTCGGCGCGCAATACGCGGAGGTTCTGGCGGAAAACGGATACGCGGTCTACTGTTTCGACTTCTGCGGCGGAAGTCCCGGCAGCCGCAGCGACGGCTCGACTTTAGAGATGTCGGTCTTTACCGAAAAGGACGATTTGGACGCGGTAATCGAGACGATACGCGGCCTCGATTATATAGACGGAGATAATATCTTTTTGATGGGAAGCAGTCAGGGCGGCGCCGTTTCGGCGATCGCCGCCGCGGAGCGCAAGGAAGATATTCGAGGAATGATTCTTTTATATCCCGCGTTTGTCCTTGCAGATCGCGCGAGTTATTTAAAAGCGTTGAAGATATCCCGGATACTTATTACTTTATGTGGATGACAGTAGGACGCGCGTACTTTGAACCGCTCGTTGGATACGATATATATCGGGCGATCTCGTCTTATGATAGAGACGTTTTGCTGATACACGGAGACGAGGACGACATTGTTCCTCTTTCCTATTCCGAACGGGCCGCGGAGGTCTACCCGTCCGCCGAGTTAAAAGTGATCTCAGGAGCAGGACACGGTTTTTACGGCGACGACGCAAAGCTGGCGACGGAGTATATATTGGAGTATTTGGGATCGCGCCGGATCTGATCGAGTTTAATTTAGGGGGAAACGATATGATTAAAAGAATAGCGATCGCGGTATTATTTACAGCGGCGATATTTACATTATCCGCCTGCGCTTCGGCGGAAAGAACCGGCTCCGCCGCAAACGATTCGGAGACGAACGCGGAAAACTTTGAAAGCGTCGAAGGCGAACGAATAAAGATGACCGCTGGCGGTCTCGAGGTTTATATCACGTTAAACGGTTCTAAAGCGGCGGCGGAGCTTTATAATATGCTGCCTCTTGAAATGGAATTGATAGAGCGCAACGGCTTCGCTAAGGGCATGACCTTGCCGAAGGCTCTGGATACCGACGAAGAGACTACGCGGGATTATGAGATCGGGGATTTCGGTTATTGGGCCGCGGGGCCGGATCTGGCGATATTCTACAGCGATATTTACGAACAGACGATAGTTCCCGTTATCCCTATAGGCAAAGCGGAATACGGCGCCGGACTGCTTGCAAACGCTTCAGGTTCCGCGACGCTCGAGGCGCTTAGGGACTGATATGAAAGTTATCAAAATTATATTAAAAAGGAGAATATAAACTATGGTATTTTATTTTACGGCAACCGGCAACAGCTTGTACGCGGCGAAAAAATTCAGCGACGAGCCGATAAGTATTCCTCAGATCATTCATAGTGACGATCTTGTTTTTGAGGACGATTCTATAGGTATAGTATTCCCGGTGTATTGCAATATGCCGCCTTCGATCGTAACCGACTTTTTGAATAAGGCTGTTTTTAAGACCAAATATTTTTACGCGATACTTACATACGGCAACCGTCACAGCGGCGCGGCGGAATATACGCGAAGAATAGCCGAAGATGCGGGTATTAAACTCGATTACGCTTGCAACATTTTAATGGTCGATAACTATTTGCCCGTATTTGATATGAACGAGCAGAAATCCATAGATAAAAACGTCGAGGCGCAGCTGGACGCCGCGGTCGCCGACGTGAAGGCGCGCAGGAAATATATACCGCCCATAACGGACGAGGAAGAAAAGCATCACGAAGAGCTTATGGCTATGAATGAAAAGGTTCCGCAGTTCAACAGCGGAGAACAGCTTATTATCAAGGACGGATGCACGGGCTGCGGGATCTGTCAAAAGGTCTGTCCTATAGGGAATATAGAGGTAAAAGAAAACAGAGCCGAGCGAAAGAGCGCAAAATGTTTGTTCTGCCTCGCGTGCATCCAGAATTGCCCGCATAAAGCTATAGGGCTGACGATGGCGGACAAGAATCCGGAGGCGCGTTACAGAAACGAACATATATCGCTAAGCGAGATAATAGAATCAAATAATCAAATTTAGTTATTAATGCGCTTTACACATCTAAAAGATATTATACGAGGAGGTATGTAAATGAAGATCAGGAAATTTTTAGCCGTAACGCTGGCTATGGCGCTATGCGTTACGTGTATAGCCGTATTTGCCGCCGGCGCGGCGGACGGCGCTGACGGACTATCAATTACGCTTCAGATCGGCAATCCTATCATGACGGTAAACGGACAGGAAAAAGAGATAGATCCCGGCATGGGAACGGCGCCCGTCGTGATAAACGATAGAACTCTGCTCCCCGTGCGCGCGGTAGTTGAAGAATTTGGCGGAACGGCGAGCTGGAACGAATCCGCGCAGGAAGTTACTCTCGAATACGGCTCAGATACGATCAGACTGACGATCGGCTCCGACGCGGCGTATCTAAACGGGGAGAGCTATACGCTCGATACGGCGCCTACGATCATCAACGACAGGACCATGCTTTCGATTCGATTTATCGCTGAAAGCTTTGGATTCAGCGTCGGTTGGAACGACGCCGAGCGGATAGTGACGATAAGCGGGAGCGACGGCGCGGGCGCTGCGGATTCGAGCTCGAATATCCTTATAGCGTATTTTACCGTTCCTGAAACCGACGGCGTCGACGCGGTGGCTTCGGCAAGCCGCGTGATTGAAAACGGAGAGGTCGTCGGAAACGTAGAGTTTATCGCGCAGACGATCCAAGACGAGACCGGCGGCGATCTGTTTGCGATAGAAACGGTTCAGCAATATCCCGCTTCGCATCAGGAACTGCTTGAATTTGCGGCGGCGGAAATGGAGAGAAACGATCGGCCTGAGCTGAGTTCGCATATAGACGACCTCGACAAGTACGACGTTATCTTTCTTGGATTCCCGATATGGAACGCGGATCTGCCGGCGCCGATGTATACGTTCCTCGATGAATACGATTTGAGCGGGAAAACTATTATTCCGTTTACTGCGCACGGCGGCAGCGGCTTTGCGGGAACTATAGGCGAGATCGCTCGTCAGGAACCAGGGGCGACCGTCGAGACCAACGGTTTTTCAGTATCAAGAAACAGCGTGTCCGAAGCGAGAGGGGATATAATCGATTGGGTGCGAGAACTCGGATTTGATCGATCCGATACGACGGACGAGAGCGCCGGAAGCGCTATACTTATCGCGTATTTCTCGCATACCGGCAACACTCAGGAAGTCGCGGAATATATAAGCGCGCGGACGGGCGGCGATCTGTTCCGTATCGAAACGAAGGAACCGTATTCAGGCTCCGGTCTGGCCGATCGAGCGAGAACTGAGGAAGAGCAAAACGCCAGACCGGAACTTGCGGCGCTTGTAGATAATATGGATAGTTACGATACCGTATTTATAGGGTATCCGATCTGGTACTATAACGCGCCTATGGCGATCGGAACGTTTTTGGAGTCCTACGACCTTTCGGGAAAGACGGTGATACCGTTTTGCACGAGTTCGTCCAGCGATATTGAAGTTAGTATGGACTTGATCAGAAGCGCGGCGCAAGGCGCGAATATACTCGAAGGGCTTACCGCAAACGGTTCCGACGCCGAAATCGACGAATGGCTCGACAGAGTATTATAGAATAGAAAGGCATGGTGATTACGTTGACTGTTAAAAAGATAATATTGGCTCTGCTCGGCTCGGCGTTGATTTTATCCGCCGCCGGCTGCAGCGGCAATAATACCTCGCGGACCGACGCGGAAAGCGCAGGACAAACGCAAAGCGCGCGGACAGACGACCAACAACGCGACGCGCAAAGCGAGCAAGCCGGCGATAGCGGCGCGAACGTAGACGGAAACATTTTGATCGCATATTTTACGGTTCCCGAGACAGACGGGACCGATACCTCCGCTTCGGCGATTCGCGTTGCCGACGGCGGCGAGGTATACGGCAATACGCAGTATATAGCTCAGCTCATTCAGGAATCCGTAGGCGGCGATTTATTCGCGATCAGGACCGTAGCGGAATATCCCGGAACTCACGACGAACTTCTTGATTACGCGTATAACGAACTTCGCGACGACGCAAGACCGGAGCTGGAGAGCAGGATCGAAAATTTAGCCGATTACGACGTTATATTTATCGGTTATCCAAACTGGAATTCGGAGCTGCCCATGCCTATGTACACTTTCTTTGAGGAACACGACTTTAGCGGAAAAACTATAGTTCCGTTTGTGACCCACGGCGGCAGCGGCTTTTCGCGCACGATCAGAACGATCGAGGAATTGGAGCCGGACGCGAACGTCGTCTCCGACGGTCTCTCGATTTCCAGAAACAACGTTGCAAACGCTCGCGACGACGTAGCTGAGTGGGCGCGGAGTCTTGAGCTTTAAAACGGAGTTTTGACATGAATAAAACAAGGATCGTAAAAATTATTGTAGACGCGGCTATGACGGTTCTATTGATTTGTCTTATGCTGTATCAGCTGACCGGTCAGTTTTTTCATGAATACGCCGGGGCGGCGATGATAACGCTGTTTATAATACATCATATTTTAAATTATAAATGGCTGAAAAACTTAACCAAGGGCAAATACTCAGCGCTGAGGATAATTTTTACGGCGGCGGACTTACTCTTGCTAATCGTTATGTTGGGAACGGCGCTCAGCGGTATCATGCTGTCTCGATATGTATTCTCATTCTTGGGTATTCGAACGGGAGCTTCGTTTGCAAGAACGATGCATATGTTGTGCACGCATTGGGGGCTGATTCTTATGTCGATCCATATAGGTCTTCATTGGAGCGCCGTTATACGACCGCTTAAAAAGGCGCCGAAACAAGTCGGATATGTTTTTAAAGCGGCCGCGGCGGCGATCGCGGCGTTTGGAGCGTACTCGTTTATCAAGAATGAGGTATGGTCGTATCTATTTTCGATCCGGCAGTATGCGTATATAGATTATGAGAGCCCGATCCTGACCGCGGCTTTGGAATATGCGGCGATCATTGGGCTGATAGTATTTGTCGTCTATTACGCTTTAAAGCTTAGCGAAAAGATACGGCGCGGCATAAAATAGGATTAGGAGCTGTCAAATGAGAAAAATAGGGATATTACCGATTATTATATTGGCGTGTTCTCTTCTTGTATCCTGCGGCGGGAGGAAAATTCAAACGTCTGAAGAAACGCCGGAAGAGAGAATTATATTCGCGATGGACACGGCCGTTACCTTGACCGCTTACGGTGAAAATGCGGAAAAAGCGGTTATGGAGGCGGAAAATGAGATCAATCGTCTCGATACGTTAATGTCGCGCTTAAATGAAGACGGGGATGTCTATCCGTTAAATAACAGCGGCGCGGGAACCGTAGACGACGAAACGGCGCTTGTACTGAATACTGCGGTCGAGATTGGAAAGTCGACGAACGGAGCATTTGATATAACGATCGCGCCGGTCATGGATCTGTGGGGATTTTTCGGACATAACTATCGAATACCCGACGACGTCGAGATCGAAGCTCAGCTCGAAAAAGTCGACTATAATAATATTGAAATACAAGGAAACAACATTTCTTTAAAGAGCGGCGCGTCTGTCGATTTAGGCGGGATCGCAAAGGGCTATGCGAGCGAAATGGTTAAAGAAATATTCTTAAATAACGGCATAAAATCCGGACTTATATCTTTCGGAAGCGCGATACAGGCCGTGGGAACAAGAAACGACGGAAGCGCTTGGCGCGTGGGTATAGCCGATCCTCAGAATAGCGAAGAAAATATCGCCCGTCTTGAGCTGACGGATAAATGTATCGCTACCTCCGGCTCGTACGAACAGGCCTTTGAGGAAAACGGGCGTAAGTATCATCATATAATAGACCCGTCTACCGGTTATCCGTCGGAGAGCGGTCTTGCGTCGGTATCCGTTATAAACGACGACGCCACAACGGCGGACGGACTTTCGACAGCTTTGTTCGTTATGGGACTTGACGAGGCGATAGAATATTGGAAGACAAACCGCGGATTTGAAGCCGTGTTTATAACCGATAGTAACGCGGTGTATTATACTTCCGGACTTGCTGGATCGTTTGATATGACGAACGGAGCGGAATATACTATGATAGAATAGATAAAGCGGTAGAACGGCTGATTATACGGCCGTTCATTTTTTGGTTTGCCGATTGAAGATGTGATTCCGTAAATCTCGTTAGATCTAAAAAGCGCAAATATTCAAATAAACGCCTTGTATAAAAAACGCCGCTAAGTCGTTTCTAATACGCTACTTAGCGGCGGCGTTTGTATAATATTAAATTATTTTTTAACGAATGCTGACATGCCGTCGCATATCAATTTGGTCGCGACGTCTATCAAATCCTCGAGCGGCAGTTTTTTGCCGTCTTCTACCCACTGTCTGTAAAGCAGAGACGAATTCGCCCCGTAATATGCGAAAACAAGATTCTCGGACAGCTCGTCGAGCCCGAACGCGCCGCGGTTGGCCTTTCTCCTATGTTCCATAACCCGCCTATTGACTTCGTCGCTAAACGGACGGTAGCTGCCGGAGCAGAGCAATCGCTCGTGCAGAAGCGGTTGCTTAGTCACGGCTTCAAAATATACTCTTATCAGATGTTTTATATCGGACATATTGCGGTAGGAAACGTTGCGTTTTAGAAATTCGTTTGCGACCTCATCCTGAAGTTCCTCCAGCAGCGCGTCCAGATCCTGATAATGCAGATAAAAGGTCTTTCTGTTTATCATAGCTCTCGCCGCCAGTTCTTTTATGGATATCTCGTTGTAATCCATTTCGCAAATCATATCTTCAAAGGCCGAGCGTATGGCCATCTTTGTTTTACGGACCCGCAGATCCTCATGTTTGCGTTCGCTCATTTTAATTACCTCCTGTTGAATATATATGTATCGAGTATTATTCTTAACACGCTGTATATACCCCTTTGTTAAATTATAGTTTGTATTTATTTTAAATTCAATGCCCTCGTCGGACTTTTTCAAGGCATACGCCACACTTTGATCATAAACGCGGCGTATACCGTATATTTGACATACTTGACCATTGATTTGGAGATATATATGGATTATACTGCAATCAAGAAGAAAAAGCAACACTTAAGAAATAATCTCAAGTGAGTATTATTTCTGTATCGACGGGGAGCGACGTATAAAAAGCGGGGGAGATCGGAGGAAAAGCATATGAAGATATCGGACATATCCAAAAAGTATAACGTCTCTTCAGCAACGCTTAGATATTACGAGAGTATTGGACTTATCCACTGTATAGAACGCGATCGAACAGGGATAAGAGAATATGGATATAACGACTGTATAGAACTCGAGTCAGTACTTTTTCTAAAAATATGAATATGCCGCTTAAAGATATTAAAGAGTATATGACGCTTAAACATCAAGGCGACGACGCTAAGACCGAAAGGAAAAATTTATTGATAAGATATAAAAATAAACTGGATATGCAAATAAACGAGCTTCAATCCAGTTTAAATTCTTTGATTTATTATATTGATAAATTTGATGAAACATGATCTTATATAATCTACAAAAATAATAAAATGGCGGTTTAAAAATCAAACTCAATTTTAGATCGCCTGTAAAATAAAAATATAACAAAATAAGGAGTTTTAAGTTATGAAAAAAGTTATTTCCATTCTATTGTGCGCCGTGGCGCTGATTACAGCGACAAACGTTTTTGCAGTAGAAACTTCGCTCGCGCAGACCGATAACGTTATCGAACAAACCGACGGTTATACAAGGGTAGAACTGCACGTGGATAACAACGGAGCGGATATTTACGGCGAATTGTATTTGCCCGAAACCGACGCCGAAACAGTTCCGCTCGTGATCTTAACTCACGGTTTGGGCGGAACCTGTTCGGGAGGCGAACGTTATGCGACGCAGTTTGCGGAAATGGGGATCGCCACGTACTGTTACGATCTGCGTTTCGGTTCGGCAAACAGCAGAAGCGACAGCGACACGACGCAGCTTTCTCCTCGTACCGTTCAATCGGATCTGCAAGCCGTGATAGACGCGTCGAAAACATGGGATTTTGTAGACGCTAATAACGTATTTCTTATGGGCTACAGTTTAGGCGGATTGACGACCGCGATCACAGCTCCGGAAAATATGGATTATGTAAAAGCCGAGATAATGTTTTATCCCGCTTTTGTGATACAGGACTCCGCCGCGGAGCTCGCCGCAATGGGGGACGATATGCCGGAGACCTTTGAGATTACCGGAGTAACGCTTGGAAGAGCGCTTATTGAGGATACGGTTAATTACGATCTGTACGCGCAGGCTGAGAGATTCACAAAAGACGCGCTTTTGATTCATGGCGACGCCGATCCGGTAGTTCCTATAAGCTATTCGGAGCGGCTGAGAGGACTTCTGAATTCCGTAGAGTACCACGTTATAGAGGGCGGCGTGCACAGCTTTCAGGACGAACATTTCGTAGAGGCGATGACTTATGTAAAGGACTTCTTATATAGAGAGATTAACGATACAAACAGCGTTATAACGCTGCAGATCGACAATCCAGTAATGTATGTAAACGGCGCCGAGGTATATGTCGACGAAACAGGTTCGGCTCCGAGGATCGTAGACGGCAGAACCCTTCTTCCTATTCGCGCGGTCGTAGAGAACTTAGGCGGCGGCGTTGAGTGGAACGACGCGGAGCAAAGCGCAACGATAAATTATAACGGAAATACTATCGTTTATACTATTGGTTCAAATACGGTCGTAGTAAACGGTCAAGCCCAAACGTTGGATTCGGCGCCCGAGCTTATTAACGACAGAACCATGATCCCTATCCGCGCAACCATGGAGAATTTAGGTATACAAATCGAATGGAGCGATCCCACTCGGACGGCGACCTATATATTAACGATAGATAAAAATCATAAATAAAAAATATACAATTAGTTAAAGGAGATTTAGTTTATGAAGAAAATCAAAACGCCGCTTTCGATCCTGCTAAGCGCCGCGATGCTGAGCGCCGCAGTTCCTACCGTTACGTTTGCCGACGAGATAACGATGCAGATAGGAAACCCTACGGCGACGGTAAACGGCGAGGACGTAACTCTTGATTCCGCGCCTGTTGTTATCAATGACAGAACCATGCTCCCGATCAGATTTATTGCCGAAAACTTCGACATGAACGTTATGTGGGACGACGAACAGCAAAGAGTTACAATAACAAACGACAACATGAGAATACCGACGTTTACGTCAAAGGAGGTTACAAGCGATATGTCCGATAGACAAAGAGCGGCTGCAGAGAAGGTAAACGAATTATATGAAGGCGTAAGAATACCGTCGAATATCGCCGATACGGAATTATTCGATATTACGAATAACGTATTATATGGGGATATCTATCAATCGGGACAATTGAGCGACGCGGATAGAGAGATGATAGGACTCACGGTACTTACGACCTTGGGAACGACGACCATGCTCAGAGCGCACGTATACGCGGCGCTAAATGCAGGTCTTACTCCGGTCGAGATCACGGAAGCGGTATACCATTGCGCTCCGTATGTCGGCGCGCCTAAGGCTTTGGAAGCGATCGAAATAGTAAACGACGTATTTGACGAACAGGGGATAGAGAGACCTGAAAGTCAGGCTACGGTCACGGAAGAAACAAGATGGGACGCGGGCAAGGCGGCGCAAACAAGCTTGTTTGGAGATATGGGCGGCGTCAAACCGACCGAAGGCGAAGTTAGAACCGGCAGAAGCTATCTTGAGGATTATTGTTTTGGGGATTTCTACACGAGATCGGGACTTACCATCGAACAGCACGAGCTTTTGACATGGTGTTGCATCGCGGCTCTCGGCGGCGCGGAGTCGCAGCTTACCGGACATACTACCGGAAATATGGACGCCGGCAAGGATAAACAGTATATGCTCGAAGTATTAACTACTTGTATGCCGTATATAGGATACCCAAGAACGCTCAACGCTCTCAACATAATAAACACCGTTTATGACGCGGAGTAATTAAAAACATCGCTTTACTAAAACCAAATCGATTTTAAAAGCAAACTTTATACTAAATAATTATAATTTCAGTCCCGCGCGGCGCGGCGGAGAATGTCGATTTATCGGCCCGTCGCATCGCGGGACTTTTTGAGCGTTTATGCCGGAGAAAAGGCGCCGGCTTCGCGGAGAGCGGAGCGGTTTTTTAATATTATAGAAAATAAACAAGCGAAAATTTTAAAAAATTACTCCAACTTTTCCGTAGCGCCTACGTGTAATATAAATGAACTGTTATTCGAGGTGGATAATAATGGGAGCAAAGAAAGGCAAATCGTTTATAGCGAATATCATAATTATATTTTCAGCCCAGATCGTCGTCAAGCTGCTCGGCATGTTGTACAGACTGGTCATAACTAATATAGAAGGCTTCGGCGACGCAGGAAACGGATTTTATTCCGCCGGGTTTCAAATATACACGTTGCTTTTGGCGTTGTCGTCGGTCGGGATCCCAAACGCGATCTCCAAATTGATCTCGGAACGCGTAGCGGTATCGGATCATATAGGGGCAAAACGAGTTTTCAGGACCGCACTTATCATTTTCGCCGTCGTTGGGCTTGTTTTATCCGCGTTAATGTTTACGCTGGCAAGACCGATAGCCCATTATATATTAAACATGGACGGAGTGGAATATACGATCGCCGCGCTTGCGCCGTCGATATTTTTCGTATGTATATCGAGCGTATTCCGCGGATATTTTTCCGGAATAAACAGAATGAATATTATGAGCGTATCGCAGATAATCGAACAGGTATTTAAATCCGTCCTGACGGTCGTTTTCGTATTTGCGGCGGTCGACATGCTGCCGGAGATAATGTCGGGTTGGGCTAACTTTGCGACGACCGTCGCGACCGTCGTGAGCGCACTGTATCTGATATATAAATATATAAGAAATAACGATTACAAAGGGGCGGCTTTTGAGCGAGGTGTGAAAAGGAATTTTGCCAAAACAGCGAAAACGATACTCGTAATAGCTATCCCCATTTCGCTTTGCTCGGTTATTACCGCGTTTAGCAGGATCGTAGATACGGCGACGATAACAAGGGGTATAGAGACCGCTTTCGCCGCGTATATTCCGCCGCACGGCGTCGCCGGGGCGGAGGGTTTCGTGGACGGAATAGTAAATCCGACATTAGAGCAACTCGGCGACGAGGCCGTAAGGCTTGCCGGAATGCTTTCAAAAAGCGATACTCTGATAAACCTTCCGCTCGCGCTTAATGTAGCCTTTGCAACTGCGTTGGTGCCTACGATATCCAAGTTTCAGGCAGTCGGCGATAAGGATCGCGCGGGCTCGTATATATATTTTTCGATATTGACTTCTATAACGCTTATCCTGCCCTGCGCCGTCGGATATATAATGCTCGCGGAGCCAATATATGATTTGATATACCCAAACGCTTCGCTTGGTTACGATCTGCTTAGATTCAGCGCGATAGGACTAATATTTATGGCGCTCAATCAGACAATAACCGGAGCTCTGCAGGGTATGGGCAAGGTATACGTACCGGCCATCGCTTTGGCGGTCGGCTGTATTGTGAAGATAATATTGAATATTGTTCTGATAGCGATACCCCAGATAAATATCTACGGCGCGGTAATCAGTTCGATCGTATGTCAGTTTATTGTATTTTTGATCGAGTGGATAAGCATATGCAGGCTTGCGCGCGGTAGGTTTAATCTAAAGAATATGCTGGTAAAGCCGGTAATATGCAGCGCTCTAATGGGCGTACTGACATATATCTCCTACAGGGGGCTGTATCAGCTCAGCTCCTCAAACGCGGCTGCCGTAATACTTTCGATCGCGCTATCGGCAATATTCTATTGCGTCTTGATCGTACTGTTTAAGGTATTCGAGAAAGATCAGCTGATGAGAATACCCGTTTTGGGAAATATTATAATGTTTATCGATAAAAAGCGCATGGGTAAAAATGAAAGCTGACAAAAAATTATTATGACGATGGGAATAAAAATCAATTAAATACCTGGTATCTTACGCAACGATCGCTATATGATCGTTGCGTTTTATCATATTTGCGCGGCTTTTTTTATCGACGCTGAAAAAAGGATTGCCGCATATTGGTAAGCAACAATCCTTATTTGTTATAATTTAATGTTGATTTTAAGTTATTTTGGCCCCGATTTCTTGCGATCTAAGGTAAAACACTTCTTCTTATTCTATTTCTAAGCCGGCGCTTGCGATCCATTCTTGGATTTGCGCCGCGTCCGTAGAAGACGTTCCTCTCATACCGTCCTTAACGTCGGAGTTTGGGCAGATATTTCTTATACGCTCTACAGAACTTGAAATACCGCTGCTGCCACTCGTGCAGAAAGGAAGTATCGTTTTCCCGGACAGATCGTACGTATCCAGGAATGTGTTGATTATCCTCGGCATAGTTCCCCACCAGATAGGATAGCCGAGAAATATCGTATCGTAGTCGTCAATGTTTTCTATACCTCCGGAGATCGCCGGACGGGCGTTTTCGTCGTTCATCTCCTGATTTGCGCGGGAATTGTCGTCGTTATAATTCAAGTCCTCGCTTGTGTACGGTATCTCCGGGATTATCTCGTAGACGTCCGCTCCCGTTACAGACGCTATGGTCTCCGCTACGGCCTCGGTGTTGCCGGTCGCCGAGAAATATACTACGAGTGCGCGGCTCTCTTCGCTTTCGTCTTCATTGGTCGCAGCCGGCTCGTTTAAGTTGGTCGAGCCTGCAGAGTTTGAGATCGAGACGGTCTGCGTATCCTCGTACCAACCTACGTTGAAACCGAAACTCTCCGCGATGAACCGTATCGGAAGCATGGTCCTGTCGTCGATAAGGACCGGCGCGACGTCGAGCGTCTGAGCGGCTCCGTTTAGATACGCCGTCGTACTGCCGATCGTAAGTTGTATAACGTCTTCCCCATATGCGAGAGTCGCCGTCGCGTCGGCGTCGTTCCATTCGACGGTTCCGCCAAGAGCTTCTATCACGGCTCTAACGGGAAGAAGAGTTCTGTCGCTAACTAATACGGGAACGGTTCCTCTGCCGGGGTCTATCTCAATAATGTCGCCGTTTACCGTCATCTCGGGCGAGCCGATCTGCATCGCGATAACGATCGGTTCTTGTTCGGCGTTCGCATTATCCGCTAAAGCCGAATTTATCGCGCTCATCAAATTAAGAGTTATCGGGAACCCATTGTACGGAGTACACAAGAGCGCGGAAGCGAGCATTGTATCGGCCGTGTTTCCCGCCGCCAGATTTGCGGATACCGCGGCCGGTATATCGGTCTCTCTGCCGCCCTCGGCGCCGAGTAACATAAGATCGATCAAACTTTGTAAGCTCGCGTTATCTGAGGTTACCGCGTCGGTCCCATCGATATATGCGTTTATCGCTTCTATAATAACGTCCTGCGTTTGAGCGTCGAGATTAGCGCTTAAATAACCGTCTTCGTCGTCAGTCTCATAATGCGATACAATATCCGCAAGCTCCTGCGAGTCTGTCGAATAGTCGACGTCTATCGTCTCGGCTATTTCGGGTTCTGCTACGCCCTCGGCCGGTTCGCCTTTAACAGAGTTAACCGCGCTCAATGCCGCGGCCGTCTTTTCCGCGCCGTTATACTCTTCGTTTAACAGAAGCGCCGCGCGGAGCATATCCGTTGAATGTCCTACGTTTAGATTACCGGTAGTATGCGAGCCGACCTGGCTCTCGCAATCGCCGTTCGCCGCTATAGTACAGAATGTGAGAAACTCTCTCGTGTTAAGCGATAATCCGGCGCGATTATAAAAGTCTCCAAAGCATATACCTGAAAGATACAGCGTCTGAAGTTTTTGACTCAGCGTCATATCGTCGGTTATCGTACCTATCTGAGGCCCGAATATATGTCTCTGAACCGCCAATCCGTCGGAGTATCTCTCCTCCTCCGTCGAGGTGATACGACTCTCGTTCGGAAGGTCTACCCCCAAAGCCGTAAGCGCCGCGTCCGCCGCGTCCATAGCGTTTATCGCTCTTGCGTATCCGCAGTAGGGCGCCGCCTGATAGATCGCCTCTTTTATCTCGACGGCCGTCAACCCGTCGTCTATTGCCTTAGCGACGGCTTCGTCGATCCGATCGTAGTTTTGGTTTGCGGTAAGCGTTACCAAAACCGACATATCCTGCAAACGTATATCAAGATTTTCGTTTATAAATTCGTTACGTTCGTCGTCGCTTACTTGAGCCAGCGCCGACGCGATACTTTCCGTTTCCGTTGAATAAAAGTCGTCGCTTATTGCAAACGAGTTCAAAGACATTCCCATAACTATAGCCGCGGCTATCAATACTGAGATCAATTTTTTCATTGTCGAATCCTCCTTAAATGTAATTTGTTTGAATATAATCGTTGCGGCTTTGGCGACTTTTTCGATCGATCGCCAAAAAAATAAGTGTAAAGAGCTCTCTCTACACTTAGTATATCTAAAATGATTTAAAATGTCTAATACCTATTTTTAATTTTTAGCAATGCCTAAATTGTATTACAAAATAACTACTGTTTCAATTGACTGAAAATATGCTCTAAAAATTTTTTGACGGCGGGAGCAAGAGGCTGATTCTTCTTCCATGCAAGTACGGACGTCGTAGTTTTATCGGGAGAAAAAGGCCGGTAACACACTTTCGACGTATCCAAAAACGGAAGCGAACCCTCTATCACCAACGTGTATCCAAACCCTTGCTCCACAAGGATCAAAGCGTTTGTGGACATATTGCTCGTCGCCACGATATTCAAATTCTCTACGCGCTCTCTGAACCAGCTTTCGAGTTCGTTGCGCACGCTCTGCCTTTTCACGAAAATAAGAGGCAGACCGGCAAGATCGTTGATCGTAATACTTTCTTTTTCCGCGAGAGGGTCGTCGGCGCGCATGACTACCACCCAACGTTCGGGGATTTTAAATCTGATAAAATTATATTTATCTATTTCCACAGGCTCCAATAATATGCCCATGTCCGTAAGACCGTTATCAAGTCTCTGTTTTATTTGATCGGCGTTTCCCGTGTATAAGTCGAAAACGACGTTAGGGTATTTTTCCTTGAACGACTCAAAAAGGCTTGGCAGCGCTTGAACCGCAGCGAGTTCGCCTGAGCCTATAGAGATTTCGCCTTCGATCGTTTCTTCATGCATAGTAAGTTCTCGTTCAGTTTTATCGGCGAGCTCAACGATCTCCTCCGCCCGACGCCTTAAAAGAGAACCCTCGTCTGTGAGAGATATGCCTTTCTTATTGCGCAAAAACAGTTGTACGCCAAGATCCTCCTCCATTTTTGCGAGCTGGCGGCTAAGCGTCGGCTGGGTGACGTGCAGAAATTCCGCGGCTTTTGTTATATTCTCCTCGCGCGCTACTGCGAGAAAGTATTTGAGCGTACGTATATCCATGGCGTTTCCTCCTCGATACGTTTATGCTATGATTATATCATAACAATGCCTATATCGCAAGTATAGCGCATATTTACTCTAAAAATAAATATCTTCGTCCGATTTTACATTAATATCTTTAATTATTAAATAAAGTTATGATCGCGAATCGCTGCTTTCAAGTTCCTTTAGCCGCTTTGTCGACTTGATTATCATGTATACGGCCATTCCGAGTACGATAATGCAGACGCATCCGCCCGACGCCGAGGTCATGATACGTCTGAAATCCGGTTGATCGGCGCCGAATCTGGATAACATCGCGGTCTCAAGAGAGAGCATGGATACCAGCGCCGCGGTCAAGCTTATTACCTTTGAGGCGGATAATACGGGACTGCCATGTTTTCTGTATCTTATAACGTTGACGATCGCCGTTATGGTTATATAAAACGTGTAGAGCGCCATTGTGTAGATCAGCAGTCCCGGATAATCGAACCCTCTATTTTGATACACTATATAGATAACTATACCTATCAACGCTTGGTTCATAAGCAGAAGGAGGATCCCGCAACTGCGATAACGTCGAAGCTCGGACGGGATGTCTTGGCCGATTCTACTACGGTGAACGTAACGGACAAGCGCGGCGCGCATAACTGAAAGCATGATGTAGTAGAAAGCGAGGGAGACAAACCACGCGGAGCGAAACCTGATCCCGGAAAATAAGTTCAATGCGGAATACAATATATTCATGCCCAAACCGCCGTGCAGAGAGAGCTCCGATCTAAATATAAAATCGTCCAGAAACTTGTTGCCTATCGGGTTACCGCGTATCTTTTTCATAACCGCCGTCTCCTTAAAACCGTCGCGCATCGCACGAACAATTTGGGGAAAGCCGGTCGCCGTGATTATCGTCGCATAGGCGGATAACGCATAAGATATGTACGAAAGGGCACTGTTATTTCCGATGTAAAGCATGACGAACACGAATATAAAAGAAGGCGCGGCGATAGCCGCCGTGAGCAGCGGCGGCAGACAAAATATTTTTTTAAATATTTCCCCAAATTTTTTCATTTTGTTTCCCCCATGCTTAGCGGTAAAGATACCGTATTTGCCGATCTCTTTTATAATTTAGCCTTTATTTCCGGTAATATTGAATATACGCGTTAACGGAGTAAGTCGGCGCGATTTTGATTAAATTTTTTTATTCTTATTCTCGCGAGCCGCCTGTTCTTCCGCCAATCGTTTTTTGGCCTCTTCTACGCTCTCGCCGTCGCGCGTTAAAAACTGATCTACAAATTTATCGGTCATTTTTGTAAATCCCCCTACAACTCCGTCTTCAATTTTTTTGTAACCGCTTACAACTCCGTTTTCGATCTTCTTATAGCCGTCGACTACGCTCTCCGCGATTTTTTCATTCGTTTTTACCAATTTTGATTTTGCCATTTTATAAAATCTCCTTTACATTTTTAATTAATACGTCGTTTCCATTTGACGTACATATATTAGCCCGAAAGTGTTTTTTTAATGCTAAAGAAATGTTTACAAAATGTTAAAATCTATATTAGCTAATCACTGAGAGAAAATAAATAATCACGCCAAGTATCCAGGCGGTTTTTGTATGCATAACATTTTTAATTCGCTTCACGCTTGTTATTAACTATATTTTATTATTCAAATGTAATTAAGCGCATTATTTACCGTTTTAGAATATCTTTGGCGTTCTTAAAGGGTGAGAACGTATTTCTTAGGATTTTACTTACAAATATAAAACTCCGGCAATAAGCGGCGATAATTAAAAATTTAATAATTTTGTAAAGCCGCGATTTATCTTTATAAATATTGTAATATAACTGCAAATAAAACGAAAATATTGATATGTTTATCGGTCTAAAGCAAACGAGTTATGCTTGAAATAGTATAGACTCTCTAATGAGTAATAACCAAAAGGTTTATGCCGACAAACAAATAGATACTTCTGTTTGTCAAAATAAAGAGTTATAATATCATCAATAAAAAATTTATTTTAAGGAGGACAAGATCATGGATTATTCATCGACCGCAAAGCAGATCATAGCGCAGATAGGCGGCGAGAAAAATGTTGTCAGCGTTACGCATTGTATGACAAGACTTCGTTTTGTTTTAAAGGATGAGACGGGCGTAGACGATAATAAAGTAAAGCGGATTCCCGGCGTTGTCGGAGTTATGCGCAAGGGCGGGCAATATCAGATCATAATAGGTAACGAGGTTGCGAAATGCTACGGCGAGATAATAAAACTCGGTAGTTTTAACGACGACGGCGGCTCTGTCCGTAAAACGGCCAAACGCAAAAATCCCGTCTCCGCAGTACTCGATGCAATTTCGGGCTGTATGTCGCCGGTTATTCCCGCGCTTATCGGAGCCGGTATGATAAGGGTGCTCATAATAATCCTCGGCTGGTTCTTTGATACCGAGAGCCAGACCATGCAGCTTATGAGCGTTATCGGCGACAGCGCGTTCTACTTTCTTCCTATACTTGTTGCGTATTCGGCAGGGCGAAAGTTCAATACAAACCCGGTCCTCGTAGCGTCGGTGGTAGCGATACTGATACATCCGTCGTTTACATCCCTGCTCGAGACCGAGGGCGGGCTGCATTTTCTCGGCATACCCGTGACCTCGGCTTCTTATTCGTCAACGATTATTCCCGCGATATTGACCGCCTGGGTTATGTCGTACATAGAAAGACTCGTTGAGAAGATAACGCCGTCGTTTACAAAAAACTTTCTGAAACCGATGCTAATCTTGCTGATCTCAGCGCCGATATCGTTTATCATCTTGGGACCGCTTGGTTCGCTCATCGGAAACGTGCTTGCATCCGTGCTTATCTGGATACAAACGCATGCAAGCGTAGCGGCGTATGTAATAATGGCGGCCGCAATGCCGTTTATCGTTATGACAGGCATGCATTGGGCGTTTATCCCGGTAGTGTTCGCAGCGCTCGAAACTCCGGAAGGCGAGGCGCTGATGCTGCCCGCGATGCTCATAAGCAATCTTGCCATAGGCGCGTCGTGCTTCGCCGTTGCGCTTAAGTCTAAGGACAGCAGGCTGCGCCAGATAGGGGCGTCTTCGGGCGTATCGGCGTTATTCGCCGGGGTTACAGAGCCGGGTCTCTACGGCGTTGCAATGCCGCTAAAACGCCCGCTTATCGCGCTCTGTACGGCAAGCGGTCTGACGGGAATATTCGCGGGGATAATGAATGTTACGGCCCAATCCTTTGCGTCTCCCTCGCTCCTTGCGATGCCGATATTCGTTAGCGCTGAAAAGGCGAATAATTTTTTTATGGCGATAGCGACTGCCGCGGTCTCTATAATACTCTCATTCGTTTTGACGTGGATACTCGGCTTTAAGGATACGAATACGGAGCCGATGCAGGAAAGCGCTGAGGACACCTCTTCGAGCGATGCGACCGACCAAGTCGCCGCCGACTCGGATATGGCGCTTACGGTAGCGTCGCCGGTGACGGGAACGCTTATACCGCTTGAAGAGGTGAATGATGAAACATTCGCCTCCGGCGTGCTCGGAGAAGGCGCCGCGGTGATACCATCCGAGGGGAAAGTGTTCGCACCGTTTGACGGCGTTGTCGAAACTATACCGGAAAGCCGTCACGCGCTCGGGCTTACTTCTGTAAGCGGTATTGAGCTGCTGATTCATGTAGGGCTTGAAACTGTCGGTATGAAAGGTAAAGGATTCAAGGTCTGCGTCGACGCGGGACAGAGCTTTAAAAAGGGAGATTTACTACTCGAGTTTGATATTGACGCGATAAAAGCCGCGGGATGCGATACAGTTACGCCCATTGTGGTCGCAAACGCCGATAATTACGACAGCGTGACCGCCGTGAAAACTACAAATATCGCAGCCGGCGAAACTATTATCAATATAAGGAGGTCATGATAATGGATATGAGATTTCCCGACGGATTTCTCTGGGGCGGCGCGGTCGCCGCTAACCAGTGCGAAGGCGCATATGACGAGGACGGTAAGGGGCTTTCTATACAGGATGTAACGCCTCGCGGGATCAAAGGTCCTGTGACGTCCGCGCCGACGCCCGATAATCTGAAACTAAAAGGGATAGATTTTTATCATAGATATAAGGAAGATATAAAGCTATTCGCCGAAATGGGGTTTAAGGTTTTCAGAACTTCCGTAGCATGGAGTCGGATATTCCCAAACGGCGACGATGAGGAGCCTAACGAAAAGGGGCTGCAGTTTTATGACGATCTGTTTGACGAGTGTCTTAAATACGGGATAGAACCGCTCGTTACTATATCGCATTATGAAACGCCGCTCAATCTTTCAGTCAAATATAACGGTTGGGTAAACAGAAAACTGGTAGGCTTCTATGAGAAATATGCAAAAACACTGTTCGAGCGTTATGGTAATAAAGTGAAATACTGGTTGACTTTTAATGAGATAAATTCCGTATTGCACGAGCCGTTTTCAAGCGGGGGAATATATACCGACAAATCTAAGCTCAGTCCGCAGGATCTATATCAAGCGGTGCACCACGAGCTTGTTGCGAGCGCCGCGGCGGTGAAACTCGCGCATGATATGGCGCCCGATGCGAAGATCGGATGTATGATACTCAGTATGCCCGTTTACCCGCTCACTCCGGCTCCGGACGACGTCATTGCCGCGATGGATACCGACCATAAAAACGACTTTTTCGGCGACGTACATGTCCGCGGCAAATATCCGGGGTATATGAAACGCTATTTTCGCGAGAACGGCATAAAGATACATAAAGAGCCCGGCGACGATGAAATTCTTAAAAACACCGTTGATTTTGTTGGTTTCAGCTACTATATGAGTATATGCGAAAGCGCCGATAAAACTATAGAGCGCGGACCCGGAAACATTCTCGGCGGCGTACCGAACCCATATCTGCACGCTTCCGAATGGGGATGGCAGATAGACCCGCAAGGATTAAGATATGTTCTCAATCGGTTTTATGACCGATACCAAAAACCGTTGTTCATAGTCGAGAACGGGCTTGGCGCAGCGGACGCGCTCGTGACCGATGCTGACGGGAAACTCACGGTAAACGATGATTACAGGATACAGTATCTGAACGACCATCTCGTCCAAGTAAGAGAAGCCATAGAGGATGGAGTCGACGTCATGGGTTACACTGCATGGGGCTGCATAGATCTTGTAAGCGCCTCTACCGCAGAGATGAAAAAGCGGTACGGATTTATATACGTTGACAGAAGCAACGGTTGACAAGGGCATACACGATAAATCTACAATAATTGAACTGCCAACCTTATACAAAGTACCGCCCAAACGAGACTACGGGCGGTATTTTTGTATCTCGGCAAGAAAGGAGGAACCACCCCACCGGGGCCTGATGAAAAATCAGGCCCCTTTTTTCATGCTCAAAATCAGG
>JAHZIG010000039.1 GCA_019419865.1 Clostridiales bacterium | reverse complement strand
GAGACAGCTCCGGGATATTCTCCCACACCTCCGCCATATTCTCGGGATCCGGCAGGTCGTCGCTTATGGATTCTATCCATTCTTTCCACTCGTTAAAATCCTGTTTACCTATGTTTGTGGCCAAGAGATACTGTTTTTGCCCGCCGCGCATAACGCCGGGCATTCGGCTCAGTCTCGACGGGTTTTTATTCTGCTTGTCGATCATAAGTCCGTTCTTTTCACAGACCTTATATAAATAGTCCACCTTATCGCGGTAGTCGTTATAGTTATACGCGCCGATCTTCACGATAGCGTGCAGCGACTTACCGCCGCTGTATACAAGACACGCGATAGGCAGCTCCAGCTCCTCCATCAAAGCCTTTTGCCGTTCTAATTCCAAAGAATCGGATTCTACCAAAGCGTATCTGAAATCGGTAACGTTCGCGTCCTTACAGCCTTTGCCGTCCAAAGGGTTAAAACGTATCCAAGCCCCCGTCTCCCCGTCGTAATCGCCGAGCACGCTTCCTATATCGTTATTACATTCTGCGAGTTGTTGAATTAACCGCCCTGCGGTTCTATCCCAACAGCCTTTTGACGGCAAACGCTTGCCGCCTCTCATCCAACTTCGGGTCACATAGCCAACGTTCTCGCTCGATTCAAATAACGTTTCCAAATACGTAATCAGCTGATTAACAGGATCCCATGTATCGGGTATCTCTAAAGAACTCGGTTCCACCCATGTTTTATCTATTACCGTAAGCTCGTCGCCGCCTATTTCATCGTTCCAATCAAACGCTTTGTCTTGTCTGTGGAATTTATAGCCGTTTTGTTTTGCGAGCATTATTATTGTACCGGCGGTAACGGGAGCGCCGGAACCGCCGAACGTGTTCCATTTAGCTTCGCATTCGCCATGATGGAATCTTTCCGCGTCTCTCCGGCTCCATTCTTCCCAATCCGATACCGAATAACCCTCGTGTTTAAGCGCCATACCGACGCTTAACCATTCCTGATAATTCAGATTAACGGGATCGATACATTTAAGCAGATCGATCAGACTGATGTTGTTGTCCATAATACTTTATCCTACTCCTGGAATATATGTCTGCGGGTTTATACCGTGCGGTATAAACCAACCGTTCGCCGCTATTCTCGCTATCATATTTTTAGCGTCGTCGAACTGCCATTGTCCTACGTGTAAAAAGCCTTTGTTCTCTAAAAACCTGATCTGTTTAGGCGTCGCTAACCCCTCGATTCTGCGTTTCGCCAAACGGTCGAGTATCTTAGCCGCTTTACCGGCGCACTCCACCTCGTCCGGCAATATTCCCAGCTTCTCGAGCGTCGCTTTCTGTTTCTCGGACGGCGGCGCCATCTCCCAACCGAACGCGGGAACGTATCCCGACAAGTCTTCGGCCTGTATGCTCATCTCGAATTGCAGCGGATCGACTAACTTTCTTTTTCTCTTTCTCATCTCGGCTAGCTGTTTAGCAAGCGCCTCTTCGCGGCGCTCTACAACGTCCTCGCTCGCTCGTATCTCCGCTTCTTCAATATCCATCGGTCCGCCCGCTTCCGAAAGTATTTTCGTCATCTGCCGCGCCACTTCGTCGTTCTCGCAGATCAAATTAGCCGGTCGGCATAACTCGTGTTTTTCGGTGTTCCATAAGAAGTCGAGCAGTAGTAAGTTCTCTTTACCCGTTCCGGGCGACAGCCGCGTTCCGCGTCCTACCATCTGACAATACAAGCTCCTTACTTTTGTAGGTCTTAAAACCACAATACAATCTACCGCCGGGCAATCCCAGCCTTCGGTAAGCAGCATGGAATTACAAATCGCGTCGTATCTTCCTGCCTCGAAATCGTCTAATATCTCTTTTCTGTCGTCGCTGTTTCCGTTTATCTCGGCTGCCTTCAATCCTATGCCGTTTAATATATCGCAAAACTTCCGACTTGTCTTAATAAGCGGCAGGAATACCACCGTTTTACGATTTCGACATATCTTAGACATCTCGTCCGCGATCTGATACAAATACGGATCGAGAGCCGAGTTTATATCGTCGGCTCTGAAATCCCCCGCTTGTACTCCTGCCCCGCTTATATCAATTTTTAAAGGTATGGTCTGCGCCTGTATCGGACATAAATATTTCTCTTTTATCGCTTTAGGCAAGGTATACTCATAAGCTAAACTATCGAAAAACTTGCCTAAATTCTGTTTATCGCCTCTATCGGGCGTCGCCGTAACGCCGAGAACCTTTGCGTCTTCAAAGTAGCCGAGTATGTTCTGATAGCTCGCGGATAAGCAATGGTGCGCTTCGTCTATTATTATTGTATCGAAGAAATCTCTCTCAAATCGTTCAAGCCGTTGCTGGCGCATTAACGTCTGGACTGAACCGACTACCACTCGACAGAAACTGTCCGCGCAGCTGTTTTCAGCTTTCTCAAGAGCGCTCCTAAGCCCGGTGACCTTGTATATCTTGTCGGCCGCCTGATTCAAAAGTTCGGCTCTGTGGGCTAAGATCAGCGCCCGCTCGCCGCGCTTGACGCATTCTTCCACTATCTTAGCGAATACTACGGTCTTACCGCAGCCCGTAGGCAAAACAAGCAAAGTCTTATTGTTTCCCTTTTCCCATTCGCCGAATACGGCGTTTTTAGATTCTTCCTGATACGGTCTAAGCTCCATCGTTTAGAACCTCCCGGGCGTAAACGATTTTTTAGGCGCCGATTCCGGGCGTTTGTAAAACCTCTTTATTTCGTTATATGTCTCGCCGTTGTATTCGCGGTGTCCTACTTTCGCTCTGCCTCTCGAGCCTACAACTTTGTTCCAGTCCATCTTTAGCTTCTCGCCGTGTTTCTTTTGCCCTATAGCCGTAAAGAACTCGCATAAAAGACCTTCGCAGCGGGTATGTAAAAACAGCCTGTGTTGTATGTTGCAAACGCCTTTATCGTTCTCTATGCTGATATTGAGCACGGCCATATTACACGGCGGAAGTCCGCCCTCTCTGTCGCTGCCCGGATACCTGTCTCGCTCGAAACTCTTTACCTCAAAATTGTAATCTCCGTCCGGGACTATCACAAATTCCGGACTGTCGTTTTCTATAACGTCGTCCCAGCCTAACTCTCTTTGTTCGTCCTTATTGTATTCTGCCATTTTTATTCCTCCCAAGGTAGTTTTTTATTTTTCTTTATAATCCCATAAACCTGATCCCACGCGCCTATTAAGACCTCGTTTACAAATTCGGGATCGTATTTTTCTACGGGCGTATCTTCGGGGTAATATCCTTTATCGGCTACCGCCTCTTGAATATCCGCCGGAGTTATGTCGTTTTGTTCCATCAACTTTTTAAGCTCGTCCGGCAGACCGTCGAGCTTCGTATCTGCCTCGTTTGAAACCGGCGCCGCGTCGATCATATCCTCTATCTCTCGCTCTATACGCTTAGTTTCTTCTTGCGGCTCGCTTTCCGGTTTAGGCTTAACGTTCGAGAATATGTGTTCTATCTCTTTAAAATCAAACTCCAGCTCGTCGTCTAAGCCATGTCTGTTTTTAGCGTCCCAGCACGGGTGGTGCGAGGTATACATAACTCTCTTCCCGCCCTGAGCCTTATGCTTTTTCCCTTTATCGTCCGCCGCAACCGATATAGTTTTGTAATTCGCGAACAACAGCATGTCCGACCACTCTTTCACTAAAGGCGCGGTCTGCGACGACGTTTTCTTGCCAAGTTTCAGCTCGTATCTGTCGTACGCTCCCAACTCGTCCGGCTGTTCAAACTTTCTGATCTGGCTATGCGCGGTAAGAACCACGTTTATTCCTCTGTCTATCACGCCGTCTAACATCTTCAAAAGTCTTCCAAATTCTTCTTTCACATATACGTAGCCGTTGCCGTATCCGAAATCCTCGATACCGTTTTTACCGTGCTTTTTGCAAACGCTTTCAATACAAAGCTGTTCAGCCCAGTCTATGGTATCTATTACCAGCGTCCCGCAGCAGTCCGGGTTATCGATCGCATATTTGATCTCGCTCTGTAATTCCTCCCAGCTCTGCGGCGTAGGCAGCCTCGCCACGTCTAAATGTTTCGTGCTTCCCTCAGTATCAATAAACAACGGATTTGGGAACTTTGAGGCGAACGTCGTTTTGCCGATCCCTTCGGGTCCGTATACTACGACCTTTTCCGCCGTGTCTATCTTACCTCTGATAATTTGCATGTTCTTTCCTCCTACCTTATCCTAAGACTCTCGCTTTGTTTAAGGCTTGCGCCCGATACATCTTTACCCGCCGCAATGGCTTTCTTTATAGCCGCCTTATCTATCTTCGGAGCCTGCTTTATCAAATATTCCTCGCTTATCTTGCTCTCGTCCTCGATCACTACCGAAGGCGGATTCTTTTGTATATTGAACGAAAACAACAGCGTCTTAAACTTTGGTTTACCGCACTCCGCCATAGCGAATTGAAGCCTCTTTTTCGTCCTCTCGATGTTGTTCTTTATGGCCTTAGCCCGCTTGTCCAGCCTCTCTTTCTCAGCCGTCACGCCTTCATAATCGGCGTTTAACATACTTATTATCTTAGCGTAGCCGTCCGCCTTATCCTCAAATTCTTCATCGAACCCCGCCGCCTCGAGCGTATCGCGAAACGCTTGTTCAAACGTCTCGCCGTCCAGCTCCCCGCCCGAGAGTTCCTCGTACAGCCGCTTATATGTGCCGGTCAAGTCGTATAACGTTGCCATGTTCCTTTTTCTCCTTTTTTGTGTTTGAAATATATAGCTCTAATAGGGCGTCGCGGGACTGCATTATTATCTGCCCGATCTTATTATTCGTTTCTTCAGCGTTGAGCCCCAAATTTTTGGCAACACTTTCAATTACACTATAGTGAAGCCAAGAGACTACCGACAATATTTCACCATCGCTCAAACCACACGTCTCAAAGTCGGCCTCAACATCAGCCTCTTTATCTACTATCGCTTCTAACTTTAAATAACCCGTCATTTTCCTTTCTCTCCTTCCAAAA
Organism: Clostridiales bacterium; assembly: GCA_019419865.1. Taxonomy (GTDB): domain Bacteria; phylum Bacillota; class Clostridia; order Monoglobales; family Monoglobaceae; genus Roslinia. The sequence goes on along the minus strand of JAHZIG010000039.1, from coordinate 12,931 downwards.
TATTACAAATCCTTATCATTTTTGTTAACAATTGTTTATCTTGTTGACATTAATGTCAATTTATGGTATATTGTCACGGTCGACTTAATCATACTTTTTGCGGCCTTGGGCGTTAGTCGTTTTCCAAGGCCGCTCTCCTTTTTGTCCTTGACAAACGGTTGATTTTAGGTTATATTGGTTGTGTGTTAATAGATTTTTTCATTTTGTACCTTTCCGCTGTGCGCTTAGCCGCCGGCGGATTTTTTATTAGCTCGCGTTTGTAATCCCGGAATTGCTCTTCTATGTCCTTGTCCTTATACGCCATACTTACGAACTGTATCAACATTCGCAGTTGCAGGCGCTTTTCCTCAGTCAATTCGATCATCTCTTACACCTCCTCTCTTTCCTAAGTCTTGCCTCAGCCTTGTAAAGAAGCGTTAAATTGTAGCACGCTCCAATCATGCCCCACAAGGTTATGATCGCCGGAATAATATATACGTACTTCTCAAGTACTCCGGCCATTTTGCAAGCCGCCATCCCGAACGCTCCCAAATATGTGAGACCGAAGTTTTTATATAGGTGTAGGTATAGTTTATTCATTGTTTGTTCCTCCTTCTGTTGTAAAACCAAGTCGCTTTTGCATATTAAACAAACGTTCAAGCCGTTTAACATCGATATTCCAAGCCTTATATGCGCTCTCAGTGTCCACTAAATACGACCTGGAAGATATTTTGCCGTCCTTTTTCATCTGGGCTTTAGCTTCCCTCATAAGCCGGGCAACCGTGCTTTTGGCGTTGTTATTATAAAGTATCTTTATTTCATTGTTGGAAAGCTCGCCGTATTTACTGTAAATTTCCAAAGCCGTTTTCACATCGGCGATCATAACCTTTTTCACTTTGTCTTTCACCTGCTTTCCAATCCATTTTTGCCAGACCTTCCTTTCTTCATATAACTTCTTTGATGATCTTCAATAGCAAATATGAACTTGGTTACTATATTAAGCTCATCAAGCTCTTTGGTCGAAAACTTCTTTTGGCTCGCTATCTCCGCCGCCCTCTGTTTAGATATATTGAGTATCTCTGTTAATGCGTTCACTTTAAATCACCTCACTATCGGTTACATTTTAGCCGACGCTTTATAACGTTCAGCCAACACGGGATGTATACCTGCCATATCTCTTTCGCTATTCTTTTCAATGGCGGGTATGCGTCCAGTATCTTTATATTTGTTGTATTTCTGCCAGCGAAAATGCTTATATCATGTACGCCTTTTAGCAGATTATCCCTGAACTGCACAGTGTATCTTTTTCCTTCCAGCTCAAAAATAATATATTTGACCGAAAGATCGGTATCGAATATCTTCACGCTCTCACCTCTTTTTAGTCGTATAAATACACAATATATTGCGTTTTATATCTTGACCGCCACAAATAATTGTGGTAAAATAGAGCAAATATATTCATAAGGAGGTGTTAAACCATGTATGTAAATCGCTCTGGACATTGCCCGGTGCAGGACTGCGAACAAGAAATCACTATCGAGTATATCGACATTCCCGCAGTAGGCAGGTTCCCAGAAAATCGCAAAAAATTTCATTACTGCGAATATAACGCAGATAATTCGTCTTGCAATGAATTTAATTGCCCTATTTTTATTGAAGCCCCCGAATCAATTTAATAAATATTTCTTCTACCGGCGCCGGCGTATGGGTCGCGCATAAACGAACCTTGATTTATGCCGGACGCGATCTCGAGGACTTTAAACCGGTCGTATGCGGAGCTATAGTTACATAATCCCGCCATTGCGTATTTGCAGTCGCTGCAAGGCATATTTGTACCTGCTATCTTTTTCTCTCTCCAATCCTTTAAGAAGCAGTAGAAATGCTTGCCCACGCAGTGCCAGTTTTGTTCAAGCTCCGCGAACTCGATCGGTTTTTCTCCAAAAGCCATTACCGGCGCGTCCTTGTCAAACAACCTTTCGATATAATATCTACTGCCGAGCAACTTATTTATCTTTATTGCCTCATCGACCGTAAACGGCGTTTTCCCGTTCAGTTTATTACTCAGGCTGTTAGGGTGTATCTTCAGCTCTTTCGCCAGCCGTTTTTGAGTAATTCTCTTATCCCTTAATGCGTTTAATAAGTTTTGGTTTGGTTTATCTTGTAACATTTTCGTCTCACCTCCTAATCTCTCATTCCGTACAATTCGTTAGGCGTAATTTCCAACGCCTCACAAATAGGGATAATATCTGCGGATTTTATTGTCCGTCTGCCATTTAACATATCTGAAAATTGTTGAGGCGTAAGACCTATTTTATTCGCAACGATATTTTTCTTTAACCCTTTTTCAAATATAACCTTTTCAATTACATCTACAGGATTCACTTATTGTCACCTCCACTCTGATTTAATCATAGTATACAATGTTTAAAGTAGAATGTCAATAGTTTTATTCTATTTTCTTTAGAATTTTTTATTATTTTTCTAATAAAACTATTGATTATTTAATATTTTTAAAGTATACTAATCACAAAAGGTAGGTGAAATATATGAGCTTTGGCGACAGATTAAAAAAAGCCCGTGAAAACGCAAATCTTTCACAACAAGAATTAGCCGCTGCGCTTAATATTACAGACGGAACAATTTCAAACTATGAAAATGGGATTGCTTTTCCACGCTGGGATAAAATCAAGTTACTATGTAAAATACTGCAAGTCGACCCTAATTATATGTTTTGGGACGATCTATCAGATGATTTAAAAACTAAAATATCCGGCAACACCACATATGACGATACATATAGTATGTCTATATCAAAATATAACTCCTTAGATGAGCACGGGAAGAATGTAATTAACACTCTAATTAATTTAGAATCCGAACGTGTAAATAATTTAAATCGGCCGATAACCAATGATTCATCTGATGATTCGAACGATTATAAAGCAGAAATAAAATACTTCGATACTCCCGTTTCGGCAGGCTCAGGCGAATATATCGACAGCGAGAATTATATCATGCTTGATCTTATGGAAACGCCGCCGCCGGAAGCTGAATTTGTTGTAAGAGTATGCGGCGATAGTATGGAACCGACATATAAAGACGGCGATAAACTTTATATTAAGCCTCAAGAAGAAGTCGCGATAGGCGAAATAGGCATATTCTATATCAACGGCGACGTATTCGTAAAAGAACGCGGCGCAGACGGGCTTATATCGCATAACCAGAGCTATAAAATAATACCTGTCGGCGAATACGATAGCTTTAAATGTTACGGCAAGGTCATAGGCGTGTGTAAGAAGTATAGGTAAGAAATAGAAACTGAGAATGGAGTGAAAGAAATGTCAAAACAAACAACGACCAAAAAATGCAAATACTGCAAATCTGAAATTGACGCGGGCGCTAAAATATGCCCTGTGTGTAAAAAGAAACAGAAGACGCACGGGTGTTTAATCGCCCTGCTTGTATTAGTTGGATTTACCTTATTATTGCTAATTATAGGAGCCTTAGCGTCCGATTCTTCCGATCCGGTTGAGAACGACCCTCAAATATCGCAACAAGAATCGACGCCAACTTATACTCCCGAAGCAAGCGCACAACCAACCGTCCCCGCTGAAACCCCTCAACCATCGGCAGTTATAGAGGATACGGGATCATTGATAATAGACGCTACGCAATTTAGTAGGATATCGGTAGACGAACTTTATAGCATTATGGGAGAGCCCGACTCGGTAGAAGATTGGACAAACACCACGTCGCGCGGCGCATTCCCAATGCAAAGACATCTGTACAACAATACAGGCGAGCCTGTATATGAATTTATCACATACCAAGATGTCGTTGTAAAACTAAATCTGTATTCTGAAATGTATTACAATAGTACAGGCGAATTATTTACATATGATCCTGATAACGTTCAGTCTATATTAAGCGACTATAACATTCAACCGGCCGCCGATCTCAAAGAAGTTGTAAATAACGGATTTACAGCCAAGTACAGTCCTGTTTCAGAAAATGTTGCAGCGGTAGAGATTTTTGATATGAACGAAGCCGATAAGACGTATGGTTGCATTTATTTTACATACAACTTAAATTATTTTGATTTATAAATACTATGTCCCGACGTTCAGTGCGCCGGGACACTTAGTTTTGACGACATACCCAGTATACGAATTAAGGAGGTCGACAACATGCCAATTTACAAAATGAAAGGCTCTAAAGGCGGTAAGCAAAAATACCGCGTTCGCATTAACTATCAAGACTCCTCCGGTGAAAACCGCCAGATAGACCGCGTCGCGTACGGTATTTCCGACGCAAAAGAGCTTGAGTCGAAGTTACTGCGCGACGTCAAAGAAGAGGTTCCCGCTAAGCGAATGACCCTTAACGATTTATACGAAGAATTTGTTCGTATAAGATCGCACGAGGTTAGAGAAAGCACTATGGTAAGATATAGGCGAGTTCTAAATAATCATATTTTACCCGAATTAGGTAAAGTACAACTGTCAAAACTCAATAAACCAACCTTAAACCAATGGAAAAACCATATAGACGAAAAGGTTATAACCAAAAACGACGGAACGACTAAAAAACTGAATATTACATCTAAGCAGAAAATATATAACGTATTTAGAACATTGTTAAATTACGGCGTCAAAATGGACTACATGCCAAAGAACATACTTTGCGAACTTGGAAACTTCAAAGAAACATTGACCGTAAAGAAGGAAATGGACTTTTATACCGCAGAAGAGTTTAAAAGGTATAAAGCCGCCGCCCTTGAATACGCTCAAAATCGCGCTGATTTAAGCGGTTGGGATTATTATGTATTCTTTTGTATCGCGTTTTATACCGGGCTTAGAAAGGGCGAAATTCACGCCCTGAAATGGTCTGACATCGACGGTAATCTTTTACACGTAACAAGGAGTATAGACCAAAAGCAAAAAGGCGGCGATCGAGAGACCGCGCCGAAGAGCAAAAGCTCGATTAGGACGCTTCAAATTCCCAAACCGTTGCTCGATATTCTGAACGAACATAAAAGGCGTTGGTCTGAAATCAACGGCTTTAGCGACGACTATAGAATATGCGGAGGTATGCGACCTCTACGAGATACGTCTTTAGCTAACGCAAACGAACGTTTTGCAAAGCTCGCAGGGCTTAAAACTATTAGAATACACGATTTCCGTCATAGCCACGCATCTCTGCTTGCAAACGAAGGAATAAACATACAGGAAGTAGCGAGACGCTTAGGACATTCAGACGTCACAATGACATGGAATACATACTCGCATTTATACCCCCGCGAAGAGGAAAGAGCTATAGAAATCTTAGATAAAATCGTGTAAAAATCGTGTATAAAAAAATAGAACCGCCTATTTACGGCGATTCTGAGTAATATGGTGACCCATCGGAGATTCGAACTCCGGACACCTTGATTAAAAGTTGCTTTAATATCCAAATCAAAACATACGTAAATACGTCAAATACAACGTTATTACGGCATTTACAGCCGCTTAATACTCTAAAAATCTCACCATTAAAACCCATAATAAATTACCTTCTGATAGTCAAAAATATAGTCAAACAGCAAAGTATTTATTAAGTTTGTCCGCCGCTTCCGATACTCTATTTTCATCAAGATGCGTATAAATATCCATTGTCATCTGGATACTCGAATGTCCTAATAAATACTGCGCCGTCTTTACATCGACCCCAGCGTAATACAAATTCGTCGCATATGTGTGTCTGAACAAGTGCGGGCTTATATCGCTTGCAATCAATTTCAACGGTTTAGAACCTTCGCCATTCTGTAAATCTTTACGTCGATATTTTGTTCCCCCGGCCGCTATGTTTAACTTGTCGATTATCTTATCCCAAAAACGTCTGAACGCCGAACGAGACATTATACCGCCGTCCTTTTGAGTAAATAAATATACCGTATTTATGTTCTGTATATATTGCTTAAGCGACTCCATTAATTTATCAGGTATTGGAATCTCTCTGTTCCCCGCTTTTGTTTTGGGGGAGTGTTTTATCTCGCTCTCACTGTCTTTTATCACAAGAGTCTTATTGATATTAAGTTTGCGGTTTACAAAGTCGATATCGTTTATCATTAGAGCAAGAGCTTCGCCCCGACGCACTCCGGTATAATATAGCAAGTCGACAAACGCGCGTTCTTTTAAGTCAAGATCTGCATTTTGTATAAGCTTTTTTTCTCCGTCTGTCAAAGACCTTTTTTCTTTTCTCTGTTCTTGAGGTAAGGACAGGCCGAGCGTAACGTCTTTATATATATACTCTTCAATCAAAGCCTGCTTTATTATCTGCTGAATAGTGAGCTTAATAAGTTTAGCAGTGCGATAACGTCCGCTTTTTACAGTATCGTTAAGCAATTCCTGAATTTGATGCTTTTTTAACGAACTCAGTCTTGTGTTTCCAAACGCCGGAATAATATGATTATTTATCGTACGTTTATACATCGCATAAGTATTATAGGCCTTATCCGATTTGTACAGCTCAAGCCACTTTTCAGCCCACTGCCCTACAGTCATTCCGGCGTCGTCAATAACTATACCTTTATTTTTCAGGCTTTTAAATTCGGCGACATTATTATCAAGCTCCATTATAGTACGACCATATAATATTTTACGCTTGGCTTTTCCGTCTTCATCGTATCCTACAATTACGCTTGTTGAATACCTTCCATCAGGACGTTTTTTGTATTTTGCCATGTTATCACCTCAAATTAATAATAGCGTGCTATAAATCGTATTTAGAATTATAACACGCTACTAAACCACAATATGTAAGTTATTCTAAATTAGTTTAAATTTGCAATGGCATAATCGGCTTCCTCTTGAGTGAATTGCTCTCCATACTCGGAGGTTAACTGATCCCGTATAGCTTCGGGAGACATGTTCATAGTCTCCTGATATGATTTAGCCTTTTCCAACGCATTTTGATTCCAGTCGGCTTCTATATTGTCTATCGCATATTGAGCTTCTTCCGCCGTGAATTGTTCGCCGTACTCCGACACTAACTGATCGTATATCCCAGCTTTAGACATATGCATATTATCGCTGTAGTTCTTTGCCGTTTCTAACGCGTTTGAGTTCCAGTCAGCCTCTACGTTATCGACTGCGTATTGAGCGGCTTCCGCTGAAAATTGGTCTCCATACTCAGATGTGAGCTGATCATATATTCCGACTTTAGACATATGCATATTATCGCTGTAACTCTGAGCTCTGTTTAAAGCGGATCTATATTCAGTCGGAACTCCGTCGTCTGCTGTTGATTCTTCTGTTGCGGCTTGCGTCGTGGTTTGTGTTTGGGAAGAGCTGTTATCGCTTGTATCGGAATCTCCGCCGGAGCTGGCGGCAATCGCTATAATGATTATTAACAAGACTACAACTATGCCGATAGCTACTAAACAGCCTTTTCCCTTCTTTTTGGGTTTCGGTTCATTTGACTGGTTAGGTGTGTTGTTGGAATTTCCGTCAACAGGCTTACCGCATTCAGGGCAAAACTTGTTTGTGTCCGGAATTTCCTTTCCGCAATGTTTACAAAACATTTACTTCCTCTCCTCTATTATTAAAATTTTTAAAATTATTTTTTCTTTTGTATAAATTGAGAGAATCAGATTATTTAGAACCTACAGCTTACCTTGACGCTTGTATATATCAATAGCTGTCAGTATAAAATCTTCGGTCACATCAAAGTATTCAGCCAATTCATATATTTCTGTATATCCTTTATTAACAGCTTCCTGTAGTTCCTCTAATGGCAAATAGCGCATAACTGAACAGCGATGGGCGCGATACTCTTTACGGCATTTTAATTCAAACTTACTATGCTCAGTATAATATGCGCCTGTATAATGATGACCCATCTCATGCATAATTATCGTCTTTTCCTCAGCGGCCGTATCTATCAGTTTACTATTAATAGCGATAGCGGTCGTATCTTGAGTATGGGCTATTATGGATTTTCTACCGCCAATTTTATGCTCTAAAATCATGACGTCATTTTCATCTGCTTCTTCATAGATTTCCGGCAAATTTTTCATTGGCTAAGGCTCCCCTAAGTCTTCAATCATCTTTCCTCTTTGACTTCAAATATTTTACGAAGTCAGCTAAGTCTTCACGTTCTTCATCAGTAAGGTCTTTAATTTCACCATAAAAGGCGAACTCAACGCCATCAAGAGGGCTCTCGGCGGGATTTGGCACGTCCGTACGTCCTAAAAGGTAATCGACTGATACGCCGAAATAGTCAGCTAATTTATTAAGTATGTCGTAGTCTGGCTGGCGTTTGCCATTTTCATATTGAGATATGGTGCTTTCTCCAACACCTACTATCTCGCCTAACTGCTTCATTGTAAGACCTTTTTGCTTTCTTAGTTCTCGGAGTTGCAACACGCCAATCATCCTCTCTAATTGTTGGATTTAACTATATAATACACTTTACAAAGTGTAAAGTCAATACAACTTCACAAATTGTAAATATTTTTGCAAAAATCTCTTGACATTACGTGAAGTTAGTGCTATTATTGATTTAAACTTTACAAAACGTGAAGATGAAGGGGAATAGTATGAGACGATATCTACGTGAATTAAGGGAAGAATTAGGTTACACGCAACTGGAAATTTCAAAAAAACTTAACATTTCGGAAAGCTATTATAGCCTGATCGAAAACGGCGAGCGTCAGAAAAAGCTCGATATGACGATGGCGAAAAAGCTTGCCGATATATTCGGCGTAACGCTTGAGTTTATCTATGACCACGAGAGGGAGGTGAGCTAAGATGGAGACCGAAAAGCATCTAATACGACTGAGAAACATTATTTATAAGCAGATCAAATTATTATCAGCCGAGTCTCATTCCACAATTGATATGGATGTGGTGATAAGACTAAGTTCAAGTATGATCGAATTGACCGACGCCTATTTAAAAGTGGACGCCAAGATATCCGCAAACGACAATAAGACTACGAGCAGTAGTCCGCAAGCATGTTTGCCGGCAGGAGCGAGCCCGCCGATTTTCCATGGCTACTACAGCAAAGGTGTTTAAAAATAAAAAGGAAGGTGAGATTACTATGCCAGAGATTAGACAAGTCGATTTAAAAACGTTTCGTGCTATGTACGGCATTCCGGAGAATACAGTAGAACGCTGGATACACAAAAAGGGCTTCCCGGCGTATAAGCAAGGACATAAGTGGTACATTGACATACGCAGCTATGAAAAATGGCGTGAGATAGAACACGTAAACAGCTACAAATACGCATAAAGAAGACTACGGAGGTTATGCATGAAACAGCCGAAAAGGTTGACCAGGGCGCAAAAGATATTTCTCAGCGATAAAAATCTGAATCCTGAAAATTGGGCTCTTGTTGAGGAAAATAAGGACGCTTTGATCATATATAACAAAAACAGTAAAAAAGTACGAGAAATCAGATTTTAGAGATAAAAGGGGGTTCTAAGATGAACAGAAGAAAATCAGAGACTAAACTATACCTACACCTATATAAAAACTTCGGTCTCGTATTTTTAGGAGAATTCGGGATGGCGGCTTGCAAAATGGCGGGAGTACTTGAAAAGTATGTGTATATTATTCCGGCGATCATAACCTTATGGGGCATGGTCGGAGCGTGCTACAATTTAGCGCTTCTTTACAAGACTGATGGAAGACTTAGGAAAGAGGGGAGATGTGAGAGACGATCGAATTGACAGCAGAAAAGAACGCGTCCTTGCGCGAGCTGATTGAGAGGATAGACGAGGCTTGCAGGAAAGCGAAGACTACCAAACATAAAAAATCCGCCGGCGCATAAGCGCACAGCGGAAAGGTACAAATGAAAAAATCTATTAACACACAACCAATATAACCTAAAACCAACCATTTGTCAAGGACAAAAAGGAGAGCGGCCTTGGAAAACGACTAACTCCCAAGGCCGCAAAAAGTATGATTAAGTCAACAATGATAATATACCATAAATTGACATTAATGTCAACGAAAGAAACAATTATTAATAGAAATGATAAGAATTTGTAATATTTTGGAAGGGGAGAAAACCATGGAAGACTTATTCGATTTTTTAGACGAAAAGGTAAGCGAGACTTTAGACGGAGATTCAAGCGAGCTTACGACGCTCGAGTGCGATTATTGCGGAAGAACGATATACGGAGGCCAGCTCTTCGGCGAGGATTCCAACGGCAATGTTTTTTGCAGCGAGGATTGTTGTTCGAACTATTACGGGTACGAGGAACGCACGTTGTAATATTTTGAGAGGTGAAAAAAGAGATGACTATACAAGAATACAGACAAACCCAAAACCCTACGGCGGGCGATAAGCGCGGCGCGGTAGTCGTCGACATATTCGACAACAGCATATTAAACACGATAGACGACTTCATTAGGCAGAACTTAAATAGGATCAGGGCGCTGAGCGCTAAGATAAACGACGATAACGGAGACAGATTCCTAAAAGAGATATTTAGGCTCCAGTGTTCAATGTATAAGATGTATGTTAAGGAACTAAGCGAAATGCGGGCTAAGGTTCAGTTTTGCATATGCGAGTCTGAACCCTACGCGGAACGGAGCTGATAACGTATGATGCACATGTTCGACGTCGACGTAGCCAAACAATACGGAGTAAACGCCGCCATACTGCTGCAGTACATATTTTTTTGGTGCGAGAAAAACAAGGCCAACGGTAAACATCTATACGACGGGTATGTCTGGTCTTATAACTCTCTCAGCGCGTTTCAGGAGCTGTTCCCGTATTTGTCCGTATACCAGATACGAACGGCGCTAAGCAAGCTCGAAGACGATAAACTCATTATAAAGGGAGACTACAACAAAAAGGGCTTCGATAAAACAAATTGGTATGCTGTAACAGAGGCCGGATACGCCGCGTTAAAAAATCACAAATCGATGGTTAAAAAACCACAAATCGATGATTCAAAAAACACAAATGGATCATGCGAAAACCACAAACCAATACCAGTTAATAACCAGTTATATAAAAAAATAAACAAAAAAGATTCTGAAAGCGAGTTCGAAGCAGAATTCGAGGAATTCTGGAACAAGTATCCGAACAAGTTCAACCGCGCGCAGACGTATAAAAATTTTGTCAAGACCGCTAAAGCGTATGGCGCTGATACGGCGCTGCGAGCTCTTGACATTTATCTGGACTACATCAGGGACAACGACGTTCCCGAAAAATACATAGCGCGGTCGACGAACTTCGTCGGTCAAAAGGCGTTGTTCAAAGCGTATCTTGAATTGGCCGAACAGTCGAAACAAAAGACCGCCGCGCGGGCGGATCGCGACGAATCGGAGGATATTTTTCTGGAGCTCGCGAAGGAAGGCGGTTTTATACAATGACTGCAAAAATGATTCCTTACGACGTCGAGGCCGAGGAAGCCGTGTTGGGAGCCGTGATATGCGATCCGCGGCTATACGCTCTCACGGCGCCGCTTAAAAAGTCCGATTTTTACGACAGTAAAGCGCGGTTTATTTTCGGTATCTTACCGGATTACGCGGCTGAGAAATCAGCCGACATCATCACGCTCAAGAATCTTATCGAGGCCAAAGGCGCGGAGAATATCACTGAGGCTCAGCGATATGTATTGGGACTCGTTGACAAAGTGCCTTCGACGGATAAGTCGAGCGTCGAGACCTATGTGAAGATCGTTAAAGAAAAGGCCGAGAGACGCAGGCAAATAGCCGCGCTCGAGAAAGCTCTCAGCGATATGTACGATCCTAAAAACTCGATAAACGACGTCGACGATAACATATGCAGCGTCATTTTCAATTCTCCGGACGCAAAGCAAAACGACATGCGGAGTTTTGAAGACTGTTTCTTTGAATTTATGGACGAATATGACGAGCGCAAGCGGCTTGGAAAAAAGTTGCCCGGCATATCGACCGGATATAAGAAACTGGACATTATGACGGGCGGACTCGAAAAAAAGAAGATGTATATTATCGGCGGTCGTCCGGCCATGGGAAAAACGGCGTTCGCGCTCAATATCGCGGCGAATATCGCGAAGCAAGGTAAAAGAGTCGGATTATTCAGCTTGGAGATGGGCGGATCTGAGATCGTTAAACGTCTGGTATCGAGCATGAATAATATCAGCGGACACGCCATAAAAACGGTAAACGTTCCGGACGAGGATTTTATTAAAATGGCTGATACCGTTGAGAAAATCTCGGATAAAATAATCATCGACGATTCTCCGAACCAAAGCGCGGCTGAGATATTATCGAGCTGTATACGCTGGAACACAGAACACAGGCGCTCGGGGCATAAGCTCGACGTTGTTATAATCGACTACCTGCAGCTTATGACGAGCAAGGACAAGCGGCTCGACAGACGGCTTGTCATAGGCGAAAATTCAAGAATGTGTAAGAACATGGCGAAACGCCTTGATTGTCCGGTCATACTTCTATCGCAGCTTAGCCGCGCGAGCGAATCGAGGCAGGACAAGGAACCGATACTTTCGGATCTGCGCGAATCGGGAGACATCGAACAGGACGCCGACGTCGTAGTCTTCGTGCACCGCGAAGAATACTATAAACAGACCAATGAAAATATAGGGCTGGCGCTAATAAAAATAGCCAAAAACCGCGACGGCGAAGTCGGCAAATTTGAATTGGATTGGGACAAGAAGACAACGACGTTTAAAGATAAGTTTGGAGGTTATGAATTTGGAACATAGCGAGATCAAACCCGCGATCGCGTATGAAAAAAACGCTATATACAAAGGCGGCGTATATAAGGTAAACGGCATAAGAGGTTATAAGATCCCTAACAGGAGAGACATAGGGTATTCGATCGAATTGCTCGATAAAAGCCGAAACAGCCTGTTATACGTTCCGCTGGACGAAGTAGAACTGGAGGAAAATGAAGATGGAAGATAGATATACTTTGACGGATTTGCCGGGAGAGTGTGAGAAATATTAT
>JAHZIG010000038.1 GCA_019419865.1 Clostridiales bacterium | reverse complement strand
AGACAAAGCTTCAAGGGATTAACCTGCGACCTCTATCTGTACTAAGCCTATTATCACATATGGCTTATGAGATAACAAGTTTTTTGTGATTTTCTTGAAAATTAATCACAACTATATTATACGAGGGATTAGGAGCCTAACACGTTTCTGCAGCGTTGAAACGGCTTATGTAGCCGTATGGGAAAACAGGGTATTCCATTCCGCCGACGTTTGCGTTCGGCGTTACACAAGCGATTTTCCGCTCCTACTCCCTAATTCCTATTATCCTAATTCCTATGTTTGCGTTGACAATTAAGAAATTTTATTGTATAATAAAAGCAGAAAAGAGGAAAACCGTTAAACGGTTAGCCAAAAGTTACTTTACTATAATAATATAGTCGCTCTTGACTCAAGGGCGGCTATATCGCTTTTATGGTAAAAACCATAAGAAATATTATAACGAGTATAAATACTCGAAACAACAATTTCATAAGCGTCACCCCCTTCCTGCCGCAATTACGACAATAGGTGGTGGCTAACCGCTCTTCAATTACCTCTAATCTGCTTTATTAATTATACATCATACGACAAACTTAGTCAATTTACAATTCCTTTACAAAGTATTCCATTTCCACATACGTTCCAGTTAGGCGCTTTAGAAATAGATTTCACCCCCTATTCGCTATTCGCTATTCGCTAATCGCTAATCTCTACGTTATTATCGGTCTCAGGCGTTTATACAGCAGGAAGGTCAGAAGGCATATGACCAAGCCCTTGACGATATTATACGGCGTGACGCTGAGCAGGATCAGTTTAAGCTCGCTGTCGAGGATCGGCGAGATCTGCGTTCCCATGGCGACGATTGCGTCCATCGGGAAGCCCATCACTCTAACGTAGAACGGGAACATTATGCAATAGTTCGAGAATATCCCCAAAGCCGCGAAACAGACGGTTCCGACCAACATACCTATCACTGCGGTCTTTCGGGTTCTATGCCGCTTATATATCAATCCCGCCGGAACGACCAGCGCGCAGCCCAATATGAAGTTGGACAGCTCGCCCACGCCCATCGTCGAGGTGAAGAACAGGTGCAGCAGATTTTTGATAAGTTCCACCATGACCCCGGCCATGGGTCCGAACGCGAACGCGCAAATCAGCGCCGGCAGATCCGAAAAGTCCATCTTTATAAACGACGGAACTATCGGCAGACTGAAATCCAGCATGAACAAAACGAACGAGACCGCGCTGCACAACGCGATCGAGACCATGCTTCTTACGCTCAGATTACCCCTCTTTTTTGATAATACTTCTCTTTTTGACAATTTGATCTCCCCTTTTTATGATTATAGATCGACGCGCCAATAACAAAACGCCCCCGAAGTAAATCTTCGGGAGCGAATGAGAACATCTTTTTGAAGTTTTATAAATCAGCCGCGTTAAAACGGCTGATACGTCGCTTCTCTCGTCCAGACTATACTGTCGGTTTCGGAATTTCACCGAATCGTGCGCATTGCGCTCGCGGACTATACCGCCGGTCGGGAATCTCGCCCTGCCCCGAAGTTATTGACTTTTATTTTACACGCCTTATATTAGCGCTAAGGCCGGCGCTTGTCAATACTGTTGATTTAAAACGATCCGCCAAAGCCGCGCCGCGCTATTCTGCGGGCGACTCCTCGGGAACCACCAGTTCGTCGCCCGTCGCCTCGATATCCGCGTTAGCGTAATCGCTCGTGCTGACCACTTCTCTGGTCTCCGTGCCGTCGGCGTTGGTCGTGACCTTGGTCACTGTGACCATGTTTCCGTCGTTGGTCGTCTCGAGCCTGAAGTTCGGCTCGCTCGCAGTAGATCCGTAGAACGACGTCGTAACTATTCCGCCGCCCGCGCTCGCCGCGATCCTGATCGGATACTCTGTGTTGTTGACAAACTTAAGATCGACCGACTGCCACGATACCGTCGCGTCCATACCCGCCGGAACGTAACCGACCGGCTTACTGTGAGAGTGTCTCTCGGTTATCTCAAGCCCCGCGTTCAGCGCCGCGCAATAGAGCGTAGACGACACCTGGCAGATACCGCCGCCGTAATCCATCTCCGAAACCGTTTCTCCGCCTCTTACCACGTATACCGGCGCCGGCAGATACCCGGACGCCGCCGTTCTCTGACCCAGCGTCTGGTCGTATGAGAATTCCTCGCCCGGCAACAGCTCCACGCCGTTTAACGACTCGCAGGCTCTCGCAATGTTATTCGACCTCGCCCCCGAGCTGCCGCTGTAGTTGGTGCTGTACGATCCAAGCCGCGTCTGATACATTATGCTCTCAAGATATTCCGCGTCCACAGGCGGGTTTATCGTCTGAACCTTCATCGTAAACTCCTGTTCGGGCTGATTGACCGCCCCTTCGACGTCCGACTTGCTGACTACGACCTGAGGCTTTCCGGGTACGACCACTACGTCGCCGTTCTCGTCTCTCGCATAGGTCGCGTCGGTCGGAGCCGACGTTATCTCGTTATAGAAAGCGTCCAGATCGAACTCCGGCGGCGACACCGTCTCCGGAGTGAACGTCAGCTCGCCGTAGTTGAACGTCGCTATCTCATGCTCGACGGCCGCTACCGCTTCATCCATATTGACCTTAAGTCCGTCGGTCGGCTTCTTTATCGTCAAGGTGTTCTCTCCGATCGAATAGGTGTACCCGACCGGATCGTACTCGTACTGAGAGCACAGGTCGTTGATCGCGCCGACGAGCGCCTGCTGATCGTAACTGATCGTAGGATGTATGGTCTCTCTCGCAAACAAGTTCTTGGTAAAGCTCGCAAGCTTATTCATAAAACCGTCGTCTTCTCTTCCGTACATATACGCGCTGTCCGCCGTCGCCTCGTTCTCAAAATGCAGATACAGGTTATCCACCAATATCTCGGACGTACTGTCTCCGCATTTAAACGTCATGGTATTTCCGAGGATCTTATCGTCCGTAAATTCGGCCGAGATCGCGCTAAGCGCCTCTTCGCGCGTCATGCCTCCGACGTTTACGTTCTCGACGTACACGTTAGGCAGCACGTCGTCGTAAGCGTTTACATAGATAGAATATCCGCCTACGGCTACCACGACCGCGGCTACCACTCCGCCTATAACGACCCTCAAACGCTTTTTACGCCTTTTATCCATCCGTTTCACCCGTCTGCTCTCCGCGGCCTCCTCGGCCTTTTTCTCATATTTTTCTTCTATATCGCCTTCGCTGTTTTCGCCGTCTTTAGCCTTAGAATCGGCCTGATCTTTCGTCTCGTCGCTCTCTCCGTCCTCGGTCTCGTCCGCCGCAGTTTTTCCGGTTTCCTCGGCTTTATTGAGCGCGCTTGCGCTCTCAGTCTCTTTTTTATCAGCCTCTGGTTTATCTGGTTTAGCGTCGCCGCCTTGTGTCGCCTCGGCCTTTTGGGGCTTATCCGCCCGTTTAGACTCCGAAACCGACTCGTTCTCCGCCGTATTCTTCTCCGGCTCCGGTTTGGCCGCGTCGGCCTCCTTCTTCGTCTCCGAGTCTCTATCGTCGTCCGCTTTGGCGTTTTCGTCGTCGGATTTCTTGCTGTTCGCTTTAAACGCCGCCTTCTCCGCGGTCTCGCGTTCCCTGAATCTTCTCTCCATCTCGGTCTCCCGCTCGCCGCCCGGCGCGTTCTGACTGTATTGGTCGAAACTCAGCTTCTCGCCGGAATACTTAATTTCATTAGCGCCCTGCTTGGCGCCTTTCTTGTTTTTCATCAAATCACCCGCTAAATTTCAAAAAATCGATTTTTGCTATTTTTATTCCAGATATCGTATGTCGAAACAATATGTAAAATTTCTATCATTTAGACGATGTTATACTTTACCCATTTATATATAATAGTCGTCAATATTTAAAAAATCAAGATGTTTTTCGACCTTTTTTGAAATTTATACAAATTAACTATAAATTCGCTTAAAATCATCTTTCGCTTAGAAAGTTTGAGACAAACTGCGCCGCAGATCTGCCCGAAAAGCCGTTGTATCTCGTCTGCCATGCGAGCGCCTTCGCCCGAATGTCCTCGCTCATCTCGAATCCCTCGCGTTTTAACATATCCTCGACTATCTTTAAATACTCCTTTTGGGTCGGAGACAGGAAACTCAGATTTATCCCGAACCTCGCGGCCAGCGACTTACGTTCGGACAGACCCTCGTTTCTGTGCACCTCGTCGCTGAAGCCCTCTCTGTCGCTCCAGGTCTCCTTTATCAGGCTGCGCCTGTTTGAAGTCGCGTATATCAGGACGTTTCCGCCCCTCGCCTCGGCCTGGCCGTCGAGCGCGACCTTGAGCGCCTTGTAGCTCGTGTCGTCCGGCTCGAAAGAGAGATCGTCTATAAAAATAATATATTTCAAAACCGGATTATTTATGCGCCCGAACACGCTGGTAAGCTCGTCCAGATCCGACTTTCTGAGTTCGATAAGTCTGAGCCCTCTGTCCTTAAACATATTGAGACACGCCTTGACGCTGGACGACTTGCCCGTTCCGCTGCTCCCGGTGAGGAGTACGTCGTTCGCCGGCTTGCCGTTTATAAAGCTCTCTGTGTTCGCGATAAGTACCTTTTTCTGATGCTCGAGCCCCGTGAGGTCGTCGAAGGAAATGTCGTCTGTATTTGTAATTCCGACGAGCCCTCCGTTCTCCCATCTAAGCGCGGAATACGCCGAAGTCTCGCCGGTTCCGAACACCTCCGAATGCGCCAGGATCGCGCCTATCAGCGCCTCCCTGGAATTAGCCTCGATCATGCTCTCTATCGACTTCGCGTAGCCCATAAGCCCGGTATCGACCGGAGGCGCGGCGATCGCGCTCATAGGTATAAGACCTCTGCGCAAAAACAGAGAATCCCAATCGACATGAAGGAGCGTCTCGTATATGATCTTAACGTCCTGTCTTAAAAAGTCTCGCACCGAATTGGGATCGGGAAGTCCTTCGCTCTCAAGCGCTTTCCTAAGCGCGTATTCCTTTATAATACTCTTATTCGTAAGTCTCTTAGTGCTAAACGCGATCAACCCCCTCGCCGCCGCGTAGTAGCTCTCTTCCCTCTCGTTCTCTAAAAAATCGATAAGATTAGCTATGATCTCGTCGTCGTTTAATTCGTTAAATATAAATAGGTTCATTCTCATCCCAACGCCTTTCGTATTTATTATTTATTCCTAATATCCTATTATTGATTATCGCCGTTGATTTTGCTAAAAATTTGGGGGAATAATAAAAGCGGAAGAAAGACAAGCCGAATTCGCCGTCCTTCGATCGCCTTCCGCCCGTAGGCATAATTATATAACATACGACATGTTTAGTCAACATAGAGATTAGCGATTAGGGAATAGCGATTAGGAGTCCAAAACGTTTCTGTAGCGTTAAAAACGGCGGCAGTAGCGTGATAGGAAAACTCCATTTCCGCCTCCGCTTGCGTTCGGCGTTAAAGAAGCAAATTTTACTTCCTAACTCCTAATTCCTAAAATCCTAACTCCTACGTTGTGGGGGTGAAAACGCTTTTGTAGCGTGGAAACGGCCTCTGTAGCCGTTTAGGAAAACAAAGTATTCCACTTCGCAAACAAAGCCGCTTAGGCGTTACATGGGCAAATTTCGCTACATGTTTGCTTAACAGCCAGGGGCTACGTTGTTGTATAATTATATTCTAAGTAAATATGAAATTAATTATATACCTACTGGTTACATATCCATACGTATGCTGACAAAGTGAAGAGTATACCGCAACTCGCTAGCGGTATACTCTAGGTTATTTGGGTGTTTATCAAAGCTAATTTTGATGATGCTGCATTTAGAGAAATTGGTTTGCGGTATCTACTATTTTATGCCATAGATAAGAGCTATCAATAGATATTGTATTCTATGCAAATATTTTAAACGACAATTTATTCTTGAATAGCTGATAATACAGCCGATGCGTTAATAATAGAGTCGTTAATTTTGTTGGTATTGATACTGTTTATCTCGTTTTCATTTTCACTTTTTAGCACTAATTCAACCTTACACATATCGTATAATAGACCTACAAGCAGAACCGAGTTTTCAGTAACTTGTTTTTCTTCGGTTGTAAAATAATTCCAATTGGTGTGGCCTAATATTTCTATAATTTTAGTAAGATTTGTTAAATGCTCCGTATAAATTTCGTTTACAGAGCTTAGAGTTTTATAGTATTTGTCTGCAACTTGCCGTAATTCAATTAAATAGTCGCAAATTTTATTTATTTGTTTTTCGGCTTTTTTCATTTGCGACCATGCTTCATCAGCTTTATCAGACAACTTACCGCCAGTAAAGTTAAAAATAACGCCTCCTACCAATAAGCCTATACCTAAAGTTGTAGCGCCCAAAACTGTCGTTCCAAGAGCAATACCGCCTGCAGCTGCGGAAGAACCGATGGCGCCGCCGCCCAATGCAGCCAGCGTGGCATTGGTAGCAGCCGCTCCGCTTAAAGATGCAATAGCCGTACCGGTGGAGGCTGTTCCCAGCGCCATGACGGCGGCAGAAGTGGCTCCGGCTGCGGCTAAACCTCCGGCTGCGCCTAATCCGGCTCCACCAAGTCCTCCGAGCAGTACGCCCGCCCCAATAGATACTTCTTTTAGTTTTTCACCATCATATTTGGGAAGATTAACTCCATTTCGAGTGTACTTTTCGAATTTAGGACGATTTTTTATTTTTTCAAAAACGTCGGCAAATTTACTGAAACTTTGTAATATTTCTAACTCTAACTTTCCCAGTTTGTCCATGCTTTTGTTTGTGGAAGTTTGTTCCTTCTCAAGTGTCTGCATATTTTTTTCGTGACACATTTTGGCCGACTGCATGGTATCGTTTGCTTCCTTCATTTTTACCGCGCCGTGCACGCCTGTTCCAACGCCGGCAGCTCCGGCTAATGCGGCTGCTCCTATTAATAAAAATGGTAACGGCATAATATAGATCCTCCTTATTTTTAGGCTTTTATTTAAATTCTAATACCAAAGAATCATCTTGCATAAAGTTATCGAAACTACCGTCATATGGCAATTTTAAACCCATGGCTCTATATTCTTCTTTTAGTAATTTGTTTAGATGTTTTTCATTATCTGAGTTTTCTAATATCAAGATCATTTTATTATATTGCTCTGTTTCCTGCTTGAATCTTTCAATGTCAATTTGTTCGAGCTGCGATAGATATGATGTCAGAGCTTCATTGATTCTTATGTATGCGTCTAATTGTTTTTGGAGAGAAGAACCGATTCCCAGGCGGATACAAACCTCTCTCAATATCAACATAACCAATCTGAACCATGCGATAATATTAAGTCTTAAAAGAAAGTTCACCAAATTACCGCCAGAACGAATTGCTGCATCTACGCCATCAAGCAAACAAAGCGCTCCGTTGCCCAATAACAACATAACCCTCAAGTCATCATGCTTGCTGGAAGGGATACACTCTGTAAAAGGTCTTTTATGATAGAAGTAGTGTTTAATAGCCCAAATCAGTTTTATGGACAAATCACATAGCAGAGCAGGGATAGCCATTGTAAGACCAAACCGCGCGTCATATCCATCTTGAAAAACCTTAATGGCAATGTTTGATAATGTTGTTTTACCCCTGTCAGCCTGAAAATCTCCCCAATTACATAACTGAAATAATTCATAAAATGGGATCACAATCCCGCTGCCTCTATTTGTTGCTCCAGAACTCCCGGCGACATCTGACATAATATGTCCAAACCAATTTACTATTCCGCAAAATAGTTTTGCGATAAAATTATGCCCTTGCAATTCAAAAGTTTTTGTCTGAACAGTAATAAGTTGTCCATTATGTAGAAAAGAGGAAGTGGATGTAAATTGATTTAATACAGAGAAAAACAATCCCACAATATCCGGCGAATGAGCCAGAGATTTCATGTGATGATTTTTAGGAGCCATATCAAATAAATTTTCAACGTCGCCCAAATGACGCTGGTCATAATTAACGCCAAATTTTCTTTCAAGAAAACCAATGGCGTTTTCCGCGTTGTTTCCATTTCCTTCCCGAGGAGACCAACCGCATATTTTTGCAAAATGGATCACTATCTTATTAATCTGCGAATCTGTCCAGCTTTGCAATTTGCTATTATTAGGCGCGCCTACCAAGAAAATATCTATAAGACCCGCAATAACTCCGCATCCAACAGCAATTAGATAATCATATTTATCACATTTATCATGATAAAAGGCGTCTTTTAAGTTTTTATCATTACCTATTAAAGTCTTATTATCTATGATTGTTCCCCTCCCAACAGTAATTCAAAGCATTCAGTTTAAAACCAGATTATTCAACTCATTTTGCAAAGATAAATATTTTCTTACGACATCTTCGCACTCATCCACAAATTTTTCGTTAATATCCATTTGACGAGTTATATTGATGATGATATTCTTTTCCGTAACGTCGAATTTATCATCGCACATCGCTAAACCGATAAGCTCAAATATAATAATTTTTTTGCTTTTTTCATCGCAAATTTCTTTAAGCCGCCGTATAATTGAATCGGGGTCTTTAGTTTGCTGTCCAATATCATAAGGTAAGTTCATTTCTTTGCAATATGCGTTCAGCATTTCCTGTTCCTTTGCTTCTAAATTTCCGTCTACTGCTGATAAATAACATGCAATATCTAAAAACAATTTCTTTTCATCTTTCTTTAAAAACGATAAATACATATTTATTCCTCCAAATCTTTTTGTTGTAATTTTATGCATGCTTCATAATTTAACTTATAAAAATCACTTCTGCTCATTTTATCTCTAAAATAAGCGTTATATGTCTCGTCAACGTTACATTTTAAAGGTCTGTTTAAGTAAATTTTACACAAACGCAACTTATCGTCAAAATATCTGCATTTTCCGTCGCCCCTGTCAAGATCGGCGTAAAGTGGAGAGAGGTTTACGTTTGAACAACAAGAACCGCATTTTTTGCATTGAAACATAAAACGTCTCCTTTGCTTTTTAGTCTGACTATTGTATTTCTATATTCATGTACGAAATCATTGCTTCTACAAAAGGAAATTTAGCAATCTTAAACTTGTGTAATATAAATATTATATCACACGATTTCTTGTTTTGCAATACGATATAGAAAATAATTTACCGTAAAGTAAAAAGCGACAATTTTTTGTTTAATGTTATCCATCCGCATTTTTATATTGAAATTACATAAAGCATATAGTATAATTAAACTGGTTTGGCTTACGCGCCCAAGCGGCGCGCGGCGGGACTGATATAACAGCGTGAAAGGGGAGCGCCTCGATTGAAACAGACGAATGGTAAACTCAAGCTTTATGCGTTTAATAACCTGACGAAAACGCTCAGCTTTAATATATACGATATTTGCTACGCTAAGACCGAGAGGGAACAGAAGGATTATATCGCCTATATAGACGAACAGTATAACTCCGAGCGTCTTACTAAAATTTTGTGCGACGTAACCGATATAATCGGCGCGAACGTGCTCAGCATATCGCGGCAGGACTACGAGCCGCAGGGGGCGAGCGTTAATCTGCTTATCGCCGACGAGGCGATGAAGCCGTCGTCGCCGACCGAATCGCTTGTGCCGGAGCCTCAGAGCGAGGAGATCATGTTCCATCTCGATAAGAGCCACGTTACCGTGCATACTTATCCCGAGTATCACCCGGACAACGATATATCTACGTTCAGAGTGGATATCTGCGTCTCGACCTGCGGCAAAATATCGCCGCTGAACGCGCTGGATTATTTGATAGGCAGTTTCGATTCGGATATAATAACCGCCGATTACCGCGTGAGAGGCTTTACCCGCGACGTGGACGGCAAGAAACTGTTTATCGACCACGACATAACGTCCATACAGGATTTTATAGACGAGAAGACTTTGGAGAAATACGACGCTATCGACGTGAATGTGTATCAGTCGAACATATTCCACACGAAGCTGCTTATAAAGGATATAGACCTGCAGAACTACCTGTTCAAAACGGACGTGTACGAGCTGGAGCCTAAGACGCGTCTCGATATAAGCAACCGCCTGAGGCGGGAGATGATAGAGATATTCAGCGGCCAGAATATCTACGGTTGAGCGGGGAAAGGCTTTACATATGCGGACGGCCGGCCGCGGAGTAATTAGGACAAAAAGAGAGGGCTGACGGATATGAGAAGTTACGATTTGGATCAAAACAGGGCGCCTATATACGAGGCGCTCAAGAGGTTTAAGGCGATGCGGGTGGTTCCGTTCGACGTGCCGGGACATAAGCGGGGACGCGGAAATCCGGAGCTTACCGCCTTTTTGGGCAGGCAGTGCATGGAGACCGACGTCAACTCGATGAAGCCGCTGGACAATCTCTGTCACCCGGTTTCGGTAATAAAGGAGGCGGAGGAGCTGGCCGCCGAGGCGTTCGGCGCGGCTCACGCTTTTTTTATGGTAAACGGCACTACCTCGGCGGTTCAGGCGATGGTCTTCGCCTCGGTCAAGGACGGGGAGAAGATAATCATGCCGCGCAACGTTCACAGAAGCGCGATCAACGCGATGGTAGTAAACGGCGCGGTCCCGGTCTACGTTAACCCGGGCGTGGACAACCGGCTCGGGATACCGCTCGGAATGAGCGCGAGGAGCGTAAAGGAAGCGATAGAGCGCCACCCGGACGCCAAGGCGGTGTTCGTCAACAACCCCACCTACTACGGGATATGCAGCGATCTTAGGGAGATAGTAAAAATTGCGCACAGGGCGGGAATGCTCGTACTCGCCGACGAGGCGCACGGCACGCATTTCTATTTCGGCGCGGGTCTGCCCGTCTCGGCTATGGAAGCGGGGGCGGATATGGCGGCCGTGAGTATGCATAAAAACGGCGGTTCGCTCACCCAGAGCTCGTTTCTGCTCATAAACAACGACGTGAGCGCGGGGTATACCCGGCAGGTGATAAACCTGACCCAGACCACGAGCGGATCGTATCTTTTGATGTCCTCGCTCGATCTTTCGAGGAAGAACCTCGCCCTGAACGGATACGAGATATATAAAAAGGTATTAAAGCTCGCCGAGTACGCCCGGAGCGAGATCAACAATATTGGCGGGTACTACGCTTTCGGAAAAGAGCTGATAAACGGGGAGGATATATACGACTTCGATTCGGCTAAGCTGTCCGTGCATACCAGGGACGTGGGACTTGCGGGCATCGAGGTCTACGATATGCTGCGCGACGACTACGACATACAGATAGAGTTCGGGGATATAGGGAATATCCTCGCGATAATCTCGGTCGGCGACACAAATTTGATGATAGAGAGGCTGATCTCCTCTCTGAGCGAGATAAAAAGACTCCATAGCCGGCCGTCGGCGGGAATGTTCGACCACGAATATATATCGCCCGAGGTGGTTGCGACGCCGAAGGAGGCGTTCTATTCTCCAAAGCGTTCCGTACCCATAGAGAAGAGCGCGGGCATGGTTTGCAGCGAGTTTGTGATGTGCTATCCGCCGGGAATACCGATCCTCGCGCCCGGCGAGAGGATAACCAAAGAAATACTCGACTACATCGCCTACGCCAAGGAAAAAGGCTGTTTTATGACCGGCACCGAGGATATAAATATTGAGTTTATAAACGTGGTGTCGCCATAGATCGCGATAAATACGGCAAATGAGACAAACGCGATAAACGCGGTAAATGAAATAAACGCGATAAATACGGCAAATATAACAAATATAAGAAAAACAAACCGGCTTTCGGCGTTTTAGCCGCGGAGCCTTAGGAGCGTATATGCCTTAGGAGCGTATATATGGAAAAAAAGACGTACAAATATATATTATTCGACCTGGACGGGACGCTGACCGATCCCAAAGAGGGGATAACCAAATGCTTTCAGTACGCGCTGAAACATTTTGGGATCGAGGAGGAGCTTGAGAACCTTAACAAGGTGATCGGACCGCCGCTGATAGATTCGTTTATTGAGTTCTACGGTTTCAAAGGCGAAAAAGCCAAGGCGGCGGTGGATAAGTACCGGGAGAGGTTTTCCGATATAGGGATATACGAGAACGCCGTCTACGACGGGATCCCCGAAGCGCTCGGCAGGATAAAGGAGAGCGGCAGGAAGATCGCGCTCGCGACCTCTAAGCCCCTTGTGTTCGCGAAGCGGATCCTGAAACATTACGATCTGGAGCGATATTTCGACGTAGTTATGGGCGCCGAGCTGAGCGGCGTCAGGAACAACAAGGACGAGGTCATAGCCGAGGTCTTAAGGCTTTTCAGAAACCCCGATCCGCAGGACGTTTTGATGGTAGGAGACAGGAGGCAGGATATAATCGGCGCCAAGAAATGCGGCGTCGCTTCGGCCGGCGCGCGTTTCGGATATGCGGAGCCGAACGAGCTCGAGGCGGAGGAGCCGGACTATATCGTGGATACGGTCGAGGAGCTTGAGGAGTTGATCTTAGGTGGAAATTGATTCGGTAAAGAGCTTGAGGCTGGGCTTTATCGGCGCGGGTAAGGTCGGGACCTCGCTCGGCAAATATCTCAAAGACAGCGGCTTTAGGATAAGCGGATACTGCTCGAGAACGTTTTTATCCGCGGAGGAAGCGGCGGATTTCGTCGGCGCGAGAGCGTATAGTAATGCGGCGGAGCTTGCCGAAAGTTCGGATGCGATCTTCATAACAGTAAACGACCGAAACATAAAGAGCGTATGGGATCGGCTTAAATCGGAGACCGACCTCAAAGGAAAGATAGTCTGCCATTGCAGCGGGGCGCTGTCGTCCGGAGTATTCGACGCCGCGGCGGAGCTGGGCGTAAAGACCGGGAGCCTGCATATGCTGACCGCGGTCGGAGATAAGTTCGAAAGCTTTAAACTGCTCGAGAGTTCGGTATTCTCAGCCGAGGGTCCGGCGGCGGACGTCCTGAAGAAGATAGCGGAGTCGGCCGGAAACAGGGTGGAGATCATAGACGCGGGCGTCAAGACCAAGTACCACGCGGCCGCGGTCATGGCGAGCAACCTTGCGGTCGGACTTGTGGGGCTTGCGGCGGAATTGCTCAAGGAATGCGGGTTCAGCGAGGAGAGCGCCTACCCCGCGCTGACGCCGCTGTTTATGGGAAACGCCGAGAATATGGCGCGGCTGGGGATACCCGAGGCGCTGACCGGACCGGTGGCGCGGGGCGATCTTGAGACGGTACGCGGGCATATCGAATGTTTCGGCGACGGCGAGACGGACGTTCTGGCGAAAGAGGTATATACGAGCCTGACGAAGGAACTTTTGAGACTGACCGGTCGGGAGTTCGATTTGGACAATATATAGGACGAGGCGATTTTGGCGTAACGGTTATTTGAGAAGCCCGTAAAAAATACGGCCGGGCGGACGATCCCGCCGACGATCGATAGCGGCGGCGCTGAATGACAATAGAGGATACTATAGGATAAGATAGAATTAAGATATAATATAATAGGATAGAATAAGATACAATAGGATATAAAAGGAGAAATTCAATCATGATAACAAGCAAACAACGCGCGTACCTCAGAGGTTTGGCGAACGGCATACCCGCGCTGTATCAGGTGGGAAAGGACGGAGTCGGCGAGAACACGGCGGCTTTGATAGCGGACGCGCTGGAGGCGAACGAGCTTATCAAGGCGCACGTGCTGGACAACGCTCTGCTCACAGCGAGAGAGGCCGCGGCGGAGCTGGCGGAGATGGTCGGAGCCGATATAGTTCAGGTCATCGGGAATAAGTTTGTGCTGTATAAGGAGTCGAAGGAGAATAAACAGATCGAATTGCCGAGGCGCTGATCGTTTTGATATTTTCCAAATTATTTATTGCGCGAAGCGATTCCTTGAGGAGACCGATCTGCCGGTGAATATAATCGCCGCAAGCCTGGGCTATTCCTCGTACGAGGTCATGAGCAAGACTTTTAAAAACAGCGTGGGCGTATCGCCGAACGAGTATAGGAGAACGATCCG
This sequence comes from Clostridiales bacterium, assembly GCA_019419865.1. Lineage (GTDB taxonomy): Bacteria > Bacillota > Clostridia > Monoglobales > Monoglobaceae > Roslinia. The sequence goes on along the minus strand of JAHZIG010000038.1, from coordinate 5,018 downwards.
CCGCCGAGATATGCTAAAGTAAAGAACGCGTTCTGTGAATTCGGAGCGGGCGTGGGATAAATAGCGCCCGCGTATTATAAAGCGTATTATAATTGGAAATTACGTCGGCGGTTCATGTTATTTTTTCAGACATAAAAACGGAACTTTTTATTAGGATAACTTTTTATTCTATATTTGTAAATCGATTTCAAATACATAAAAACAGCGGCGGAGGGTATCCGCCGCTTAATTAGCTTTAGCGCGAGTTTAGTTCGGTCAGATCGGGATACGAGGGCAGGGCGCCGCGGCGGGTCACGCTTATCCCGCAGTAGGCGTTGGCGAAGTCGATGATCTCCTTGAGCCGAGCCTGATCAAGTTCCGCGACGTTTTCGGGAGTCGTATCCCAAGCCGCGAGTTTGTGCAGACAAGCGCCGATAAACGCGTCTCCCGCTCCGGTCGTATCTATCGCGGCCGCGCCGACGCAGGGGCTTACGGCGGACGCGGTCTTTGTATACGCTTCCGCGCCGCCCGATCCTTTGGTGTATATTAAAAGTTCGGCAGCGCCGCCGAGCAGGATATCCTTAGCTTTTTCTATATCGATCGTACCCGTTATAAATTCCAGTTCCTCATCGGATATCTTGAGAATATTCGCGTATGGGAGAAACTCGTTTACCGTTCGCTTCAAAAGCTCTTTGTCATCCCAGAGCTGAAGGCGTATGTTCGGGTCGAAACTTATGAGCGCGCCGCTTTTGGCCGCGCAGTCGATCGCGCGGAGGTGCGCCTTCTTCATCGGGTATTCGCCTAAGGACACCGAGCAGAAGTGGAGCGCGAAACAGTTTTCAAACCACTCCGGCCGGATGTTGGCCGGGTCGTAGAGCATATCCGCGCTCGGCTTTCTGTAGAACGAGAAGTCCCGGCCGCCGTCCTCTCTGAGCGATACGAACGCGAGACAGGTGTTGGCCTTGTCGGTTCTGAGTATTTTATCGCAGCCTATCCCGTACTTTTCGAGCTCGCCTACTATCTTGTCGCCGAAGGCGTCGTCTCCGAGCTGGGTTATCATTTCCGACTCGCCGCCGAGCTTGCTAAAGACCCCGCAGACGTTCGCCGGAGCGCCGCCTACGTTGGGGCTGAACGACTCGACCTCTTTGAGCCTGCAGCCCGTTTGCCCGGGGATAAAATCGATCAGCGCCTCGCCGATCGCCAAAAGTTTTTTCATTAAAGCTCATCCTCTCCGTATAATTTATTTTTAAGTATTTCCGCTCCGTTATAGTCCACGTTTATCGGCCTCAGCTTATACGCGTCGGCGCCGCATTCGAACAGCTCTATACAGTCGCGGTTCGGATAATACCTGGTAGTAAAGACCTCTTCTCCGTCGTTTAGATATACCTCGAGCGCGGTAGCGTCGGCGACGATCCTGACGCAGTCCAGCCGATCCAGTTTTACGCTGCGGGAACTTCGGCCTCCGCCGATATCTCCGTCGAATCTCATTGCGAATACGCCGTCTTTATACTCGAGTATCAGCTCCTTGGAGACCGCGGCTTTGAACCGTTTTCCAGAAACTTTCGCGATAACCTCGTACGGCGGTTTCAGCTCCGTTTCGGCGCCCGGGCGGATACTCAGCCTTTCGCGTCTCAGCGTCTCTATCTCCCGCGCGGGATTCTGCAATATTTTTCCGCCGGATACGGTTATCTCCCTTGGAATGGTGAGCGCGTGCTGCCAGCCGTATTCGGTGGGATTGGTATATTCGTCCCCGCAGTCGGCCATGCCCATCCAGCCTATGAGCAAACGCCTGCCCGAGCCGTCCTCGAATGTCTGGGGCGCGTAGAAGTCGAAGCCCCTATCCCATTCCTTGAATTTCCCGAGCGAGTATTCGCCTCTAAAGTCGCCGCTTATCGGCATATATCCGCTTTGGTAGATATTGTTGAAGTCGTACCCGTCCGCCTCTACGCCCTGAGGCGATACCGAGAGCAGGGTCAGCCCGCCGATCTCGAACAGATCCGGACACTCCCACATATAGCCGAGCCTGTTCTCGCTCCCGAGCCGGTTTATCAGCCGCCAGCTCAGCTTGTCTTCGGATTCGTAGACCAATACTTCGCCGACGTCCGATTTGGTTCGCGCCCCCAATACCATATAGTATTTTCCGTCCGCCTTCCAGACCTTGGGATCCCGGACGTGGCAGGTCAGATCGGGCGGGTAGTCGGAGTTTCGGAGCGCTACCGTCTTGTCTTTGACGTTCACTCCGTCCTCGCAGACCGCGTATATGGTATACGAGCCGCGCCCGTTATTTATATAGTCGTAGTCGCCCTCGAACTTGACGTTTCCGGTGTAGAATATGCTTATCGCGCCGTCCTCCGCGACCGCGGAGCCGGAATATACCCCGTCCCGGTCGAATTCGGTATCCGGCCGGATCGCGACGCCGAGATATTCCCAGTCGATCAGATCGGCGCTCCTGTAATGCCCCCAGTACTTCCTGCCCCCGTTTACGTCCTCGGGCGAGTACTGGAAGAAAACGTGGTAGTAACCGTTTGAGAAGCACAACCCGTTCGGGTCGTTGAGCCAGCCGACCGGCGGAGTCAGGTGCAGGGCGAGTCTCGTCTTATCGGCGCCGATCTTTGCGATAGCGTCCAGCTCCTTTCGGCGTATATTGCGCAGTCCGCCTTTGAAATATGTCTTGGTATGCGGTTTGATTACGTCCATTTTTATCACGCTCCTCGATTTGGATAAGCGACGGCTTTATTCTTTTGTCAGCTTTATCAAGACGTCTCCAAATTTCACTTTGCCCAGAGTTTCGTCCATGCCTTTATAAGAATCGATATTGGATATTATCACCGGGGTTATGGTCTCGTATCCGGCCTTTTCGATCTTATCTTTGTCGAACTCTATAAGCGTCTGGCCTATCTCGACACTGTCGCCCATCTTAACCTTTGCGTCGTAGTACCGTCCGTCGAGCTCAACGGTGTTTAATCCGACGTGTATCAGCAGCTCTACGCCGTCGTCGCTGGTCAGACCTATCGCGTGCTTTGTGTCGAATAAGGTGGACACTTCTCCGCTAAACGGGGCGACTACCCTGCCGGCGCTCGGTTTGACCGCGACGCCGTTTCCGAGTATGCCGGAAGCGAAAGTCTGATCGTTTGCCGAGTTCAGCGGAACCGACTCGCCCTCGAGCGGGCTGTATACCGTGTTCGGCTCAGCAGAGGAGACGTTTGCGGATTCAGCCGTCGCCGACGAAGCGACCGTGCCGGACGAAACGGTTGCCGCCGAGGGAGCGGACTCCTTTTCCTGTTTAACGTCTTCCTTTATGCCGAGTATCCACGCGACTACGAACGCTACGACGAACGCGATCAAAACGGTTATTATGTAGTGCACAGGGCTGTGGAGGTGGAGCAGTATCCCGAAGATACCGGTCACGCCGGTTCCGGTCGCGCCGAGATGGACTATCGACGCGTACAGCGCGCCGCAGGCGCCGCCTATCGAACCCGCTATAAACGGCTTTAGAAATCTCAGGTTGATACCGAAGATGGCCGGTTCGGTTATACCCATACACGCGCTGAGCGCGGCGGGGAGAGCTACGGATTTGGTCTTTTTGTTCTTGCTCCTAAACGCTACCGCTAAGGCCGCTCCGCCCTGTCCGACGTTCGCCGCGGACGCGAGAGGGAGCCAGAACGTTAGTCCGTACTGGGCGAGCTGTCCTATATCTATAACGGTGTACATGTGGTGTATTCCGGATACGACCGTGGTCGCGTAGAGTCCGCCCATTATGAAACTGCCTATTCCGAACGGGATAGCGATGAGCCATTGAACGCCGTTGATTATCGCGTTTTCTACGACCACGAAGACGGGGCCTATGACCGCGAGGGCGAGGTAGCCCGCGACGAATACGCTGACGAGCGGGGTCACGAACAGGTCTAACATCGCCGGAACGTACTTATGCAGTCTCTTCTCCAAAAAGCTCATCACCCAGACCGAGATTATGATCGGGATAACGTGTCCCTGATAGCCGACCATGTCTATGCTGTAGAGCCCGAAGAAAACTTCCTGCGTTTTCTGAACGCCTTCGCTCGCTACCGTCCACGCGTTCTGCAGGTCGGGGTGGATCATTATCATACCGATGACCGCGCCCAAAAACGGGTTGCCGCCGAACACCTTAGCGGCCGAGAACCCGATCAGTATCGGCAGGAACGTATACGCCACGTTGCTGAAAAGCTGAGCGAACACGTAGATCGAGCTCGAGGTGTCCATCTGGATAAAGCCGTTGTTTACCATAAAGTTCAGGGCTTCCATTATACCCATCAGGAAACCGCTGGCCACGATCGCGGGTATGATAGGCACAAAGATATCGCCTATCGTCTTGATCGCCTTTTGGAACCAGTTGGTCTTCTCCGCCGCGGCCTGCTTGACCTCTTCCTTAGTCGCCTCGCTTATCCCGGCGATCTTGATAAACTCGTTGTACACCTTGTTGACCACGCCCGTGCCGAGTATGACCTGAAGCTGTCCCGACGCGAAGAAGGTTCCCTTCACCCCGTCTACGTTCTCGATCGCGTCGTTGTCGCATTTCTTAGTATCCGCCAGCACGATCCTGAGCCTCGTCGCACAATGCGCCGCGGAGACCAAATTCTCCTTCCCGCCCAACAGCCGGTATATCTCTTCCGCCGTCTTTTTGTAATCCATAAAAACTCCGTCCTTTCTGTTAATTATTTTAATATATGAAATAATGTGAAACATTTATGTAAACGTTTTCACTTATATTTATAATATACAATCAAAATCGGGATTTGTAAATTGATATATAAGACAAAAAAAGAGGGAAATTTTTATGCAAAATAACAACGTAGAGATTAGGGATTAGCGAATAGCGAATAGGAGCCCAAAACGTTGTCGTGGCGTGAAAACGGTTTCCGAGCCGCAAACGGAAAACAAAGTATTCCATTTCCGTATATGTTTGCGTCAAGCGTTAAAGAAACAAATTTTACCTCCTATTTCCTAATCGCTAATCCCTCGTATAATATAGTAGTGATTAATTTTCAAGAAAATCACAAAAA
>JAHZIG010000037.1 GCA_019419865.1 Clostridiales bacterium | reverse complement strand
TGGGCGTATAATAATCTCTTATCATTCCTTGCCCTGCGGATAAGAGAGCTTTCATTCCTATTTGTGCCGACGCTTTAGCGGCGGAATGGAGATTATTATGATTTATAAAGATTTTCAGGATATCAGTCTTTCGCGGCTCGGCATGGGCAATATGCGTCTGCCGGTAAAAGGCGGAAAGATCGATTATAAAAAGGCGCAGGAGATCATAGACTACGCGATGGAACAGGGGATAAACTATTACGACACGGCCTATGTGTATCATCAGGGCGAATCTGAGAAATTCCTGGGACATGCGCTCAAAAAGTATCCGCGGGACAGCTATTATATCGCGACCAAGTTCTACGTCATGGCGGACAGCAATATCGAGCGCACGTTTAACGAACAGCTCAGAAGATTGGATACCGATCGTATCGATTTTTATCTGCTGCACTGCGTCAACGAGGAGACGGCCGATAAATATATGGACCCGACTCGAAAGTATATGGACTTCTTGATGGAGCAGAAAGAAAAAGGCCGGATCGGACATATAGGGTTTTCCTCGCATGGGAATTTGAACACTTTGGAGAAGTTTTTGAACTGGTCGGACAATTTTGAGTTCGTCCAGATACAACTTAATTACTTAGACTGGACGTTGCAAAATGCAAAGCGTCAGTATGAGATGATCTCTGAGCGCGGTCTTCCAGTCTGGGTAATGGAGCCGGTCAGAGGCGGAAGGTTGGCGTCGTTGGGCGAAAACTACGACCGAAAGCTCAAAGAGGCGAAGCCGGAATGGTCGATCCCCGCGTGGGCGTTCCACTGGCTCATGGGGCTTGAGAACGTGGGCGTGATACTGAGCGGGATGAGTACGATGGAACAGATCAGGGACAACGTAGCGACGTTTGAAAGCGACGAGCCTTTGACAAAGGAGCAAAATATGATGCTTTTGAATATCGCCGCCGGGTATCAGTCGCGGCTCGCGGTACCTTGCACGGCCTGCCGCTATTGCTGCGACGGCTGTCCGGTCGGGATCGATATCCCCGTCTGGATGAACCTGTACAACGAACTGTCGCTCACCAAGGACAAGGATTCGTGGGAAAAAGCCATGACCCGGGAAAACGGCCCGAAAACCTGCCTAAACTGCGGTCAATGTACCTCGCATTGCCCTCAGAATATAGACGTGCCGGGGTATTTGCAAAAGCTCGCCGAGTTTAACGTGTAATCATAATTTAAAGTTTGTTTAGATCGATATACATATTTCGCCGCCGCGGTATATTCGCGGCGGCTTTTTAGCGAGCGAAAGGCGTTTATATAGATCGGAGCGGATCGCGGATAGAGCGAAGCAAAATATTAAGATATTACTTGTTCGAGCGTCCGAATAGCCATTCGGCGGCGATTTTGACGCCGCTCGCCGGGCGCGATGCGATTTAGACTTTTATGTTAGGGCTGCGCGACGCTTGTAAGGACGGGATTATTATAGTATAATGCAGTGTAAGTAAACAGCAGGGGGTAAGAAGATCATGAACGGCGAGAAAAAAGGATACAGTTACGAGAATATGACCAAAAGGACGGCGATGCTGGTCGGGACGGAAGCGGTCGAAAGACTTAAAAATTCGCGCGTCGCGGTTTTTGGGATAGGCGGAGTCGGAGGTTACGCGGTCGAGGCGCTGGCGCGGAGCGGAGTCGGCGCGTTTACTCTGTTCGACAACGACGTCGTGTCCGAATCGAATATAAACAGGCAGATAATCGCGCTCTACAGCTCGCTCGGACGCTATAAGACCGAGGCGATGCGGGATAGGATACTGGATATAAACCCCGAGGCGGAGGTATTTATAAACAACGTTTTCTATCTGCCGGAAAACGCGGACGAATTCGATCTTTCGGAATATGATTATATTATCGACGCGGTCGATACGGTCTCGGCGAAGATAGAGATAATAACTCGGGCGTACAGAGTGGGGGTTCCGGTAATAAGCGCGATGGGCGCGGGCAATAAGCTCGATCCGTCCAAGCTTGAGGTTACGGATATTTATAACACGAGAGAGTGTCCTCTCGCCCGCGTTATGCGCAGAGAGCTTAGAAAAAGAGGGGTAGAACGGCTAAAGGTAGTATACTCGACCGAAAAGGCGAGACGGCCTCTGCCGCTCTGTGAAAAAGATGACGGCGGGCTAAAACCGGTTCCCGGAAGCGTCGCGTTTGTTCCTTCGGTAGCCGGACTTATGCTGGCGGCCGAGGCCTTCAAGGATATTACCGGCGTTTGAGATCGCGGCCTACATGTTTTGCGATTTGACGAGGTAAAATATTTATATGGCGGATGAATATTTTTATATTTATTGAAATATAATTGTAAAAATTGGATATAAAAATGTTAAAATAGATATTAATAAATATACAAAATATACAAATATTATGCTATAGGTTAGTTCAAATTGTGCATTGTATAAATTGCGATGAAAAGGTATAATTATAGTATAAAATGTTGAAACATCATTTTATTTTTCATTTTGAGTCATGTTTGGGATATTTGCGGAGCGGTTCGGTCTGCGGATATTTAGAAACGCGAGTCGAAATGAGCGGTATAATAATATAAAAAACAGTTGAAAGGGGGAGCGAAAGATGAAGAATTATGTTGATAATCGAGTCGGTATCAATAGAGAGAGTAAGAGCCGCGGCCTGAGATTTTTTAGAAATTTCGACGGCGGGAGCGGTATCGTTTTTAGAGCGGCGGCGTCGGCCGTAGCCGCGATAGCCGTAGTTTCGGGAGTATGGGTATGCGCCGCCGGACTTGGCGAACGTCCCGAGGGACTTGACGACAATACCTATACGGTCGCGGTCGCGGTGGAAAGTAAGGTCTCGGAAATAGCCGAAAAGGATGCGAGCGAAGCCGTAGAGCAATCGGATATAGATGAACTTGCGGATCTGCTCGGCGAGTTTAACGATGCGGTTTTAAGTTCTGAGCTTCCGCTGACCCAGGTCCAGTACGACGTGATACACTATGCGGATTATACTTTATACGAGCTGAAAACGGCTGCGGACACGTCCGAAGCGCTGCAAAAGGTGGAGGATTTTTATAAAATACTCGGCGCTAAGCAAGCGCGGGCGGTCGGCTGACAGGACTGAGACTACGCGCGTTTGCGTCCGCCCGAGAGCGGTTTCGATACGCGCGTTGATCGCGCCGCGCTTTACGGCGGCAGACCGGAGAGAATTATCTTAGATTTATTTAGAAGCGAAACGCGGGCTGTGATATAGACGGTTTCGCTTTTTATATTAGGATAAACGGAGCTTTGGCGCCGACAAATTAATAAATTTAAGAAAATAGGGCGAATTTGTGAGATAAATCATAAAATGTTCCTATGTTAGTATGCGGTTGAATTTGTATTTGTCGATAAAGTATGATAAAATAGAGAGAAAAGCTACGAAGCCGGATCGAGATACAAAGGACGGCTTAGAAACGACAATATAGCGTGGATTATTTCGGATTTGAATATTAATGGGAAAGGCATTATAAATATTATGGATAATACGGCGAGTAAAACAAACAGACAAATAATACTTATAGTGAATAATTCTGAAGAGTATAGAAATAACCTTAATGCGATCCTCGGTACAAAGTACGACGTAATAGAGACGGACGGCGGAAAAAAGGCCGTCGATATCATGCTCGAAGACTTGGACGTCGATATGGTGATACCTTTTATCGACATGCCCGATATGAGCGGATACGAGCTGACGGAGATAATAAAGTCGAGCGACAAGCTCAGAGACGTTCCCGTGGTTTTTAACATAGGCGATAAGCCCGAAGAGGTCGGGACGCTCGCTGTCAGCCGGGGCGCGGACGATTTTATACGTTTCCCCTTCGATCGGGAGACGACCGAAGCGAAGATAGACGGAGCGATGGACAAGCGGCTCCTGAGACTCAAAGAGAGCGAGGAGAACGCGCGTAAGTCTGCGGAGAAGACCAAAGAGCTGCTGGACGCCGTACCGAACGGATTTATTGTTTACGCGATCGAGGACGGGGAGTTGATAAACAGATACGTGAACAATAAAATGTACAATATTTTGGGGTACTCAAAAGAAGAATTCGATAAGCTTTCGATCGACGACAGTTTGTCCTATCTTGAGCCCGGAGCGAGGATCGAGATGAGGCGGCGGATCAGGAACGCATGGGATAAGAAAGAGGAAGTCGAGCTGGAGTTTAGGATAAAGACCAAAGCGGACGAACTTAAATGGTTGAGGCTCAAGGCCGCTCCGTTCGCGCACGAGGACGGAGAGCTTGTTTATCACGCGGTAATTGCCGATATAACCAAGGAGAAGGAGACCGAGGCGCGGCTTAAGGACGCTATTGAGAAGCTGAGATACAGCTCGCGCCACGACAGGCTGACCGGACTGTATAACCTGGAGACGTTCGCCAAAGAGACGTCTAAGATGATACATAGCGCCGAGGAGACGGATTTTTCCGTATTATATTGGGATATCGACGACTTTAACGCCATACTCGAGCTGTACGGAAACAAGATCGGCGAGAGCGTCCTTATGAGGATGGCGGAAGCGATCGAGGAATCGACCTACGGGAACGGAACTTTCGGCAGGCTAGAGTCGGATCATTTCGTATCCTGCATACCCAGCTCTCAGGTGGAGCCGGAGCGTCTCGTCGCCTATGTCGCAGAGCGAATGTCGGAGATCGATATAGATTATAATATCGAGATAAATCTTGGGATATACGATATCGAGGACAGGGAAACGCCCGTGGACTATATGTGTATGCGCGCCCACGCCGCGCAGCGGATAGCGAAGAAGGAACGCCTTAAACGTTACGCCTATTATGATTCGGCGCTTCGCAAGACCAAGATCGTCGAGACGGAGATAGCTAAGGACATGAACGCCGCGCTCGAGGAGGATCAGTTTGAGATCATGGTCCAGCCTATCTACAGCTTAAGCTCGGGCATGACGGTCGGCGCGGAGACCTACGTCAGATGGAATCATCCTCAAAAGGGGATAATACAGCCCGAGGTGTTTATACCCGTATTCGAGCGCAGCGGTTTTATCTCCACGCTCTACTATAATATGTGGGAGCGGGTATGCGGATATATGCGAGACAGGATAGATTCGGGGCTGGAGGTTCTGCCGCTGGCTATGAGAGTGTCGAAGAAAGGGCACAGGGATCCTGAAATAGTCGAGAAAATATTGGATGTCGTAAATAAGTACGAGCTCAATCCCAAGATGATAAAGATCGAGCTTCTGTACAGAGAATACGAGAAATCCCGGGAAGAGTTCAACAACCTCGCCCGCAGATTCAGGGAAAGCGGTTTCGAGGTCGTTATGCTGATAGGCGAAGGCGAATATTCGCTGCTAAACCTTATAAATAATTTAGACGTCGACGTTATAAAATTCGACCTGCGTTTTTGGGACGAGACCGAGAACGTTTTCGGCGGCGGTCTGCTGGCTTCGCTCATTAAGGCGGCGCATATGATCAATATAAGCGTCATAGCCGGAGGGGTGGAGAACAAGAGGCAGGCGGAATTGCTCCGGAGCCTGGACTGCGACAGGGCGCAGGGATACTATTTTTCCGGATATATGAAGCTCGACGAATATACGGATATTATTTTGCAGGAGAACGCGGCGGACTTCGATCAAAACGCGGGCAAGCCGGACGCGCAGGTCAGGAAGAGGATCCTGGAAGCGGACGGTTTTGGCGAAGTATCCGAGTATTTAAGAGACGCCTACGCGGTCTTCGTCCTCGACAAGGACGATAATTTAAGGTTGATCCGCGCGAACAGCGATTTCTATAAGCTGTATGAAATAGATAAAAACAGGGCGTTTTACGATTACGCATATCGTTTTTATGTGAAGAAGAATAATAAGTTCGTTAACGAGGAGTTGGCAAGTATTTGCAGAGAGGCGGTAGAGAAACGGGGCGAGGCGCTCGCGATCGTAAACGTTAAGAACGCGTCCGGAGACGCTAAGGCGCTGCTCAACCGCATAAGACGCGTCGGCGGCGACGAGCAGGAAGAGACGCTGTATTTTAATGTGATAGACGTTACCGGCGTTTCGTTGGAAGAGGTCGGGAATAGTTTTGCCGAGCCTGATTTTGAGACGGATTACAGCGGGTATGTGGATTCTTTGGAGGGGATCTGCTCCAATATATTCGAGCTGAATCTAAGCCGCGGCTCGTACAGGATAATCAATCCCGGCGCGGACGAATGGATGCGTAATAATATGAAAGGCAAGACCCGGGATCTGTCGCGCCGTTATAGAGGCGAGATAGCGAACTTCGAGGAGGTCTTGGCCTCGGTCGCGGCCGCCAAAGAAAACATGTCTTCGGCCGAAAGTCTCAGCGAGTCTGTTATCATCCATACCGAGATCGGCGGTAAGGCCGGTTACAAAATGCTCAGGATGAAGAATATAACGCGCGGCGGCGAAGATATATTGATATGCTTTGTAATCGATATTGACGATATGTACCGCGTGTTTGAGAGCAAGGCTTTAGATATTAAATTGAAAGAACGACTTATTATAGACGGTATAATCGAAAAGGCCGGAGCGGTCTCGTTTACGATAAACAAGAAAAAATCGGAGATAAGTATAGACGATAGATCCCTCGAGCGCGTCGAGGAGCTTTTCGGATTCAACATCTTTGGAAAACTCTGCGAGCTGATAGACGAGCGAAAGACGAACAGCGAGCTGATACACGGCGACGACGAGGAAACGTTCTTTAAGATGGCGAACAGGTGGCGCGGCGGCGATACGGTCAGCCCTATGCTTATCAGATTGAAGTCGGGCGACGGCGGATATTTATGGTGTAAGCTGGTAGCCGAGTCGCTCTACGACGAATACGAGGATAAGGACGAGCTTTATATAGCGGCGTTTATATACGGCGGCGAGTATGCGGATAACGTCATGAAGCTGACCGACAATAAGCATATCGCGGAAATGCTGGATTGTATCCCGACCGGGTTCGCGGTGTTCGCGGCGGACGACGGGATCGTTCAGAGATTTGTAAATAAAGCGCTGAGAGCGCGGCTCGGTTTGGCCGCAAACAAGCGCGCGGCGCTGATAAACGATTCGGACTTTAACCCGAAGTTCTTAAAGAGCATGTACTCGCTTACGGACGGACAAACTCTAAGGACGGAGTTTGTAAAGGCATTGGCGGATAAAAACGGGAATATGATAGACCTGCTGTTTATGATAACCGTCAAGAGTATCGAAGGCAGGATAGTTATATACGCAGTGGCGGACGACTTGACCGAAGCCGGAATGTTGGATATCAAAAAGGCGCTCTATACCGAGATAAACAGCATGCTTTTAGAGAACCTGCAAGCGGTCGTGTTCTCGTACGATCTGGGCGCGGATATACTTGAGGCGTCGTACAAAAAGGCGAACGGCCGCAGAGACAGTTTCGTTATCGACGAATACGTCGGCCTTATCTCGGAGGGCAAGCCCGTAGAGGTATTGGCTCCCGAGAGTTGCGCGGACGAGGTAAGGCTGGTAGGCGAAAAGATAGCCGAGCTGGTCAAAAATGAGGATATGGAAAATATATACGATATGGAATCGAATATATTAAGCCGCGGCGACGTTTTATACAGAACGACCATGCGCCGGATCTTTGACTCAAAGGGCGCTCTTTCGTATATCGTCGGCAATATTGAAAAAATAAAAGAAGAGGATTAGCAAGCGATTTCCGCCGCGCTTTTGCGGCGGATTTTTGCGCTCCGTTAATATAGAGAAGGAGAAAGATCGTGGAAAATATATACGACAGCGAAGAATTTTTCGGCGAATACTCAAAAATGCTCAGAAGCCGCAAGGGGCTTTCGGGAGCGGGAGAGTGGAGCAGGTTTAGACTGATGTTGCCGGAGCTTTGCGGAAAACGGGTTTTGGACTTGGGCTGCGGCTACGGCTGGCATTGTAAGTACGCGGCGGAGCGCGGCGCGGGATACGTCTTAGGGATAGATTCAAGCGAGAAGATGATCGGCGAGGCGAAGCGGAGAAATTCCGATCCGAGGATAGAATACCGGGTCTGTTCGATCGAGGAGTACGAGTACCCGGAGAACGAGTTCGACTGCGCGGTCTCCAACTTAGCGCTCCACTATATCGAGGATATCGAGGCGGTCTACAGGAAGATATACAGGACGCTTAGAGGCGGCGGGGCGTTTCTGCTGAACATAGAACACCCGACGTTCACCGCCGGAGTAGATCAGGATTGGTATTACGGCCCGGACGGAAAGCCGCTGTTCTGGCCGGTTGACGATTATTTTTACCCCGGAGAACGGGAGACGAAGTTTTTGGGGCAAAGCGTTAAGAAGTTCCATCATACGCTGACCCAAATAGTTATGGGATTGATAGATACCGGATTCAAAATATCCGCGCTTGGAGAGGCGGGTCCGCCCGCGGAGATGATGGACGTTCCCGGAATGGCCGACGAAATGCGCCGCCCGATGATGCTGCTTATCAAGGCGGTCAAATGAGCCGGAGCGCGTTCGGTTTAGGCGCGCGTTTGAAAAAGGGGTTTCGTGAAATATATGGTCGGCGGAGACTTAAAAGGAGGAGAGCTTATGTTTGGTTTGATAGTTGCGATCCCGGTCGCATGTCTTGCGATAGGAATATGTTTGGTAGCTAAGAAAACCCGGATTGAGGCGGGAAAGCTGTTGATCTCGTTCGCGGTATTGGCGCTTATGGCGATCTTCGGTTTTTTAGCGGCGGCGCTGATCGCGTTCTCAAGCGCGGGCGCGGACTTTTATATAGCGGCGCTGGCGATTTTTTTAGCGCTAAGCGCCGGTTTGATACTGTATTTGCTGTGGAGCGCCAAAAGAAGAAGGTCCGTGATCGCCGCGGTCGTTTGCGGGGTAGTATTATGCGCGGCGGCGACCGGCGGAGTGTATTTATACCGAACGTACATAGAAAACATCCCGACGCTGGAAGAGGGCGGAGACTTGCTTGCCCGGTACGCGCCGTATGCGGAAAACTCGGAGACGGCCGAATTGGACGAAGAATCCGAGCTTAAACTAAGTTCGGATATTCCGAGGATGGACGGCGCGACCGCGCTGTATCCGATCTATGCGGCTTTCGCAAAGGCGGTATACCCGAAGGAACTGATAGACGACGTCGGAGAAGCGGCGGTAAACGAATATTTAATGTGCAGTACGACGACCGGCGCGTATCGGAATATCGTGACCGGCGACGCGGATATAATTTTCGCGGCCGCGCCTTCGGACGAGCAGCGGGATTACGCCGAAGAAAACGGCGTAGAGCTTGTATATACGCCTATAGGCAAAGAGGCGTTCGTATTTTTCGTAAACGCTCAAAATCCGATCGAGAACATAACCGTGGACGAGATCCGCGGGATATACGGCGGAGAGATAACCGAGTGGGAACAGCTCGGCGCGCGCGGCATGGGCGAGATTAGGGCGTTCCAGCGCGACGAGGGCAGCGGCAGTCAGAGCGCGCTGATCAGGCTGATGCAGGACAAGCCGCTTATCGAGCCGCCCCAGGCCGACGTTATAGCCGGTATGGGCGGAATAATAAGCAAAACGGCCGATTATAAGAACTACAAGAACGCCATCGGTTTCTCTTTTAGATTTTACTCGACCGAGATGGTCGAAAACAACAGTATAAAACTGCTTAGCGTAGACGGCGTATATCCGGATATTCGGAATATAGAGAGCGGCGCGTATCCGCTGACATCCGAGTTCTACGCGGTCGTGAGAAAGGACGGGTCGGAAAACGTAAAACTGCTGCTCGATTGGATAACCGGCGAGCAAGGACGGGAACTGATAGAGCGCGCCGGATATACTCCGATCGCATGATAGGTCAATTGATCGGGCGGATATCGCGAGCCGCGGACGATACGAATTTTTTGAATAGTTTAAAGCTGTTTTTGTCGTTCGTATACGAAAACTCAGGATGCCACTGCACGGCCCAGACGAATTTCTTTCCGGGCATATAGACGGCTTCGACGAGACCGTCCTCCGAATACGCCATCGGCTTAAGCGCGGGGGCGAGTTCGTCCACGGCCTGGTGATGATAGCTGTTTACCGGGAGCGCGTCGGCGCGTAAAAGGCTAAATAGCGGCGAATCCCGAACTATGGAGACGGAATGGATCGGACGGTCGTAAGGCGGGGACATATGATGCTCGATGTTTGACGGACATTCGGTCGGCAGATCCTGATAGAGCGTTCCACCGAGCGCGGCGTTTATCAGTTGGATCCCGCGGCATATTCCCAAAACGGGCTTATCGAGGCCGAGAACGAGGCGCAGGAGGGTTTCTTCCATTTTATCCCGCGCGTCGCACAGCTCTCCGCAGTTCGGGCTTGTTTCATGTCCGTAAAGGCTTGGCGATACGTCCTGACCGCCGGTAAACAGAAAAGCGTCGCAGGTATCCGCGATCTGAGTTATAAGCTCCGCATCTTCCGCGAGCGGCAGCATAACGGGCAAGCCGCCCGCGGCCTCGACCCCTTTCATGTATCCGGGCAGCATCCAGTACGACGATCTACCCGAGTCGTACAAAGCCGCGACTCCGATCAAAGGCTTTTTCATAGTAGTTCCTCCTTAAAAAATGAAAATAAAAAACGACGTTCTTAAACGATAAAGAACGCCGTTGTCTTATTGATATTGTAATTCGCGCGGCGGGAGATCCGCGCGGCGATATTGTCTTTGAATATTATGTATTTTAAGTTTAGCGCCGATTTGAAGATATTGCAAGGTTAAATTTAAACAATTTGTAGAACGGAGCGCCTTTTTCATTAAAAGCTGCGAAACGTCGCCGTCCCGGCGCGGCTGCGGGAGCGAATATATTGAGATTCGGAATAAAAAAGAGGTCTTTGGGATCCCAAAGACCTCGTATGGCGGAGCGGGTGGGATTCGAACCCACGGTACCCGAAGGTACAACTGATTTCGAGTCAGTCCCGTTATGACCACTTCGATACCGCTCCGTATTAAATTGAACCGAACGTTAAAGTTCAGCAACCTCTAAAGTATAGCACGGTTATTACAAAAATGCAAGAGTTTTTTCTAAGTTTATTGAAATTTTTCCATATCGCATAAAAATAATACGAAATACGCGGGTTAAATTATCGTAAAAATACTTGCTTTTTTTGAATTATGGGTGTATAATGTTGAACCAATAGGAGATAATTTATTAGATTTTTCAGAAAGGTATAGTAAAATGAGCTTAGTTAATTCAATTTTAAAAGCAGCTTCATACTTTTTCTTTTACTTTAGCCAAAGCTTTTATTTTAGCTTCGGCTATTTTTGCTGTGGAAAATTGAATAAAGCTCGCTTGCGCCCGACTTATAGTATATAGATTTAAATAAGTTTTTTGCAAATGAATAACGATCAAAAGGCGAGCTTTAGAAAAGGCTCGTCTTTTTCATTTATATTTTTAAGCCGCGGAATAAAAAGTTCCGCTTAAGTAATTGGAGGATTGAACAATGGTAGTAATTTTAAAACCCAAAACAACAGAGGAAGACGTAGAAAAAATCGTTTCGTACATCAAAGACATGGGTCTCGACGTAATGATAAATAAGGGCGTGGACTGCACGGTGCTCGGTCTGCTCGGAGACACCAGCAGGATCGATCCGGACACGCTTATGCTCAACGTCCACGTCGACAGGGTCATGCGTATAGCCGAGCCGTTCAAAAAGGCCAGCAAGAAATTCCATCCCGAGCCGACTATAGTGAAAGTCGGAGACGCGGAGATCGGCAAGGAGGGAAAGTTCGTCGTCATAGCCGGGCCGTGTTCGGTCGAGACCGAGGAGCAGATACTCGACGTCGCGAACAGCGTCAAGGAGAGCGGCGCCAAGCTGCTCAGGGGCGGAGCGTTCAAGCCGAGAACGTCCCCGTACTCGTTCCAGGGGCTCGAGATGCGCGGGCTGGAACTTTTGGAGGAGGCGAGAGAACAGACCGGACTTCCGATAGTTACGGAAATAATGTCGCCTAAGCTGGTCGAGGAATTCGACAGGAGAGTCGATATAATCCAGGTCGGCGCGAGAAATATGCAGAACTTCGACCTGCTTAAGGAACTCGGCAAGACGAGCAAACCTATACTTCTTAAGAGGGGTCTCTCGTCTACGATAGAGGAGTGGCTGATGTCGGCCGAATATATCATGGCCGGAGGAAATCCGAACGTTATACTCTGCGAGAGAGGAATAAGGACGTTCGAGACCTACACCAGAAATACGCTGGATCTGAGCGCGATACCGGCGGTAAAACGTCTCAGCCATCTTCCGGTCATAGTAGACCCGTCCCACTCGGCGGGCATGAGCTGGATGGTCGAGCCGCTTTCGCTCGCGGCTATGGCGGTCGGAGCCGACGGCTTGATAATCGAAGTGCACAACAACCCGGCCAAGGCGCTTTGCGACGGCGCTCAGTCTTTGGACGAACCCCAGTTCGCAAGTCTGATGAAGAAAATGCGCGCGATAGGCGCAAACCTTGGAAAGGAAATATAACGTAAAACTATAGCGGCTCGGCGGGCGACGCGTATCGATAAGACGGTTTTACATTTTGCAGACGCGAACGTTTGGAAAGTTAAACGAATACGTGCGGCGAAGATCGTTAAAGACCGCCGCCGCGCCGTTTAAGCCGCGTAAAATGGAGTGAATAATATGACGGAGAATAATTTAAGCCCGGCGTCTTCGGACGGGGACTTTAAGATAATGATAGTCGGGCTCGGGCTGATCGGCGGCTCGATGGCCTACGCCTTAAGAGGTTTCAAAAACGCCGAGATAATCGGGGTCGATATCGACCCGGAGACGAGGAGAAAAGCGGTCAAGGAAAAAGCCGTTCACAGGGCGTGCGCGGATATGTCGGACGCGGCGTATGAGGCGGATCTGATAATAATGTGCACCTATCCGGATCTTGCCGTAAAGCTGCTCGAGGAGCATAGGGACGAGTTAAAGCGCGGCGTCGTCGTAACCGACGTCTGCGGCGTAAAGACCGACGTGTCGCGGCGGATACGCAGGGCGCTGCCGGATCATGCGGATTATGTCGGCGGGCACCCGATGGCGGGCAAAGAGGTGGAAGGCTTCGACAACGCCTGCCCGGAGCTATTCTGGATGACGGGGTATATCATAACTCCGTTTGCGGATTCAAAGCCGGAGAGCGTAAAGCTTATAAAGGAGCTCGCGCATTTTATCGGCGCGACCAGGATAACCGTGGCGTCGCCCGAGGAACACGACGCGATAATAGCTTATACCAGCGATCTTATGCACGTTTCGGCTTCGGCGCTCTGTCTGACCTATCCCGAGAAGATGAACCGCGCGTATACCGCGGGTTCGTTCAGGGACTGCACGAGGATAGCGAGGATCAATCCCGAGCTGTGGACGGAGCTCTTTTTGTCGAACGCGAAGAATACCGCGGCCGAGATAGACCGGCTTATCGAAAACCTGAATACGATAAAATCCGCCATATTGTCAAACGATGAAAAAGGACTGTACTCTATTTTGGCGAGAGTTCGTAAAAACAAACTTACTATGCAAGCAAAGGAGCCTGAGAGCATATGAAAACGTTAAGAGTCAATATCCCGGGAAAGGAATACGATATACGCATAGGCGAGGATCTGCTTAAGTCGGCTCCCGAGCTGATAAAGAGCGTCTCGAACTGCGATAGAGTCGCCGTCGTTACGGATTCAAACGTCGAGCCTCTGTACGCGGTCGATTTTAAAAAGAGGATGGAAGAGAGCGGGTTTGAGGTAAGGCTCATAACCATCCCGGCGGGCGAGACGAGCAAATCGCCCGAAATGCTTATGAAGATATATAACGAGGCGCTCGATTTTAAGATAACGCGGACCGATCTGATAATAGCTTTAGGCGGCGGAGTGGTCGGGGATATAGCCGGATACGCGGCGGCCACGCTGCTGAGGGGGATACCCTACGTTCAGATACCGACCACGCTTTTGGCTCAGGTAGACTCCAGCGTCGGCGGCAAGGTCGCGATAGACCTGCCCCAGGGGAAAAATCTGGTCGGAGCGTTCAACCAGCCCAAGATGGTCGTGATCGATCCGCTCTGTCTTAAGACCTTAGACGACAGAATTTTATGCGACGGTATGGCAGAAGTGATCAAATATGGAGCGATTAAGGATAAAAAGCTGTTTGAATTGCTGGAAAGTATAAAAAGCAGACAAGAACTGTTTGCAAAAGTTGGCGAAATCATATATAATTGTTGTGATATAAAGAGACAGGTAGTGGAAGAGGACGAGTTCGACACGGGCGGCAGGATGATCCTGAATTTTGGACATACGTTCGGACACGCCATAGAGAAGCAGTTTAACTATGAGACATACACGCACGGCGAGGGCGTCGCGGCGGGTATGGTCATGGCCTCAAGGTTCGGCGAAAAAACCGGGGTCACGGAGCCGGGCACGGCGGACAGGATAGTTTCCATATTAAAGAACTACGATCTGCCCTGCGGCGTGGAGCTTGAAAATAAAGAGCTTGCGGAAGCCGTGGCAGTCGATAAAAAAGGCGTCGGCAAAAGTATCAATCTGATCCTGCTTAAAAGTATAGGCGACGTCTTGATCAAACCGATAGAAAAAACCGAGTTTTTGAGGATAGCCGAAGAGTTGGAGTCGGCTACGGATCGATCTTGAATAAGATTGCATAAGCTTGGATAAGAACGTTTTGCTCAGGAAGGACGCCCGTCATGATCTTTCTGCCTGTAAACTTTCAGGTTTTATGATTTTTGCAGGCGTTTAAAGATCAAAACGCCGAGCCGACAAGTATAAAATATATTTAAAGACGGACGTTGGAGGTATATAAAATATGCAGAGTTTAGCTAACAGCAGTTCAGCGGAGGATAAGAGTAAGGATAGCAGCGTAACGATAGAGTCAAAGGCGCTCAAAGGCGTTTTATCGGCGCCGCCGTCCAAGAGCGTGGCGCACAGAGCGATCATATGCGCGGCGCTTTCGAGGGGCGAATGCGTGATAGAAAACGTCGCCGCGTCGAACGATATATTAGCCACGCTTGATTGTATGCGTAATTTGGGCGCAAAATGCAGGGCTAATACCAAAAAGATGACGGTTACTATAGGCTTTAAAAAGACTTTTAAGTATAAAGATAAGATAGAACTCGACTGCGGAGAGAGCGGTTCGACGCTGCGTTTTTTGATGCCGCTGGCGCTGCTCAGCGGAGTTCCTGTGAGATTTACCGGTCAGGGTCGGCTGATGCAAAGGCCTCAAACGCCGTATTTCAATATTTTTGCCGAAAAGGGGATACGCGTCGAATACGGACGCGATTACATAGAACTGTTCGGACGCCTGGAGGCGGGTACGTTCGCTCTGCCCGGAAACGTCAGTTCGCAGTTCGTGACCGGGCTTTTGTTCGCTTTGCCGCTGCTTGCGGGGGACAGCGAGATAGTGATAACCTCTCCGCTCGAGTCTAAGGCGTATGTGGATCTTACGATTGATATTTTAAAAGTATTCGGTATCGAAGTTGAAAATTACAAGTATAAGATATTCCGCGTAAAGGGCGGACAAAAATATAAGCCCACCGACTATAAGGTGGAGGGCGACTATTCCCAGGCGGCGTTCTTTTTGGTCGCGGGGGCGATAGGCTGCAACGTCGAGTGCCTTAATCTGAACCCGGACAGTCTTCAGGGCGATAAGGCGATCCTGGATATAATAAAGGAGACCGGCTGTAAGGTAGTAAAGGGGCCGAACGGCGGGATAATGGCCCGGCGTTCGGGGATCATGCACGGGATAACGGTGGACGCTCGCGAGATCCCCGACCTCGTGCCTATCGTGGCCGTGCTTTTGAGCTTCTGCAAGGGAGAGAGCCGCATAGTCAACGCGGGCAGGCTCAGGCTTAAGGAGAGCGACAGACTGCGCGCGATATCGACCGAGCTTAGAAGGCTTGGGGTCGATATAACCGAGGGAAGCGACTACTTGAAGATCCGGGGCCGCGACCTTTTGGAGGCGAACGTCTGCTCGTCGTGGAACGACCACAGAATAGCGATGGCGATAGCTATCGCCGCGTGCAGAACCGAGGGCACGGTGACCATAGTCGGCGCGCGCGAGGCTGTGAAGAAGTCGTATCCCGACTTCTTCGACGTATACGAGATGCTGACTAAGTAAATTATATATAATAGAAAAAACCGCCTGCGTTCGGGCGCAAGGGATCGTTTAGCGTTTATAAACGTTCGGCGCGGCGGAGATCATAGATCATGGAGGCGTACGCTAATGAATATATGGGGCGAGAACATAAAAATAAGCATATTCGGCGAGTCGCACGGCGAGGGTATCGGCATAGTCATCGACGGGATACCGAGCGGGACCGAACTCGACCTTAGCGAGATCGACAGAGAAATGGATCGGCGCGCGCCGGGCAGGAATACGGTATCGACCAGCAGGAACGAACCCGACAAGCCGGAGATTCTGTCCGGATTCTTTGACGGGAAGACCACCGGAACTCCGCTCGCCGCGATCATAAGAAATACCAATACTATATCCAAGCACTACGACAGGGATAGGATACGTCCGGGTCACGCCGATTATACCGGATTCATGCGCTACGGCGAGAGTCACGACTACCGCGGCGGCGGACATTTTTCGGGGCGTATAACCGCGCCCTTGGTGTTTGCGGGAGCGGTGGCCAAACAGGTCCTTAGGGGGTACGGGGTGACCGTCGGTTCGCATATACTCAGGATCGCGGACGTATACGACGATAGGTTCGATCCCATCGATATAACCGAGGAGGAACTGAAAGCGGTCTCCGCTAAGAGGTTCCCGGTGATCGACAGAGAAAAGGGCCGGCTCATGGAAGAAGCGATAATAAACGCGAGGAACGATCTCAACTCGGTCGGCGGCTGGGTGGAATGCGCGGTGATCGGACTCCCGGCCGGAAAGGGCGCGCCCTTCTTCGGTTCGGTAGAGAGCAGGATATCCTCGATGATGTTCTCCGTTCCCGGCGTTAAGGGGATAGAGTTCGGCGCGGGGTTCGGCTTTGCTGATATGACAGGCAAGACGGCGAACGACGAGTTTTATATCGAGGACGGAAAGATAAAGACTTACACCAACAACAACGCGGGGATAAACGGCGGCATAACGAACGGGATGCCGGTGGTATTCGACGTTGTAATGAAGCCGACAGCGTCCATAGCTCAAAAGCAGAGGACTGTGGATATTACAAAAATGGAGAATACCGAGATCGAGATAATAGGCAGACACGACCCGTGCATAGTTCACAGAGGCGCGGTAGTTATAGAGAATGCGACGGCGGTCGCGGTATTGGATCTAATGCTGGAGCGTTAGGAACTTTATGTTAGATTAAAGAGTTTCGGACACGATATGGAGGTTTAGCAGGGTGAATAATCAGAATCAAACCGACCGGCTTTCGGAGCTGAGAAGCCGGATAGACGAAATAGACGGCGAGCTGCTTAAGTTATTTTTAGAGAGGATGGATATAAGCAGCGCGGTCGCCGATTATAAGCGGAGTACCGGGATGGCGGTGCTGGATCCGGTCAGAGAGAAGCAGGTGCTTAAGGACAAGACGGATCGTCTTTCCGATAAGAGCAAGGAAAACGAGGTCTACGAGTTTTTCTCGTCGATAATGTCGATAAGCCGCGACCGTCAGAACAGGGAGCTGCACAGAAGGAATACGCGCAGGATAGAGGATATGCTAAAGCCTAAGGCGCACGTGGACGATCCCGTCGTGGCGTATTTCGGAACGGAGGGCTCGTACAGCGAGGAAGCGGCGATCGAGTATTTCGGCGAGGATACGAAGAGGTTCAACGCTAAGAATTTCGAGGACGCGTTCTTAAGCCTTAAAGACGACAAAGCGGATTACGCGGTCCTGCCGATAGAAAATTCGTATACCGGAACGATATCCGACGTCATCGATCTGCTCGCCGATTACAACTACTATATAGTTGGCGAGGCGGCTATCCCTATACGCCATTGCCTGCTCGGTCTGCCGGGCGCGTCGATCGGCGATATAAAAAATATATATTCGCACGAGCAGGGGATCATGCAGAGCATGGACTTTTTAAAGACGCTCAAGGACGTAGAATGGGATACATATTTCAATACCGCGAGGAGCGCGAAGATGGTCGCGGAGTCGGGGGATAAGACCAAGGCGGCGATAGCGAGCAGAAGGAGCGCGCGCCTGTACGGTCTCGACATACTGGCGGAGGATATAAATAACAGCGTTAAAAACACCACCAGATTCATCGTCGTCTCAAAGGCGCCCGAGCTCGATAAGGACTGCGATAAGATCAGCGCGGCGTTTACCCTCCCTCACGAGAGCGGAGAGCTGCACCGCGTATTGGCTTGTTTTGCGCGCGGCGGTCTTAACCTGCTAAAGATCGAGTCGAGACCGCTGCCGGACAGGAATTTCGAGTATAAATTCTTCGTAGACTACGTGGGAAATCTGCTCGACGAGAACGTAAGACGGATAACTAACGGAGTCATCGAGGGAACGAGCGAGTTTGAGCTTCTGGGAAATTATAAAGCGGCGGTAAAATAACGCGGCGGTTTTAGGAGGAACTTTTTGTGAACGATAAGAAGGCGATAGCGCTGATCGGTATGCCGGGCTGCGGGAAAACCAGCATAGGCAGGCTGGTCGCGGAAAGACTCGGACTTCAATTTTGCGATTTAGACGAGAAGATAGAAAAGGACGCGGGGATCAGTATAACCGAGATATTCAAAGAACGCGGCGAGGACGGTTTCAGAAAGCTGGAGACCGAGGCGCTCAAAGCGGCGCTGGAGCTCGGCGGGGTCGTATCGACCGGCGGCGGGATAGTCAAGAGATCCGAAAACACCGAGATGATGAAAAAAAGCGGATTTACGGTGTTCATAGACAGACCGCTCGGCGACATCGCGTCGGACGTAGAGATCGCGCACAGGCCGCTGCTCGCGGACGGCGTCGAAAAACTGTACGCCCTGTATGAGGAGAGGTATCAGCTCTATAAAAACGCCGCGGACGTTATAATAGAAAATACCGGAACGGTCGAAGAGACGGCGGAGAAGATCGCCGACTGCGTAAATAGTTTCTGGGCGGATGAGAATTAACGGTCGCCGCGCCGGGGAATCATACATATATTTGGAGGTTAAATATGCAGATCTTAGTAATAAACGGGCCTAACATAAACATGCTTGGTATCAGAGAACCGGGCGTTTACGGCGAAAGTTCGTATTCGGATTTGGAGGCGTATATAGAAAGTTACGCCGAGGAAAAAGGGGTAGAGGCGATAGTCGTGCAGAGCAACGGCGAAGGCGAGATAATAGACTTCATCCATCACGCTCTGGCCGCCTGCGACGCTATAGTCATAAACCCGGGCGCTTACACGCACTACAGCTACGCGATACTCGACGCGCTTAAGGCGGTCGATCTCCCGACCGTGGAGGTGCATATAAGCAATATCCATAAGCGCGACGAGTTCAGGCATAAATCTGTGACCGCTCCGGCCTGCGTCGGCCAGATCTGCGGTTTGGGCTTTAGGGGCTACACCCTCGCAATTGACTTTTTGATAGAATACCTTTCCAAAAACGAGGTAAAGAATGATGATTAAACTAAACGTTATCGGCGATCCGATCGAACACAGCATGTCGCCTAAAGTGCATAAGCTGTGTCTTGACGAGATCGGGGTAGAATTTGAATACGAAAAGGTCAGGGTCGAAAAGGGCGGACTTAAGGAGTACATAGCCTCGGCGGTGTGCGGAGGAGTTACCGGATTTAATCTGACAATGCCGCACAAGCAGGATATAATCCCGTTTTTAGATTACATAGACGACGAGGCGAGGACGTACAATTCGGTAAACACCGTCAGGATAAAGGACGGAAAGCTCCTCGGCTATAACACCGACGCGGTCGGCTACGTTCTCTCGCTCGGAAGTCTCGGCTTCAGCTTCGAGGGCAAAAATATAGTTATACTCGGCGCGGGCGGTGTGGCGAATACGCTCGCGGTCAAGGCCGCGCTGCTTGGAGCCGAGAAGATCAGCGTCCTTAACAGGACGGTTCAGAAAGCCGCCAAGACCTGCGAACTGGCCGGGAATATCTTCGAGAGCAAGTTCGGCGAGGAAAACAAGCCCAAACTGTTTTACGACGGCTCTGCGCCGCGGACCGTAGAGATGTACGTCTCGGACTGCGACCTGCTTATAAACGCGACCCCGCTCGGTATGCACGGAGTGGAGCGGGATTACGAGGATCTGGAGTTTATGGAACGTTTGCCTAAAAACGCGATCGCGTCCGACCTGATATACAACCCGCCTAAAACGAGTTTTTTGCGGGCGGCGGAGAACGCGGGGCTAAAAATAATAAACGGCATGGGGATGCTCTTGGGTCAGGCGATAGCGGCCGATAAGATATTTACGGAATTGGACTTTTCTCCGTCTGAAATCTATGAGAAATTATCAAAAAGATAGTTAGTATTGGTGTTAGTATATAAGTGTGGACAGGAGAAGTCGAACAATCTATACTATT
>JAHZIG010000036.1 GCA_019419865.1 Clostridiales bacterium | reverse complement strand
ATGAAAAAAACCCTTTCATTAGACTTTTTTGTCTAACTAATTGGGTTCACTTCATCTGACCAGGAAAACGGCTATATTTATAATGCTTTTTCTTTGCTAACCGATTTTTCGGTTTACCTCTTTTCTGTTTTTATTATACACTAATTTCTCTTCATTGTCAAGTAAAATAATCGGCGAATAATGTAAAACAACATCTCCCATAACGCCGGAGCCGCTGCGCAAACGGCTTCTTAAGCGTTATAGAAAAACGCAATATTCCCTTTCCGCAGGCAAAGCCGTCCGGCGTTACAGAATCGAATCTCATCCCCTATTCGCTATTCGCTAATCTCTAATCTCTACGTTGTTGTTGTTTTTAAATTTATAATTTTGTAATATTTTATTAATAATCGTGTGGTATTATAAAATCAGCGCCCCGAAAGGGCTTTGACATTTTGGACGTTTGCGGTTATAATAAACGCGACGCTTAGACATAACGCGGCCTGCGCCGCTTTATATAAATACTTTTAACAATACTCAGAGGTGATAGATTATGTATTGTATCAATTGCGGCTCGAACTTAGAGCCTAATATGAAGTTTTGCCCCAAATGCGGTAAGATGATCGCGAATACAAGCGGATCTGAAACGCAGACGGGCGCGGATCCTTCGCAGACGGAGACCTCACAGGCCGGCGCTTCCAACGCTTGGACTTCGCAGACCGAGACCTCCCAGGCCGGCGCTTCCAACGCCTGGACTTCGCAGACCGAGACTTCCCAGGCCGGCGCTTCCAACGCCTGGACTTCGCAGACCGGAACGTCTCAAAACGCGTATAATCCGCCGCCCGGAGGCTCCGTACCGCACTACCAGGGCGAGATAAGCAAGACCCCCGAAGAGATCGCGAAAAAACATAAGCGCAACGTATGGATCGCGGGTATCTGCGCGATCGCGGCGATAATAATAATCTTCGTCGGAATGATCGCGGCGGTAACTTTCGCTATATCCCACTTCAACGGACATTACGAATGGTACATAGGCGATAATTCCCAGCCCTACGGCTCCTACAGCGACGGTTACGGCTCGGACGGCTCCGGCGGTTTTGGCGGTTCCGACGGCTCGGGCGGCTTTGGAAACGGTTACGGCTACGGAAACGACGGAAGTTCTAACCAGCCGGATACGTTCTCAGAGGGACGCTACGCGAACTCCACGATCCCCACGTTCGAGAGCGTGACGGGTCAGCTCCCGACCGGCGTTCAGAGCTATCAGGACGCGTATATCTACAGCTATAAATACGACAAATCCGCGCTCGACCAATATAAAGAGGCGCTGAAGCAGGAGGGCTTCGTTCCCGACGAACCTCAGACGACCGATACCTCTATCTCCACCCAATATACAAAGGGCAACGAATACCTGATAATATACGAGTCGGAGAGCGAAGGAACTATAGATATATTGGCTTAAACGCGGCGGCTACAGCTCGCCGAACAGAAAAGCGGCCGGCCGGATCTATCCCGGACGACGGATAAGCGTAAAAAATAAAGCATAAAAAAATAAACGGTTGGAACGTCGATATGCTCCAACCGCTTTTTATTTAAAAAATCAGTTCTCCGCGCTCAGATCCGCGGCTTTATATCCGCCGTATCGGAGTTTAGCAATCTGCGTAAAGCTGAAGTATCTCGCCGTGGATTTCGTTCGTCATATCGCCTACTACCTGAAGCGCGCCGCTTATGTAAGGCCATACGCCCGCCGCGCCGTCAAGGTCGAGACGCGCGAGACAGCCGCAGAGCGACGCCGCTCCGCTCGCCTTATATTCCAGATCTATCAGCCTTTTTTCTAATTCTTCCTGCGTCATTTTAAAATCCTCCTGAAAATTTCTGTTGAAATTCCGGAAGATACCTGATATAATAGATTTATCGGATAACTTCCGGTGGTTTTTGTGGAACGCTCGATATCTTTTCCGGGATCCCGAGCGTTCTATTTTAAAATCTTAATTTTTTCCACACTTCATAAATGTTTTTGAATACCATTAAATCTATTATATATTATGGTATCCAAAAAGTCAAGAAGAATTTATATTAATATAAAAAATTATCCAAACACAGATCTATATCAAACTCCTAAGCAAATTGGATTATTCATTTATTAATTCTGAATAAAGCTTTTCGATACCTCTTCTAATAGTCTGAACTCTTGTTTCCGAATTACTTTGCGCTACTTTGTCTAACTTTTCTAAGGTGATCTTATCCAATCGAACAGCTATCTGAGTTGATTTCGGATTATCTGATTTGGGTCTGCCAGTCCTTGGACTCATAAACTCGCCTCTCTTTCTGTGTTTATAAATATTATATCTTATATGTACGCAAAAGTCGAGTAAAAATAAAAAATTTTGCAAAAACAACTAAGCCATAAATCCGACAACGTGCGGATCAGCTTATAACTTATGAACATTTTTCTTTGAATAATAGTTTTTCTGATTTCATGCTTTTATAGCTATTTTCAATTTTTAAGTTGACATTTCTTCCTCAGTAATATATAATACTATCGTGACACAGAAAGTGAGGTAGAAAATGGGTAACAAAACAGGAAGACCAAAGAGCGACAATCCCAAGACAATAACGGTCAAGGCGAGGATTGACGCCGATACTGACAGTAGGCTCCAAAAATATTGCGCTGAAAACAATTTAACAAGAACGGACGTCGTCAGGAAGGGCATAGAACTAATAATAAATGGAAAAAAGTAATCCCTGTAGGCGAGCAAGAGCCGCCGAGCGTTCTCGTAAAAATGCTTGTCGGTAAAGCAAATGTGATTTCTAAAAATAATAATATACTTTTTCAAATTAAAAGCGGTTGGAGCGTCCCGGTTTCCAACCGCCTTTTTTATCGCTTCCACCTATCCGTCAGGTCGACGTTATTTCTATCCCCAAACCTCAAAAAGCCCGCTCCGTAAAAGAAGCGGGCCTTTTTGGGTAAAGGAAAAATTGTCCGGAAAATCCTATTTATCTGTTCGGCGACTTTTTCGCCGCCTGAGCGTGTCGATGATTACATCCCATGGCGCAGTTCTCGCAGCCGCAGCCGCAGCCGCCTTTTCCGCTGCGCTTGTCGCGGACGAGTTTTCTTACTATTAAAGCCACTATGGCCAGCAGGATAAGTCCTACTATTATCGTGCCTATATTCTGCGCTATAAATCCCATATTATTTCCCCCTTTTCAGGACGCGCCGCCTCGTCGTCTGTATATACTATACTCCGATCCCGGCGTTTTGTAAATACGTACGCTTAAAACTAATTATTTTTATCCGTTTGCAAAACTCGGATCAGACCCGGCGGCGTCCGTTTCAGAGTCCGGGCCGCGCTCGCCGCGCGGACTCCGCTCATGCGGCGATATTTGGATATACCGCGTACCGCCGCTTTGAAACTCGATTATTCTCTTACAAGCTTGCCGGTCTTTAATCTGTCTGATTCCTTATAAGGTCTTACCAGCAGGTATATGAAAGCTATTACGAGCAGTATCGCGACGAACGTCCAGATACCGAACCCGCCGCCCGTGAACCAGGTTCCGAGCTGGTATACGCAGAGCGCCACGCAGTAAGCGAATATCGTCTGATAACCTATCGCGAACCAGAACCACTTCGCGTTGTTCATCTCCCGCTTGATGGCGCCCATAGCCGCAAAGCAAGGCGCGCAGAGCAGGTTGAACACCAGAAACGCATACGCCGAAATGGTCGTGAAGCTCGCCGCCAGCGCCGGCCAGATCTCCGCTCCGTCCTCGGCTACCTCGGCGAAACCGTAGAGGATACCGAACGTAGCCACGACGTTCTCCTTTGCGACCAGACCCGTGATAGCCGCGACCGCCGACTGCCAATCGCCGAAGCCGAGAGGTACGAATATCCACGAGAAGCCTCTGCCTATCGCCGCGAGCAGGCTCTCGTCCATATCGACGGCGCCGAAGCCTCCGTCCGAGAACCCGTACGAGGATGTGAACCAGATGAATATCGTCGAAAGCAGGATTATCGTTCCGGCCTTCTTGATAAACGACCAGCCGCGCTCCCACATACTCCTGAGTACCGAGCCTACGGTCGGCAGGTGGTACGCCGGAAGCTCCATAACGAACGGAGCGGGGTCTCCCGCAAACATCTTGGTCTTCTTAAGGATTATACCCGAGGTGATTATGGCCGCTATGCCGACAAAGTACGCGCTCGGCGCGACCCACCAAGCCCCGTCGAAGAGCGCTCCCGCGATCAAAGCTATGATAGGCAGCTTTGCGCCGCAGGGTATAAACGTCGTCGTCATTATCGTCATCTTGCGGTCGCGGTCGTTCTCTATCGTTCTCGAGGCCATAACGCCCGGAACGCCGCAGCCCGTGCCTATGAGCATAGGTATGAAAGATTTGCCCGAAAGGCCGAACTTTCTGAATATCCTATCCATGATAAACGCGATCCTCGCCATATATCCGCAGCCTTCAAGGAATGCGAGGAATATGAACAGCACGAGTATCTGAGGTACGAACCCGAGCACCGCGCCTACTCCGGCTACGATACCGTCGAGTATCAGCGCGCTCAGCCAATCGGCCGTGCCTATAGCGTTCAGTAAGTTCTCGACAAGTACGGGGATACCCGGGATCCAGATCCCGTAATCCGCCGGATCCGGCTCCTCCGCCTCGATCGCCGACTCAAAATCGGCGAGCGCCACCGGGATGGTCTCCTCGACCTCTCCGTCCTCGTTCAGTATCTCAGCGTCCGCCGTGAGATTAATCGCTTCCGCCTCCGCCGTAAAAGCGGCTATAGCGGCTTCCGCGTCCGTCTCCGACGTTATGACCGCGTCCTCTTCCGGCTCCGCCTCGGGGTCGAACGCAAGCGCTTCGGATACTTCGTCCGTCGCTATCCCCTCTTCTTCAGCGGCCGCTAAATACGCGTCTATCTTGGCCGTCTCGGTCTCGTACTCGCCGCTCGCTTCTTCATAAGCGCCCGAGCCTATGCCGAACAAACGCCAGCCGTCGCCGAAAACTCCGTCGTTAGCCCAGTCGGTCGCCCACGTTCCCACGGTCGTGACCGACACGTAATAGACGATTATCATGACTACCGCGAAAATAGGCAGCGCCGCCCATCTGTTTGTGACCACCCTGTCTATCTTATCCGATCTCGTCAGCTTATTCTTGCTCTTTTTCTCGTAGCAACCCTTGATTATAGAAGATATGTATACGTATCTCTCGTTCGTGATAATACTCTCGCTGTCGTCGTCGAACTCTTTCTCCGCCTTGGTAATAATATCCTCGACGTCCGGCAAGGGTCTTAATACCTCTTGGAGCTTGTCGTCTCTCTCGAACAACTTGATCGCGTAGAAACGCTTCTGCGCCGGGTCCACGCCGACCAGCTTTTCCTCTATCTCGCTTATTGCGTCCTCGACGCTTTGATTAAAGCTGTGCTTGACCTCCGCCTTGCCCTTTTTGGCCGCCGCTACCGCCGCGTTCGCCGCCGCCGTTACGCCGTCGTTTTTGAGGGCCGAGATCTCGTATACCTCGCAGCCGAGCGCCTGAGATAATTTCTTACAGTTAATCTTATCCCCGTTCTTACGCACGATATCCATCATGTTTACCGCAATAACGACCGGTATCCCCAGCTCGAGCAGCTGCGTGGTCAAATACAGGTTACGCTCCAAGTTCGAGCCGTCTACTATATTGAGTATAGCGTCCGGCTTCTCGTTGATCAAATAATTTCTCGCCACTACCTCCTCAAGAGTATACGGCGATAACGAATATATGCCGGGCAGGTCTGTTATCACCACTTCTTTATTGCTCTTGAGTTTGCCTTCCTTTTTCTCAACCGTAACTCCCGGCCAGTTGCCCACGTACTGATTGGCGCCGGTAAGCGCGTTGAACAATGTCGTTTTACCGCTGTTGGGATTGCCCGCCAGCGCGATTCTTATTGACATTACCAAATCCCCTTTCATAAGTAAGTCTCAGCTAACCTAAAATCTTTTAAAAAGCCGACGATACCTGCCGCCGGCGTCGTCCGCGCGAAAAATATCCGGATCGAATATGACCGTTAAACGACCTCGATATTCTCCGCGTCCGCCTTTCTCAGCGAAAGCTCGTATCCGCGAACGGTGAGCTCCATGGGATCTCCGAGAGGAGCGACCTTGCGAACGGTTATCTCCGTCCCCTTGGTTATGCCCATATCCATTATCCTGCGTTTTACGGCGCCCGAGCCGTTCAGTTTTACAACCTTAACGGTGGAGCCGATCCCTACGTCTTTAAGAGTCGCCAAAGCTATCCCTCCATATATTTAATATTTAATCTTTATATAATTTCTATATTATCGTTATCCTATTCGCCATCTCGCGGCTTATAGCCACTCGAGATTCTTTAACGTTTACTATCAAATTTCCCGACGTCTCCGATATCACGGTCACCTTGCCGCCCGGCGCAAAGCCCAGCGATTCCAAAAACCTCTTGATATCGTCCTTGCCGCCGACCCTGACTACCTCGCATTCCTGCCCGACGTTCATCATACTCAATGGCATATCTATCAACCTCCGTTTTTTCATAAACGCCTCGTACGCGGCGAATCCTCTCCGCCATGCCCGCACTCTTTATAATAATCTCCATTCCGCCGCCCTGCGTCGGCGTTAATAATAATGAAAGCTCTCTTATCCGCAGGGCAAGGAATGATAAGAGATTATTACGCCCATGCGCGTTTCCGAGCATACCATGCGAGGAAAATTTCGCGCGGGCAATTAAATCCTGCCGGAGGCTAACGTGAAAGGTACTTTCACGTTAACCTCATATATCCAACTTGGAGTTAGTCCACGCTAACGCCCATATCTATAAGTTAGCACAAGGTAACCGTTTTGTCAAGAGTTTTTATGGAAATATTATCTGAGATCGGCTATTTATAAATATTTTATAAAATTATATTCGCGGCGGCGACTTAAATTAGCTAAGATTTTCAGCGCCTAAAAAATAGATTTTTTATCAATAAAATTGCACTTCCAGTATTCGCATATTTTGGTGAAATATCTGAAAAGTTTTTAAAAGATTGACATGCTCAACAAATAGCGCTATAATTAGAATATAAGCGAAAAATTAACAACTTATACTACATATTTCAAAAAGGGGGGAAGATTTTGCTTAGCGTGAAGCATACGCGCATATCCTTGGAGAGGGATGTAAAAAAATACTACTAATTATTTAGGAGAGAAAATAACCATGAAACAGAATGTAATGAAAGCGGTATCCGTTTTACTGGTCTTATGCATGACCCTTACGCTGTTTTCTGCGACCGCGTTCGCCGTCGACTATACGACCGTGTACGTCGACAGTACGGCCGAGTATCCGGACGGCGCGCCGCCGGAAGCTACGGAAGGCGCCATATACAAGACTCTGGCGGACGCCGCAAACGCGATCGACAACTACAGATACTACGTCTACATAAACGACAGCGCTTGGACGCTTACCGAAGATACGGAGATCGTAACGAACGCGAACTTCTACCTGAGAAACGCCGAAGATCACGAGCTTACGATCGACTTAAACGGCCATACTCTTACTCTGGGAAGATGTAATTTCCAGAACTACGGAACGCTCAACATAATCGATTCCAGTCAGGATAAGGGCGGCAAGATCGCAAGAACGGTCAACCCGCTCATAGACAACTACGGAACGCTTAACTTAAGCGACGCCGCGTTTGAAACGACCGGAAGCATAGCCGTCAGGACGCAGGCGAACAGCGTTACCAATATGAGATCCGGAACGCTGACGAGCTCTACGTATCCGATATACGTCGTCGGCGCAAATTCTACTATAAACGTTGAATCCGGAACTCTAAACGGCAGTAACAGCGTATATTGCCAGAGAGTCTGCGAAGTAAATTTGGGAACAGAGAACGCTCCCGCCGGGACCGTCGTTTTAAACTGCGCCCTCTCGGTCAACGCCTCGGCGACGCTTAATTTAAACGGCGCGACGATCGATTCGGTCGTAGGTACGATAGCCGAAGGCTCGGTGTTTAACAACTGTCTCTTCAAAACGGACGTTTCGCCGCAGCTCCCGGCCGGCTATAAATGCGTCGAGACGCTTGTGGACGGCCAGACCTTCTACGCGATAGAAACATTAGCTAACGAAGACGCTACGGCGATAATCACCAGAGACGGCGAGAACCTGTACTACGGCGACGCAGCCGCAGCTGTAAGGAACCTGCAGGATAACGATACGCTCACTTTCTACGGCGACTATACGGGAACTATCCCCGTAATAAACGAGAGGAACTTAACTATAGATCTAAACGGCTGCAATATATCGAACCTAAATATACGCACGACCGTATCGGACGATACCGGCGTTCCTCCGGTATCGACTGTGAAGAACGGGTCTATAGACGACTTAAGCGTATCGACAAGCAATTCAAGGTATCAGCAATATTTAAAACTCGATAACGTAACTATAGACAATAGCCTGGATCTTGGTTACGCCTATGTGGATTATTCGGAGGAGCTTGTCGGTAAACTGACGACGCCTGCGTTCGCGGCAGACGCGGAGAATCCCGAATATCTCTATTCCAATCCGTCCTATCTCTTTTCGGCCGGAGCGGACACGGCTTATATGCTCGCCGATTACGAGGGCGACTCGACGATGGCGGTTTCCCAGAGCGGCGTGATCGATCTGAACGAACATAATTATGTATACTCGGGTACGTCGAACTACGTAATATATCCGTCCGGTCAAAACCAGACGCTTACCGTCAGAAACGGTTCGGTAAAATCTCTGCGCAAAATCACAAATCCGGATTCCGACACGTCTTGCGTAGCTCAGATCTTAAACGGCAACGTCGCTCTCAACCTTGACGACGTAAGCCTTGAAGGCGAAAACGCGTACGTCGTCGTCACTCACGGCACGGCGACTAACATCGATTTAAACATAACGAATTCTACAATAACCAACACCAACACAAACCCGGGCTTGGGTCTTGGGATCTACTTCCCGAGCGCCGATAGCTCGCTCACGATAAACAATACTACGATAACCGCCAACACCGGCGTCGGCGTCAAAGGCGGAACGGTTACGATCAAAGGTTCTACCGTAATCAACGCGAACGGCGTGGAAAACATACCCGAAGCCGCTGTAAACAGCGGTATAAATTCCACGGGCGACGCGATATACGTGGAGGGCAACTATAACTTCGCTATAGACGTAAACATCGAAGGCGGAACGTATACAAGCGCGAACGGCGAGGCGGTAAGGATGCTGTTCGAAACGGAAAACGCAAACGACCCCACGGTTACGATCACAGGCGGAACGTTCTCGTCAAAGCCCGCGGACAATATAACCGTCTCGGTTCCAAACGGCAGCTTAGCGGTAGAGAATCCGAACGGTACGTTTGAGATCGTCGTAGACGACGAGACCGCGGTCGCTAAAATAGGTAACACCGGTTACGCCGATCTTCAAGACGCTATCGACAAGGCTTCGGACGGCTCGACCATCACCCTGCTCAAGAATATCGAAACCGATACGCAGTTCGTTATAAACGGTAAGGCGCTCGATATAGACGGCGGAAACTTTACCATAAACGCAAGCGACGGCTACGCTAAATCGGACTGGACAAGCTCCGATAACAGCGTTATAGACAGCGACGGTCTGTTCTATATAAATAACGGCGCGGACGTATCGCTTCAAAACATTACTCTGGACGCGAACAACATGGCCCGCGTTATCGCCGTAAACAATTCGGATCTGACCGTCAATAACGGAACTACGATCCAAAACGGCGGCGCCGCGGACTATCCCTTCTCGGGCGGCGGCGTATACTATAAGAGCGGTACCGGCCTCGTTATAAACGGCGGCGTTATCAAGGACAATCAGACTACCGTTTACGGAGGCGGCGTCTTCTACGGCAACAGCGGCGGCGGATTCACTATGACGGGCGGCGAGATCACCGGAAATACCGCGGCGGGCTACGCCGGCGGCGTATGGATCGCAAGCACGGCGACTATGAATATGACCGGCGGCGAAATATCCGGCAATACCGCGGCGGCAGGAGACGGCGTGTTCATAAACGCTAACAGCAGCTCCAATCCTGACAATTCCGGACTGACTGTAGACGGCGGCGCGATAACCGACGAGGTCTGGATAGAAAACTGGGAAGGTCAGAAAACGACTCTTACATATACGAGCGGATCTTTGAGCGATATAAAGACGCCGCTTACCATTGCGAACAACAATTACTCTACTATAGTATCGATCGACAACCCGACGCCCGGCTCTACCTATACAGGCGGAGAGATCGCTCAAAACGCCAATGTTACTATAGTCGGAACTTCGGCGCTTATATCCGAGAATTTGACTATACCGGCCGGCTCCACCCTTACGATACCCGAAAACGTAACGGTCGAGGTAGCCGACGAAGTTACCCTTACCAATAACGGAGTTATCGCGGTCAACGGAATTTTAGACGCCGACGCGTCTGATACTTCCTACGCCGGCTCGGGCGTCGTAAACGTCGGCGCAAACGGCGAGGCGAGACTCCCGCAGAGCGCAATGCCGACGGCTACTCCGGCTCCTACGGCCGAACCCACGGCTGAACCGACAGCCGAACCGACGGCTGAACCGACAGCTGAACCGACAGCTGAACCCACAGCCGAACCCACGGCGGCGCCTTCGGCAGAACCTTCAGCTGAACCGACGACAGAGCCTACTGCTGAACCGACGACAGAACCCTCGGCCGAGCCTACGGCTCCGGCGGTTACATATACTACCGGACAGGTATACGCAGTAAGCGAGTGGACCGACGCGTTATCGCAGCGCGAAGGCGCGTTCGATACCTCGGACGCCGGCACGACCGCGAATTACGAAGCGCTGGGCAAACCGTTCGGCGAACTTGCGGACTTCGACTCGGCTTATACCTCGTATCTTAATATGAACGGCTTTACCGGATTAGAGGTCGAAAACTTCACGTTCCCGGAGGCCGGCGAATATACGCTGTATATGCTGGTTCGCGAATACAGAGACAGAGGCTTTATCGTAAACGTTGATTTCGCGGACGATCAGGAGACCGCGGTATTGGATACGTCGGCCGACCAAACGCAGGTCGCTAAGCTCGGCGATCTCAATATAGGCGTGGCTAAAGTAACGTTTAACGTAACCGAAGCGACTACGGCGACCCTCCAGTTCGCCCCGAAAGAAGGCGCGCCGGGTTCGTTCTGGTTCGCTACTATAATAGGTAAAACCGGAGAATTAGCTCCTTCCGCAACAGCTACGGCGGAACCTGTCGCAACGGCGACCGCAGAGCCCGAAGCTACGGCTACAGCAGAACCTACTGTAACAAGCGAGCCCGAAGCTACCGCTACAGCGGAGCCGACCGTTACAAGCGAACCCGAGGCTACCGCTACAACAGAACCAATCGTTACAAGCGAGCCCGAGGCAACCGCTACAGCGGAGCCGACCGCAACAAGCGAACCCGAGGCTACGGCTACCGCGGATCCGACCGTTACAAGCGAGCCCGAGGCAACCGCTACAGCGCAGCCGACCGCAACAAGCGAGCCCGAGGCTACGGCTACAGCGGAGCCGACCGCAACAAGCGAGCCCGAGGCTACGGCTACAGCAGAACCTACTGTTACAAGCGAACCCGAGGCTACCGCTACAGCGGAGCCGACCGCAACAAGCGAGCCTGAGGCTACGGCTACCGCGGCTCCTACATATAATATAACTACTTCGGTCGAGAACGGCGCGATCCAATACGCGCCTTCGGCGCCGAGCGCGGGCGATACGGTCGAGTTGACCTTAGAACCCAACTTCGGTTATAAGCTGCTCTCGCTGACCGTTACCGCGGGCGACCAAACTATAGAAGTTACGGACAACGCGTTTGTTATGCCGGCTTCGGACGTCAATATCACGGCCGAGTTCGAGCCCATGACTTCCGAAGAGACGATCGCGGCGGCGGACGAGCTTTCAAACAGTTCCGACGAGATGATAGCCGCGATAACTGAAGATCTCGGCGAGGATATCAATTCGGCTCAGACGAACAATATAACCGCCGTACAAACGGCTAAGACGGCGCTGGAAAACGCGGTCGCGGCGTATAACGACGATCCGACCGACGAGAACCTCGCCGCGATCGTGACGGCGGGTCAGGCGCTTACCGACGCCAACAGACAGATCGCCGCTTATACGGTTACCTGGACGGTTCCCGAGCATATCTCGGCTATAACCGTCGGCGCAAACGGAACGGAGATCGCGTCGGGCGATACCGTTTATCCCGGTTCGACGGTAAGCGTGAGCGCTACCGCGGCGTCCGGCTACACGGTAAGGAACCTTGCGTATAACGGAAACGCTTTCAGCGGCTCGTTTGCAATGCCGGCTGAGAACGTTGAAATAACCTGCACGGCGGCTGTCAACGGAGGCGGATCTTCCGGCGGCGGCAGCGGCGGCGGAGGCGGCGGCTGGGGCGGCTCGACCACGACCGCTACGGCTACTCCAAGCCCGACTTCCACGCCGGCGGCTACAACCGATCCAAGCGCTACGCCTACCCCGGGAACGACTGACGGCGAACAGGTATTCGCCGACGTTCCGACCACGTATTGGGGCTACGAATACATCATGGCTCTCTATGAGGCGGGAATAGTAGACGGTTACGGCGATAATACGTTCCTGCCCGAAGGCACGATAACCCGCGCCGAATTCACAAAGATGACTGTCGAACTGTTCGGACTGAGCGCAGCGTCCACGGATTCGCAGTTCCTCGACTGCGCGGCGGACGACTGGTACACCCCGTACGTGATCGCCGCTCAGGAAGCGGGAATGGTCACGGGAGTATCAGACGAATGGTTCGGCGCGTCCGATACGATAACCCGCGAGGACATGGCGACGATAATAGGCCGTTACCTCGCGCTGACTACGACGGCGGACTCGACATTCGCGGACGCCGACGACATAGCTGACTACGCCGTCGGATATGTGACGGCTATGGTAAGCGCGGGCTATATCACAGGCTATGAAGACGGAACATTCCAGCCGAAAGCCAACGCGACCAGAGCGGAAGCCGCGACGATAATCGCAAGAGTGAT
Organism: Clostridiales bacterium; assembly: GCA_019419865.1. Lineage (GTDB taxonomy): Bacteria > Bacillota > Clostridia > Monoglobales > Monoglobaceae > Roslinia. Next base: position 8,509 of record JAHZIG010000036.1, on the reverse strand, counting down.
GAACGATATCAGCGCTCCGTCCGCGACAAACGCTCCGTCCGCGACGGACGCGCCAAGCGCAACTACTGCTCCGGAAGCTACCGCTTCGCCCGAAGCGTAAAATCTCGCTAAGTCAAACCCAACCAAGTCGCTCGCCATTTCGGCGTGCGGCTTTTATTATATGTATCATCTTCCACGCCCGCGTCTAACCAGTCTTGAACGCAGTCCGTCTGTTCTTTAACGAATCCGTAACCGATACGCTCTCGATAGCGATCCATAACTTTATCAATATCAGATATATATTGTATATCTGTATCGGCGGCAGCGGTTGCCGCGGCGGAGGCGGAAGCGGAGGCGGAAGCCGACGCTTCGCCTGCTTTACTTTCCTCTGCTTTACTTTCATTTACTTTACTTTCCTTTACTTTACTTTGCGGATAATTCGGTTGATTTACCTCGTTATTCGACCGATTTACTGAGTTATTCGACCGATTTATGTATTCGGACAATATTAAACTGCGCTTTGACATGCTTTCCATCTCGGCCTCGTCCAAAAGCCATATGTCAAAGTTTATCTCGATCGCCTTACGGTCTACAGTACATCTGTAATAGGTCTTCTGTATCCGCTTAGACGTTATCAGTCCGCGCTTGAAGCAGTCGCCGTCAAATAGTCCTCGCTCCGCCAAGCCCGCGATAACGTCCGCGATCGTCTGCGGTTCGGGTTGATGTTTCCCTTGAAGAGCCGAGCATATATCCCAAACCGCGTCGTCTTTAGTTTCTTCGTCGTACTCCAAAACTTTTAGGTTTATACCTATATTATATACCTCTAAAAGTGACATGCGGGGACAACATAGCGATTAGCGATTAGCGAATAGAGAATAGGAGGTGAAAACGAAGTTGCAGCGTGGATACGGCGGCTGCAGCCGTTTAGAAAGACAAAGTATTCCAATTCCGCATACGTTTGCGTTCGGCGTTAAAGCGGCGAATTTCCGCCCCTAATACCTAATTCCTATCATCCTAACTCCTACGAACGTAGGGATAGGGATTAGCTATTAGAAATTAGAAAGTCAAAAACGAAGTTGTAGCGTGGATACGGCTTCTGAACCGCTTAGGAAAACAACGTATTCAAATTCCGCATACGTTTGCGTTCGGTGTTAAAACCGCGAATTTCCGTCCCTAGCCCCTAACTCCTAACTCCTACGTTAGCTTAGGGATTAGGGAATATCGACTCGGGCGGCGGCTGTAACGCCTAAGCGTCAGCCCAACCTAAAGAGAAAAGAATGTTTGTTTTACTGCAACAACGCTTCAACGACAATCAACAACTTTTAAAGCCGTTTGCGCCGTTAGACTGACGCGTCAAATATGAGATTAAAAAGATTATATGACCGTTATTGCCGTATCAATATGATTTATATTTCAATATTAAATCAATAAAAAATCAGACGCAGCCAAGGTAAAAAACCAATAATGCGTCTGATTCTCAAATATTTCATTAATATAGCCTATGCGATCAACATACGTTTTTACGCGTTTTTCATAGCCTCTTCAACGGCTACCGCAACGGCCACCGTAGCGCCGACCATCGGGTTGTTGCCCATTCCTATAAGTCCCATCATCTCAACGTGAGCCGGAACCGATGACGAACCCGCGAACTGCGCGTCGGAGTGCATTCTGCCCATCGTGTCGGTCATACCGTAGGAAGCCGGGCCGGCCGCCATGTTGTCCGGGTGAAGCGTTCTGCCCGTGCCGCCGCCGCTCGCTACCGAGAAGTACTTCTTGCCCTGCTCGATACATTCTTTCTTATACGTGCCGGCTACCGGGTGCTGGAATCTCGTCGGGTTGGTCGAGTTACCCGTGATGGATACGTCCACGCCCTCGAGATGCATTATAGCCACGCCCTCGCGAACGTCGTCCGCGCCGTAGCAGCGAACCTTTGCGCGCTCGCCGTTTGAGTAAGCCGTCTCCTTAACGATCTTGACCTCGCCCGTGTAGTAGTCGAACTGAGTCTGAACGTATGTAAAGCCGTTGATCCTCGAGATGATCTGAGCCGCGTCCTTACCGAGACCGTTGAGTATAACTCTAAGATCCTCTTTTCTCGCCTTATTGGCGCTCTTAGCCAGACCTATAGCGCCCTCGGCCGCCGCGAACGATTCGTGACCCGCGAGGAACGCGAAGCACTTGGTCTCCTCTCTGAGAAGTCTTGCGCCGAGATTACCGTGACCGAGACCGACCTTTCTGTCGTCGGCGACGCTGCCCGGGATACAGAAGCTCTGGAGACCGAGACCGATCTTCTCAGCCGCGTCCGCCGCGCTCGTGCAGCCGTCCTTTATAGCTATAGCGGCTCCAACGGTGTACGCCCAGCATGCGTTCTCGAAGCATATCGGCTGTATGCCCTTTACTATTCCGTAAGCGTCGACGCCTTTTTCATCGCAGATCTGTTTAGCTTCTTCTATGGAAGAAATGCCGTGCTTTGCGAGTTCGGCGTTGATTTGATCTATTCTTCTTTCATAACTTTCAAATAAAGCCATTATGATATCCTCCTTATAAATTACTCATGTCTGGGGTCGATCAGTTTAACGGCGTCGTCTACTCTGCCGTACTGGCCGCTCGCCTTTTCAAGCGCCTCGTTGGCGTCCATGCCGCCCGCTATCATCTCCATCATCTTGCCGAGATGTACGAACTTATAACCGATTATCGTGTCGTTCTCGTCGATCGCGACCTTGGTTATATATCCTTCGGCAAGCTCCAGATATCTGGGACCCTTTGCGAGAGTCGCGTATGTGGTGCCGACCTGACTTCTGAGCCCTTTGCCCAGGTCTTCAAGACCCGCGCCTATCGGCAGGCCGTCCTCGGAAAACGCAGTCTGCGTACGTCCGTAAGCTATCTGCAGGAACAGCTCTCTCATCGCCGTGTTGATAGCGTCGCAGACCAAGTCGGTGTTGAGCGCTTCGAGTATGGTCTTGCCGACCAATATCTCGGACGCCATAGCCGCCGAATGCGTCATACCGCTGCAGCCTACCGTCTCTACCAACGCTTCCTGAATCACGCCCTCTTTGACGTTGAGAGTCAGTTTACATGTTCCCTGCTGGGGAGCGCACCAGCCAACGCCGTGCGTCAGACCCGAAATGTCGGTGATCTCCTTTACCTGCGTCCATTTTCCCTCCTGCGGGATCGGAGCGGGTCCGTGATATGCGCCTTTTGCCAAAGGACACATAGCTTCTACTTCGCTTGAATACTTCATAAGTTTACTCCTTTCATTCGTAGGTTCAACCTCGGCGCGAAACATGTCCGGTCCCGGCCTTCGCCGCGATTTAGACCGCCTGTTTTCCGCGCGGTTGACCTTTGGATTAATTATATCAATAAAATTTTATTTGTGCAACAAATTTTAACAAATTTATTACAAATTTTACTCGATATTTAAAACGCGCCGGGATTTAGCCCTCCGCCCGCGTAAATTTGACTAATCATATCTATCGGATTATTCAAGCTATGCGTTACGGCGAGGCGCCCTCTTTGCCTTTGCCTTCGCCTTATCTTCCCGCTCCGTCCATAACGATCGTCTCCGTCTCCGTATTACATATTGTATATGTATCAATATAACTTATATATCTAAAAAATACAAGTATATTTTATATAATTAGATATACATATTATATTAGGGTGAGCGTCAATGAAAAATCTTCAAAAAATAAGGCTTCAAAAAAATATGAATCAGCTTTCGCTGGCGATGAAGTTAGACGTAGCGCAGGAGACGATAAGCGCGTACGAAAATGGAAAATCATATCCAAGCGTCGCAACTCTGCTCAAGCTGTGCGATATCTTCGACGCGTCGGCGGATTTTCTGTTAGACAGAACGGACGTAAAGTATACCGCCGACGCGGTCAACCTTCAAAAACTCTCGCCCGAAGAGACGGAGCTTATCAAAACGTTCAGGACTCTCGGGCGAAATAATCAAAACGCCGTGCTGAATCTTACGATCGGGCTCGGCAATACCGAGGATCGGTAGCGTTTATTATCGGTATTTTCAGCCAAACTTTTAATTTGAAACGTGTAAATACTGTTTTAGAGCCTCCTGGAGTATCCCCGAAAAATTCACTCCCGCATTTTCGGCTTCAACATTTAACCAATACGGTATAGATAACGTTTTTTTAACATATCTGTTGTTTATCCTCTCGCGCACAGGAGGCATAAACGCTTCGACAAGTATTATAACGCCGTTCTCTTCGGGCTTAATATCTTTTATGCTCGACGGCTCGGGTATGGGATCGCCGTCTCTTTCCATGCCGTATAAATGCACGCCGAGCGCTTCCTTTGCGCATTTCGCGATCTGAGATTCGTCGTCGGTACAAGATAAACAGCCCGGCAGATCGGGAAACTCTATCGCTATGCCGTCGTCGTCAAAATAAACTACCGCTGGATAAATATATTTATCCTTCATAATAAAAACCTCCTATATTTGTATGATAAAAGGGGGCGGGCTATTTGAATTTTAGCCCGGATTGTTTCTCAATGCTCTTTAAAGTTCTGATAGGCATATCCTTTCTGGGATGCGGTATCGTTACTTTACCGGGTTTAACGTTGTGCTTAAACTGGTGATGATCGCCGTCGCAGCCGCATTCTTTCCACCCGTCTTTTAAGAGCGCCTTGATAATCTCCCTTGATGAATAGCTTTTCATTAGTTATCCCCCTTACATCACTTAGTATAACACGTAATATATTACGTGTCAAGAGGTTTCTATAACTATTTTAAATTTCACCCGCCGATATTGACAAACGAAATATTTATGCTATAATAAAGCCAATGGAACGATCGTGTGGGAACGGTTATTCCGCTGCAATTTTCAGTTGAGGAAATACCGTCCGCTTGGGCGGTTATTTCATTTTAACGACGATTACAGTCAAAAAGATTATGTATAAAACAACTATCGATTCGGCCATAATATCAACTCCCCTCGTTGGGAAGTCGGAATAACCGCAGATCGTCCATCGGCTAAATCATTATGTCAATCAAATATCAGTATGTCAAATTTACAGCCGTATTTACTATACGATAATAATTTTATTAAATCCCGAACCGCCAAAGCCCCTTGAGCCGAGCCGCGCGCCTATTACCTAATACTTCCCTGCGTTCGTTTCGGCGTCCCCGCTATTTCGCCGCATAATAGACTTCTATCGGTTTTAATCGTATCGACGTAAAAGTTTTCCTTGTTTTAAGCGCGGCGCTGTGCTAAAATAATAGCATAATTTTAATTCATACAACAGCTGACATCCGTCGCAGGGAGGAGTAAGACTATGTTCAGAGAAATGAGAAGATTCAAACAAGCTGTCTCGGAAGAGGAATGCAAAAACATCCTCAAGACCGAAAAGAGGGGCGTGTTATCCCTCGTCGGCGACGACGGGTATCCGTACGGAGTTCCGATAAACTTTTACTACGACGAAACGGAAAACAAATTATACTTTCATTCCGCCAAGACGGGACATAAGATCGACGCGATAAAAAGCTGCGACAAGGCCTGCTTTACCGTCTGGAACACGGGCTTTCAGAAGGACGGAGACTGGGCGTGGAACGTGACCAGCGTTATCGCTTTCGGACGCGCCGAGCTTGCGAGCGGCGCCGCGGCCATGGATAAGTTGCGGAGCCTTGCGCTAAAGTACTATCCGACCGCCGAAGAGGTAGACGCGGAGATGGCCAAGGACTCGGGCAGAGTCCAGATGATCGCGCTGAATATCGAAAGCTTGACCGGAAAGCTTGTGAATGAAAAATAGCCGCGGCTTATCCGGCGCTAAACGCCGTAGCTTCGGGCCCGTACGCACGGCCGCGCGCGGGTATCGAGATCCGATCCAAAGCGGCTGCCAAACGAACTTGCGGGCGCCTAAGGATCCCAACGGCGCCGAACTCAATAGCGCGTGCGGCGCATAGATCCGCGGCGAGCGTCGGCGATTCCGGCGCGAGCTTCCCCGGTTCGAGATCGGAACTTTCCGTCAAGCGGCATAATTCGGCGGCAATATGAAATTGACCGGCGGCTTCAAATATAATTTTGCGGCTTTCGGTTCAGTATAATATGAAATAAATGAGGAGGTACATTTATGCAGCACAAAGTAAGATTAACGGTAATAGACAAAAAGCTCTACCCGGAGCTTCAAGCGCAGTACTGCGCCGAACCAAACGTAGGCGCCTGTCCATGTTACAACGTGGGCGACGAGTTTATCTTTGAGCGCTACGGCGCGACCGACGATTTCTGGCACATGGGTTTCAACACTCTGAAACAGACCGAGCACGTCCCGGACGCGACCGCAAACGGCGGCGTCTTCACTCACTGCGCCGAAGCGTGGGCCGCTATCTCGAGATATATCTACACGGGTCTGCAAGGCGGATCGATCATGCGCACTTGGATGAACAACGAAAAAGTGATGATAGCCTGCTGCTCGGACGGCACGCGGCCGGTCGTGTTTAAGATAGAGAGGATCGACTACAAGATAGCGTACATAAAAGGCGTAGAGACCGAAGAAGATAAAAATAAGATCAAGACGGCTCTCGAATATATAGACGAGATAACGGACGTCGTCTTCAGAAGCGAATTTACCGAGATATTCGTAGACGCCGATATAAACGACGAGATGCTGAAGAACGTGATCGAGACCTGCGGCGACTATACGGTAGATAAGATAGACTGAGCAAAGAGGCAAGCTACTAAATCGAATATAAAGACGGGCGCCGCTTTTTGGGTTAAACGGTTTATTAAGTAACCCGCGCGTCCGCCCGACAGTTTAACATAATGTTAGCGCTTTTTTAAAATAACTTATCGTATAGATTCTAATAATTGCGCCGGGGGATAAAGCTTACCGCTCGGCGCCCTTACTCTAAACACACAAACTTTTACCATAGGCTCTAACGATCCATCTTGGCGCGTTATGCGAGCCGCGATATGCTAAACTTGAATAAAACCTATGAACGGAGGAAATGAGATGAGCTTAAAATACTACGACCCCCGCGAATACGGCGCGGCGGGAGACGGAAAAAAACTCGACACCGCCGCAATACAGGCGGCTATAGACGATTGCTTCAACGCCGGCGGCGGGTACGTCGTCTTGGATACCGGAACATATCTGTCCGGAACCATATTTCTAAAGTCTAACGTATACCTGAGCGTAGGCGCGGGCGCGGTCCTTAAGGCCTCGCCCGATATAGAGGATTACGCGGAGGACGTCCACTATAACAGATACGTAAACGAGCCGGAGCTTGACAGAGCGTTTATCTACGCCGAGGACTGCGTAAATATCGGGGTCGTCGGCGACGGCGAGATCTACGGTTCGGCGGAGTCTTTTCCCAATCCCGGCAGCATATACCGTCCGATGATGCTGCGCTTTTTAAGGTGTAAAAACATCAAGCTGAGCGGGCTTAAGCTGTACGATTCGGCGGCGTGGACTACCGCGTTCCTGGACTCTGAGAATATCTGGGCGGACGGCCTCGACATATACAACGACAAACGCTACAACGGCGACGGGCTCGACTTCGACGGCTGCAGGAACGTATATATATCCAATTGCTCGATAACCGGCACGGACGATAATTTTTGTCTCCAAAGCTCGTCTAAAGAGTATCCGGTAAAGAATATCCATGTTTCCAACTGCCGCTTCAGCAGTATCTGCGCGGCGGTCAGGATAGGTCTTAAGTCGATCGGCTCGATCTCGGACGTCGTAATAAGCTCATGCACCTTTGAAAACGTGATGCGCGAGGGCGTAAAGATCGAATGTACGGAGGGCGGAAACATATCGGATATAATGATCTCCGGTTTGGTCATGCATAACGTCAGACGACCGATATTTATTATACTCAACAACAGGCTGGACGTTATCGGCTCCTCGATAGGGCTTACCGAAGTCCCAGAGATAGGAACGCTCGAGCGAGTTACTATAAGAGACGTTATCGCGGTAGACGGCGAAGAGATGGAAGAGACTCAATACCGCTTCGGCGACGACATAATGGGCGAGCCGAAATTCAACGGCATACGCGTGGACGCTAACAAAGACTATCCTATAAGGGACCTTACGCTTAAGGACATACATTACACCGCGATAGGCGGCGTAGCGTTGTCGGATATCCCGAGCGAGTATCCCATAGTCGAGGATATGCGCTTCTCGGACAAAAAGGATACCGAGGTATCAGAAAACTATAACCCGACCTGGAGCCGCGCGGCGTTCATGGATATAAGGAACGTGGACGGGCTGACCCTCGGCGGGATGTATTTCAGATCCATAAAAGCCGACGAGCGCCCGAGCGCGATAATCGAAAACTGCCGCAGATACGACGGCTGCGATTTCAACTAAGACAAGCGGGCTTTTGCGGCGGACATGCCGATATTCGGCGGCGGATTGAACGGAGAAGACGTCGATATTTAGCGGCAATTCAAGCCGAGACGTCGATATTTAGACAATATAATAAAACGAAAATATACGGAGACCGACTCATATACGCAAGTGCACAGATCCCTGTCAAGTAGACAGTTGAAATAACAAAAATCTTTGTATACCA
>JAHZIG010000035.1 GCA_019419865.1 Clostridiales bacterium | reverse complement strand
AGCGGAAACTTGCCGCTGTAACGCCGAACGCTTAAGTCGGCGGAATTTGAATACTTTGTTTTCCTATGCGGTCACAGAAGCCGTTTTTACGTTACAGAAACGTATTAGGCGCCTACTCCCTACCCCCTAATTCCTAACTCCTACGAACGTAGAGATTAGAGATTAGTAATTAGGAATTAGGAGCGGAAACTTGCCGCTGTAACGCCGAACGCTTAAGTCGGCGGAATTTGAATACTATGTTTTCCTATTACGTTACAGCCGCCGTTTTTACGTTACAGAAGAGGTTTCACCTCCTAATCTCTAATCACTAATTCCTAATCACTATGTTCGTTTACCCCATGGGGGTATTTTTCCCATTTTTCTACTTTTATTTAAAAAATTTCATATACGAAATATTATCACAAAAATAAAACTCCCCATTATGGGGTAACGTTTTTACGGGCTTTGCGCCGTTTTAGGGTTAAAAATGGGGAGTTTTGTTTTTTTGCACATTATTACAAATGCATTAAATGTCCTATTTAAGAGCGACGCGCTTTTTGACGTGGGGAGTTTTTAAGCGGTTATGGGGAGTAAATGGGGAGTCTTTTTTTGAAAAAGTCTCCACGAAAAATAACGTTTTCACGGTATTTTGCGGGCGTTATGGGGAGTATGGGGAGTTTTTTAAAAATAGTTAACGTAAAAAATAAAAAATATATAAATATATAATATAAATAAAAATATTATAAAGGAATAGGAAAACCCCACCCCATTTTCACCACGAACAGCTCAAACGCCGTAAAAACGATGTTTTTCATGGGGAAGAAATGGGGAAGAATGGGGAGCAAACGTAGTAACATAGCGATTAGAGATTAGCGAACGTAGGGATTAGAGATTAGTAATTAGTAATTAGGAGCGGAAACTTGCCGCTGTAACGCCGAACGCTTAAGTCGGCGGAATTTGAATACTATGTTTTCCTATGCGGCTACGGTTCCCGTTTTTACGTTACAGAAACGTATTAGGCTCCTACTCCCTAACCTCTAATTTCCTAACTCCTACGTTGACATTTTTTGATATTTGCGTTATAATAAATATAAATTTATAATATTTTGTACGATTTAAGTTGTTTCTAAATAGCCACGCGTTCGGCAGCTATGAGAAGTCGGATATTTTAACGCGATCCGATCGATAAAGGAGGGGTCGATATGAAAAAATATATATCGTGCGTTGTTGGAACTTTAATTTTGGCGTTGGGGATAAATATATTCGCGAACAATAACAGTTTTTTGCTTGAAGAAATGAACGCTATTATTTATTATGGCGATAAATTATTGGAGTTTGCAGATCAAAGCGGTAACGAATTGCCGGTCTTGTCGTATAACGACGTAACGTACGTCCCGCTCAGATCGTATTCCGAGCAGCTTGATAAGACCGTCGATTATTCGCAAGGCGCGCACTCGGAGGAGATCGTTGTAGGCAACATTTCTCTTTTCGGTGAAGAATACGGACAGAGAAACAGCGAGAGCGAAAGAACCTCGTTGATAAATCTTATAGCCGAACCCGACGTTTATAACGAAAAACGCGTATCGGTCAGCGGAATAATAAATATAGGATTTGAGGATAATTTTTTGTTCCTCACGGAAAACGATTGGAAATATTTTAGCATAAACAACGCAGTCGATTTGGGAATACAAGCTGACGAAGCGCTTGGAATCGAAATAAGCGAGCTTCAGAGTTTGTCGGGTAAGTATGTGAATATCGAAGGAATATTTTATAAAAATACGGACGATCCAAGCGGCGTCGCGGGCGGATTGGAAGATATAATTATATTGAAGTGATGGGCGATTAGCGAAAGCGGGGAGCGAATACATATGAAGCTGATACATATGAAGCGTTTGATCGGCGCCGCCCTAATTTTAGCCTTGGGCGTAACCTTGGTATGCGTGATCTTTGATTTTGAGATAGCGGAGTACGCGGACGCGGGCGACATGGACGCGGACGCGATCCTTGAAGAATTTGAGTCTAACAGTCCGGAGCATATCCGTGACGTCAGCCTGATCGGCGTGCAGTACGTGACCGGCGGGACCGCGTGGAGAGTGGAGAAAAGCTCCGAGGGGTACGAAAATACCGATACGATCTTGTTGTCCTTATTCGACCTGAGATGTTTGAAAGCAAATTCGGATTTCAGTATCGATATGCGCGCCGGATTTATTACATATAATTTGGCGTCGGTAAGCGCGGCGCCGAACGACAGGCTAAAGGCGCTGATACCGTTAAAGACTTACGTTTACGACAAATCTTCAGACGGCGTTATAATAGAGGATTTACGGTTAGGGATCTGAATTTTTTAGGTATCGCTAAGATTTTTCTGAGAAGTTTTGCGCTGATCTTTATTTTCGGCGCGATCGTATTATTGTTATATAAATTGATCAGAAGAATCTCTTTTAAGCATATCCGCCCATCGTTCGAGCCGGACCGTATCGAGGAGTAAATTAAGGCGAAGGCGGGGCGAGGTCTAAATCGGGAGGCGAGTTAAATGAAGTTAGGTTGGAAATGGTATAAATTCCGCGTGTATTTTGCGCCGGTCGGTATTGCGCTGTACGCGGTCTTGGCGCTGATATTCGCGGTGCAGATAATGCAGACTCCGTCGGCTATCTTTTTGGTCCTGCTCAACTTGGCGGCCTGCGCGGTATACGGCTTGTTTTTCTATACGCTTCGGGAGTACAAACGATATATTTTGATAGTTCTCGTTATCATAGCCGCGTTCGACGCGTTTTATGCGGTCGTATTTACGAATATGGTCGGCGACTTTGGCAGAGCGTTTCCGCAGCTGATACTTAGAACCGCGACGCGTCTTCCGCTTGAGTTGGTTTATTTTTATAAGAGGAAAGACTACTTTGCGAATTAAGCGAGGCGGCGATCGATATTACGGCTTAACTCATAATGGTTTTGCGGCGGCGTTCTATCCTACTTGCAGGGCGGGAGCCTATTTTATTAGGCGCGTTTAAAATATGCGTAACTGAGAAATATAAACGTCTATTTGATTTTATTTCTGTACTGGCTCGGACTCATCCCCGAATGTCGTTTGAAAAAGTCGCAAAAATGCTGAGCTGATTTAAAACCGCTTGTTTTTATTATATAATTTATAGAGTAGCCGTCTTCCAACAATCTTTTTGAGCGGATAAATCTGAATTCGTATAGATCAGCTATAGGGGTTCTGCCGTAAATTTCTTTATATTTTCTCAAAAAGCTGCGCGGACTCATATTTGCGAGCGAGGCCATGCTCTCTATTGTCCAATGCATATGCGTGCTGTTCATAATTATATGTTTTACCGTCTGAAGATCGTCTCCTATATTTACGTAATAATCTTTTGGTTTGACATATAACATATCGTGAATATATATTATTATAATTTTTAAATATGAGGTTATTGCTTCCCATTTAAAATCCGATTGGGAAAGATTTTGGTTTTGCATGTCAAACATTAGCTGTTCGAGCGTATTAGGGTTGCTTATATATATAGGCGTCATATAAGGGATCGAAAATTTATCTATATATTCGCGATCGGCGTAAAACGTTACGGCCGTGTGAGTCCATGGCTTATTGTTTACGCTTCTGTGTATAGTCGGTACGTTGGGAGGCGATATATACAACGAATTAGGTTCAATATCTATGACGTCTCCGTTTATATTATATACGCTCATATTGTTTTTATAATAGTCTAAACACCAGTACGGTCTGCCGTAGTCGTATCTATGCTCCGGTTTGGGTTCCATTTTCATATAATGGTAATGCTCAATTTTTAACATATTATGGCCTCGTTTCATATTTAAATTTGTATAATAAGCATAACATATACCGCGCGGTAATTCAAGTCGTTAATTCATTTTAAAAGACAAGTTTTTCATTTAAAACGACATTATTTTGTCGGTTGATTGACGCAAATAATCGTCGCTGATATAATAGATTTAACAAATTTAACATTACATACACGCGAAAGGAAGGTATCAATATGAAGAGGATTTTATTTCAGGGCGATTCGATAACGGACGCGAATCGTTCGCGTAAAGAGGAGGAATTTTATTGCACGGGTCATGGTTATGCGACGCTCGTCGCGGCGAGGATATCTTTTGAGAAGCCGGGCGAATTTGAGTTTATCAATAGAGGAGTGAGCGGAGACAGGATACCGAATATCCTTGAAAGACGAAATCGGGATATTATTAATCTGAGGCCGGATTATATGAGTATTCTTATTGGAGTCAACGACGTGTGGCATGAGCTTGAAGCGTCGGACGGAACATCCGCGCCGCTGTATGAGAGTCTATACGATTGCGTTATAAGCGAGAGTCTTAAAGCGGTTCCCGAGTTAAAAATTGCAATTTTGGAGCCGTTTGTATTACAAAACGCGAATATCGAAGGATATTACAAAGAGTTTAGAAATGGAGTTGAAGAGAGGGCGGCCGCCGCGAGACGGGTCGCGGATAAATATGGGCTGACGTTTATCCCGCTTCAAGCTAAGCTTGACGAAGCGGCCGCGCTTTCCGGAGATTCGGCGCATTGGCTCCGCGACGGAGTGCATCCGACCGCGGCGGGACATAAATTGATCGCCGACGAGTGGTATGATAAGTTTTACAAGAGCGTTATAGAGGAGGATTTGAAATGAAAAGATTTTTAGCGTTTGTTTTAACGTTTGTTGTGGTTTTTTCGGGCGCGGCGTTTCCGGCCGCGTTTGCGGACGACGTTCTAACCGAAGAAAAAATAGACTTGACCGAAATGAAGACGTATCGTTTTGCCTATAACCAATCAAGCGGGCTGTTCGAATGCAGCGGCGAGGCGACTAACGCAGATTACAGAGCGCTTATCGACGGTGATTATTCGACCGACGCCGCCATCGGTCAGCAAATATTTGTAATGATCGATCTTGGCAGGGAGTATCCGATAAGCACGATTAAAGCGTATCAAAATGCTGAGAACGGATCCAACTTTGTTTCCGTACTCGAAAACTGTCAGGGAGAGGAGTCTACCTTTACAAGAAATGAAATGAGCGATCTGCTTAGGACTAATATAACCTCTACTGTAGAAAACGGCGCGAATTGCTATACTCTTTCAAACCTGGATTCGCCTCAGCATAGTATTGGCAACTATAGGTATATTTTCCTTTATAACTGGAGCACGAGGCTTACGCTTTCGGAGATAGAGCTTTACGCCGACACGACGATAAAGCACGATTCGCTCTCGGTCAGGAATTTCTACGGAGACAACATGGTGTTGCAGCGCGGTAAGGAGCATGTGATAAAGGGTTACAGCGCGACCGGCGAGAAGGTAGACGTAACGATGACGGAGGATGCGGAGCCTTCAAATACGCAGACTGTATCCGCGGACGTGGAGAGCGACGGATCATGGACGGCGAGACTTGCGCCTATGACGGCGGGGACGAGCCCCTATACCATTACGATTGCGGACGGAACCTCCGCGGCGCCCGTTGTTCTTAAGAACGTGCTGGTAGGCGACGTTTTCCTTGCCGCAGGTCAGTCGAATATGAACTATGACGCGCCAAAGGCTGCGGATTCCAAGGATAATCTTGGAGATACGTCGTCCGGTTATTATAAGAAGGGGATGTATGAAAAACAGCTGCAGTGCGCCAGCGATATGATAAGGATATTTAAAATGTACCAGAGCGGCTCGGGAACGGAAACGTTTGACGTTCCTATCGAGATGGATTGGCGCAGCGGCAACGATACTACAAACGGCGTTGCAAATATACTGTCGCTGTCGTCTTTGGGAGCGTTTTTTGCGAAAAACGTCGTTGAGGAAGGCATACCGGTAGGTATAATACAGGCGACGTGGAGCGGAACGGACATAGGGTATTGGATAAAGGGAGGCTATTGCTATAATAATCATATATCGCCTTTCGAGTCTTTCAATATCGCAGGAATACTGTGGTATCAGGGATGTAACGACGCTCAGGCCGGAAGGTTCGAGCAGTATTATTCAAGGTTCAAATCGGTCGTCGAAGATTACAGGAGAGTATTCGGGAACGACGACGATCTGCCGTTTATCTATGCGCAGCTCGCTCCGTATAAGAATTCGCGTCCGGAATATGAATACGGACTCTATCAGAGGTTTCAGATAATACGAGAGATACAGCGTTTGATGCTCGACGACGAGGACGTCAATAAGAATCTCGGTATGGTCGTTTCCCTTGACGCTGTCTACGACACGCCGGCCGATATGATACATCCGCTGGGCAAAGACATACTCGGTAAAAGATTTGCCGAAGTTTATAAAGCGATGCGGGACGATACCGGCGCGGTCGTATCGGGACCGTTATATGAAAGCGCGGCTGTGGAAGGAAGCGCAGTAAGGATCAGTTTCAAGGAAAACACCGCCGATGGCCTTCAGATACTCAATCCTGATTATTCCTATGAGCAGGACGGGAGCGGGAGAGCGGACTCTACCGTTCTGGACGAGTTTGAGATAGCGGGAGCCGACGGCGAGTATTATCCGGCCGAGGCGGAGATCGACGGCGATACGGTAATCGTATCTTCGGAAAAAGTCAGCGCGCCGAAGTATGTACGATACGCTTACAGCGAGAGACCTGAAAATCCAAATCTTGCTAACGGAGCGGGATTGCCGGCGTCGCCTTTTAACATAGGTATCGACGGAGAATCGGCGCCGACGGCTTCGCCTGAGACCGAGCCGACTCCGGCTCCAACGGCGAGCGCGGCCCCGACGGCGTCGCCCGATCCGGACGCGCCCGAGTTTACCACTAAGCCGAGCGAGCTGTTAAACCGCGGCGTAGAAGAACCGATCGGCGGCGCTGCGATACCGGTAGACGCGAGTATGCAGTTTAGAGACGGAGATAATATCGCCGTGATCGGCGACGGTATTACCGCTATGGATTATTACGTAGAGTATCTGACCGAAATATATGCGGCCAAGAAACCGGATGAAAAGATAAAGTTTTATAACATGGGGATTGAAGGCGCCGAGGCGTCGTCCGCCGGAGAGGCGCTGGATCGGGAGTTTGAGCTGATAAAAGAGTACGATAACGTTACCCCCAATAAGGCGATGATCATGCTTGGTATGAACGACGCAAATAAATCGAGCGACGAGACCGACGAAACGAATATCGAGACTTACGCGGCGAATATGTCCGCGCTTATAGACGAGGTCAGAGCTAATGGCGTTGAGGATATAACTATCATGTCCAGCTCGCCGTACGACGATAATCTGCAAAGCGACGCGGCGGACGATATTGCGGACGGGTATATCGGGGCGAGAGAAAGGTTGTTCGGATACGCCCGCGAGCTTGAAAGAATAGCGGAGGAGAAAGACTGTCGTTTTATCGACCTTACAAAAATAATGTACGTCCTTCTGGACGAGTATCAGAAGGACGATAATAGCGTTACGTTCATAAACGATACCGATCGCATGCGTCCGAGTGAATTCGGCGGTTACGTCATGGCTTACATAATCGCTAAGACGCACGGACTCGACGGTATTAATGAAATAGCTCGGATCGCGCTTGAAGGCGGCGGCGCGTCTTCCGACAGCGAATCGATCGCAAACGCGGCGATAGACGGCGAGGAACTCAGTTTTACGTATACTCCGTCGGGGCGGTCTATCGGCGTTACGACTCCGTACGCCAAGGCGGACGCGGTCGTTCCGTTGACAAAGGATTTTAACCAGGAGATAATAAAAGTTTCCGGATTATCCGAGGGTTATTATGAGATGGACGTAGACGGAGCGAAGTCGGGGCCTTATACGGCGAGCGAACTCGAGCGGGGCGTCAATTTAGCGCTTATCGAAAACGCCGCCGTAAGCAGAGGAGCTTCTTTGCTTCACGGCGACGCGGCCGAGGGGAGCCGGGTCGTAGATCGTATCCGCAATATAAGAAAC
The DNA here is from genome assembly GCA_019419865.1 of Clostridiales bacterium. Lineage (GTDB taxonomy): Bacteria > Bacillota > Clostridia > Monoglobales > Monoglobaceae > Roslinia. The sequence goes on along the minus strand of JAHZIG010000035.1, from coordinate 15,503 downwards.
GCGGAGCGCAAAGCGATGGAGGCGGGAATCGATATAAACGACGACGCGGCGGTTTTGGAGTACGTAAGCGATTTGGATAACGATATGCCCGATCAGTATAGGAATGCGTATTTAAATTATAAGCCTATGGAGAAGGAGCTGTTTGAAGAGTATACGTATTACGTCGAAAAACTCTACTCCGACGTCGGCGACGTAGCTCCGGTGGAAATCGTAATAAGACCTAACACGGTGGGATCCGAATCGACTGTTTGGTACGATAATTTCTCTGACGGCGACGATAAATGGAAGGCGATGCAGTTAAACGGAGACGCGGTTTCCGAGGAAGAATACGGTTCGGCCGCGTATGATCCGTTGACCGGCGCCGACTTGACGAACGGGAGCGGAGCCGGTTCGGTAAAGATTGAGATCGGTCTCAACAAATGCCGTAACTATTATACGCTCAAGGATCGAGTTAACGTTATCGGAGGTCATACCTATCAAATATCGGCGCAAGTAAAAACGGAGAACGCGCGCCAGACCGATCAGGTTTATTTGAGCGTAATATTCTTTGCAAAAGACGGAACTACGCAGATCGGACAGGATATATTGATATCCGACGATGTAAAGGGAACGCATGATTGGATCGAGTTGAGCGAGACGTTGACCGCTCCGGAAAACGCCGCGTATATGAGGATCGACGTATCGGGAAGAGGCATGACCGAGGGCGCGGTCGAGAAACAGGGCGCGGTTTGGTACGACGACGTTAGAGTTACGTCAAAGCTTTCAAACCCGGATTTTGAGGAATCGGAAAACGGAGTCGTATCGAACTGGACGACGGCGGATATATCAAGCGATTCCGCGCCGGAAAATTATTCCGAGGATATGATGACGTTTAAGGATACTTCGGGTTGGAAAGTAAATAATAAGGGAAGCGCCGTCAGAGCGAGCTATGACAAAGAAAATTATATAACCGGCGATAAGTCGTTGAAATTTGTCAGTACGGCGGAAGGCGATTCGACCGATCAATATTATATTTGTCCCGGAACTGAAGACTATATTAAGTTAGAGCCGAACGCCAACTATAAAATAACGATGAAGGCTAAGACCGAAAATTATAGGTTGTTGACCGAGTTCACTCAGTCTAACGCGGCCGGAGCGACATATCAGGCGCTGCTCTTCGGCGAGTCGAACGGCGCTCCGGATACGAGTCAGCGGTATTCGCTTTCGGAATCATATTTGAACGTTCCGGGAAGCGTGGAGACGGCGTCGAGTTCGGATTGGACGGATTATTCGACGATACTAAAAACGCCGGAAGCTAAGCAGGGACAGGACTGCGTCTATCTGCGGTCTAATATTATGATGCGTTTTGCGAGCGGAACGGTATGGATAGACAGCGTTACCGTTCAAAAATGCGACGAAACCGGCGCGGTAGTTTCCAACGAAAACGCGGACGCGACTAATAAGGTAAGCGGCGAACAGTCGCTCGTCGTAAACGGCGGCACGAATCCGAACGGGGTTACGTACCGCTCAGAGCCTATCTCTGTTATAGGTTCGGCAGAATATATGCTCAGAGCATACGCGTATACCGACGAGACGGCCGTCGGCAGGATAGGCGTCGAGACGTATAATTCTAAGTCTCAGAAGGTGGACGAAACGTTTATTGAAATTCCGGCGGCGACCGGTTTTACCGAGTATGTAAAAACGCTGACGATCCCGTCGGACGCGGTCTATGCGACGGCGACGTTATACGCTAAGGACGGTCGTATGAATGTGGACGATATACTCCTTTCCATGACGGAGCTTGATAAGAACATAGCGTTCGAGCCCGTTCGAAAATATAATATAAGTTTCGTAAATTATGACGACGAACCGCTTCAGACGCTTAAGACCGCCGAGGGCGAGGTCCCTCGATATACGGGCGAGATCCCGACGCGTCCTAAGGACGAGAATTACGATTACGTATTCAGCGGCTGGAGCCCGGAATTGACGGCGGCGACGGAAGACGCCGTATACAAGGCGGAGTACGAGGCCGTAGAGAGAATATATATCGAGACTTTAGGCGAATACGCGGATATGCTGACGGTTGAAGAAATTACCGACGGCGGCGAGACGGCGCTGTCGATTACGCCTAAGCCGGGCGCGTCTCTTCCGAAGCTTACGCTGTATTCGGCGGTGTATACTGAAAATAATATGCTGAAGAACGTCGATATCGTGGAGTATTCGCCCGATGAAAACGGGAATATGATTATCGTCCTGCCCGCTCTCGAGCTTAACGACGGAGAAAAGCATAAGATCATGTTGTGGGATTCCAACCAGGTTCCTGTGATAAATGTCAGATAGCTCAGGATCTCCGTTCATATAAATTGAATATAAAATTTATCTTAACTTTACATGCGCGCCGCGGATTCAGCGGCGCGCGTATCTTTTAGATATAGGTATGTATGGACGAGTAAAAAATTCCGGCTGCGTTTATACCGGATCGGCGTTTTTATAATAAGATCGAGTTCGATAATTTTGTAAAAAGACGGAGGATCGACGGCGTAAATATACCGCGTAAATGTATGTTGAACATATGTCCTGTTGTACGCAAATTTTACTTTAAAAAATAGTTTTTATCGCTTTTTATGCTTTGCGACAAAATTATTTAAATTTTTCCTGAATTTTTCAAAATTTATACTTTACTTTCTGAATAAGTAGTGTTAATATATAAACATGCTAAAGATTGAGATGTTAAAATATTACTATATTATTGCGGCTTGGATAAGGATATAGGCGTCGTTATTTGCATAAGCCGTATATTGATTATCAAAGCGAGAAGTGAAAATTGTGGTTAAACAGTGCGTTTTATACGATAGAGCTTGCAATAATTGCGGGGAGTGCGAATATTGCGATATAAATCCGCTGAAAAAGTGCGATAATTGCGGCAAGTGTATTGATTCAGACGGAGAATTCAGGGAAATCAAGATCGACGCGGTAATTGGCGGCGCGGCCGCCGGAGAGTCGGATAAAGATTGCGGTTGTTGTCATTAACTTTTGATTTTTAGGTCATATTTTTATATGGGCTGAAATATAAATTTAAGTAGATATAGAATTCAAGACCGGTTAAGTATATTTTGATTTAAATTACGCTCATTTGCGGATTTTCTGAAATACTCAGACTTGATTTTATATTTTTACTCTAAGAAAAAAGGTGACGCGATATGTATAGAGAAGCATGGGATATTCGTGAAATAATAGCTGAAAAATACAATAAGCTGAAAGACGAAGAGACCCGAAAAGAAACCGACGGCGCATATAAGGTGGATATCGATAAGGTGTTGTTGATGTCCGTACACGATCTCAAAAGTTCAAATTAAAACAAACCATACATAACAAACATTAAGACGTTAGGGAGAACGCTTATCGCGCTCTCCCTTTTTAACCGGATTTGATGGTATTTTCGTTTTATGAGTTTTCGCCGCCGTTCGTTTAGTTTAAAACACGCGGCGAGTACGCTTAAGCGGGAAGTTTGCTTCTCCGCCGAACCGGCGTATTATCCGCCGTTTGTCAGGCGATATAGCGCCGTCTATCGGCTATGATTACTGCTGAGCCTGCTGGCCCGCTACGTCCTGCTCGTATTTTTGGATCATTTTCTTGACCATCTGGCCGCCGATGCTTCCGGCCTGCTTTGAGGTAAGATCGCCGTTATAGCCGTTTTTAAGAGTAACGCCTACTTCCGAAGCGGCCTCCATCTTGAACTGATCCATAGCCGCCTTTGCCTGAGGCACTACAAGCTTATTTCCATTATTTGAATTTGACATTTTAATTCTCCTTTATTATTTTTATTTGGATTTTAGCAGCCGGGAAACCTTATTTATATCCGCCGCAAACGTTTTTATTCCAAAGCGTCGATAAGCTTATAATTTATTAAAATCCATAAACTTAAATTATTCAGCTTATCGCGCGGCGCAATTTAAAGTTTGACGACCGCTTTGATACACTAATATTGTTTGACTGTTTAGCCTAAAATATGTATGTAATTGATGGGAAAGCATGAAAAGATAACTAAATACGGAGCGGCTCGCGAATATTCGGCTCGCAGGCGGCCGCGCTTTGTTTAGGGAAGTTTTAAATACCGCCGCTTAAACGACGATGCGGATTCGCGCCGCGGCGATCGGGAGCGAAGCGGGTAAATTCGACGCCGGATTCAAATTTATTATCGATTATACTATTTGCTAATTTTAGGATTTATATACGACAAAAATATTGAACAAAAAAATAGGTAATTTTTTGTATAGTATTATCTTGCACAAAAAGAACGCTTGTGGTAGAATTTTATTAAAGCATATTATATAATAAATTTGTAATAGCGCTTGATTTAATGTATAATGTGAATAATAATATATTACTAAAGGTTCAGTTATACATATCTTTAATTAATTTTGCCGCGACAAAATTAAATGAGATAAAATACTGAGAATTTATAAAAATGAAAAACAATTAATTTAAAATAAGATATAATTGTCAGACAGAAGTTTATTTCTGACAGAAGGAGCGTTTGAAATGGCAAAAAATCTTTCATTCAATTACCAAAGAGCTCTGAGCTTTTTTTCGCAGGATGAGCTTGATAACATGCAGGCGCAAGTAAGCGCGGCGCACGACGTATTGACTAACAAGACCGGAGCCGGCAACGACTTTTTGGGTTGGGTCGATCTGCCGGTGGATTACGATAAAGAGGAGTTTGACAGGATAAAAAAGGCCGCGGCAAAAATCAGAGAGGACAGCGACGTTTTGATCGTGGTCGGCATCGGCGGCTCTTATCTCGGCGCGAAGGCGGCGATTGACTTTTTAACGGGTCCGTTCTATAACTATACGGCGAAGCCTCAGATCATTTTCGCCGGAAATAATATCAGTCCTAACTATTTGAATTCCATACTCGAGACGATCGAGGGAAAAGACGTTTCGGTAAATATAATCTCTAAGTCGGGCACTACGACTGAGCCGGCTATAGCTTTTAGAATATTAAAGGATTATCTTGAGAAGAAATACGGAAAAGAAGAGGCAAGAAAGAGAATATACGCCACTACCGACAAGGCTAAGGGCGCGCTCAAAAACCTCGCTAACGAGGAAGGCTACGAGTCTTTCGTGGTTCCGGACGACGTCGGCGGACGTTATTCGGTCTTGACCGCCGTAGGTCTGCTGCCGATCGCCGTTTGCGGCGCGGATATAGACGCTATGATGCAGGGCGCGGCCGACGCGAGAGAGACGTACGCATCCGACAGCCTCAAGGAGAACGAATGCTATCAGTACGCGGCTATCAGAAATATCCTCCATCAGAAGGGTAAAAACGTGGAGATGCTGGTTAACTATGAGCCTGAGCTTCAGTATACGATAGAATGGTGGAAACAGCTCTACGGCGAAAGCGAGGGCAAGGACAATAAGGGCATATTCCCGGCCGGCGCGTGCTTCTCGACCGATCTTCATTCTATGGGTCAGTATATCCAGGACGGTATGAGAATGTTGTTCGAGACCGTTTTGTACGTAAAGAATCCCAAGACGAATATCGTAATAGAGGAAGACGCGGACAACGTGGACGGTCTTAATTTCCTCGCCGGAAAGACGATGGATTTCGTTAACAAGAAGGCGTTTGAGGGAACGCTCCTTGCGCACACCGACGGCGGAGTGCCCAATCTCATAGTCGAGCTTGAAAAACTGGACGAATATACTTTCGGTCAGCTGGTATATTTCTTCGAGAAGGCTTGCGGAATAAGCGGATATCTGCTCGGCGTTAATCCGTTCAACCAGCCGGGCGTCGAGAGCTATAAAAAGAACATGTTCGCTCTGCTCGGAAAGCCGGGATACGAGGCGGATAAGGAAGCTCTTGAGGCGAGACTCAAATAAAAAGCCTTTGCATATTTTAACAAAGAGCTAAATTATTTTTAATAAATTATAAATAATCGAAAAAGCTATTGTTAAATATATAATTTTATGTTACAATTACTGAAAGACGGCGGGCATATATTTTTTAATTTATAGGAATAATATGTATATAGCCCGTCGGAATAGTTAGATAAAATTATAAAGTAATATAATGCATGCAGCAGAAAGAAAGGCGGTAATTACAATGATAAAAATACATATTGGTTTGAAAGGCAGCGGTAAAACTCCGAAGCTTATAGAAGCTGTTAATGCAGCGGTTAATGTAGAACACGGAAACGTCGTTTGTATCACGGACGGCAACAGACTGATGCACGATATAGACCGCAAGGTCAGAATGATCAACACCGAGGATTTCAATATTAAAAACTTCGATATGTTCGAAGGCCTCTTATGCGGGATAATCGCTCAGGATTACGACGTTACCCATATATTTATAGACAGTGTGTTCAAGAGCGTTCCGTCGGGAAATATGGAGACGATCGAAGGCTTTATAAGCGATCTCGAGAAGATAGAGGATAAGTTCAACGTATCCTTTACAATGATGGTCAGCGCGGACGCTTCCACCGCGGGTCCTAACGTCGAAAAATACATTGACTAAAATATTATTTTATGTTAAAGTAAAGGGGTTGTGATATGTTTTCACAATCCCTTTTGACTTGTTTTAAAGACGGGCGAGCGTTAGCTCGATTCGCCGCCGAGTTTTACAAATAGAAAAACGGGGCGTTTTATGTAAGAGAGAATTAAATTATTAACGTTATTATATATAACCTGGGGAAAGGGCTGATATTATGTATTACTACAGCACAAGAAACAAAAAATTGAAATTGACCTCGGCGGAGGCTATAAAGAAAGGGCTTTCTGAAGAAGGCGGGCTTTTTGTTCCGAGCGAGCTTCCTAAAATAACATCGAAAGATATAGACACTCTGGTCGGAAAAAGCTATATAGAGCGCGCTAATTACATCTTAAAGCTGTTTTTGACCGATTTTACTTCCGCGGAACTGAGCAAATGCACAAGCGGCGCTTACGGCGGCGGCAAGTTCTCGAGCGAGAAGGTTGCTCCGCTCGTTATGATAGGCGACGAGGAATATATACTCGAGCTGTGGCACGGTCCGACATGCGCGTTTAAGGATATGGCGCTTCAGATCCTGCCGTATTTTATGACGACCGCTATGAAGAAGACGGGCGAGGACAAGGAGATAGTGATTCTTGTCGCGACCTCGGGAGATACCGGAAAGGCGGCGCTCGAGGGCTTTAAGGACGTGGATGGAACGCGCATTATCGTTTTCTATCCCGAGGACGGCGTGAGCGATATCCAGAAGCTGCAAATGGTAACCCAAGAGGGCAAAAACGTAGGCGTATACGGGATCGACGGAAACTTTGACGACGCTCAAAACGGAGTCAAGAAGATATTTACTTGCCCGGGCGCCAATGCGGAGCTGAATAAGAACGGGTTTGCGCTCTCGTCGGCCAACTCGATAAATTGGGGAAGACTCGTGCCGCAGATCGTCTACTATATATCCGCTTACTGCGATATGGTCGAAGACGGCGAAATCAAAAACGGCGATAAAATCAATATCTGCGTTCCCACGGGAAACTTTGGAAATATCCTCGCTTCCTACTACGCAAAACAGATGGGTCTGCCGGTGAATAAGTTTATCTGCGCGTCTAACCGCAACAACGTGCTGACCGACTTCATCAATACGGGCGTGTACGATAAAAACAGGGAGTTCTTCCAGAGCGTATCCCCGTCGATGGATATACTCATATCGAGCAATCTTGAAAGGCTGTTGTTCGACGTTTCGGGAAGGGACGACAAGGTCGTCAGCGAGCTGATGAGCGAACTTTCCGAAAAGGGAAGATACGAACTGCCCGAGAAAATGCGCGAGAAGATACAGAGCGAGTTCTGGGGCGGATACTGCGACGATTATTTTACAAAGGTTCAGATCTGGAAAACGAATTACGATTACGGTTATACGCTGGATACTCACACCGCCGTAGCCGTAGACGTTTATCATCAGTATACGGCCGCTACCGGGGATAAGACTAAAACGATCATCGCGTCTACTGCGAGCCCGTTTAAGTTCAACGATACGGTTCTATCGGCGCTCGGCCAAAATACGGATGGCAAGAGCGAGGACGAGTTGCTTAATACGCTGAAAGACGTAAGCGGCATGGAGATACCGAAATCTTTAGCCGAGCTGAGCTCTAAGCAGGTCAGGTTCACCGAGTCTGTAGAACCGGAAAATATGTACGACGCGGTAAAATCAGCGCTCGAAATAAAATAGATCCGTAAAAATAAAGGGCGATCCGAAGTTTTAGGATAGCGGCGGTTTGCCAAGATCGGTTTGGCGCGAAGGGAAAAATTTGTATTAAAAAAACTTGTAATTATAGATAAGCGGCGAAGGGATTTAATTGTTTTATGCTATCGCGCGGCTTTGATATGTACGGATAAAAGTATTTGGGTGACACGTAAGATAAGTGTCACCCATTAACTCATAAGCTATTTGCAGGGCTTAAACGTCATACATTCGGTATCGCAAGAGCTGCAACATTTTTGCGTTCCGCTGACTTCTATCTTAGTAGCGGTACACGTGTCTGCATTCGAGTGATATTCGCAGTTTGACACTCTGCATACGATAGTTTTGTTATCCATATTAATCTCTCCTTTCGGGTACGAGCTTATTATATCCCGACTGCCGCGCAATTATACGGGCTTAATTAGATTTTCCTTAAACGGCCTCTGTTTTATTAAAATTGTTTTTGCGTATAGAATTGTTAAATTATTAACAAATATTGTAAAATAAAATCGGACATCAGAAACCTTCGGCGAAAGCGCGACGGTTTATCAAAGATATTCAAGAGCTTTATCCCGCCCACGGATACGGCTGCTCGAGAGTTAAATGTGGGCGGAAAGGGAAGGATTAAAAATATGGCTATTTTTGCGATTTCGGATCTACATCTTCCGCTCAGCGTAGATAAGCCGATGAACGTTTTCGGCGACAAATGGGACAATTACGTGGAAAAGCTCAGAGAAAACTGGAACAGCACGGTGGGCGAGGACGATATAGTCATAATGCCGGGCGATATTTCGTGGGCGACCTATTTAAGCGACGCGTACAACGATTTTGAATATATAAATAGTCTAAGCGGCAGAAAGGTAATAGGCAAGGGCAACCACGATTATTGGTGGGAAACTATGAGCAAGCTGAGAAAGTATACCAAGGCGAACGACTTCAGCTCGATAGAGTTTCTGCATAATAACGCGATAATGTATCGCGGCCGCGCGATATGCGGTACGCGGGGCTGGAACATAGCCGACGAGAACTCGAGCGCGGAGGACGTGAAGATGTTCGAGCGCGAAAAGCAGCGGTTGATCCTGTCGCTCGAGGCGGCGCGCAGTCTAAGACCGGACGAGATAATCGTTGCGACGCACTACCCGCCGGTAGAGAAGAACATGAACGATCTGACCATGATAAAACTCATGAAGGAATACGGCGTAAAGAAATGCGTCTACGGACATCTCCACGCCGCGGCGCATAATTTCGCCGTCCAGGGCGACGTTATGGGAGTCGAACTGACGCTGGTCGCGAGCGATTACCTGAGCTTTGTTCCGAAACTTATTGCGGAATAGTTTACGCGATCTTTTTAAATATTGTATTCACCAAAGGCGGATATTGTATTCCGCTTTTTATTTTGCTTATTTGGGGATTTTTTAATATCGCCGTCGCTGAGTTATTTAATATTATGATAAATTGTTTGTTTGTTACAAAATAATAGCGCTAAGTTTGTAATTAATTAGGCTATATTATATAAATTAATTATGTTATAATGAATATAGATCAAGAGAATTACTACGAGGATCTGTGGGAGGTCATTATATCGATAGACGAAAGCGAAGACGTTTCGGAGATTTGGCTGGTAAAGATAGGAACTATAAATGGGAAACCGATTTCAGTCAAACGCGTGAACAGATACGGCGATAGATCGTGACGGGGGATATTTACGAGTTTAAAGCGGGTTTGATACCTTTTTGTAACTGATAATAAAGATACGCGCGATTGACGAACCATAGAGCTGTTTAGGAGGGGAACCTGTATGCAAAAGAGAATCGTGATCATATGCGTATCGATCCTAATTGTTATTGTGCTTTTTGCCGCGCGGCTGGTATATGATAATTTTATATTCATAAAGCCGTCGGATTACGACAGGAGCACGTATTCGATTGTTCTGCATAATGATACAAACGAGACTATAAATAATATATCTGTGGATTATTATCGCGCGCCCGGTGAAGAAAAGGAAGAATTTGAGCGCATATCGGATTTAGCGGGCGGCGAATATAGGAAGATAAATATACCGACAGATATACAAGAATATGGTTCGTATAACGTTGAAGTTTCACTTGATGCGCTAAACGGAGGCGTTAGCTGCGCGGCCGGATATTTCGGAACGGGAACGGGCGGGTTCGCCGTTATTGAGATCGCTATGGATAATAACGAGCCGACTTTAACGTCGCTGCCGCAAAGTATGAGGGAATACAAACAATTGTATCGCAGACATTTAAAAAATCAACCGGAAATAAGCTGGTATGATTAAATAGAGTTTACGCATTAATATGGAGACGCTAAAATGAAACTCATATCAAAATGGTATTTTATATTACTGTACATAGAACTTACAATAGTAAAATTCTTCACGGCGAGGGTGAGCTATCGAATAGAGGAAGCTCCTTTGATCGTTTTAAAAAAGGTTCCCAATATATACAATACCGTGAGAAGCGGCGAGGACTGGTGGCTTGCGCAAAACTGGGATCGCGACGCCTGGTACAGCAAGGGGGAATTTTTAAGACTGTTTTCGACATACGGAAACGACGTTATTTTAGGCGCGTACGACGCCGTAGTATTTTTGTGGGCGCTATTTACCATATTGATCTTGATTTATATGATATATCTCGGCGCCGCTAAAATATTTGGGATAGATGAAAATAAATTGATAAGCTCACTGATCGGATCGCGAATAGTTAAAAACATATGTATCGCTCTAACCGCCTCGATCGGCGGGCTGTTGATATTGGGAACGATTTTAGGGATCGTAGGGCGGCTGTAGTTTATAGCCGAGGCGGAGATTTTCGCGGCAAGCGCGGTTAGGCGGATAGTCGGAACGTCCGGCGGCGATTACAGATATTTTGTGATAGTAATGTTACATATTTGTTTCATTTTACACGGATTTAATAAACGCTATTGAATTATGCGGGAAAAAGGTATATACTAATATAGACGCTGCGTTTATGACTAATGCAAGCGCCCTGCGGAATTGATCAAGGTATATATTACGTTACGCGTTATGCGCTGCGCGCGTCCGCCGATCGGGCGGGCCGTATTTATTTTATGCGATTTGAGCGGATAGGGATCAAACCTTATCCGTTTATATTTGAATAAATATTTTAATATGCGAGCCGTTTTGCCGAGGCTTACGTGTGAAGATCGGCGAGGCTCTCAAGGAAGGAGAAAGTATGTTAGATAAAAGTACGGTTGAACTATTTGAAAGAACGTCCGTCCCAAAAGCGGTCATGAAGCTGGCGGCGCCGACGGTTCTCAGTTCGCTGGTCATGGTGTTTTATAATCTTGCGGATACATATTTCGTCGGTATGTTGAACGATCCGATCCAGAACGCCGCGGTCACGCTGGCGGCGCCGGTCTTGTTGGCGTTCAACGCCGTAAACAATCTGTTCGGCGTCGGAAGTTCGAGCATGATGAGCAGAGCGCTGGGCGCGAAGGATTTTAAGACGGTCTCGCTGAGTTCAGCTTTCGGATTCTACAGCTCGATAATCGCGGGTATATTATTCTCGCTGGTCTGTTTTATATTTAGCTCGCCGCTGCTGAGTTTGCTCGGAGCGAACTCCGAGACCGCGCAGGCGACCTGGGAATATATGTTCTGGACGGTCGTAATGGGCGCGGCTCCCGCCATTCTAAACGTCGTTATGGCTTATCTGGTTCGCGCCGAGGGCGCGTCGCTCCATGCGAGTATAGGGACGATGAGCGGCTGTATATTAAATATTATACTGGACCCTATCTTTATTATGCCGTGGGGGCTTAATATGGGCGCGGGCGGCGCGGGTCTCGCTACGTTTATATCAAACTGCGTAGCTTGCCTGTATTTCTTCGTTCTGCTCTTTTTTAAGAGGAACAGGACGTACGTGTGCATAAACCCGAAGATGTACCGGTTTAAAAAGTATATCGTAACCGGCGTGTGCGGCGTCGGTATCCCCGCTTCGATCCAGAACTTGCTTAACGTAACGGGTATGACCGTGCTCAATAATTTTACGTCCGTATTCGGCTCGGACGCGGTCGCGGCGATGGGGATCACTCAAAAGATAAACATGGTGCCCATGAATATCGCTATGGGATTGTCGCAGGGGATCATGCCGCTGATCAGCTACAGCTATGCGAGTATGAATATCGAGCGAATGAAAAAGACGCTGACGTTCGCTATGAAGATCTCGGTAACTTTCCTGGTCGCGACGTCTATCTGTTACTATATCGCGGCCGCGCCGCTGACGGCTTTGTTTATGGAAAATGAAAGCATTATAGCCTACGGAGCAAGTTTCCTGCGCGGATTCTGCTTAGGCCTGCCGTTTTTGTGCGTTGATTTTATCGGCGTCGGCGTTTATCAGGCCTGCGGTATGGGCGAGAAGTCGTTTGTGTTTGCGATACTCAGGAAGATAGTTCTTGAAATACCGGCTTTGTATATTTTAAACCGACTGTTCCCGCTGTACGGCTTAGCTTACGCTCAGTTTGTAGCCGAGTTGATCTTGGCGGTAGCGGCGATATTCGTACTGCGGAATATATTTAAAAAGCTTGAGCTTCAGAAGAAAGAAAAGAGCCCGGAATACGAATAATGTTTACGCGCCGGCGGCCTACGTTATAAAGCCGCCGGCGCCGTTGATTTTTTTGCGCGGAAAGGCGGAGCGCCGCCAAGATAACGATCCGCCGCGCCGCTTGAAACGATATGAGATTTACGCGCGTTTTAACAAGATTCGGCTCCGCGAAAATTTGCGAGGCTGTAGATCCAAAGTTTGGGCGATATAATTATAAGCGTCCGCGAATATAAATATTTATTAAAACGGATTTCTACTTGACGAGGGCTTTGGATAAGCGCTACAATTATTGGAAACGCAGCGGCGGCGTTAAGCGAAAACAACGGCGGCTGACATAAATTACGTATGCGGCGGCGAGCTTTAGCGGAAGAGGAAGAGCGGAGTTTTCCCGTATTTTACGCGCGCCGATGATAGAGTTGATATTTGCAGGAGGGAGCAGTTTATGGTAGAGCTTTTAGCCAGATTCTTTATTAAAGACCGAAACGACGTGAAAAATCCGGCGGTGAGACAGAAATACGGCGTTCTTTGCGGCGCGGTCGGGATAGCGCTGAACATACTTCTTTTTATTGGCAAGATATTCGCGGGGCTTATCAGCAACTCGATCGCGATAACGGCCGACGCGTTCAACAATCTCTCGGACGCGGGTTCGTCTATAATAACCCTGATAGGTTTTCGTATGGCGGGGCAGGAACCCGACCCGGACCACCCGTTCGGACACGGCAGGATCGAGTATATCTCCGGGCTTTTGGTCGCGGTCATCATATTGATAATGGCGTTCGAGCTGATAAAAAGCTCTGTGGAGAAGATCTTTAATCCGGAGGAGCTTTCATACAGCCCGGTCATACTGGCGATCCTTTTGGCGTCGATAATCGTAAAGCTGTATATGGCGTATTATAACCGTAAAATATCCAAGAAGATCGATTCGTCGGCCATGATGGCGACGGCTACCGACAGCCTCAGCGATACGTTGGCTACTTCGGTCGTCTTGGCGGCGACTTTGGTCGCGCATTTTACCGGACTTAAGATCGACGGCTACTGCGGCGTTTTGGTAGGGCTGTTTATATGCTACGCCGGGATAGGCGCGGCGAGGGATACGATAAGTCCGTTGCTCGGTCAGGCGCCCGACCCCGAATTTGTAAAACAGGTGAACGATATCGTTCTGTCCTACGACGGCGTTATCGGAATACACGATATGATAGTTCACAATTACGGACCCGGAAGGATACTCATATCTCTGCACGCCGAGGTGCCTGCGGACGGGGATATCCTCGAGATACACGATATGATAGATACGATCGAGCACAGACTCCGCGACGATCTGCATTGCAGCGCCGTGATCCATATGGATCCGATATGCGTGGACGACGAGGAGACCGCGCGGCTCAGGAAAAAGGTCGCCGGGTATCTTAAGGATATCGACCCATCTATCACTATGCACGATTTTAGGATAGTGAAAGGGCCGACGCATACGAACGTGATCTTTGATATCGTCGTTCCCTACAATTTCCCGATCCCGGACGATAAGGTGGTAAAGACGCTTAGCGAACGTATCCAAAGCGAGAATCCCAACCATTTCGCGGTGATCGAGGTTGATAAACAATTCGTTAAATAACTGTTTTTATACGCGCCGAACGATCGGCCGTGTTGTAAATACGATTAAAACCGCCTCCTCGGCGACAGCTGGGGAGGCGTGATTTGGGATTTTTGCCGAACGATTCGCATTGTAAAATATTTATTTTGATAAATTTCAATAAATTTTGAATTTTCTATTGACATATACAAGCGTTTGTGGTATTATAAGTTCACGCTAAAATTTATGCGGGAGTGGCTCAGTGGTAGAGCGTCACCTTGCCAAGGTGAACGTCGCGAGTTCGAATCTCGTCTTCCGCTCCAGATCAAAGGATACGACATTTAAGAGTTGTATCCTTTATTTTTATTTATCGCGCAAATTAGGTTTTGAGGCGGACGACCGTCTTGGCCAAGAATAAGTCTTTCTATGGTATAATAGAAAATTATTATATTGAAAACTAAATCGGGAGATATAACGCGATAAACGGCCGCGCTTTTCATCCCCGATCCGGACCGGCGCGCAAGGCGGACGGGCGGCGAGCGGGGTTATTTGGAGGTTAATATGAACTATAAGAAATTTGGGCTTAGGATCTATTTGTATCATTTTATATGCGTGATCGCGGCGTTCGCCATTACGCTGCCGCTGTGGAGGCTGTCGTCGTCGAATCCGTATATCACGACGACTATAACTTCGATAATTTACGCGTACATAATATATTCGGTCGCCTGGAGCATAGGCGAAAAGGATACCAGGAATCTGCCCGGATACGAAGTGGACTACTCGAAGCCTGTAAAAGCGTCGGTTATCTCGGCCATCCTGCCATGTCTGCTGTACGCGCTTAGGGCGATCGATCTCAGCCCGGTAGACGTAAGGCTCGAAATTTTCATATATAATGGAAACGTCGCGTCTTCGCTTATGGATCTTATATATAAGATCTATTATTTCCCGTTCGAGATGTTTATGGGCAACGGTAATTTGTTATTGTATCTGTTGTGTATTTTCCCGACCGCAGTCTTTACGATACTGGGTTACTTTGCGGGAACGAAGAGCTTTAGAGTGATCGCTCCTTTATACAACATGATCGTATATAAAAATTCAAAACGTTTTAGGTTTCTTTACAAAGGCATAATCATAAATCACAACAAAAACCGAGCCAGC
>JAHZIG010000034.1 GCA_019419865.1 Clostridiales bacterium | reverse complement strand
GCATATCGGTTATGGATACGTTATCGAATGTAGACCCCGCCGCTATGCCGCCGTGAGCCTGTACCGTAGGCGTTGAATTGGTGTATACGACCTCGGACTTATTGGCCTTGTTGGTTATGGCCGCGTTCAGCGCCTCTACGACGCCCTCGTTTTCCACGATAGCGTCGGCCAGTTCCTTAAGCGTATCGTAAGCTTCCGGCGCGTTGTTGACCAAATCGGCCACAGTCTCGTCCACATACTCTTTGATGTTCTTGGTTCCCGACTCGTCCATCTTGATGCACTCGGCTAAGGTCTGGATAAAATAGCTCTCCCATACGGGGCTCTCAGCCGTGCCGGTGTTTCTTTTGGTTATAACTCTTTCGTTTGCCATGATCTTATAACATCCTTTCTTGGCATAATTGATTTATTTTAATTTAATTTTCTTCGTCGAATAAAAAAACGGTATCCTCATCGGGCTCGTCAAGAACCGTGAGTTTACCGTTTTGCATAACTATCTTTTTCCCCGCGTCGCCGCTCGCGCCCTCGGAGCCGCCGGAGACCTCGAAGTAATTCTCTGTTTTCCCGTCTATCGGCGCTTCTTCGGCGAACGCCACGTTATCGAAAGCGACCGCGTTTATCTCTTCCGGACTTTCCGGGCTATCCGGCTTATCTTCGTCGATTATGAAGCACAAAGTATTGGCCTCGCCCGACCCCGTCTCGTCGCGGTATACGACTTCTACGTTGGTTCGGGATTGGAGCTTATAGAGGATCTGATCGATCTGTTTTATCGCTTCGCTTATTACAGTAATATCGGATGGGTCTGACAGCGTTGGTATTTTTAATTTATAATTAATTGTTTCAGCCATTAAACACATCCTCCTTATCGTATATATCCTGCCATGTATGAGATAATAGATCCGCCCACGTTGCAGTTCCGTCCTTGACTTCCTGCCATGTACGCGGTCTGTATATATTTTCGAGCGCTAAATGAGCCGGAAGTATCTCGCGCACCCTCTCCAATATCTCATTGAGAAAAGCAGGGATCCCGGGCTTATTTTCAAAGTTGATCTGTACCGTATATTCACTGTAGATACATATTACTTCTACCTGACCGTCCCAGTAGCTGTTACAAATCCTTTCAATGAGTTCTTTGGTGACCGTTCCGTATCCCCTGAGACGGGCTTGTATGCTGTTTCGGCGGGATGTAAGATACTGTTCGTATTTCGCGTTATAGTCCGGGTCTTGCTCATCGCATTCAAATTCGACCGTAGGAAGCCCGAGAATTTGCTCCCATTCAAACAAATACTCTTCAGAAGTAGAGATATACATCTCTTTTAACAAACTCTCTTTATAAGCGACCAGCCTTTTGAACTCGTTATATACCGCTTGCATTTTTGCTTGTTCAATTACAGACTCGCGCTCGTATATCGGAAGATATTTTATTAAATCAATCATTGTATACCTCCAGTTCTGCAATTGTTGCAACCGTATATTCGGGGAGCTGATAATTGACCTTATAGCTTTCTCCGTTTATTTCAAAGTAAATATCAGTACAATTTATCACGCCCGACGACATCATAATACATTTAGTAATGTTAAAATATGAGATGGTGTCTCCGAGCATAGATAGTCCGCAAAAATACTCTTCTATATTTTTGATTATGTCTTGCTTTACGTTATCTTCGCTGAAAGAAGCGTCGATCTCCAGTCCTTCAATGTAAACGGTCGCCCTTATTTCAGCAACGCTCTCAACAGTCAAGTCGGCGCCGATCGGATATTTAGACGCAATATGCTGATATACGACGTCGCATAGATCCGTCACGGGTCGGTTGTTCAGATCCGATATAACGACCTTTACCGTACCGGGACCGTTCCAGATAGGTATACATTTCGCATATCCTACGCCGTCGACTTCCATCGCCCATTTTTCATATTCAGCCGGATTTCCGGAAGCGGCAAGATTCTTATACTGGTCGTAAAACCGTTGTCTGAATTGCGAATCCGTCTCATCGTCGGAACCTCCGCGGATAGCTTCGTCGTTATTTACAGAGTATATATCGGCTATTGAAATCGGTATTATTTTTATGGTATCAATGTTCGTATTTCCGTTTTCTCCGTAAATGGCGCATTCGACGCTGACTGTTACGGTTCCGTCTTCGCCTACAACGGCGCTCTCCGTAGTGGAATACGTATATACTCCGTTTGATACCAGCGCGCCGAAATCGATCGCCGCGCCCGGCTTTCCCGTAAATATTACATCTCCGGAGGCTTTCGTCTTTCCTTTACGATAAAAACCGTAGTCGCTTAACAGTAAGTCAAGGTCTTCACCTGTAGCGTATGCGATACGTCCCCGCTGGAATTCGGATGTTATCTTTGAATATGCGTTTTCAAACTCTATGGCGATTGACGCCATCTCATCGTTAAAAATTGATCCCGTTGATTTATCCCAATACTCAGGCAGATCGAGCAAAAGCCGTTCGAGTATCTTAGCTTTCGTATATAATTCAGACGCCAATGCTGATCCCCTCCTCATGTATATTACCGAATTCGCTGTTTACATAAAAACTTACCGTCAATAGCGCTCCGTCTTGGATGACCTCGAATGAATTGACGGAGATCACGCCGTCGAGTTTTAGGATCGCTTCGCTTATCAAACGCTCGATCTCCGATTTCACATAGTTGCGAGGCAGGGCTTTTCCGATGATAACGCTCTCTAAAGGAATGCCGTAATCTACATCTTCATAAATTTTGTATCTTCCAAACTCAGTTCTTATTACTTTTTCGATTTTCTGCTTCAACAGATCCATTCCGCTGATCATTATAAATTGCCCGGAAGACATGGCAAATTCGTTTTTGGCAAAATCAAATTTGGGTTCCATCCTCGTATAGTCAGCCATCGACAACCACTCCTAACACAAGATATTTATGGTTATTGGAATACGGGCATACCGCTACAGTTCTGTTAAGATAAATATATTGTCCTTCCGGCGTTCGCTCAGACAGATCCACAATAGACCGCATATTCTTGCTCGACAAGATAACATTATCTTGGGCGCAAAGCTGAACCTTAACCGGATTTGCCGATACGACGGTTCCGAAAGCTATCTCAGGCAGCTTTGGATTATTGCGCTCGTGAAAGAGATTTGCAAGGCGTTCAATGTTGTTACTGTTCAACTTTTTTCCACCTCCATATATCTAATTGATTATGGTGTATGCCCTTTTCGATACTGTGTTTAGTACTTTGAATGATAAATACATATTCGCCTATAGTAATAGCTTCGCCCGCGCGGGTATAGCTATCCGGAGCCTCTATGATCTCGAAGCTGTATTTTTCTTCTTCCTGCTTCATTACGGCCAGCCTGTCCTTGGCGTATTGCGTCACATCCGAGACATTTGCCGGATCTACCTGAATTACTTCCTGAAGAAATCCGTAATCGTTATAGCTGTTGCGATCCTGAACGACCGTCAACACGTCGGTCTCGGAGATCACCTTGATGGAGTTCTTGATCTCTTCGATTGAAACGGTATGGTTTTCTCTGCCGCGCCATTCTATACTGTCGAGGGGTTTAGTGTTATCCGAATATTGCCATGTCGGAGAGGCTTCCAGCTCTCCGTAGCGGTATATGCGGATCCCCTCCGGCACGAAGTCATAGTTGTACTGACCGCCGTTTAGGTCGAGGATATCGAGAATGACGTCCGAAATACATTCGTTTACATAAACGTTGGATATAATCGCCGTAAGGCTTTCGCTTATGTAAGCTATAGGTATAGACAGATCGTTTAAAATCTTTTTCAGACAGTCTATCGAAATCGCGTCCGTAAACTGATATGTATCGGTCGATTTATTCATCCACCAGCCCGCGTCCATTATCGTATACTTGTTTTGATAAGGATCGCCGTCGTCGATGTTGATAATCATTCCTCGGTAAAGCTCTGTTTTATCGGAATAATATCTGACTATATCTCCGACTTTAGGCTCTACCATCATCTGTCTAACATACTCTGTTTCGGTTTTTGCGACCGAAAATGTCATTGTCGTCGCAAGCGTTCTGGTCGCATTCTGCCATTCGGGGCTGCTGATATAGTTGATTATATCATCTTCGCCGATGTAAATATGTAAGTTATTATCCGGAATAATCAGCTCCGGCTGATTGAACAGCGTAGGGTGAAGCGGGATCTTTTCATTCTTATCCGTAAAGTTATATTCCTTGGAATCGGAATCGGAACCGCCGCCGCCTTGCACCCACTTAGGTTCGGTATCGGACGTCCAGATGTTTGTGATAGACGCGTTTGCACAGCCGCAATATTCGTCGAAAGCGTTTAAAAACTCCTGCTGCCAGCCTGAGCTCTGCGTGTCGGCTTGAACCTCCAACAGATTAACGGATATGTAGTTGCTTTCAACGACTCCCGCGCCCGCGACGTGATAACTGTGCGCGGGATGCTCCGTATTGGTTTCCCGGTCGTCTTTTTCGTCGCCCTTTATGCAAACGATCTCTTTGCCGTTATCGAATTTTATCTTAACAAACGTTCCGTTTTCGCCGTAATATGAACCGAGCGCGATTATCAAAAAGTCGTTTTTCCATACGCGCAGACCCGTGCTGTGAGTGGTCGCCTCGTTGGAACGTGAAATTTGATACGCTTTTGTCCCGGTCGCGGTTATCTTCCAGTAACGCTCATAGGTCTTATTTTTAAGCGCCTGAGGGCTGTTTGGCAGTTCGCGTTCTACCCAGTTAGCGTCCCAATACGAAGCGCCGCCGCTTTGAGTCAATCCGAAAGATGAGATAAACGAATCCGAGATAGCTTTTGCGATCTCGTTCTTTTTAGCCTGGTATTTATCCATATCGGATTGGTTGCTGATATAACAAACCTCTAACAGAGTAGTGTTATTCGGCGAATTGCTTGTAAACTGCAAACCCTGCACCGAGTCCGCTCTTGCCTCAAAGCCGCCCGCGTTTGTAACGTTGTTTAGCAGAGCGCTTTCAAACGCGTTTCTGTCGCGGCTCCTATGCCGGATTATCATACTTCCGGAGCCGCCCCCAGAGTCGAAGTGGATCGACAGGCAGTATTCGAACTCGCTGTAGTTCAGATCCGGGTTATACTTATAAATATCTTTTTCATAATCCCATACGGTGACGTCGGCGTAGCCGCTCAGATTGCTCTCTACCATTCGGACAAGCTCGCGGGTGAGCTCGGCTTCTTCATATCCGCAGCCTACGGCTCCCGGATCGTATGTACCGTTTGGATATAACCCATGACCGGGATTTAAAAGTATCTTCTTTTTAGGCGCGGATCCCTGCGTATCGAGCGTGTACCGCAGGACGCAATCCCACGGATAGTTTCGATACTTCACGTTTGCGACTATGCCGGAGCTTGAACTTCTTGCTTCTACAGTCGTTCCTCCGTCTATCTGCACGAGCGCGGCATGGTGAACGATGTTCAAAAGCACGTCGCCTCTTTTCATCCCCGCACCGGTTGAAAGATTACACGAGCTCGTAACGTCTTCAAAGCCGCACTTTAAAAACACGTTTTTCATATCTCCCGTGTATGTGGCGCCTTCGGATTTAACCGGTACTCCGGCTTGCTCATACGCGGAGATAGCGAAAGACGAACAGTCGTAATGCGGACCCCAGCGCGTCGCCTGACTGTATTTGTGAGTATCGTCGTTAGCAATATTCACAGCCCATTGTATCGCTCTTTCTATTTCGCCTGACATACGATCACCTCGCTTCCGGCGTTAAACGCCTGTAGATTATTGTTTCGGATTATACAAAGCCTTTATCCGGCTAAGCCTTTACATTCCTCTCCAAAGCCTCCGGCTCGCGCGACGGTGACGTATGCGTTGATCAAATCGTCGGTCAGGTTTAAACGACCGTTTTCATCGCCTTTTATACATCCGTTGTCTATCAGCCAGCCGATAACCCCTCTCGCGTACTCGGGTATATTGTTATCGTAATAGTTATATACGACTATACCCCGGTACGCTTGAGCGCGGTAATTCATGGTTATCATACGCAGCATATCGTAGGATAGATCGAGCCCGCCGTCTTGCATTATAGCTCCGTTGTTATACAAAAGCTCTGTTCCGGGTTTCGCCCATTCGGGAAAATCCTCGTCGGTGATCGCGTTATAGCGCTTAAGAAGTTTATCCACATTTTCATTTAAGGTGTTTATCATTCCAAGCAATTCTTCATATTGTGCCATAGTCAATTCATCCTCGATTAAATTATTAGGTATCTTAGAAAATTCAATATTATAATCCATATCCCCGGTCGTTCTGATTTCATAATCGGTTATAACGCATTTCGTCGGTATGTTGATCGATTTCTGTCCGTCAAGCCATATAACAAGCCGCACCGGCAGTTTTGATTCCTGCCACGAATCGATCGTATATAAATAATCAAATACGCTGTTTTGTACCGTTCCGCGAACAAAATTATAATTATTCTTCTTGTTTGGGAAAAACGAACTCCACGAGACGGTGGTTATCCCCACCGGGGTTATAAGCGCGAACTGAGAGCCGGAAGCCGTTTCAAACGTCTCCGTTTCCTGCCCCTTGGTAACCTTGATCTTATCGGGTATAACAGGCAGTTCAATGATCTGTTCGCCGTTGTTTACGCTCAAAAATATTTCGACCATCTCAATACCTCCTACATATTCGTCAGCGCTATCTCGAGCGGCGTAATAATTTCGTTTAGGATTTGATCGGCGGTCTTATCCTGAGCGTTTATCACGATGTTAAACTCATTGTAGTTCGTCTGATTTGGCGCTTGATTATTTGAGGATTGCATAAACCCGTCCAGCTTTTTCCAAAACATCTCAAGCGGAAGTATCGCCTCGGCGCCGGCTTCGCCTCCGACCATAGCGTTTCCGCCGTTGACGCCAAACATCGTCGGCTTAGTCATAATACCGCCGTTCTTGTACCACTCTACGCCGAAAGACGGTACGGAGGGCGGGTTCAAACTGAACGATCCGGTTATATTGAAGTGCGGAAGTTTTATCTTAGGCAGCTCCCATTCGAATTTGAAAAAGCTCTTTATTTTATCTATAGCGTTCGATATAGTAGACTTTACGTTTTCAAATACGTCGAATACTTTTGACTTCACGCTTTCAAATGTATTGAATATAGTCGTCTTGACCGAATTAAATACATTGCTTACCGTATTCCTGACGTTTTCGATTTGAGTCTGTATACCCAAAATAACATTGGTCACAACGGTTTTTACGTTTTCAAACGCGAGCGTCCCCGCCGCTTTTATGGCCTCCCATACGTTTAAGACTATCGTCTTGACTCCGTTAAAAGCAGTTGTAAAACCGTCTTTTATGGACTGTATCCCGCTTTTGATCGTATCGACGTTAAGCGTAAAGATACCGACGATAACTTGGAATACTCCCGAGACTATCGACTTTATCCCATTGAATACGGTTTGGACGCCGGTCTTTATGTTCTGGAACGCGGTCTGTATTGAGCTGAAAAAGTTCGTAAAGTTCTGCCTGATACCGCCTACGACGTTCGAGATCGTATTCCTGATGTTTTCCATAGTCTGAGTCACGAGACTTTTTATACCGTCCGCGATCGTCGAAATACTTGTCCTTATACCGTCGATTATAGAAACGACGGCGTCTTTCATAGGACTGAGCGCGGTCGCGACCTGATCTTTTATCCCGGTAAATACCTGTACTACGCCGTCTTTGACGGTTGAGAATCTGCTTACGATATTATCCTTTATCCCGTTCGCAGCGTCTCCGACGGCGGACAGTTTTTCTCCTACCGCATCTTTAACGCCGCTAAATTTTTCGGCTATCGAGTCCTTGACGGTAGAAAACGCGTTTGCGATCTTATCCACGATCGGTTTTAACGCGCCCTCGTTGTACGACTGCTTTATAGAATCCATCGCTCCTGAAAACGCGTTTGAAAATGTTGTTTTGATCCCCGACAGCTTTTCTTTAACGGTATCGACCATTGGCGCAAGTTTAGACTTAACGCTGTCTACGACCTCGCCCAGCTTACCGCCGGTCAAGGCGTTCACCGCGTCGAACCCGGCGGAGTAATAACCCTTTATTCCCTCTACGACTCCGGCTACCGCGCCTTTTAGACCGCCGCCGTGTTCGTCGTATGCGGATTTTATATTATTCAGCTTTTCCGATACGGTGTCCTTGATCCCGTTCCAAGCATTGGAAGCTGTCTCTTTTACGCCGTTCCATGCGTTTGAAATAGTGTCTTTTATGCCGCTGAAGACGTTCTTTATGCCATTCCAGAGATTAACTGCAAATTCCTTTATTTTATCCCAATTCTTATACAACGCTACTCCAGCCGCGACAACCGCGCCTATGGCTATAACGACTATACCTATTGGCGATGTAATAAACGACATGGCCGCGCCCAGAGCCGTCGTGGCTGCGGTTTGAACGATAGTCGCCGTAGTCAGCCCCGCCAGCGACGCCGTCTGTACGCCCTGAGCGGCTGCAATAAACGCTATTAAACCGTTCCTTACAGTATCGACTACATTCGCGGCGGTAACGGCTATTTTATACGCCGTCATTGCGGCGGCCACTCCGGCTATAACAGGAGATAAAAAGCTCACCGCGTCAACAACTGTCGAAGCGGTATTCGCCGCAAGCGACAAAGCCGACGCTAAAGCCGGTACTGTCGCGCTGGCCAGCGTTTGTATTAAGTTCACGCCATCGCCGCTGAACGCGTTGGAAATTGAATTTTTCAAATTACCGAACGCGGTTATAACGCCGTCGATGGCCGGACGGTTATTGGATATCGCTGTAGAGATAGCGCTGAATACGGTTCCGGCCACATTAGAAATACCTCCGATCGCGGATACAACGCCTGATGTTAGGCCGGATATCGCCGACGAAAGAGATCCGTCGGAGAACGCGTTGCGCAGGCTATTCACAAAGTTTGATACGGTCGGGGTCAGTTCGTTCGATATCGGAAGCGCTACGTTGGTTATCAACAGCCGCTTTAAGCCTCCGATCGCGGAACCTAAGTTGTCGTATTTGACTTCGTTTATTTGCTGCATCGCGTCGTATGTACGATCAAATTCGCCGTTTATATCGCTGAGAGCCTTAATGCCTTCCGCTCCCAGATCCTCCCACATCGTGCCGAATAACTGGACGCCGAGCTGGTTTTGCTTGACTTTATCGTCCATACTGAACAGCGCGTCGGTAACGGATTTAAAAGCCTGCGCGCCCGCCGCGCCTCCGGTGACGAACGCCTGTTTCGTCTCGTTCACTGAAAGTCCCAAAGCCTTAAACGCCTCGTCGCCGGTTCCGTCCTTGACGCGGATACCAAACTCTTTGACCGCGTCGCCGAGCTTGTCTACGCTAAACGTTCCGCTTGCGGTTCCGTTCAGAAGCGAGTTAAACATCCCTTCAGCGTCTATACCGATCTGCTTGAAATGCACGGAGTATTCGTTTATACTGTCGAGCAAGTCTCCGTTTTTATCGAGTCCTTGCTGCGCGCCCTGGGCTATGAGGTTGAAGGCCTCCGTTCCGGATACTCCGAATTGATCGATCAACATATTCGCCGCGCGAACGCTTTCTTGAACGTCGTATCCGAACGTATCTCTTAGGACGATAGCGTCCGTCGTCATCTGTTTGATACCGGTAGCGTTAAGCGACTTTGAGCTTTGAGCTACAGTCGAGATAGCGTCCGCTATATCCGAAAAGCTTTCGCCGTAATTTTGTGAATAAATATCCTTTAATACCCCGCCGAAAGAGTTGAGCTCCGTTCCGGTGGTTCCGGTCTGCGCGGATATATCGTTTAGAGCCGACTTATAATCGTCGCCTAATTTTACAGCCACGACGCCTGCCGTCGACAGCGCCCCGCCTATGACCGTCGCTGCGCCAAGCACCTTCGTCCCTATGGATTTAAGCCCGTTTCCAAAACTGCTTACGCTTTTTTCCGTACCGCCGAGGGATTTTTTCAGGCCTTCGGTTGCAGATACGGCTGATTTGATATTGGCAAAGAAATTACCTTCTTTTAAAGATAGCGTTGCTCCTATATTACGCGCCATATCTAAACCTCCTATTTACCCTTTTTTTCAAATAATCTCCTGAGCTTACCGGCTTCTTCTTCGTAGTATAGAATCATGCTTGCCTTCAGAAATTCTTTTTCATTACCGTCCGCTCCGGCTATTTTCTGCCAGTCAAAGCCTCGCTGCACATAATGATGGATCATATACAGCTCGCCGTCGCGCTTAATCAGTTTTTTACCTGTTCTACTCGCTTAACTTCGTTTGAAAATCCTGCGAGATTTAGACACTCCGTCGATATTTTGGGTATCTCTCCCGCCTCGAATATTTTCTCGACGATCTCCATAGGCTCGACGCACTCGAACGCCTCTTGAAGTTCCTGCGATTTTAGATCAGGTTCTACGACGCATTCATATACCAAATACGTATCGCCCTCGCCGTCCGGCATATCTATAGCGTCTCTGCAAAGCGAGCGCGAAGGCTCTTGGATAGTTATCGTACCGTTGAGAGATTCAATGTATATCTCCGCCGTCTTCTTTCCCTTCTTAGCTTCGAGCATTTGCTCTTTTCGTTTCATAATCTCTTGCAATGTGATTTTGGTATGTCTTTTCATATGGATCCCCTTTCAAAAATAAAGGGACAGGAGGCGTACCCCTGTCCGGTATTGTGATTTACGCGCACGGATCGGCGATCGTATCGAGATATGTAAAGCCTGTAAATCCGCCGCTGAATTCGTCCTCGATGATGGAGCCGTTTTCAAACTGCATGAGGGTCAGCTCGTCCAGCCAGCAGCTGTCGAGCTGTATACGCTCTGTTCCGCCGTTGTCCGGATCTTCGAGCTTTCCTATAAGGGTCAGTCTCATGTCTATGCCCTGAGCGAGTTTCTCCGCGACCTCTTTGCCGCGAGAGTAAACTTTCTTGATCGTGGCCGACCATTCGCCCGCGATCCCCATCAGCTTCGAGTCGTCCCACATATCGCCCGCAAAATTGATGGTTTCGCGGTTAGCGGTTATCTTAGCCTCAAACGAGGTTATCTCGTAGCATATTGAGCCGTTCCACCATAGATAGCCGTGCGTTCCCGATATTACTTTTCCTACGGGAGGTTTCTTTCTGTCCATTTATGTTCATCTCCTATTCCATAAAGATGTTGAATTTCAGGTCTTCGATCGCGTCGCTGAAGAACACGTTGGCCATAACGAACAGATAGCTTCCGGTTTTGGCCTTGCGTATCTGGTCGTCGGTGTATTCGGATATATCGTATTTCTCCGCCAGCCACGCGCGCTGCGCGTCGACGTCTATGTCGGCGTAATTCTCGCCTTCGTCGTACAGTACGCCCTCGGTTACAAGCTGGGAGAAATACTGATTTACCGCGGCGACGAACATCATCTTGTTGTCGTAGCTGTTGTTTATGCCGATATAGTTGTCTTCGAACGTAGTGCGTATATCGTCGCGCATTAAGTCCATAGCCTCGACTATTTTTATCTTCTTAAAGTCTTCCGTCTTATCGCCCGACAGCGTGGTCAAAGAATTTATCCCTCGCGCTATCTTGATCTTTTCGCCGTCGTTTATCAATATCAGCTTTCCGCTGTCGATATCCTCGTCCGGCGTCGTGCTCTCCGTTATGGACGTAATTTCCGGAAGCGCCTGATAAGTCGCGCTCTGGGTAAACGGCAATCCGGCCAGCAGTCCCGCGATTCTCGCGCAGTATTCGTATGTCGTATAGGTCTTTGAGCCTACTTCTATATCGTCAGTAGCGAAGCTGACGACGCCTTCGTTATTTGCGACGTTACTTCCAACATACGGAAGTACGGCTTTAAAACCTTTCTTGGCCGCGCGCTGCGCTACGACCCAGTTCAGAATCTTTGTAAATTCGTCGCTCTTAGCTTCAAGGCCGGGTATCGCCAGCCAATCCCACTCTTTATTTTTCAGTCGCGCCAAAGCGTCGTCGTACGTATCCGCCGAGGCTATACGCTCTACCAGTACGCGTCTGGGCGAACCGAGGAAAACCTTGTTAAGATAATCCAAGTTGGTCTCCGACCAGTGCGATCTTGTTATATCCGCCTCAAGGGCGTATGAATAACTTTGTTTTACATTCTCGACGGCTGTATCGTCCGCGAGAATTATCGCAACGATTCCATTCTCACTCCGGCTTACGGCTGTTTCGGCTTTCGTCTTAAATTCAATTGACAGTTCCGGTAATCCCATTAAATATTCCCTCCGATCTCTATATTCTCGATCAAATCGTATTCTTCATAGTCGGGCGTCTCCTGCATATACTGAAGATCGAAATACGCATACAAAACGCAGTCTTCGATATCAAATTCGATCTGCTGTACGGTGAGGCGCCGGTCTCCTACCTCAAACGGCTTATACATAAAGATCATGCGCAGTTTCTGAGCTGCGTCGGCGCATTCCTCGACCGTTTCAACAGCCGGTATGTACTTGATCTCTATCGAGTCCGTCACTTGTTCCATACTCGCGTTTTCCAATGTGATCGACGTCGGATATACGTTTACGAATACGGCGGGCTTTTCAAATCCCTCCTGCGTCTCCGAGGCCACTACGTTGAATCCTTCTTCAGTCAGAAGCTCCGCTATTCTTGTTTGGATATCTTTTTCATTTATCATTTTTATACCTCGACTTCCTCGCATATTGCGTCCAATAATTTCTCAGCGTCTCTGTTAAACGCCGATCTTGTTTCTGTCATTGCTTTTTCAAGCATATATTCACCCTCGACGCGTCCGTGGGACGTTATGCCTCTGGCCGAACGCTGTACCCGGTTAAGCGTGCGTCCGCGCTCTCTCGTCTTACCGCCTTTTACAATTTCATGACCGTATTCAACAAGGTGCGCATGGGGCGCGGTCGATTGAACGCGGACTACTCGAACAGTTCCGCTCTTGTAAAGCTTGACTTTTTTCAGCCGCCATGATTTGCGTAGCTTTTTCGTCCTGACAGGCGTTAACGCTTTTGTCCTTTTGTTAGCCGCCTGTCCAAGAGCCATAAGCATTGCGTCCGCTTTGTCCGGGTATTTCTTCTGAACTCGATTAAAGGCCTTTTCGAGTTCGTCAAAACCAAAGACGTCAACATTCCTTGCCATATCTGTCTTTCTCCTTTGCGACAATTTGAAGCTGTTTATTCAGGCCGTTTACGTTCAGAACGGAGATAATATCAAATACTTCGTCGCCGAACATAATTTTCATCTCTGAAGTTATGCCTTGAAAATACCGCGTCGTAATTTTGTATGTGGTCTCTTCGCGAAGTTTTTGAGCTTCCTCGTACTCCCGCCCCGTAGTAGGCGAAACGTTCGCCCACACGGCATAATTTCTTTCGATCTCGGTATACGGGATCTCTTTACCGTCGGCGGTTTTAAATACCGGGAAACCTTTTTCATCGTGCAAATAGACGGCGTCCGTTTCCGCGTCGACTGTTCTTGCGGGGGAAAACGGCGCCCACAGCGGGAGAGTCTCTCCCATGCCGTTCTTACCTGCGGGCGCCGGTTTTAAAAATACTATCCTGTGTCTCAGCGTTGAAAACTTCATGATTAAGCTCCAACGCCCGGTTCGCTTCCGGTATCGTCTTCAGTATCTTCGTCGTCGCCTTCCAAAGCCGACAATATGGCTGTTATGATGTTAGACTTGGTCATGGTGGAATTCACGCCCGCTATCCCCATATCTTCCGCAAATTCAAGCAGTCCAGTTTTGCTCTGGTAAGCTAAGCTCTCCGCGGTGATCGCACTTGCCGCTCCAAAGTCTTTCTCGGGCGTCGTAACGGTAGCCGGGGTCACGCTAAGGTCTCTTACGATGACCAAGGCGTTGTTGTCCATAATCCTTCCGTCAAAACGTTCTATGCCGCGCGCCCTGATAGAATCCGTCTCAAACGCTCCCGCGCCTATGTCCGTGAACGTAATGCCGAAATCCTGGCGCGAAAACATTCTGTACGCGGCCTTTAGATCGCCGTATAGAATTACGGTCTTATTCTCGTCCGTCTCGATATCGTCGAGGATATACATCGGCGAGCCCAAAAGTATATATTGCTCCGCGTTAATTGGATCGGGCTGGATATAGCTGCGCCCGTTTCCGTCTTTCAGTTCCGAAATCAAAAGGAACGCGTCGGTATTCATCACCCACATCGATGAAGCTCTGTAAGGACTTCTAAGACTGAACTTTACTTTTCTTAAGAAGTCGATAGTAATAGAGGAAGGGGCGGTAATTTCCTTATACGCGCCCTGAGTGGAAATGATACCCTGACAGTGCTTGTCGCCTCCGGCGCCGTACAATATCTGTCTGTTTTCCGTAACCCTTGCCGCATCCGCGAGCCAAGTAGTGATCTCGGACTGGAAGTTCACAAACGAATCGTTGAGCAGTTCGTTCGATATCGGAGTGATGCCCGCGAATTTCTTCTGATTGTATGTAACCGTTCCGAATTGCGGGTTATTGAGTTCTTTAATCTCTTCGTATTCCGCGGTGTTGTAAAGCCTGTTTGCGTCTCCGTTCTTATAAATGCGCGTTCCGCTTGCAGACGTAACGTTTTCGACGTAGACCAGGTTTCTTACCGAATCGCGCGTCTTGATTGACTCGAATATCTCCTGTGACAGATCGTCGGGAACTGTATAGCCGCCGTTTTCCTTTACGCCCTCGGAGAGGCTGTTGGTAAACTGGTTCGTTCCGGTTTCCGAAAAGTAGTTGTCGTACTTTTTGCGAGCCTCGGCTATGACGCTTCTCTCCGATTCGGTCAAAGCGCCTCTCGCGGTCAGCGCCTTATAGAACAGCTTTGAATCGTAGGCCGGTTTCTCGGACGACGGTTTTTCATCTAATGAATCGTCGTCATCTTGATCCTGCTCGCGTTCCAGCGCCCTTTCATTGAGGAACGCCGTCTCCGCCGCTGTGTACAGCGCGTTCAGCTTTTCGATCTCAGTCTGCGCCGCCTTCGCCTTTTCAGGGTCTCGGTCTTTGATCGCCTGATCGAGCAGGTTTCGCTGCGCGTTCATGTCGTTTAAAATTTCACGCATTTGATTACTCATTCTCATTTTTAATTCTCCTCGCTTGTATATTTAATATTTAATAATTTTTCAAACTCAATAAAGCTTGACATGTCCGGTTCTTCTCGCTTATCGGTCTTAAGCAATTTGTCCGGCACATTCCTATAGTTTTTGTAAGAGCTGACGTCCAGCTTTGCGACCGCTTCGTTAGGCTGCTCGACAACAATGTTTTTAAATACCTCCGCGGCCTCGCTTGCGGAGAGCCATGTCTCGGCGGCTATCATTTTAGATACGGCCTTTTCTGCGACGTCCGGCAAAGCGTTGTTCATATATGTGCTTAGGATCCCTTGTTCGAGCTTGTCCAAGACCTCGGCCTCGGCTCGCAGTTCGTCCGCGTTGCCGCTCATCAGCGATACCATAGGTTTATGGATCATGATAAACGAATTGGACGGCATTATAATTTGATCTCCCGCCATAGCTATCACGGACGCGATAGACGCGGCCAGCCCGTCCACATATACGGTCTTTGAGCCTTTGAGGTTTTTAAGCATATTATGGATCGTGAATCCAGCGAAAACATTCCCTCCGGCTGAATTGATATGTATATCGAGATCGCCGTCTCCTATATCCCTAAGCAGATAGCGCACATTGTCGGGATATTGATCTTCCCATTGCCACTGATCCCAGGAGCTTGAAACAATGTCGCCGTAAAAAAACAGCTCCGTTTTATTGGAGCCGCCGCTTTTATTTATTTCACAAAAATCATACGTTTGCATTTACTCACCGCTTTCTATTATTCGTTCGTGTTTCTCCAGCGTATCCAAGGTGGTGAAGTTCAGCGAGAAATAATGCTTGTCGCCGAGTTCGCCGATCCCGTTGAGTTCCTCCAGCGCGCGTATTTCGTTTATGGTCATCGCTCCAAGCTGAAGCATCTCTTTGTAATACGCCGCTCTCTTTTCGGGCGCCCCGCGCATTCCCGCCGCAAGGTTGAACTTGGTATAGTAATTCCGTTCAGACTCCAAAAAGCAGGAATAGTTATGCGCTTCCTCTATATTGATGCAGTCTGGTTGGACGACGTCTTGCATATACCTGTCGTTAATTTCCTGAAGGTTAGAATATTTTTCAGACGCAAGTCCTATCATGCTCGGAGGAACATTGAAAACGCTTGCGATCTCTTGCGCCGTAAGACGCTTGCTTTCAATAAATTCAGCGTCTTTGAGCGGCAACGATATATCCTTGAAGTCAAGGCCGTTGTCCAGCACGGCGGGCTCTCCGGAATTTTCAAAGCCCCCGTAAAGCTCCGCCCAGCTCCGCTTTAGTTTTCGTTTCGCAGTTTCGCCGAGCGGCGCCGTGGTCACCAACGCGCCCTGGCGGATCGCGCCGTTTTTATAGAATCTTGACAAGTGCTTCGTCATAGAGATAACGGCGCCGGCTGATTCCCTCGCTACAGACATCGGCGCTTTTCCTATCTTACCGTCTACAGAAATATATGGTATATATATGACTTCGTCTTCCGTGTACCATTCGCCCTTGTATCCGTACAGATATTTATCTTTATTAAATACCTTCTGGATACTTACCTCGGGCGGAGGAAGAGGGATCAGTTCGGCGATCTGTCCGTTTATATCCATCTTCTTTAGTATCACGGAATACCCCCAAAGCAACTGACATGTCATGATATATTTTTTATACATCGTAGGCGACTGATATTGATTAGGCCGCTTTGTAAGTAGGTAGTTGAGTCGATGCTCGACGGCGTGTATTCTTGAATCGCCTTCGCGGCGATATACGTTAAACGGCAGTTTCGCCAAAGCCGTAGCCCGGCGGTCGACGCAAGCGAATACGGTCGTTATACGGTTAAAGGCGGTTTTGGGCGTGATCCTTACGCCGCTGTCCGTATTGGAATTCAGCTCGGTCAAATCGTTTAAGCTGTACCAGCCGTATCCCGACGACGATAGATCGGTATCCGTCGAGTTTGAATAATTCGACTTTATATCCTCCGGCTCGGCTCCGGCCTGATCAACTGCGTCGTCGGCTGACCGTGAAATATTAAATTGAAATATCTTCTTAAAAAATCCCAAGATCTCACCGCCTTTACATTATGTAATCGTCGCTCAGAATATACGATTCTAAATCGACTATATTGTTTATCAAAGCTCTTGCGTGGCCTGTTATCAACGCAACGACCGGATCGATCTTTTCAGTCGACTTGGATTTATCCGGCTTTATATTATCCGCCGGGTCTTTTGTCGCTATCACGTTCGACATCGCCCATCGCATAACGGGATCGCCAAAGTGTATCAGTTTCCCGTCGTAAACCAATTTTTCAATATCCTTCATGGGTTCCGAAAGAGATCGGAAGCCCTGGCGAACTTCGACGCACGTAAAGCCTTCGCCTTCCATATGCTGAGCAAATTCGGAAGCGTTCCAAGGGTCGTAGCATATCTCCTGTATAGAATATTTTTTCGACATGGTCATTATGTATTCTTCGATCCAGCTCTGTTCGATAACCTCGCCCGGGATCGCCGTTATGTACCCGTCGCGTATCCATGCTGAATACGGAACTTTATCGGTCTTTTCTTTTTCATTCACCGCCGCTTCCGGAATAAACGAATGGTGCAGCGCCGCGTAATATCCGTCTTTAAGAGGGAATATAAGAACAACCGAAGTAAGATCGAGCTTGCTCGAAAGGTCTACTCCGACCCAGCACCGTTTATGTTTCAGCGCCGGATAAATATTTTTGCCGGACGCGTTCCATCTTTGCATATCCATCCACGACTCCGAAGCGTTGACCCATATATTCAGATGTTTGCATAAGAACATATTGTATGCGGAGTGGATCTCTTTCGCTTCCTTGGCTTTGCGGCGCAGATCCTCCAGCTTAACGGAGACGCCCAGGTTTGGATTCGCCTTCACCCAGACGCTTTCATCGAACGGGTCGTCTTCTTCGTCGATCTGCGCTATGTATATAAATAATCTATCGTCTTCTACCGCGCCGTTTAAAACCTTGACCGCGTAATCATAGCGTTCTTTGCATATGCCGTTTAGATTATACCCCGCGGTCGTCACTACCCAAATAAGCGGCTGCGCTCGGGCGGCGGTTCCGCCCTTTAGTATTTCATATACCGATCTGGTCTTGTGCGCGTGGAGTTCGTCAACCAACGCGCAATGTATATCGAGACCGTCCAATGTGTCGGCCTCGCTTGATACCGGTTCAAATTTACTCGCTGTCGCCGGAACGTTTATGTTATTAGTCAAGCAGTTGTATATTTCTTTAAGCTCCGGGGAGTTCGATACCATCTGTCTCGCGGTTTCGAATATGATCCTCGCCTGTTTTCTGGTCGTCGCGGCGGAATATACTTCCGCTCCGGGTTCGCCGTCGACCGTCATACAATACAATCCGGTGACCGCGGCGTCCGTTGACTTTCCGTTTTTCTTTGCGATCTGTTCATATACCTCTCTGAACCTGCGTTTTCCGGTCTCTTTTTCGACCCAGCCGAACACGCTGCCTTGAATAAAGCATTGCCAAAGCTCTGGAACTATCGCCTGACCGGCGGCGTCGCCCTTGTAATGCCGACATAGATTGTAAAAATCTAATCTTAGGTTTGCAAGCTCTGCTTTGAATTCATATGGGTAACTTTTGCGTTTGCTCTTTTTAAGGTCGTCTAAATGGCGCATGCACGCTAAACGCACGAGCTTGCCCGCCGTTATCCTGCCGGCGCTCACGAGTTTTGCATATTGGGTTGTTTTATCGATTACTTTACTCATTTTTAAGCGACTTCCTCATATCAATTAATGACAAAACCGGATTACTTGAATTTTCCGCGGCTTCCACGGATAACGCGGCTCGGCTCGACGGAGACAGTCCGAATTCGCGGCCGAACTTTAATATGTTTTGCAACGCGGTATTCGCTATCCCAACCTCCGGCCTCTGCACAATATTTCCCTTATCCGTGGTGTCTGTGAAGCCGTAAGTCCTTTTCATTTTTTCGGCGTTTATCCACGTATCGACCGACTGGCAATACCCGGCCAGCATTATGTAATCCGCGTCCGTCATTAACCTATTCTTTTCAAGCAACGGCAATATTCGTTTCCATTCCTTTTTTCCATATGAACCTAAATACGGCGGAGGCTTTTTAGATTCGTCCGACAAACTGTAAACCGGATGATTCGATATTTCACGTTTGCCCGGATTTCCTTCAAGCTTTTTTATCTCGTTCGGTTTAGGTCTTGCGCCTCTTGCTCCCATACTCTCACTCTCCGTTTAAATTTCTTAGCTGTTCGATCGCTATCTGACAGCCGATCGGCATCCCTGTGCCGGATCCGTTTGTTTCTCCGCGATTCTCATAGTAATAAGCTACGAGCATTAAAACGGTAAGATCGTATTTGTCGCCGTACTGCTCGCAGCGCTCTACTCCGGACGCGGATAGCGTCTGATTTGCCGACTCTACAAGCTGCCGAATAATATCGTCTTCATAGTCGTGTTCGACCCTCAAATATTTTTTTACTTTTTCGAGTTCCAAAAAATCACCTCCGGGATACCCCCTACCTAAAAATTTGCGCATGCGTGTAAAAGAGGGGGCGGCGGTCTCCGTGGGGGCTGTATTTTTTAAGATTACCGGGGGGCCGCTCAGTATTTTCCGTGGCATTTATTACACAATGGTTTCAGATTATCCTGATCCAGAGCAAGACGCGGATACTCTCTAAGCGGCTTGATATGATGAACCATCTCGGCCCTCTTGATAACGCCGCGCGCCAGGCAGTCCTGACATAGATAAAGACTTCGAGCCAGCGCCTCCGCTCTTGCTCTCTGCCATTCCTTGCTCTTGTAGAACTCGGCCGCCGTCTTATCGCGTTTGGTTCTGTCATACTCTTTATGTCTTTGACTGTCGGCTCTATCGTATTCGGCTTTATGTTTAGAGCAATACCGCTCTCGCGTAAGCTCATGACAACCCGCCTTGTTGCATTCTCTCAAAGCCTTTCGCGCCATACTCGCCGCCCCTCTCGTTTGTTATATATCGTTTGTTTATACGCATTTATACGTAGGCCGTGAAGCAAATATAATGTATATTCTATTTGTATTTTTAAATCCCCTCTAACCAACGGCGTTGCGCCGCTTGTTGGGATTCTGCAAATACCTGTACAAATGTTGGATTTTTATATTTGGTTACTCATATTTTAAAGTGTATCATCGCATCGCACACGCGCTCTTTGGTCACCCCGATATAGGTAAGCGTATCTCGCTCGCTCGTATGATTAAGCCATATCTTCAGCGTGGCCAGATCGTGCGTCTGCATGTAGTAATGATAAGCGCACGTCTTGCGCATGCTGTGAGTCCCGAGCTTGAGCCCGTGCTTAAGACCGACGTTATGTATTACTTCCCACGCCCGCATATATGAAAGAGGTTTATACTCGTTGTCCCGGCAAGGTATCAACGCGCATTGCGGGTCTTTGCCCGCGCAATAATTATCCAGCGCGCGTTTAAGTTCGGGATTAAAAGCGACGGTCATTTCCTTGCCGCTCTTGCTCTGAATAAACGTATGTTCTTTTTTACCCTTGACGTCGCCTACTCGCAGCGCAAGTATTTCGTTTATTCTTAAACCCAGTAAGCACCCTACAAGATACATGATATAATATTTCTCATTCCACTCGCGGAGTTCCGCTTTTATCTTGTTGTATACGTTCTTATCTCTGATAGGGTCAACGCTTTCCATCTTGAAGCCTCCGTAATCTTGCGCATAAAAAAGGACAGCGCTTGCACCTCGGAAGCCGCTGCCTTTCATCGATATACTTTAATACATATTCGCGCGTATATATCTGAAGTATTTTACTACATTCAGAACAGGTTATATACTTAACAAATTTTACATCTCCCATTTACACCACATCCGTAGATATTGTAAAAAATATATAAAAAACCTTATTTTTTTATAAATAATACTTGACAACCACGTTGTAACGTGGTATAATATAAACATAGAAAGGAGGTGGACAGATGATTGAGTTCTTAGAAAAACTTCTTAGCCTTGCAAGTTCAATAATCGTGTTGGTAACCGCTATTATAACTTACAAGGCAAGTAAGAAGTAGTAAAATTAAAGGGGGATTTATTCCCCCGCCCCTCTGGGGTAACTTAATTATAACTCAATCATACTAATTATGCAAGTATTATCAATAGTTATCAGTTTGGCGGCAATTGTAATCAGCATCATAACATTAGTAAACGTTAAGAGGAAGAGGTAATATGAAGCTAAAAACAATACGAAAATCAAAAGGGTTGAGCGTACCTGCTCTTTCCCGGTTATCAGAAGTGCCGATTCGAACGATTGAGGATATTGAGCGGCGCGGCGACTGTAAAGTTTCAACCGCAAAAAAATTGGCCTCCGCGCTCTCCGTCTCTCTCGATGAACTCTGCAACGACCCGGAGCTTTAAGCTTCGGGTTTCTTCTTGATTTTCGAATTTATATTGCCGTTAAAATGGAGATATTAAAATCTCTCCGTTTTTCAAATCCTCCAATGATACCATATTAACACATTTATTTTTCGTTTTCATCCGTTTTTGTTCACTTTTGTTCACTTTTGTTCGCTTCGCTATACAAGCCTCTGCGTATGATCTCGTCAATGCCTCGAACTTCGTATCTATAGTTTTGGGTTCTTTGATAATGCGTGTAATCGCTGAGCTCGTCCCAGTCCATACCCTGAATATAGATAAAATACAAGACGCTTCTTTCGCGGTAATCCAATTGACCTATTATAGATTCGATCTTGAATATCTCCGCTTCAAGCCTGTCTATCTGTTCCTTTTCCTTTTTCAGTTCAGCGGAGTAATCCCAAACCTCAACAGCCGTATTCCCGGTTATATCAGACTTCTTATATTTGGATTTAGGCGCTCCGTCCAAAACGATACTTCGCATTGGATCGTACATATTTTTAACGTTTTTATTATATTCGCTGAGCCGCACGTCGCGCTCTTGTTTGATTATCCTATATTGCCTAAGATAAGACCTGACTTTTTTACGTTCTTCTTTGATCGACACGCATTTCACCCCTTGATTTTCGCTTTGATATGTGATATATTAATCATGTGATATTTAGATCAAAGCGTCTCGGCGGTGTCTTTCGCAGGGGCGTTTTTGTTTTACTCCATCTTAAACGCGTTCAGATACGGCTGATAATCTCTGTACAGCCATAGCACATCTTCCTCGCCTACGGCTTCTATGGCGTCTCGCGCTGTTTTGGCTGAATCGAAGAATACCGTGTCATACTTAGTGTTCCACAAAAAATCTACTTTTAGTTTTTCCCAGTCAGGGACATAAACAATATAATATTTACGACTTCCAGGGCTCGTCCAGTCTAAAGGCTTCGCATTATGCTCAGCCGCGTATTTCTCCAAAGCAAAGCGTATCCTTGCGGCTCTGTCGCGGTCGTAGGCTAACTGTTCGTCAGTCGTAACTCGACCCCTGAGATATTCGTTTTCAAACTCCCCCGAAGAATAATCGTACGTTTCTAAAATTCCGTCCCCGTCAATATAACAAACGCTATCGTCTCTTTCCGGCTCTTCGATCCCAGTATGTCGCTTTTCGGGCTTGGCGCTTGCCTTAGCCTCGACCCAAAAATCCGGTATATATCTGACGTCGTTTATGGTTATGCTCTTGTCATCGTTAAACTTTATATTCATCTCGGTGTTCATTTCTTATCCTCCTCAAATTGCTTCATTTTTCTTAATATTAACGCCTGTAATATCACTTCACCTCGTATTTCTTTTATTTCCTCTCGAATGCGCTTAAGTTCTTTTTGTATTCTGTAGTAGATATACCAAATAGCCGATAAACACCCCCCGCACATTCCGAAAATTGTAAGGTCTCTATTCCCTGTCAAATTGCCAAACCATAGAACCGTTAAAAAAAGAATGTGCAAAATTATAAGCATTATAAGTGCTAACTCTCGACCGTAATTAAACTTCTTTTTCGACATTTTAAATCTCCTCTCTTTCCGGCAATTCCGCTATCTGTAATGCAAGTTTTCCGGCTTCTTTGTATTCATTGTGTCTAACTGTCATTTCCCAAAGACTATACAGCCCATTATCGCCGTCTTCAAATTCCTTGTAATGCATACAACTTATTCCTCCCCAATCTATAGGACAACTATCACAACCCGAACGTTTTCCCTCTTTATGAGCATTCTTATAAGCATACTCGCAGCAATAACACACGCAACATATCGCATTGAGTTTAAACCTCTTGAACCATTCGTCTTTCTTAACGCACCTTTTCTCTTTCAGCGTCTTAAGCCCGATCCACCGCCACATTCTACGGTGTAGGGTTATAGCTCGTTCTTTTGTAAGTTGCATTATTCCTTCCCCCATTCCTTGCCCGTCAACGCCTTATACACAGCGTATTTATTCCGCTCAGCGGCTTCCTGCGTCTTAAATGCCACGCCGGACGCTATGAGGGCATGATCTAACGCGCTACCCCAAAACCGACGGAATATAACCTGAAGATTAGAATGTTCTAATGTTTCTGTAACAGCGTCTACATACCAATCAATCGTATAATATTTCTCACACTCTCCCGGCAAATCCGTCAAAGTATATCTATCTTCCATC
>JAHZIG010000033.1 GCA_019419865.1 Clostridiales bacterium | reverse complement strand
AAAAAATCAGCATAATATTTCAACTTTTTTTGTCCAAAGTATTGACATAGGTCCAGTATCACCAATTATTTAAACCGCGCCTTGTGTATTTGTTACAATTGTAGGCGCGGTTATTTTACTTTTTCATTACAAAAGGTAAAATGTGATGTAGTTTATAATTTATTTATAATTTGTTTATAAAAAGTTTATAATTAAAGCATATAACTTTAAGTAATGCGGTAATATATATTAAGAGAGAACGAAAGTAAATAAGTTATCGCTAAAATGGGCAATACAGCTTGATCAAAACAATTTACACAATTTTAACTGAGGGTTTAATTTATAAAGAGTAGGGTTATCGGTTTAGAAGAGTTTGATTTTTGAGATGAAGGGGAAAAAGAGATGGAAGCGCTTATAATTTTTAACGCATTGATTTCAGTTATTTTTACTCTGTGCTACGCTTATCAGTTCATATACTTGTTTGTAGGACTGCTGAAGCGGCCGCAGAAGTTTAGGAGTAAGAAAGAGCATAAGTTCGCGGTGGTTATTTCCGCGAGAAACGAGCGGGAGGTTATCGCTCAGCTTATCGACAGCATCAAGAATCAGAACTATCCTAAGGATAAGCTGGACGTTTTCGTTATAGCCGATAACTGTACCGACGACACAGCCGAGGTCGCTCGAAAGGCCGGCGCGATAGTTCACGAACGTTTTAACGATAAGCTGGTCGGCAAAGGCTACGCGCTTGACTGGATGTTTAAAATAATCGAGAAGGATTATGCGGACGAAGGCTACGAGGGATATATGATATTCGACGCGGATAACTTGCTCGACGACAATTATGTTGCTGAGATGAACAAGGTGTTCGACAGCGGATATAAGGTCATAACAAGCTACAGAAATTCTAAGAACTATGACAGCAACTGGATATCGGCCGGTTACTCGCTATGGTTCTTGAGAGAAGCGAAGTATCTGAACAATTCGAGAATGCAGCTTGGCACGAGCTGCGCGATTTCCGGAACGGGATTCCTTGTTTCGGCCGAGATAATCAGAAACAACGGCGGATGGATCCACCATCTGCTCACCGAGGATATAGAGTTTACGGTAGACAGCGTAATACACGGAGTCAAGATAGGCTACGCGGCGAACGCGATCCTCTACGACGAGCAGCCCACGCTGTTCAGACAGTCGTACAATCAGCGTCTGCGCTGGGCGAAGGGATTTTATCAGGTGTTCGCTAAATACGGCTTGGGCTTGGTAAAAGGTATGTTCAAAGGCAGCTTCGCCTGCTTCGATATGCTGATGACCATAGCTCCGGCTATGCTGCTTACGTTGCTTACGGTTGTTGTAAACGCGATCGCTATTCCTTTTGGATTGATAAATAACCTGCCGGAGACTTCGGCGCTGATACAGACGCTCGGTCAGACGGTAATGAACTTCTACGGTTTATTCTTCGTGCTTGGAGTCGTTACGACGATAACCGAGTGGAACCAGATACACTGCAAAGGTTATAAGAAGATCGGATATTTGTTTACATTCCCGTTGTTCATGTTTACATACGTGCCGATCGCGATAATAGCTCTGTTTAAGAAAGTTCAGTGGAAGCCGATCAAGCACAACGTCGTCAGAACTTTGGACGACGTGAGAGGTTCGACCGAAGCCGCGTAAATAAACTCAATAACGTTAATAAGACCGTCGTTTGTTCGGCGGTCTTTTGTCGTATAAAGAGCGATTTTGGGCGATAGGTTTAACGCGTATTTATATCCGTCGATTAATTGAGACCGGATCTTTTCGCGATCCGAATTTAAATTTATCTCAGATTGAACTTGATCCAGATTGAACTTTATTCATATTAAACTTGATTTCGGGCGGCGTCCCGGTTTGAGGAGAGGCGTTTCGGCGGCTTGTTTGCGTCGCCTATATATAAATTTGCGCTGAGGATCGGGATCATATCCGCTAACGCCGCGTCGGTTCGCAGGTCGGACTTAACGGACGTCTGCCGGTTTGCGCAAATAAAAAAGGACCGGGCGTTTAGTCCGATCCAATATGCTTAAAACCCGCGTATCAAGCGGTTTTTGTTTTATGTTTGCCCGGCGCGGGAGGCGCGTCTTCGTCTTCGAGAGTGACGCTGGCCAAAACGTCTCCCGCCTGTATTATTTCGGTTCCGTTTGGAACGATAGCTCTGTTGTCTCTCATGATCATTACGATAAGAGTATGTTTTCCCATTTTTATATCGCTTATCGGCTTATTGCACCAATTGTGGTTTGCGTCTATCGTGGTCTCTGTGAGCTGAATATTGTTGTTTCGGTCTCTGTAAGCGGTCGCGCTGACTATTATTATATCCCCCTCCAAGATCAGAGTGTCGCCATTGGGGACGATCATCTCGTCGCCTCTGAGTATCATTATCAGAAGACTGCCGTGCGGAACGACTATGTCCTTGACATGATTGTTTATCCATGGGTGATTATTGTCCATCGGGAGTTGAATAAACTGCACGTCCTTTTCGTCGTCGTAGTCGGTAAACGTTTTCATGACGTCGCCCGTATCGTCGATCATATTAAGCTTCTTTGACACGAGAGGCAGGAGAGAGCCCTGGACCGCGATAGAGAACAAGACGACGCAGAATACTATGTGGAACACGTCCGAGCTCGTATACGCGCTGGATACCGTAGCCATGATAGCGAATACGATAGAGGTCGCGCCTCTGAGCCCCGCCCAGGAGACGAGGAGCTGCTGGGCGAGCGGAGCCTTGAACGGTGTCAGAGTGATCCCGACGACCAGCGGCCTTGCGATAAACGTCAAGAACAACGCGATCAGTATTGCAGGAGCGAGTATCGACGGCATTTGAGACGGGAACGCAAGGAGTCCCAACAGGAAAAAGGCCGCGATCTGACTCAGTCCGGTTATCCCGTCGAAGAAATGGACGAGATTAGCCTTGTTCTTGAACTTTTGGTTTCCAAGTATTATTCCGACGATATACGCCGATAGGTATCCGTTTCCGCCTATCATCGACGGGATCGCGAACGACAGTACCGCGACTGACAGAACGAATATAGTATCGAATCCATCGATATTAAATTTGTACTTCTTAAGCAGGTACGCCGCGGCGAGAGCTATTACGACGCCGCAGCCGGCTCCGAAGACGACCTGAGACAATACGGTCAGTATTATGCTCGAGGGCGAGGTCGAGTCCCCGCTCATGACCGAGAGGATTATAAGAGTCAGCATATACGCCCAAGGATCGTTGCTGCCGCTCTCTATCTCGAGCATGGACGCGGTCGAGTATTTTAGGTTGAGCTTTTTCGAGCGCAGTACAGAGAAGACCGAAGCCGCGTCGGTAGAGCTCAGCACCGAGCCGATCAAAAGGCTCTCGAGCATGGGAAAATGAAGTACAAAATGGCAGAACAACCCGACTAATCCGGCCGTCAGCACGACACCGACCGAGGCGAGGATAGAGCCGCTAAGCGCGACCGGTTTAGCTTCGCTCCATTTCGTCCCAAAGCCGCCGTAGAAGATGATTATTATCAGAGCTATCGTGCATATCTGTTCGGCGAAGGTGTAGTCGGAGAATTCGATCTTAAAGATCCCGTCCGAACCGAACAACATTCCCAATATTATAAATACCAACAGCATCGGTATACCGACTTTATTGGTGACCCTGTTTGAAAAAATACAAACGAGTAAAACTATTCCGGCGAGTATAAGTACAAGATTTAAACCCATTGGATCGCCTCCTTTTGAAAGAATTTTTTGGTAAAATCTTTTCGCAATAATATAGTATTTTGATATAAGTATTTTAAAAGCTAAGCGTTTTAAAAGCGCTAAAAAAACAAACAAATACCGATAGCAATATATTATAACTGATTTTATTTTACCAGTTAATTTTGTCCGTGTCAAATCCATATTCGGAGGAGAACGCCCATGCCCGGCGAAGGGGCGGAGGCGAGTATATGCGAGCGGTCGCCTCAGGCGGCGCGTATTTTAGCCGCGTTCGTAAGATCTAAACGTGTCTATAAAAAATAAGAGGTGAAAACGGAGAGTTATAAAGCATTTTGTAATAAAAAGCCGCGGGTAAGATAATTTTTGTAATATGACTGTAACAAAATTTTTGGAATATTAAAAAAATGTATTTACAAAATAAAATTTAGTGGTATAATGTTATAAGATAATAATTGTGTATACTTGCGAATTTTATATTATCAATATATATATTAGTATTTTAGGTTATATAAATTTCAGTCGCATACACGCTGAGATATGACCATGATAACAGTCTTATTATGAATAGGAGGAAAAATTGTGTTTCAG
The DNA here is from genome assembly GCA_019419865.1 of Clostridiales bacterium. Taxonomy (GTDB): domain Bacteria; phylum Bacillota; class Clostridia; order Monoglobales; family Monoglobaceae; genus Roslinia. Next base: position 21,483 of record JAHZIG010000033.1, on the reverse strand, counting down.
TTTGATACAGAATCGACAAATCCGGCGCAGATCAAGGTAGTGGGCGTCGGCGGCGGAGGTAATAACGCCGTTAACCGCATGATCGAAGCGGATGTGAAATGCGTTGAATTTATAGCTATCAATACGGATAAACAGGATCTGGCGCTCTCGCACGCGGCTCAGAAGATACAGATAGGCGAGAAGATAACCCGCGGTCTCGGCGCGGGCGCGGTTCCCGAAGTTGGCAAGAAGGCCGCTGAAGAGAGCAGAGACGAGATCGCTCAGGCGGTAAAGGGCGCGGATATGGTGTTCGTTACCGCGGGCATGGGCGGCGGAACCGGTACGGGCGCGGCTCCTATAGTCGCGGAGGTCGCGAAGGAAGCCGGGATCCTGACCGTCGGTATAGTCACAAAGCCGTTCTGGTTCGAGGGTAAGACCAGACAGAAGAACAGCGATATGGGTATTGAAAACCTCATGAAGTCCGTAGATACTCTCGTCGTTATACCGAACGATAAACTTCTGGAGGTGGCTGAGAACAGAACTCCTCTTACCGAATCGTTTAAGATGGCCGACGATATACTTCGTCAGGGCGTTCAGGGCATATCCGACTTGATCTCAAGACCCGGTCTTATCAGTCTTGACTTCGCAGACGTTAAGACTATTATGAAGGATACCGGATTCGCGCATATGGGAATAGGCAGAGCTACGGGCGAGAACCGCGCTGAGGAAGCGGCTAAGAAAGCTATACATAGCCCGCTGCTCGAGACGACGATCGAGGGCGCTAAGGGCGTTATCCTCAACGTTACGGGCGGCGCCGATCTCGGAATACTCGAGGTCAAGACCGCGGCCGAACTGGTCGAGGAAGCGGCGGACGCCGACGCGAACATAATCATAGGAGCTATAATCGACGAGACCTTAGGCGACGAGCTGCAGATCACCGTTATAGCGACCGGTTTCAAGGGCGTCGTTCCGTCTCATGAGGAGAAGAAGGAAGATAACAACATGTTCGCAAACTTTATGAACAGCTTCAACATGAACCGTTCGGCGAACAACAGCAGACCCGCGACGAACAATTCGTCTTCAAGCGATAGTTACTTCAGAAGTTCTACGCCTGATTCGGGTTCGTTGCCTTACACTCCGCAGACGCCGCAGAATATTCCGTCTTCGAATCTGTTCAGCAAGGTAGGAGAAGACGACGGTATCGACGTTCCGGTATTTTTAAGACGTAAGGATAAATAAGTAAGATAAGTTATCCCGGGCGATAATTTGCAATTTAACATGTTAACTATAGCAGGGCGGCTAAGCGATGACTTGGCCGCTCGTTTGATTTTACGCCGCTTTAAGACCGGATGCGCGAACGATTCGGCGCCCAATATACCGCCGGGGCGTAACGCGGCTTGAGGCTCAGGCGTTTCGATCCGGGTGAAAGTTTAAACTTTGTTTACATATGCGGACTTGATATTAATCCGTTAATATGTTAAACTATAACGTGGCAAAAATGCGGTTACTTATATATATTAACGCTTTCTGCTATAAGCTCCGCGCGAAGAATGCGTTTATCCAAGGCCGGATTCGGCCGATCGCGCCGGCGCGGAGGAGTAACGGCGCCGTTTTGCGAGCCGCTTTAAACCCCTTTTTAAATGGGATTATAGAATGTTTTGCTCCGCCTTTTTATTAAGAGCGCCGCGCGCCGGAGTTCGGCGAGGCCGTTTTAAAACGCGGGAAAAGCGAAGCGGTTTTTAAAGCCGTAAGCAGCGCGCCGTAATTTATAGATGACGAGGTATTGATATGAGTGAAGAAGTAAAAAACGATTCGGATGAAGTACAGGCTTCCGTAGATCCCGCCGCCGCAAAGGTCAAGCATAAGACGTCTATCGGCGGGCAGGCGGTCATGGAAGGCGTTATGATGAGAGGCCCCCACGCGATCGCGACCGCGGTCAGGAAGTCCGACGGGGAGATAATCGTAGATAAACAGCCGCTCGGTAAGGGCAGGACGAATAAATTCGTTAAACTGCCGATAATACGCGGCTGCGTCAATTTTTTCGACTCGATGATAGTGGGGGTAAAATCGCTGATGTTTTCGGCGCAGTTCTTCGACGTGGAAGAGGACGGAAACGAGGTCGAGCAGGAGCCGTCGAAGTTCGAGGCCTGGCTTGAGGAAAAGCTCGACTCCGAAAAAGCGATGAACGTTGTGATATATACGTCGGTCGTGATCTCGCTTATAATGTCGGTCGGGCTGTTTATCCTGCTGCCGACGCTGATCGCCGGATTTTTGACCGACTTTCTGCACGTCGAAAGTAACGGCGTTCTTACGCTTATCGAGGGTATAGTGAGAATTGCTATCTTTATAGCGTATCTTTCGCTGGTGTCTCAGATGAAGGATATCAAGCGGGTGTTCATGTATCACGGCGCGGAACATAAAACCATCTTCTGCTACGAAAAAGAATTGCCGCTCACCGTGGCCAACGTCAGAGTTCAGTCTCGGCTGCACCCAAGATGCGGAACGAGTTTTCTCTTGATCGTAATGGTCATCAGCATACTGGTGTTCTCGGTAATTCCGTGGCAGGAGGAGATTTTTGCTTCCATACCGTATATAGGAGTTATTTTTTCGGCGATCCCGTGGGCTATTTGGCGGCTTGTCCTGAGACTGATACTCCTGCCGGTGGTCGCGGGAATATCGTACGAGATAATCAAGTTTGCCGGGCGGCACGACAACGCTTTTACAAGGGCGATAAGCGCGCCCGGAATGTGGTTTCAGCATATAACCACGAACGAGCCGGACGACAGCCAGATAGAGGTGGCCATAAAGGCGCTCGAGGCGGTTATTCCGGAGAACCAGAAGGACGACAGATGGTAACGCGCCGCGTTTAAAGTTTGGCGCGGACGAACGACGAATATGGAAAAGAGGCGAGCAAATGACGCTTAAAGAATTGAGGAAAAAGTCTCGTCAAATGCTCAGAGACGGAAATATCGACTCGCCCGAAGCGGACGCGGATCTGATCCTGATGCACGTTTTGGAGCTGAATAAGACGGAGCTTTTGACTAAGGATTTCGTAGTGCCCGACGCGCTTTCGATCGAAGTCGGCGGCTATTTAAACAGGCGGCTCAGCGGCACGCCGGTTCAGTATATAATAGGCAGGACGGAATTTATGTCGCTCGAGTTTGTAGTAAACAAGGACGTGCTTATCCCTCGGGCGGACACGGAGATCTTGGTGGAAGCCGTTATATCCAAGCTAAAGGCCGTGAAGGGGCCGACCAGGGTCCTGGATATAGGCGCGGGCTCCGGCTGCATAGGTCTTAGTATAGCCAACGAGCTGGCCGACGCGAGCGTCGCGGAGCTGGATATCTCGGAAAAGGCGCTGAAGGTCGCAATGCTCAACTGCGAAAGACTTTCGCTTAAAAAGAGGGCGGAATTCATATGCCGCGATATCGCGGAGGTAGACGCGGAGACCGAAGACTGGATACCGAGCGGCGGCTACGACTGCGTGGTATCGAACCCTCCGTACATACGCACGGACGACATGCTGGACCTGCCCAAAGAGATCTTCGAGCACGAGCCAATTTCGGCTTTGGACGGCGGCGAGGACGGACTGAAATTTTACAGGATAATTACCGAGAAGGCGCCTAAGCTGCTCAAAGACGGCGGGATTTTAGCTTACGAGGTAGGCTACGACCAGGCGGAGAGCGTTGCGGAGATCATGCGCGGCGGCGGTTTTGAGGATATCGAGACGGTAAAGGATCTGGCCGGGATAGACAGAGTAGTAATAGGTTTTAAGAGCAAGAAAGACTGAGCCTGTTTGTAAAACGAATAGATTTAAGGGGAGACGCGAGCGTCTCCCCGTTTTATTTATACCGCCGGTCGAGCGCCGCGTTAAGAATTTTTCCTGACCGGATGCCTGATAACGGTCTTCAGCCTGTCCGCCGCAGTTCTGCGCGGATCGCTCAGATAGATCTCGTGATGGCGGCGCTCTTCGTTTATGTCGAGCGCAAGACCGTTTTGTTCTATAAATCTCTCAAGTTTTTCTATTGTTTTATACTCGTCGTCGTACGAACCTATATGCATCGCCTGACAGCACAGCCCCTCTTCGAACGTTATCAGTTCGGCGGGCGAGAGGTCGAGTTCGGGCTTCTTTTTGGAAAGCGTTTCCTTTGCGGCGTCGAATACGCTTTGGGTTACAAATTCCGGCTGTCTTATCAGCGACGTCCACGAGAGCTTGCTTTTATCCTCTATACCCCGTCCGTCGAAGTCCTCGCCCTCGACGCTCCAAAGCCCCTCGAGCGGCGGAACGACGTATTCGAAGTACCCGTCCGGAGCCGCGCCGCCGAGCTTGCTCATCTTTATCGCATACGAAAGTCCGTAGAGGATCTCTATCGAGCGTACGTATTCCTCCGAACCGGGCGCGCCCTTACCGCTCGCGGCTATAAACGTCATTTTGGGGACCTCAATCAAAGAGGGAGCGGTTTTGGGAAGATACAGCTCCTTATACGCTTTCTTGTAATCAAGCTTTGACGCCGCTTTTGAGGTCTTTTTGACCGGTTTTGACTTTTTGATCTTTGCGCTCCCGGCTTTGAGAGCGTCCGCGGTGAGGATCGCAAGGCGGGCGAGCGCCGCTTTGTCCTCGACGTCGTCCACCGCGTACATATTTGGATTCCCTCCGTGAGGCGCGACCGGCTCGGGATCGCCCAATAGCTTGGCGCCCTGCGGCGTGACTTTGACGTATAATCGGTCGTCCTCGACTGTCGCGAAGAAAACGCCGTCCTTCCATAGCCCGTATTCTCCAAACAGTTTTTTGTAAGTTATCCCTCCGGTTTCGCTCAGCTGATCGGCGATAAATTTAACATATTCTTCGTTTGACGGCATAATAGTCGCCTCCTTTTATAAATGAGATACAGAGCCGCGCCGGACGCGGCCCGTTTGGGTATTTTGCAAAGATATATGAAAAAAGCGGCCGATATAAGATCGGGCCGCAGTTTTAGCTTGATATCAAAGATGCGTGACCGTGAGTATGATGATTATTACAAGCGCGGCCATGTACAGTTTTGCTTCCTGCCTGATCTTCTTTACGTTCGCGTCGCCCATATAGTCGGTGTTGAACGCGGTTTGAAGACCTATGTAGATTGGGCGCTTTATGTCCTTGATCTTGTTGTTGTTTTTGTCGGTAGTCAGGATATTGTAATACCTTTCGTAAAGGTTTGGATGATTTTCCTTGATATATTTATCGCTTTTTCTGGCAATCTTATAATACGCGAAGATAAGCACAAAGAACGCGGCGCCGAAGTAGATAGCCTTGAGCCAGCCCGGCGGAACGCCATCCGTGTAAAGCAGTTCCTTCGCAGATCCGTATAAAAAATAGATAACGGCGCTTATTATTAAGTATACGTATAGATTTGATTTATATTTAAAATTCATTTTTGCCTCCGATTCAGCCGTTTGGCTTTTGCTTGATAAAAAATAATTATTTTAATTATACCAGAGAATAGCCGATATTTCAAGAGCTAATAAGAATATTCGGACAAAGTATGTTTCTTATGCGGAACGTTAAGTTTTACGCGCTGTAAAATGGTCGTTTAGGTCGGCGTAGGCGTAATGGATAAGATATTTAAGATTTAGAAACGCATCAAAAACGCGGATCGATTATTTCAAATATTTGTTATGAATAATGTTGTAAAATTTAAATAAAATTTTATTCCGACAACGCCACACTAACTGCTAAAACACTACAAACGCCGTAAAAACGTTGTTTTCGTCACTTTGAGTCTGATGGGTTATTAAGGCGTTGCTTACATAAATATATATATTTATTCATTAAAATGGCGTCAAAAATGGCGTAAAAAAATACTTGAAAGCTTTTACGTAAAACGAGGCGCAGATTGCTTTTCTACAATGATATATTTACAAAATAAAACCATCTCCGTTAATGTTATTACAGTTCCCTAAAATATAATATGATAGTATAAATAAATATTAAATAATATGGTATATTGGTATATTATTCAGTAAAAATAGATAAAATAAATTAATGGAAATGTATGAAAATATGTTACTATTAAACAAAAATAAACGTTAAAATTTGTAACAAATTAACGTATATTTTGCGTGGTTTTTATGTTATCATAAATGTATTGGAAAAATAAAAAAGGAGGTAAGTATTTCAAGTATTTTTTGTTGTCTGATTTTAATACAAATTTTTAGGGGGAATTACAAATGAAAAAAGCGTTAGGTCTTTTTATGATTCTTACGATTTTATTAGGGGTCTTAAATTTCAACTATGTTTATGCAAGCGAAAACGAAACCTTAGCCGATGAAATATCAAATATATTTTTGGAAGAACCGGTTACGATCAATACGCGAACCGTACAGAGCGTAGTTGGATATGGAGCGCAAATAATCGGAGCGGAAGGTAAAATATATTGTTTCGGAACGGATGCGACTCTTATTTATGACGTCACTAACGAGGAATGGTTTACGGCTGAGGCTATGCCGGTTGGAAGAACGGGATTTGGGCTGGCCGAAGCTAACGGAATAATTTATGTGATTGGCGGCGGAATGGAAATCGATAACGATATAACCAAAAGAGTCGATACGTTTAATACAACCAACAATACTTGGGGAACCGCCGCGGATATGCCGAACTCTTTGACTAATGTCGAAGCGACGGCTGTAGGCGGCAAAATTTATTGCGCGGGCGTTCGTTCAAGCGCGTCTTGGGTTGAAATAGTTATTTATGATACGGTTTCAAATTCATGGTCGTACGCTGACGATGATTTTCTGCAAAATGGATACTACACAGCCTCAGCTGTGGGCGACAAAATTTATTACACGTCTAAAAATCTATCTCAAGGAAATAAAACATATGAACTTAATACGGCGGATCTAAGCTGGAAGGAGTGTCAGCCGCGTCCTAATTATGTAATAGACGATTCAAGCGTTGGCCAATATGAACTTGCGACCGTCGACGATATTTTGCTTTGCATTGAATACGGCGGAGATAACGACGCGAATAGCAAGGTACGATACGTATATATCCCGGCTGAAGATTCTTGGGTTGTTCTTCCAGATAAACTGCCCGATTTAGAAATAAATGATCAAGCGTTTACCTTATACAACGACCAAATTTTTGTTCTTACATCGGATACTTACAGCGACGGGCTGACAAAATCAAGGCTTGCGGCTACGTACTTTTTGAGCGACGAAAGAATGTATAGTTCGGGAGATACGCTCGCGGTTGGAAACAAACATATCTTGAATTATTCAAACGGCGTATTGCTGGCTAAAGGCGACAATACATACGGTCAGCTTGGCGACGGCACAAACAACTCCTCGGATCTTTTTGTAGAAGTTCAAACTCCTTGGGAGGAAAACGGCGAAACAGTACGCAGCATAGCCGCCGCCGGCGATATGAGCTATGTTATAACCGATAAGTATAACCTTTACGCTTGGGGAAGAAACGGCAATAGCCAACTTGGCAACGGTAGTACGAGTAATTTAAACACTCCGGCTTTGGTTGCTGAAAACGTATTAAAAGTCGCGGGCGGAGAATCGCATACGATAATTCTTAAACGCGACGCGAGCGTTTGGACAAGCGGTAACAACAGCTACGGTCAGCTTGGTAATAATTCCACGAGCACAAAACGCAGATTTGATAGGGTCGCGGAGAACGCAGTCGATATAGAGGCGGGTAAATACCAAAGCTATATCATCGACGGCGCGGGATCGCTTAAAGGCTGCGGCAATAACGCTCAGGGAGCGTTGGGGATAGGAACCAGCGTCAGTTATTACAGAGTTTTTACGGACATAATGACTAATGTAAAATCTATTTCCAGCGGATATGCTCACTCCGTCGCAGTGGACGACAGCGGAAATATGTACGTATGGGGATCTAACTCGTACGGACAGCTCGGTCTGCCTGAAAATATAACATATCAGGATGCTCCGTATAAGATAACGGGAGTTTCAAACCCCTCGATCGCTAAGGCGGGCGGTTATACGTCGATATATGTGAAAAACGGGCAGGCATATCAAACGGGATATATGGGAATTGAAAACGAATATACGTTTAAAGCGGTAAATAATGTCTCAGATATAGCCGAGCTCGACGTAGAGGATATAATAGTCGCCAAGACGGACGACGGCGAGCTGTATAAATGGGGAGTAAATACATATAGCCAGGGATTCGAGATTAATACGAGTAAAATAACGGACGAACCGGTGGCTCTTTCAGATTTGAAGGTAATAGATATCGATTCTAAGAGGACTCAAACTTTGGCGGTAGATTCAGATAGAAAAGTTCTACAATGGGGAACCGGATATTTTGGCACGGGCGTTGATGATGAAGAGACTTATTCGTATCCTGTCAACGCTAAAGAAACAAATGGCACTTTATTATCCGCTGATATGGTTGAACGTGGTAAAAATCATAATTTGGCGGTATACGCCGTTATGCCTGAAACATACGTATACGGATGGGGAAGTAACTCCAACTTTCCGATGGGAAGAAGCTTAGGAGAAAATGATGAAGCGCCTGAGGGCGATTATACGGGTGGGAAAGTTAAGTTCCCTACGATAACCGCCTTTTCTTCTAAGTTGATGATAGACGAGACGGATGGCGATGAATATCAAGACCATGAATTGTACGCTATCGCTGCTGGGGCCGAATTTACTGTTGGTTCTTTTAAAGAACTGAAATATGATGGCGGCGGCTCGGTCGTATTCGACGACTATTACGTCTACGCTATGGGCAACGGTTATACAAATAATTCAAGCGTTACCACAGACGAAGTAATGGTTTCAAGAGTTGAATATGATTATTTAGACGCGGGTTATGATTTTGTCGTCGCCTTAGAACAGCGTGCTGTTGCGCTTTGGGGAGACAACGAATATGGACAGCTGGCAAGCGGTCTGACCAGCGGCGCAGTATATGATATGTTTAAAGGATTTAGCGACGAATACTTCACGGAGATAAAGGCGGGTCCGTATTTCTGTATTGGACTTACAAATTATAGAAACGTATATTCGTGGGGTAAAAATTCTATGGGTCAGCTTGGACTCGGTTATACGAGCGATAAAGTGGAAGCGCCCAAAAAGATCAGCGGACTTTCTAACGTCGTAAGCGTCGGCGTCGGACACGACCACGCAATGGCCGTTAAGTCGGACGGAACTCTTTGGACATGGGGGAATAACTCAAAGAATCAGCTCGGCAGAACGCTGGGAGCGACCAATATACCCGGACAGGTTATGGGTATAACAAACGCTAAAGAGGTTGTCGGCGGCTACGAATATACGACGGTTGTCGATGATGATAATCGCGTATGGACGTTTGGTTCAAACGAATACGGAGCGCTTGGAGTATACAGAAACGAGCCTATGCGTATGTATAACGGAGTCGGCGAGGAACAGGAAGATCGCTCAAATTCCGTTTCTCAAAATAGCGATACCGTAAATAATCAGATAAGCCCGGCTGCGATCGACGCGGTTCCGGTTTCGGAAAATACCGGCAAAGAAGAAGTTAATTATTAAGGAGGAGAAAAGCTAATGTATAAGAAAAGACTTGTAAGTTATGTTATAGCGCTGGTTATGATATTCAGTACTTTTGTATACACAAACGCGTCGGCGGTGGGCGACGACGCTTCGATTGATCAAATCGATATTCAGCAGTCGGAAACAGTCGGCGAAAGTACGCAGGAGAACATAGAAACAGAAGACGCGGTCGAAAACGCCGCGACCGAAGACGCTGCAGACGCCGCAAATGAAGAGCAGACGAATACCGAACCCGCCGCGCCGGCAGAAGAGACGGAATCGGACGAAACCGCAACCATGCCTGAAGACGGCGAAGCGGAAGACTCTGAACCGGCGGGAGAAGTCGAGTCTTCTAACGAAAACGAAACCGCAGCCGAGCCGCCGACTGAAACAGCGGCGCCTACTTCCGATTTGGAGCAGGGCGAAGTTTCAGATGCAGAAGGATCGGAAGACGGTTTGGAAGAGGAGTTGGAGGCGACGTCGGCATATTACGATTTGAGCGACGAGGAAAAAGCGGAGCTTTTGGAGGTTTACACCCTAAATGAAAGCGTCGTTTTAGACTGTGCGAATGCGGGTTTTAGCGTTCAGCAGATCATTGACATAGCTCCGCTGATACAGTTCGCGGGTATAACCGCCCAGCAGTATATAAGTATGTCTGCGTTTTATGAAAATCAGGAGGATTTGGAAACGCAGCTTAAAACATTTGGAAACTATACATATAAGTATCCAAGTCTCGGGATCGAAAACGACGAGATATGTAAAACTCTGTTGTCCGAAGGGTATAGCGCCGATTCGATCTTAACCGCATACCTGATAATAAGAGAGCTTGGCGGCGGCGATATAAGAAATTATTTGGATATTGACGATATATTTTCTGTTACAGAGCTAAGCGAGGAACAAATTATAAATATTTTAAGTCTAATAGGCAGCGATATAGAAACGCTGGCGACTGCGGAAGACTATTACGACCAAAGTAAGTACCCTATGGCTCCTTTTGATTATAAGTCGAGAGGAAACGAAATGATCAACACTTCCACGGGCTCGGTAGGCTATAATACTGACAATATTTCTCTGCCCGGCGCAAACGGTCTGAATTTGAATATCGGAGCGAGATACGACTCTACCTATTCTTCCGGCGGGTACATATACTCAACCGGTTGGGATTTAACGCCCGGAATGTGGTTCGACCGTTCATACACCCCTTTGATGGAGTTTGCCGTTGGCTGGAGCTTTAATTTCAGCTATATAAAGGTGATAGACGTAAGCTGGCTTTATACAGAATCTCAAGTGATTACGTCCGACGGCGCGAGATATACTATGTATAAACATGATATCGAAGATTCGAGCGAAACGGAGATAACGCTTAACTACCGTTCTAACTCGCCTAAACAACATAGTATGTTTAAAGATAAGTCGTATTCGTACGGAGGATTAACATCGGCGTATCGGCTCGAATATAAGGATGGAACCAAGGAATACTTTGATAAAGACGGCATACTTATGAAAACCGAAAACCGTTTCGGCGATAAAATTACATATAAGTATGAAAAGACTGGAACGGAGCAGAGTGATGGCTCAGTCGATCACGCCCGTATATATGAAAAATATAATAAGGTCACAATAACCGATACGTGCGGCCGCGAGACCGTTATAGAAAGAACCGCGAGAAAAAGCGAGGCGGCGGTATCGTCCGAATGTTATACTGGCGAGTACCATGAAATTATCGTAACGCTGCCCGCCGCCGATACTGAGACCGAAGCGTCGACGTTGACGTATAAGATAAAAAAGGTGAAGAACGATAACGATCCCAAAAACGAGGGTCATTACCTCTACTTCCAGATTTTGGACTCAATAACTGAAAGAGACGGAAGTAAAACGACGTTTAAATATATGCAAAATCAGTCGCTTGCGTTTTCATACAATCCGTTTTCGACTAATTCTAGCGTATGGGAGAATTATCAGCATTATTATCCTATTTCGGAGATAATCTATCCGACGGGAGCCAAAACGATATACTCATATGAAATAAACTCCGGATTTCTCGGAACATATTATAATGACAATACAAACCAGTATTTCAGAGTTACAAACAGAAAGGATATATCCGAAACAGGAGATGAATATAATAATATAAGCTACAGCTACTATAATAATTATTTGCTGCATGGCGACTACAGCGTGACAGAAACCAACTCCGACGGCGTATCGATTGAATATTATTACACAAGAAGCGACGAGACCAGCGACGACATGAGCCGTCCGGCAAGTAGCGGAGGTTTTCGTGTTAAAACCTCCGAGACGACGTACTTGGGCGGCGATAAGGATAACACTTTAAACAAGGTAGAGTACGGTTCGTACTACAAACGAACATATCCGTCTTCGGTAAAAACAACCGTGTATAACGACGAAGGCGATTCTGTTTCAACAACCCAGCTCTATAAATATAACGAATACGGCGACCTGATGGAAAGCTGGAGCGCTAAAGCGGAGGGCGACGAGACGAACGTGGAATATAAGACGACGTATACCTACGACGATACATATCATCTTCCGCTTACTACCGAAAATAAGAGGGATTCGTCCACGACTCTGAAAACCGAGAATATACTAACGTCTAACGGCAAGGCGGTAAGCGAGACAAGAAAGTATGAGAACAACAACCTTGTTTCTAAAACAACGTATACATACGCAAATGCAAACTCGCAGAATCCGACTGTAACAACTCAATACGCAAACGTAAACTCAAACGAAACGCTTGTCACAAACTACGAGTACCAAAATAACGCGCTCATAACCAAACAAACGACCGGCTCGAGCGTTACGCAGTATGAATACGACGGTATGGGTCGCCTTATAAAAACTATCGATCCAAACGGTAACGCTACCCAGACCGTATACGACTGCATGGACAGAGCCGTAGAGACGATAAACCCCGACGGAAGCGAGGTTGCAAACGAATATCCGGTTCCAAACGCGGACGGCACAATATCCGCGAATAAAATAACGACGACCGATGGAAACGGAAATAAGATGGAATATAACTATGATAAGCTCGGTCTGCTCGAAAATATCAAGGAAAGCGGAGCGACGTATAATCTGGTAAGCTATGACTACGACTCTATGGGCAGAATAATTTCCTTGACAGACGGCAACGGTAACGTGTATAATTATACATATGATGAACGAAGCAGAAAAACCAATCTCACGGTAAAAAATCCGTCGAATAGCGTAGTCTATACCGAAAGTTACGATTATAACGAAGTAGACGGCGACGACAACAGCGTTGTGACGACTTCCACAGGAAGCAACGATTTCGTGGTATCGGCGCAGTATACCAACAAATACGGCGAACTTGTAAAAGAGACGAGCGGTACGGGCGAGGATATGTCTACGACCCAGTACGCGTATAACTATGTCGGCGATAAGATCAGCGAAATATCTCCAAAGGGCAAAACTGTGTCCGAGATAACAAACTTGTCGGATAATGGCGCCGGAACTCGCGTTGTGACAACGGATTATTACGATAATCAAACAATAGTGAAATACGATATGCTTGGAAGAGTTATAGAAACGCAGGACGGAAACGGAAACAAAGTTTATTCAACATATAATAGTCAGGGATTACTTTCAAGTGAAACGAGGAAAATCGACGGTAACGATTCGGTTAAAACATACGTATACGATAATAACGGAAACGTCAAACAGGAGTCTGTAACCAGTAATAAAATTGGCGAAACGGCCGCCGTAAACACGAATTATTATGATTACGACAGTATGAATCGTCTGATAAAGACGAACACGGACGAACCCGGAGAGACTCTGTACGAGTACGACGACAATGGAAATATAACGAAAATGACGACCGGAGCGGTAAATGGAACCGGCGGCGTAAGTACGACCTACGAATACGACAGCCAAAACCGTCTTGTAAAGACGACCGACCCGATGGGATATACGGAGACGTATACGTATGATAATAATTCCAACATGACGAATATGGTAGATAAAAACGGCGTGTCGGTTACAACTACATATAACGGAATTAATAGCCCGGTAACAGAGACAAGGGTCAATTCGGATGGAATGCATATGAAACTATATACATATTATTCAGGAACATCGATGGTTGAAAAGGTGGCGACGAGTATTCCGAATAATTTTAATTTAGTGTATCAGATGGAATATGAATACGATACGCGCGGGCTTATTACAAAAACGACCTCTACCGCAAACGAGGGAACGGAGTGCGCATACGAATACGACGAGGACGGCAATCAGACGGGCGTATATGTAAAGTATGACGGAGGTACAGTAGAGAATCTTAAAAACACATATAACTATATAGGCCAGCTGACCGAAGTCAAAGACGAGAGAGACAATAAAGTGTTGGCGGAATATACGTATGATAACGCCGGGAATCTGGTGCAAAAGAAAGGCGACGGACAAAAAACGCTGTACTCGTATAATGAAAGCAATCAGCTGGAAACGATAAGCAATATGTCGCTTGCAAATGAGGAGAGCGGAGCGTACGGATGTTATTCGCGCTATAGCTATGAATATAGTCTCGACGGCTCAAGAGTAAAGGAGACAGATATAGTAGGGAATACGACCGAATATTCATACGATAAAGCGGGACGTTTGACAAAGGAAAACGTAACGGAAGGCGTAAACACAAGCTGGACGGAATATACGTACGACGCAAGAGGCAACCGCGTTAGTAAATACACAAGCGCGGACGATATAACGGTTGATTATACATATGATCTAAATAATAGATTATATGAAGAAACATGGATTGAAGAATACTACGACGGCTCGACATATTATGATGTAAATCATTGGAGATCTTATACATACGACAATAATGGTAATATGTTAAGTAAAACGGAAGAAAAGGCCGAATTTCCAAGAGTAGGCGACGATGTAGCGACAATAACGGAAGTAGAGCAGTGTAAAACCGAAAACTATACCTACTACCCGGATAATATGATGAAGACGTACAGCGAGTATGATTACAAAACAGGAGAAAGCGAGACTGCCAGCTACAGGTACGACGCAATGGGGAGAAGAGTGGATAAACACGTCGGAAACATATATACGGAATATATCTGGAGCGGAGATCAAATAGTAGGAGAGGTAGCGGACGGTTATTGGAAGAATTATTACAGAGGACTCGGAGGAGAGATACTGAGCAACAGAAACGGTCAGACATACGCGTACGACGGACACGGAGACGTGGTAAGTCTAAACGAACAATCCGGGATAAATCTTGCGTTTATAGATACCTACGAATACGATGCGTTCGGTAATGAAACGCTGGAGAATGAAAAGAGCGAATACAACCCGTTTAGGTATAACGGTCAGTATTACGACGAAGAGACGGGCTTTATATACCTAAGAAACCGCTACTATGACCCGGGTACGGGAAGATTCACGTCCGAAGACCCGGTAAAGGACGGGTTTAATTGGTATGTGTACTGCGCTAATAATCCGATAGCTTTTGTTGATCCGAGCGGACTTACTATTATACTTCAAGGAACAGCGGAAGAAAAAATGGAATCGTTCGCAGAGTTGCAAATGTTAACAAATGATGAGCTATATATGGATCCTGAAACAGGAGTTGTTACAATTGTTGAAAATGGCAATATCATGAACGCGGAGTATGATTTGGTTGCCGGGACAGAATTAGTGGCGTCGTTGATAAATGATGAAGAGTTTGAATGTGTTATCGTAAGAAATATGACGGATGAAAATGGAAATAAATATGGCTCTCAAACATTTAATTACAGAGGCAGTTATAGTTCTGTAGTCACAATAAACGATGATGAAGTAAATGAAAAAGTATTGACCGTTTCGGCTACCGGTGAACGTAAGTGGGAACAAATTCCCGACTATATTAAACTTGGTCATGAAATGATTCACGCATTTCGTTTCATGAATGATGAAACAAACTATGGCAGTTTTGGTTTCAGGTATTACGTTGATGAAAATTATGAGCCACAATATGAAAGAAGTAGCAGTTTATATATAAACGATGAAGAATTTGAAGTCGTGGGACTAACATATTTCAATAATGTGCCTGTAAGACCAGAAAATATAATAACAGCCAAAGCTGGAGCGATTACAGAAAATGCATTAAGAGTCGAAAGAGGATTACCTATAAGAATTGCGTATGGAACAAGGATGTGAACTTTATGAAAATAAAAATAATATTAGGAATAGTAAGTTGTTTATGCTTATTGTTCGCGGGCTTCGCTTACGCGGACGAGACTGTTGAGGTAGACGATAGCAAAGCGAAAGAAATGTTGGATAAATATAGAGTGGTAGATACGTCGCTATATGATGACGAAACTTATATCACAAGAAACGACGGTTTTTCTATTATTATGAGAGCTATCGGAACTCCTGAAAATGTGCATGTAGGTACATATGGAAGAAGCGAGCCTTTGCTTGACGATGAGCCATTTCTTAATGATGAAGGCAAATTTACTCTTGATTATAGAAACAGTAAATTCGTCCCAGGCGTTGGATATTATTGGGGGTATTATGTAGCGTTTGCCATATTTAGGGATACAGACTTAATATATGGAGATTCTCGCACAGAAGATGGGGGCATAACTTTTACTTTTGGGAGACCGATAACGGCGAACGAAACCCTTGCTTTTATGGTAAGATGTCTTGATAATAGGGATATAGATATGGATGTATATAATCTAGAGGATACGTTTGAAAGGGCTGAAGATTTGGGATTAATAAAAGAAACGGATGCGTTTTATTCCAATCCCGACGACCAGATAGCGCCCGACGACTTTTTTGTATTAGTAAATAGGTTTATACATCAAAAGAGATATTTGTATTTTAACCGAGAAGAAGGATTAGGGTATTGGCATGATTGGGAAGGTTCAATGACCTATATTGAGTATTTGGCGGATAGTATGTGTATAGCTGAAGGCGCCGATACGGTTTATTTGGGAACGGAAGGATACCTAAATACGGCGGAGCATTTATGCGGCTGTATGGAATAAGCGCTAAAATGATTCATTTATCCGGCTGCGGTAGGCGACGCTTATCGCAGCCGGATAGCCGCAAATCGGACAAGCGTAAGCTACGAAACGGACGTGTATTAGTCCGTGAGAAGGAGAAAAAAGACATGCTGGAAAGAACGGTGAAGACGACTGACGCGCTCGGGAACGAGACGAATACGACGTACGACGCGATGGGAAGAGTCTCTACAGTCAGCGGAAAGATAGACGGAGGAGACAGCGTGACCGCCTATACGTACGACGGAAACGGAAACGTGATCAAGGAGAGCGTAACAAGTAATAAACCCGGAGAAACGACGGCGTACAGAAACACGTATTACCAGTACGACAGCATGAACCGTCTGATAAAGACGAACACGGACGAACCCGGAGAGACGCTGTACGAGTACGACGACAACGGAAATGTAACGAAAATGACGACCGGAGCGGTAAATGGAGCCGGAGGCGTAAGCACGACCTACGAATACGACAGCCAGAACCGCCTTGTAAAGACGACCGACCCGATGGGATATACGGAGACGTATACGTATGATAACAACGGAAACGTAGCGTCAATGACGGATAAAAACGGAACCGTGACCACGAATACATATAACGCGGTCAATAACCTCTTGAATTCGGCAAGCGTAAAAGATGCGACAACGCAAACGACGACATATACGTATGGAGCCGCAAGCGGAGTATTGCTTGGAATATCCGACGATAACAGCAGTATAAGCTACAGCTATAACAAGAAAGGCCAGCAGACCGGCGAGAGCCGTTCAACGGGAGAAACGCTGACGTATACGTATGACAAAGACGGAAACCAAACCGGAATGACGATGAGCGCAAACAATGGAGGTATAAGCCAGAATTTGTCGTATACGTATAATTATCTCGGTCAAATGACGGAGGTAAAAGACAACGCGGCGAACGAAGTTATAGCGGCGTACACGTACGACGGAAACGGAAATATAACCGAAAAGAAGACGAACGGAAACAGTATGATAACGGAGTACACATATAACGAAAGCGGTCTGATAAAGACGGTGGAGAACCAGACCGTAGCCGACCCTTTGAGAAATATAAAGGGAACGTATTCGAAGTACAGCTATAACTATTACCTCGACGGAAACCAATCGGATATCACGGACGTGTTCAATAAAGCTAAGACGTATACATACGACGGAGCTGGAAGACTTAAAACGGAAACGTATGTTGTGGCGGATGGAGCTACAATCGAGACAACATATGAGTACGACGAACGCGGCAATAGATTATCAAAAGAGCAGCTGGCGCAGCAAGACGATCCGTATGGAATATCATTGATGGAGTACGATCCAAGACCGCAGTATGGCTATGGAGAAGGAGAGACGGTGTATACGTATGACGCCAATAATAGAATGATTACAAGCAAGTATAATTACGATAATTATATGAACGAGGATCATACATATACGTACGACAATAACGGAAACTTAAAGAGCGACTACTCGATAGTGTTCTACGATGATTTTGCGCCCGCCGATGGAACGCATATAGTCTATCACGAAGGTACGGAGAATTATACCTATGATAATTTGAATCGTTTGAAGAGATATTCGGGTGAAATATATGCAGACTACGCATACGATCCTACGGGAATGAGAATATCGAAGAAACTGGAGAATGAAAATCAGATAAACTATGTGTGGAGCGGAGGAAATATAATAGGAGAATACGGAATAGACGGAAGCAAAACATACCTGAGAGGAGCCGGAGGAGAGATAGTCAAGACAAAGGACGGAAACAGCGAAGAAAGATACTTCGCGTACAACGGTCACGGAGACACGACAAGCATAGTAGAAAAGGCTCCGGAAAGCGTAAGCTTTGGAGTAACGGCGACGTATGAATACGACGCGTTCGGAAACCTGATAGAAGGCTCGGAGACGGGAGAGACGCATGAAAACAGCTTCCGGTATAACGGTCAGCAGGTAGATGAAGAATCCGGCTTGATATATCTGAGAAACCGGTATTATAATCCCGAGATTGGTAGGTTTATAACGGAAGACCCGTATTGGAATGTGAATAACATGATATATGGGGAAGACGGAAATAACGGAGTACCGTCGTATGCTTCTATTGCGCAGAGCTCTAATTTGTATGTGTATTGTATGAGCGAACCGGTGAATTTTGCTGATCCATTAGGATTAACGTTAACATTAATTGGAAGCGCTGATGAAGTGTGGGAAAGATACCAGAGTATTTTATTGTTAACAGACGATAGTTTGAAATTAGAACAAATTGGAGGAGCCGATAGTAATGTTTATGGAGTATATATACTTGAATATGGAGTGGGTGAACGGCCGGTAGGTACAAGTTTAGTAAGAAGAATCATAAAGAATGAGGTTTACGACTGCAGAATTCAAACGGCGTACGGCGATAGGAGAACGCGGACAGAAAGTGTAGATCAAAATGGCGCTTATATGTGGTATGATGAGAATAATGTCCCACATTCAAGTTATGGAAGCGACGCTAATATATATATAGGGGAACTGCCAACAGTTCCCGTCGACGGTGGCGGTTACGATATTCCGGAACAAATGTCGTTGCAAATAACAATAGGACACGAAATGATACACGCATTGAGAATGATGAACGGTAATTTCAAAGACCCTAATTATTATATAAATCGTAACACGGGTATACCATATGAAGAATATGAGGTTACTGGGATATCGTACTATGATTCGAATGGAAATTATGTTGATTGTGCCTATTGGGTAACAACAGAAAATGCTTTACGCAGAGAACAAAGAAGAATTGGTCAGCCAGGTCATTTATTAAGAACGGGGTATACTGCATGGTAAAAAGATATTTTATAATAATTTTATTGATTATAATATTATTTTGCGCTGCGCTGTTGTATTTGTATCCTGTTAAAGAAATATCAGGATATATTTCAGGAGCGAGTTCGCTGTACTACAATGTAAATTCAAATGGAACTGTGGATTATTACACCAATTATTATGTGCAGCAACTAATTGACAACGGGCCGGATGATTGTCCTCATTCAGCAACTCAAAGTATAGTCGTAAGTAAGCAGTTGAATATTTTTGAAAAAATAACGATAAACAAATATGCGGAACAGATAGTGGAAAGTGGAGATACGGGCAACCATCATGTAGGTACAGACGGAGTCTCTTATATGTGTATAAAAATTGATGGAGTTAAGTACTATTCGGATCCGTATCAAATGAATCGATTTGATAAGTCGGAATACTATGAATTCGAGCATCCGGATGTAATTGATTTAAGCACATATATGTGGTTTAACAAACCTAAAGAGTGCGACGAGTATTGGAGTGAGGATAGAAATAGCTATCCTTATGTTAGCATGGATAAGGATAATTATAAAGGGGTTTTAGATTACTATAGGAATTATCATAACCGAATGATCGAGGAATGGTCGTAATGATCGAGGAATGGTCGTAATGATCGAGGAATGGTCGTAACCAAATGATCGAGACGGTGGTGTATCACGTGTTTGTGTAAACTCCAGATGGTATAATCCAGGTTATTTTCTGTAGGCTGAAGGCCGTATTTCGGCTTTCAGCCTGTTAATCAAACGTAAACTCAAACGAAACGCTTGTCACAAACTACGAGTACCAAAATAACGCGCTCATAACAAACTCGTCTCAGAACAACGAAGGGACGACCGTCGCGGTGACCGACATATATAATAATACCACGTCGGAGAAAAAAGACATGCTGGAAAGAACGGTAAAGACGACTGACGCGCTCGGGAACGAGACGAATACGACGTACGACGCGATGGGAAGAGTCTCTACAGTCAGCGGAAAGATAGACGGAGGAGACAGCGTGACCGCCTATACGTACGACGGAAACGGAAACGTGATCAAGGAGAGCGTAACAAGTAATAAACCCGGAGAAACGACGGCGTACAGAAACACGTATTACCAGTACGACAGCATGAACCGTCTGATAAAGACGAATACGGACGAACCCGGAGAGACTCTGTACGAGTACGACTTAAGCGGAAATATAACGAAAATGACGACGGGAGCGGTAAATGGAGCCGGAGGAGTAAGTACGACCTACGAATACGACAGCCAAAACCGCCTTGTAAAAACGACCGATCCGATGGGATATACGGAGACGTATACGTATGATAACAACGGAAACATAGCGTCAACGACGGACAAAAACGGAACCGTGACCACGAATACATATAACGCGGTCAATAACCTCTTAAATTCAGCGAGCGTAAAAGATGCGACAACGCAAACGACGACATATACGTATGGAGCCGCAAGCGGAGTATTGCTTGGAATATCCGACGATAACAGCAGTATAAGCTACAGCTATAACAAGAAAGGCCAGCAGACCGGCGAGAGCCGTTCAACGGGAGAAACGCTGACGTATACGTATGACAAAGACGGAAACCAAACCGGAATGACGATGAGCGCAAACAATGGAGGTATAAGCCAGAATTTGTCGTATACGTATAATTATCTCGGTCAAATGACGGAGGTAAAAGACAACGCGGCGAACGAAGTTATAGCGGCGTACACGTACGACGGAAACGGAAATATAACCGAAAAGAAGACGAACGGAAACAGTATGATAACGGAGTACACATATAACGAAAGCGGTCTGATAAAGACGGTGGAGAACCAGACCGTAGCCGACCCTTTGAGAAATATAAAGGGAACGTATTCGAAGTACAGCTATAACTATTACCTCGACGGAAACCAATCGGATATCACGGACGTGTTCAATAAAGCTAAGACGTATACATACGACGGAGCTGGAAGACTTAAAACGGAAACGTATGTTGTGGCGGATGGAGCTACAATCGAGACAACATATGAGTACGACGAACGCGGCAATAGATTATCAAAAGAGCAGCTGGCGCAGCAAGACGATCCGTATGGAATATCATTGATGGAGTACGATCCAAGAC
>JAHZIG010000032.1 GCA_019419865.1 Clostridiales bacterium | reverse complement strand
CATAAGTGTGTGAATGTTTGAGGAAAATGTGCCAACTATTATTGACAATATCACAAAAGCGGTGATACGATTTGCTCGGTACTATAATCAGCTTCACTCCATTTCAAAAAGCCAAAGGCCAAGTACAGGATGTTTATGCCCTGTTCTTCTATCGCCATTTTCGCTTTATTTCGGAGATTTCTCAGAGTTCTCTGCAACTCTTTTACGTTCTGATTAGTTATTACATCAGAAGATGTAAGGAAATCGTTGTCAATATCATATTCCGCATCTGTTTCTTGGAATTCATGATAATACGGGAATTCCAACGGATTGTCATTCTCCACAAAACCCTCTCAAAGCTCAAAAATTTCGGGAGTTTTGATAGATAGCGTAGACCGCTTCGTTTCACGATAATTGATAAGACGATTTCGTTTTCCTAAATCAAGTAATTTATTTTTCCAAATTTCAACTTTTTGATCTATCCCTGCCGGCATCGTAGCCATCCTCCATTCTGTAAATGCTGTTACTCCCAATTTGATTTCATCTCTTTGCTGGGGATTATTTCCATAATATCACCTACATCGCAACCATGGGCTGTGCAAATTTTAACCAAAGATTCAGTGGAAACATTTTCATTCCTACCTAACTTTGCAATCAATGCCGGACTGACACCAGACAAGCGCTGCAAGTCCTTTTTCCTCATATCATGATCAATGAGCAGTTTCCAAAGTTTTTTATAACTGACTGACATAATTGACACCATCCATGTAAAATAAAATGCATATAATATTATAACAGTAAGATTCTGTAACGTCAATATAACTATACGGATGTGAAGAAATTTTTCGAAACAATCTAATGGATGATAATGTAAAAACTGCCAGAACCAGCATCTTATGGATGTAATTCTGGCGACTTTGCTTATCAATCGAGATCTAACTGCGGAGTCTCCGTTACGGTTCGCAGGTATTCTTCCGGATCACCATTCAAAATCAATTCCGCATAAGACAGCGGATCATTGTAGATGAGCCAGTCCAGTTCGGATCGCTGGAAACAGCTATTCGCTACCTCATCCTCAACAGCGGTACAGTTAATAGAAATTATGCTTCCGTTAGAATATTTCAGTTCCACACAGGCGGTGTCGACATTAAACTCACAGTAAATCAGTTTTTTCATAGGGTGTACCTCCAAAATTTGATGTTCTGGAAGTAGTATAAGCGTGAGTTTGTGGTGTAGTATCCTTAACTATGGGAAACTCCGTTTTCCCATTTCGAGATCGCCTGCGCGCTAATATTAAGAATATCTGCAAGCGCCTCCTGCGTCAGTCCTCTTTCTTTCCGAAACATTGCAATCTGTTTTCCCATCTTGTCAACGTTCATCCAACATCTCTCCTCTCGGAAGAAAGATACCGAAGCTATGCGAATATCGGTATTTTCTTCATTCTAACTTATCATTATCGCCTCGTCCATCTATGACCGTATATGCCGCCAAGCGCCAAAACTCAACTGCCGGTTGAGTAAGACCGCGTAAAAATACTTTCGCTCAGTTTCCAAAGCGCGGTCATAATGGGGATTCTTCGCAATAGAAATAAAATATATTTTACATTTGAAGATAATTTTACAGTTTTACGGCTCTGATTTCAAGTCTAAAAATTGGTTTGATATATGAAATATATCTTTTACTCCTGCAAAATCAATTTATTCATATATACGCATATAATTTCACATACTGTATTATACTATCCATAAATTTTCTGCGTTGCCTTTTAAAACCATACGACTCCAAATTGCTCGATATTTTAGAATAGACTAATAAAGAAATTTATATCAAAACAAAGCGGAAAGCCAAACGTAGTATTACAAACTCAAAACGGACGCGCGCGCCGCGTCATCAGCGTATGAGTAAAAAACGTTCGCTTATATGGCGATTTGAAACAAAAAAACAGCGAATACCGTTTGGGAAACGGATACCCGCGCTTAGAAAATTTTTAGTTTATCAAAATACGAAGTCCGCCTCTTAAAAAGGCGGGCTTTAGGCGTCTGAACGGCGCGAATCAAGCCGCGCCGTCCTAACAGTCTTATATATTTTATGAAGGTTTTTTATTGGGCAATGTTATTCCGCTATCTCGATCGCGACAGCCGCAGTCTGAGGCGGTATGCTGAACGTCGCCGCCGCGCTGTGAGTACCGGTTATGTTCATACCGACGCTCAGATCGTCGATCTTGTATATTCTCTTATCGTTACCCTTCGTGATCTGAGTCTCGTCCGAAACTATAAGCATAATCTCGTTTCCGTCGGCTTCCCTGATCAAAACGCGATCCTCTTCAATAGATACGATCTCGCCTTCGAAAGCTACGTCCGCTGCGGATTCAGCGTTTTCATCCTCGGTTACAGGGATCTCTATCGTCAGAGCCGAAGCCTGCGGAGGGATGCTCCTGGTCGTCGCCGCGCTGCGAGACCCCGTTATGTTCATTCCAACGCTCAGATCGTCTATCCCGTATATCCTCTTGTCGTTACCTTTTGTGATAGCCGTATCGTCGCCTATGTTGAGAACAAGCTCGGAGCCGCTTTCGTTTATAGTCACGCTGTTTTCGTCAACCGATACTATCTCGCCGCTGAATTCTACGCTATCGACCGTCTCGCCGTCTACGATATTGACCGTTACCGCGGTCGTCTGCGGCGGTATGCTCGCCGTCATAGCGGGCGAATACTCGACCTCGATTACCGAGCCCTCTACGACGTCCTCGGCGCTCGCCGCCTCGCCGTTCTTGGTAAACGCGGTGTTCTCGTCGAATATAACTATCACTTCGCCCAGATCGGGATCGGTCACGTTAACGCCGTCGTAGTTTTCTCCATCCACCAAAGAATTTACGGTAACCGTTTTAACGGCGCTTACTTCCTGCTCGCCGCCGGTCTCCGTTCCGACCGCCGGGATCTCTACGGCTATCGCCGTCGTCTGCGGCGGTATGCTCATCGTCATCGCCTCGGAATACTGAACCTTTACGGTCGTCTCAGGCGTTATGTCTTCTATAGAAGCCGCCGTACCGTCGTCTTTTGTAATAGTCGTATCGTCCGCTAAGTAGACTATGACTTCGCCTCTCATACCGTCGTCTACGACCATGCTCTTGTATTCGCCGTCAGTATTTACAGACTTAACTGTAACAACAGCCATATCGATTACATCGTAGGTTCCGTCTTCGTTAGCGTTAACTTTTACGCCTACGACGTCGCTGAAGAATTGAACCGGCACATAAGTCGTATCGCCGTTTACCAGCGTCGGCGCCGCGCCGAGGCTTACCGGAGCCGTCTTAAGGTATGAGTAGCTGTCCGAGCCGATCGCAAACATTGCGGAGACCGCCCCTCTTTGGAGCGTAACGCTCTGACTTGCGTCGTCCCAATTAACCTCGAATCCAAGACCCTCGGCCACGGTTCTAAGCGGAAAGAATTGATATCCGTCTACGTCTACTGCCTGTACGCCTTTTAAGGTAGCTCCGTTATAGCTAAGACGCGGCTGCTCCTCTACCGTCGCCGAAACGTCGTTTGCCGCAATATCCTGATTATTTACATCCTCCGCGGCGAACGCGGCCCCGCTCGACAGCATACCCGCGGCTGAAATCAATGCGATAACTTTCTTTGTGTTCTTCATCATTTAAACCATCCTCCTAAACAGTTATAGATTTTATTAGTTTTATGTATAACACATAAAGCTCCGAAAGGTTAATTTTTCGGTTTTGTTTAAGCCATACCGCAATAAAATCAATATGGGCTTAAAACATTAGCTTTTTACTTACATCATCTTAGACGTCCGCGTCAAAATAAAGTTCCATGTTTTTTGAATTTTTTATTATTATTTTTACGCAGTCAAAAATTCCCGATTTAACAAACCCCTCCGCCTTGTCATATATTAATTATGGAGCTTGTCTGAGCGCTAATAATTAAGAAAGGTTGTATTTTAGATGATTTTATTTAAAAATAAACTCCAAAAAGCCAAAGCCTCTATAAAAGGTTCAAGTAAATACCCAAATATAAAAGGCGAAGTAACTTTTAAGCAGGTAAACGCCGGAGTTATGGTAACAGCCGACGTGCGCGGCCTGCCCCATTCCGGCAAGAAATGCGGAAACGGCGTGTTCGCGCTCCATATACACAGCGGAAAAAGCTGCTCCGGAAACGTCGAGGACGAATTTGCGGACGCGCTTACGCATTATAACCCAAACGGCTGCGAACACCCGTATCACGCGGGCGATCTGCCTCCGCTGTTTGAAAACGGCGGCCGCGCGTATATGCGCGTTCTGACCGACAGATTCAAGGTATCCGATATTATCGGTCTGACCGTGATCGTACACGTAAGCCCGGACGATATGCATACTCAGCCGAGCGGCGCGTCCGGCGAAAAGATCGCGTGCGGCGTGATCGAGCCCGCATAACCTTAAAGCCGCCGCCATATACGGCGGCGGTTCGACCTTAACGTCAATATATACGCCGAGTATCGGCGTTACCCGATCGGATAGACCCGAAAACTTCAGACGATCTTTACGGCCAATTTTATTTTTAAAGACGCGTACACTCACCGCTTTCCCTTTTCATCTCTGCCGTTTATAAACATAATGCAAAAACTGATCATTAAGAGCGCGCACGAGATAATTATAGCGTATTGCCCAAGCGCGCCCGTAAACACGCTTCCAAGCCCCGCGCCGACGGCGAACAGGAATATCACGAAGAAATATTCAAGCGCGCTGTCCAAAGACGCTCTCTCTTTGGTGTGCAGATACGCGCACAGCGCGTCCACGCCGCTCCTTAAGTTTCCTATACACATCGTACTCGCATACGCCCGGCCGTCCACCTTTCTGAACGTCTGCACCTGCATCGCGCATACCAGCGAGACAACGGCGTTTGCAAGGTTATTTACGCTAACCGGCATAAAACCGACCGTAAACAGCAAAAGAATCTCCGCGATCAAGATTATCTGCCGCCAATGCAGCGTCTCTAAATACTTAAACCGCCGCCTTACGGTCTCGGCTAAGAAAATACCGACGGCAAAAGCGCAGATCGGGATAAAATAACGCAACGCGCTCAGCCAGTCGCCCTTAAACAGATACGAACTCATCAAAACGATGTTTCCGGTTTGTCCGTTGGCGAAGACCTCGCCGCGCAGACAATATGTATACGCGTCCTGGAATCCGCCGGAAAGCGTAAGAAATACCGCGGTTATAAAATTCTCGGACATCTGCCCGTTTATACTATTCTGCGACTTTTCCATAACTCGTCTCCGTTAGTTAAATAAAATCGCGCTCGATCTTATTTATAATATACGCGATCGGAGCGCTGTTGTTGTCGGGAGCCTCCATATCCGCCGCCCGCTTCGCCGCGTCCTCGGCGTTCGCTACGGCGAAACTCAGTTTTCTGTTCGCGAGCATCGACAGATCGTTCATATTATCGCCTACGGTTATGACCTTATCCGGCGATATCCCAAGATATTCGGCAGTCTTATCGACGCCTATCCCCTTTGAAACGCCGTTCGCCATAATATCAAAAAAATCCTCGCCGCTTCTCACCGCGTATCCGGAATCATACTTGCTTCTAAATATCGGCTCAAAATCGTCGAGAAGTTTCTTATCCCCGAGCAGCAAGATCTTAAGCCAGTCCTCGTCCCATACGCTCTCCGGCATAGAATAGCTGACGGGATAAATATTATTTTTAAAACGCTCGCTCTGAACGCTGTTTCTGTACACGTAAACATGCTCGTCCGCGGTATACACCTCTATACCCAGGTCTGGGCGGTCGTTATATATCCGCTTATAGATCTCTTTGCGATCCCGCTCGATAAATTTTTTGGATATGACCTTATCCTTTGCAAAATCATAGACGAGCGCGCCGTTGTGCATGACCGCCGGAGCGTTTATCGTAATCTCGCTAAAATAGCGTTCCACCGCAAGCCTCATTCTTCCGGTCGCCACGGTAAACTTTCCGCCGCCCGCCATAAAACGATCTATAGCGGCCTTGTTTTCGGCGGAAACCTCTTTATTGTCGTCAAACAAAGTGCCGTCCATGTCGCTGACAAGCAGATAGCCGTCGAATATGCCCATTAAATTCACTCCATTCAGCGTTTAGTCGATTAAACCGTAACTATTATATAACGACTTAAACTCCGGCGCAATATCAATATAGAACAAATTCTTACAAAATCGCTCAGATTTTTGCTATGTTTATATTATGATATTTACATATAGCCCAGCGTCTCCGCTTTCTAATATCCTAGGAACCTGAGCAGACCTTCGCAGCCGCGCAGCACGTCGTCGTAGGTCTTGTCGAAGTCCCCGGTATACCACGGATCCGCGATATCCCTGTTCTCGCCCGCGAACTCGAGCAGCATTTTTATCTTGCCTTCCTTATCGCCGCCGACTATTCGGCTTAAATTACTTACGTTATATCTATCCATCACAATCAGATAATCGTAATCGTCGTAATCCTGCTTGGTAGCCCTGACCGCCGCTCGTTTCTCAAACGGGATCCCCTCTTCTTTAAGCTTTTTTCGGGTCCCCCTATGTATATCGTTTCCTATCTCCTCATAACTCGTCGCCGCCGAAGCGATATAGAAATCGTCCTCGACGCCCCTTTGTTTTACGAGATGTTTTAATACGAATTCCGCCATCGGGCTTCTACATATGTTGCCGTGGCAGATGAAAAGTATCGAATGTTTTTTGTTTTGCATGTCGCTTCCTCCGTTGTTTTAAGTAGTTTCATAATTTAAAAAATATTATGAAAATCCTGAATGCCAATCTCGCTTTCTATAAAATAATCTCCATACCGTCGTAAGCAAAAGAAACATTATCTAAAGTTTTCTCAACCTCTCGGTATTGGTCGTAAGATTTTCCCCAATACTCGTCGATATGCGTGACGATAACTCGCTTTATCCTGTATTTGCGCTTGATCTCCATGATCTCCTCTATAGTAAACATGTCGTCTTTAAACGGAGCGTTCTCGAGCCGCGATCCGTCTTTGAGTATCCCGTCGTCGGATACAAGACCTACTATTAAAACATCCGCGTCAAAATACGCTTCGTTATGGATAAACGGTTTTACATCGCAGCAAGCATATATAGCCTTCTTGCCTTTTTCTGATATAACATAAAAAGTCATGTTGCCGCGATGGGTTTTGTTATTTATAAGCCGTACTTCAATATCTCCAACTTTAATATAGTCCGTTCTGTTGATCGAAATGCAATTTAGAACGCCTTCATAGTAATATAAACCGTCGCCGTTCCATGCGTTTATATCGTCTACGACCTCGGGTAATGCAATAAATTGTATCGGAGTTCCTTGATCTTTAATGCAATCGTAGCCTAAAGGCTCGACGATACGCATCCCCCTGGTATGATCCGGATCCTTATGCGATATAGAAAGATATTCTATCTCGGAAACGCCCTGCCTGTCGCAAGCAACGCCAATGTCCTCCGGCGTATCGATCAGCATTTTTATATCTTCAATATATAGGCTCGGTCCCAATCTTTCATACCGACCCCTTTTAAGTCTGGCTTCTTCGCAGATCGGGCATTTACAGAAAGGATTTGGAATTTGAAACATTCCTCCGCTTCCAACTACTTTTAACTTCATTTTGTTCACCTCGCAATATTCTTTATTACATTACCCCGCTTGCTAATCTCTATTTAACCCTAAGCTCTTACTTCCTAAACACATCCAACGCATGACTTGTGACGCCGAGCAGATCGCCGCGTTCGCAGGTGGCGAAATGATATCTCAAATATATCTCAAACGTCTCGTCGTCCATATTATCGATCGCCTCGCGCATAAATAGGGCGCAGCCGTCCGACGCGACATAGTGTAGACGGGTCGCGAGCAGCTTTGACATCAGATCGTCGATATCTTCTTTCCGCACAAGCTCGAACAGGTCTTTAGGTTCGGATCTTGCGGCGAACGTCTCGGGATCCAGCAAGCCGTCCTTTATATATCCGGCGACGTCTATCGAGCCGCGGTTGAAGCCTTCGTCCAGCAGACAGCCGTCGGATATAACATACGCGGCGAAAATCACTCCGCCCTTTTTGGTTACGCGGATCGCCTCGCCCAAAGCCCGCAACTTGTCCTCCTTAGTATACAGGTGATACAGCGGTCCCAAAAGCAGCGTAACGTCGTACTTATTATCCGGAAAACGAGACAGATCCAAAGCGTTTCCCTGAGTTATGCTTATATTTTCATTCGGCAGAGTATTTTTTTGGAAGACCTCTATATTATGCTCTACCAATTCCACCGCGTCGACGTCGAAGCCCCGGCGCGCCAGCGCGTGAGAATACCGCCCGGTCCCCGCGCCTATTTCCAATACGCGGTCGCCCTCTTTTATATATTTTTCTATATACCGCATTGTGGTAAGAAATTCAACCGACCCATGTCTAAGCCCAAGTCTGGCGTCTTCATCGTAATTGTTGTAAAACTCGATCAAGTATCGATTATCCTGCATATTATACCTCTCCCCGCTCCTTCTCTATTATATAGGCCTTAAGCCCCTCCTTACAGCCGTTCTTTTCGTAAAACTTCTCCGCTTCCGGCTGCGCGCCGAAATATAGCATGGTCGGCGTATTCTCCCGCGCAAGGCGAAGGAGTTCGCTTCCGATCCCCCGATTTTGATACTCGGGAAGTACGAGCGCTTCGGTGATCGTTCCGAAATAATAACCGTCGGCGAGGATCCTTAGACAACCGACGAGCGTTTCCCCGTCGTACGCGGTTATATTCAGCGTTTTGGATAACGCGGCCTGCGTTTTATCCATATCGTAATCGCCCGGCCATATCCTGCCGGCAAACGAGACGAATACCGACGCGCTCAGCTCCTTGTCGCCTACAATGTATTTCATAATTCTTGTTCCTCCGTGATTTTTACCGCTATACCTGCGCTTTAAGTCCGCTAACTTCTTTTACAGCATATCCGCTTTCCGCTATTATATCCGTTTGATCCTCGTTTGTCAATTTATATTGCTAAACGCTAAAATATATCGGATAACGATAAAAAATATCTCTTAAAGCGCCATAAATTTGTTAAAGTTTTGACAATTAAAATTCTATTTTCAATTGAAAAGGATTCTTTCGATATGATATAATATATTAAGAACGCATCATAACTATAATATAACGAGGTTGATTATATGGGATCATTTTGGGGTCATTTCAAGACGATCACGCATCACAGGCATTTGGTAATACGGCATTGCGCCAAGGCGGGGATATTCTGGCAGGGGCTGAGACACGATCTATCCAAATACAGCCCGACCGAATTTCTGCCTGGGGTTAGAAACTATCAGGGATTTAGGAGTCCCAACGAGGTCGAGCGAGAGATGTACGGCTATTCTCCGGCGTGGCTTCACCATAAGGGCAGGAACAAGCATCATTTTGAATACTGGAACGACTATAATCCCAAATATAAAAAGGTGATGCCGGTCGAAATGCCGCTAAACTATCTAATCGAGATGTTCTGCGACCGAGTGTCGGCAAGCAAGATCTACCAGGGCGATAAATACACCGACGCATACCCGCTCGAATATTACTTAAAATCAACCAACCGGTTTATACACCCGAACACCGCGTCCACGCTTGAGAGTTGGCTCGTTATGCTGCGCGACGAGGGCGAAGAGAAAACGTTCGCATATATAAAAAATCTATACCGCGAATATAAAAAGCAGAAATAAGGAACAGAATAAGCGCGGCGCTAAAAATATTTAAAAACATGGGAGCCGACGTCATTAGCGCCGCTCCCGTCGTATTTATATATTTAGAAGGAATTTATACCGCTTTCGGCTTCACCGAGATATTAACGGTTTTCTCTATTATACTTATGAAAACTTAAAATATACTTAAATTTTTATTGGGATTCAATTAGTTTCTACACTTTTATCAAGAAACCAAAACCCGGCGTCCATTTCCGGCGCCGGGTCTACGTTCTTTATTTTCGCTCGAACGAGCGGATCTCATTTTTTAAATTTACGCTGTATATATAGCCGTTTACTTATCGCCGTTCTTTTCAAGCTTAGCGAAAGCCGCCGCGAAGGCGTCGTTTATTTCCTCGTGCTTTTGCTGGTTCTTAAGATAATTTCTAACTTCGTTCTTGGACGCGCCGCCGTGGATCGCCTTCATCCTCTTTTTGTACGCGTCGTATCTTTCGCGATAACCGCATTTGCAGTAATATGTCCTTTTCTCGCCCTCTCCGAACAGTTCCATCGTCTTGTGACACTCCGGACAGCGGACGTTTGTCTTAAGACTTATATTCTGCCTGTACCCGCATTCTCTATCCTGACAGACCAGCATTTTTCCGCGTTTGCCGTTTACCTCGAGCAAAAACTTGCCGCACTCGGGACATACCTTATGCGTCATATTGTCGTGACGGTATTCGGCCTGACTGTTTTTTACGGTCTTTACCAAATCCGCGGCGTAACGGCGTATCTCTGAGATGAACTTTTCTTTATCCGCCTTACCCTTGCTGATCTTCTCAAGCTCCATCTCCCATTTAGCGGTCATGACCGGTTCTTTCAGATCCTGCGGAACGAGGTTTATAAGCTGCGCGCCTTTCGAGGTGGGAACCATACTGTTTCCCTGTTTTTCCACATAGAACGCCGAATATAATTTATCTATTATATCCGCGCGCGTCGCCGGAGTTCCCAAACCTCCGCCGAGATATTCGCGCATCTTTTTATCGCTCACAAACGCGGCGGGATTCTCCATCGCGGAGAGCAAGCTCGCCTCGGTGTACCGCGCCGGCGGCTTAGTCCGGCCGCTCTTTACTATCGTATTCTTACATATGAATTTATCGCTGTAGCCGAGCGCGGGCATATTCTGTTCCGGGTTTATATTCTCCAGTTCGTTTTCATTCTCGTCGTCAGTATCGAACATTCTGTTTGAGTATATCTTTTTCCAACCCGGATCGATCTCCTCCCGTCCGGAGGCAAAAAACGTCTCGCCGCTGCATTCAAATTCGGCCTTAATCTGCTTATACTTATAGCTTGGATAGAAGCAGGCCAAAAACCGCTTTACCACAAGGTCGTATATTCTCTTCTCTTCGCTCGACAGCGTCATCGGACTTACTTTTTCCTCGGTCGGGATTATCGCGTGGTGATCCGAGACCTTGGAATTGTTGACGCAGCCCTTAGCTATCTTATATTTATTCCTAAGTATCTCGTTGGCCGCTTCGCGGTTGTCTCCGGTCATGACCGCTCTCACCCTCTCGCCGAGAGTCGGAACTATGTCGTCGGTCAGATACCTTGAATCGGTCCTCGGATAGGTGAGCGCCTTATGGTGTTCGTATAATCTCTGCATGATCCCGAGCGTCTGTTTCGGCGAATACCCGTACAGCTTATTCGCGTCTCTTTGCAGCTCCGTCAGATCATAGAGCGCCGGCGGGGGAGTTTGCTTTTCGGTATTTCTTATCGACGTAACTTTAAACGCTCCGCCTCTTACCGTCTCGGCGATTTGTTCCGCCTTGGCTCTGTCGAAAGTAGCGCTGTTTTTGTTCTTATCCCGCCACATGGCGAACAACTTTCCCAGATCGGCTTTTATTGTGTAGTACTCCTTGGGTCTGAAATTCTTTATACTGTTTTCACGCTCGATCAAAAGCGCCAGGGTTGGAGTTTGTACTCTTCCGGCAGAGAGCTGGGCGTTGAATTTACAAGTTAGCGCCCGTGTTACGTTGAGACCTACGAGCCAATCAGCTTCCGCCCTCGCCTGAGCCGACATATATAGGTTGTAATAATCTTTCCCATCCTTTAAAGCGGCGAATCCCTGACGTATAGCCTTATCCGTCTGGGACGATATCCAGAGTCTTTTTATCGGCTTTTTAAATCCCGCCTTTGCAATTATCCAACGGGCGACAAGCTCGCCCTCACGCCCCGCGTCGGTAGCGATTATCAAAGAATCGACCTCGGAGCTTCGCATAAGTTTTTTCACGTTATTATACTGCTTAGAGGTCTGCGGGATCACCGTCAGTTTCATTTTATCCGGAAGCATAGGCAGCGTGTCGAAACTCCATGTTTTATATTTATCGTCGTAAGCCTCCGGGTCGGCGAGAGTTACAAGATGCCCGAGCGCCCACGTAACTATGTACTTATCTCCGATAAGACAGCCCGCTCCTTTTCGCTTGCAGCCCAAAACTCTCGCAAGTTCGCGTCCGACCGACGGTTTTTCAGCTAAAACTAAGATCTTTCCCATTCCTGTCTCTCCTTCGATATATCAAGGCTTTTTTAACGTCAATTTATAATTACCGCCTTTCGGCTTGTTCGTCCTCGTCCAAAAGCTCGTACTGTTTATTTACCAGATCCGCCAGCGTATACTTATCGACGACCCCGTTTATCGCGTCGCTGAGTTCGTTCCACACAAATAACGCCGCGCAGTACGTCTTTCTGGGGCAGGTTTCCGCGTCGTCGCACTGACACGCCACGGGATATATATCGCCCTCGGTGAGACGAAGGATATCGCCGACCGTATACTCGGACGGATCCTTAGCGAGCCTGTAGCCGCCGCCGGCGCCCCTTATGCTTTCGACGTATCCGGCGCGGCTTAGGATGGTGATTATCTGTTCGAGATATTTATTCGAGATCCCCTGCCTCTTTGAAATAGTGTTTACCGATACGCACCGGTCGTCGGAATTCATAGCCAAATCAAGCATCAGCCTTAAAGCATATCTGCCTTTTGTTGAAATTTTCATTCTTGATTTTCTCCCGTAATATTAATGTTTTGCATATTCTTATTACTAAGTCGATTGAATATGCGCAAGTATTATTAATTGTATATTAAAACGGCGTAAAAATCAATATGCTATGTGTACAAATTATTGAAACATATAATGGAAACAGCGCGGACTTTTCATATCCGCGCCGTATAAAAAACCTATATATCCGTTTACCCGCCCTTTATAAGTTCTAATATCTGCTTGATATTCTTCTTGCCAAAGCTGATTTTCGTATCGTTTATCGCCATACAAGGCACGCTCATCACACGGTATTTATTCTTCAGATCGGGAAAGTGATTTATGTCGTAGACCTCGGCGCTAACATTTTTATTCAGCGACGCGATCCTCTGCGCGGCTACTACAAGCTCGGGGCACATCGTGCACGAGAGAGACACCATTATCTTTATATCCGTCTTTTTGTCTATAGAGGCTATCTCGGCTTTTGTCTCGTCGTCCAAAGCCTGACCCGGACCGGCCGCGTTATACAGCCCCAGCACAAACGAGGTGAACTCGTGGCCGCCGGGCGCTCCATGAAACGCAAGCCCGGTCTCCGTACCGTCCGCAAGGCAAACCTTTACGCATGGCGGTTCCGCTCCGCTTTCAGCTCCGTCTGAGACTATCTCCGTCTCGACCTTATCGCTGAGCGCCGCAATCTCGGTCATATAGCGCTTAAGCTCGTTCGAGACCGGCCTGTCGTCCAAATACATTTTAAGCAATATCGGTCGCTCCATTTTTGAAAATACGCCGATAAGCTGCTGTTTCATCTCGTCCGAGAACAAGACTCCGCCGTCCTCTTCCTTCTTTTCCGGCGGCTCGCCCTTATCTATCCTCGTCACGGGCTGCCGCGGCTTAAGCCCGGTTTTTCTCTGCATTTCGGCCGCGTATCTCTCAAGCTCGGTCGCGGCTAACGCTCCGTCGCCGACGGCTGTAACCACCTGTCTGAGATTTTTGACGCATACGTCTCCGGCGGCGTAAACCCCGTCTATATTGGTTTCCTGATTTCTATCGACGATCACATATCCGTACTTGTCTATCTCGGCCTTTCCTTTAAGCAGATCGGACGCCGGCTCGTATCCGGCAAACACAAACACGCCGAACGACTCCCCGTCGTCCGAGCCGTACTCCGTGATCTCGCCCGTTTTATTATTCCTGTATCGGATCTTTTTTATCTCCGAATCGCCGGAGACCGACTCCACCTCGACGTTTGTTATAACCGTTATTTTTTCGTTATTTCTCGCGTTTTCCGCGACCGACGCGGCGCAGGTAAAATCGTCCTCTCTTATCAAAATAGTCACGTCGCTCGCGTATTTAGTCAGAAAAACGCTTTCTTCAGCCGCCGCGAAACCGCCGCCGATAACGAACACCTTCTTCCCGGTAAAAAATTCGCCGTCGCAGGTCGCGCAATACGCGACGCCGCGTCCCTTAAATTCCTCCTCGCCCTCGAAACCGATCGAGCGCGGCCGCGCGCCGGTCGCAAGCAAAATACCGAAACACCTTATGTCGCCGCGGTCGGTATGGATCGTTTTGATATCTCCCTCGGTCTCCAGCCTATCGACGCCCGCAAGCAAAAACTCGCTTCCGAACGACTGCGCCTGTTTTCGCATCGTATCCGTCAGTTCCGTTCCGCTGACAAGTCCGGTTCCGGGATAGTTTACGACCTCGGAGGTTATCGTTATCTGGCCGCCGAACTTCTCCTTCTCTATCACAAGAACGCGGTATCTCGCCCTCGCCAAATACAGCGCGGCTGTGAGGCCGGCGGGGCCTCCGCCGACCACGACGACGTCGTATAATTTGTTTATATCCAGATTTTCCATAGCTTATAACTGTCCTACCAAATCCAGACTCGGCTTTAACGTCTCCGCCCCGGGAGTCCACTTAGCCGGGCAAACCTCTCCGCCGTGCTCCGCTACGAATTTGCACGCCCGCACCCTGCGCAGCAGTTCCTCGGCGTTGCGTCCGACGTTCCCCTCGACTACTTCGTAAGATACGATCTTGCCCTCGGGATTTACAATAAAACTGCCTCTCTCCGCAAGTCCGCTCTCCTCTATATAAACCTCGAAATCTTTCGCCAGCGCGTGAGTCGGGTCGGCGAGCATAGGATACCGGAGTTTTTTGATCCTGTCCGAGGTGTCGTGCCACGCCTTATGAACAAAATGCGTATCACAGGATACCGAGTAGATCTCGCAGTTCTCGGCTTTAAAATCGTCGTACTTATCGGCTAAGTCTTCAAGCTCGGTCGGGCACACGAATGTAAAATCGGCCGGGTAGAAAAAGAACACGCTCCACTTTCCCAAAATATCCGCCTTTGCAACCGTCTTAAACTCGTCGTTTAGATACGCTTGAACGGAAAAATCGCTAACCTCTTTATTAATCATAGACATTTTTAATTCCTCCTACTTATTTGAAATTTTTATTTTAATTGCGAACCGATCTTCTTTATGTCAAACGATCGCTCCGCTTAATTCTTTACTTATTATTTTTGCTCTCCGAATTATTTCGAACGCTGTTTTTTATTTTGGTTAGCTATAGCTAACTTTGTTAATTCAGTATACAAAACTTCCTGTAAATTGTCAAGATAAAAGTTTTTGTATTTTTAATCCGGATAAACTCTTATTTCTTAATATTGCCTAAAAAGCCTGAAATTTATTCAGCCTTTTAGCAAATATAATTGTATACGACGGCAAAAGTTATGAAATCATAAAATAATAGCGGTAAAGCCGCGTCGACATAAAACATACTATATGTTTTCAGAGCGACAGTATCTAATAAGAGCAAATCATTGTGCATAACTAACAAAAATTGAAGTTTATTTTTTACATTTAAATTTTCAGTTTTTTATTGACTATGATATACGTACATGTTAAAATTATTTTAGCTAAAATAATACGTATATATAACCGATTGCGCAAGGTTTTATACGTATAACCTAAATATAAAAGGAGAATTTTTATGGGAAAGTACAGCGATGAATGTAAAAAGTTGTTAGAGTACGTCGGCGGGAAGGAGAACATAGGAGCCGTGTCGCACTGCGTGACAAGGATGCGCTTTGTATTAAACGATCCGAAAAAGGCCGACGTGTCCAGTATCGAAAAGCTGCCGTCCGTTAAGGGAACCTTTACGCAGGCGGGACAGTTTCAGGTAATAATCGGCAACACGGTGAGCAGTTATTATAACGATTTTACCGAGGTCGCGGGTATAGACGGCGTATCCAAGGACGCGGTCAAGGCGGCGGCCAAGCAGAACCAAAACATCGTCCAGAAGGCGATGTCAAACCTCGCCGAGATATTCGCTCCTCTTATTCCTGCGATCATCGTCGGCGGTCTTATCCTCGGTTTTAGAAACGTTATCGGCGAGATCAAGATGCTCGAGGACGGAACCAAGACCCTTATCGAGGTCTCTCAGTTCTGGTCCGGGGTCTATTCGTTCCTGTGGCTGATAGGCGAAGCTATCTTCCACTTCCTGCCCGTCGGTATCGTATGGTCGATCACCAAGAAAATGGGAACTACCCAGATGCTCGGTATCGTACTCGGTATAACCTTAGTATCGCCGCAGCTTTTGAACGCGTACGACGTCGCTACCACTGCCGCATCCGACATACCCGTATGGGATTTCGGTTTCGCGCAGGTTGAGATGATAGGCTATCAGGCGCAGGTACTGCCCGCGATACTCGCCGGATTCACTCTCGTCTATCTCGAGAAGGGGCTCAGAAAAATCTGTCCTTCGGTCATCTCGATGATCGTAGTTCCGTTCTTCTCTCTGCTTATCGCGGTAATACTCGCGCATACAGTACTCGGACCTATCGGCTGGGCTATAGGCAGCTGGATATCCAATGTTGTTAACGCAGGGCTTGCGTCTACGTTTAACTGGCTGTTCGCCGCGGTATTCGGCTTCCTCTACGCGCCGCTTGTAATAACGGGTCTGCATCATATGTCGAACGCTATAGATCTGCAGTTGATCTCCGATTTCGGCGGAACCAATCTCTGGCCGATGATAGCGCTGTCCAACATAGCTCAGGGAAGCGCGGTTCTGGCAATGATATTCCTTCAGAAAAAAGACGCGAAGGCAAAAGAGGTGTCCATCCCCGCTTGTATCTCCTGTTACCTCGGAGTTACCGAACCTGCGATGTTCGGCGTTAACTTAAAATACGTATTCCCGTTTATTTGCGCGATGGTCGGCTCGGCGGTCGCGGCGGTCATATCGGTAGCGTCAGGCGTCAGAGCGGCGGCTATCGGCGTCGGCGGTCTCCCGGGAATTCTGTCTATACTCCCGCAGTATATACCGGTATTCGCTATATGTATGCTGGTCGCTATAGTAATTCCGTTTATACTTACGCTGATAGTCGGAAAGAGAAAATTGGCCGCGACCGGTTCTTTAGAAAGCGGAGACGTTCCGGTCGTCGCGACTACTCCGGGAGGCGCGGTTGCCGCGGCGGTCAAGGATTATAAAGAAGGCGAGATCAGAGCGTTTCTATCCGGTAACGTTATAAAAATCGAAGACGTTCCGGATCAGGTATTCGCGGAAAAGATCCTCGGCGACGGTCTTGCTATAGAACCTACCGACAACGTTTTAACCGCCCCGGCGGACGGCGAGATCTGCAACGTTATGCAGGGTTCGTTCCACGCCTGCGGCATGACGCTCGATAACGGAGTAGAACTTTTGTTCCATATAGGCTTAGATACCGTAAGCATGCACGGCGACGGTTTTAACTGCCACGTAGAGGACGGACAGAGGGTAAAAGCCGGAGATAAGCTGATAACCTTCGATCCCGAAAAGATAAAAGCGGCGGGTCATCCTACCGTTACGATGATGGTCGTAGCGGGCGAAGGCAAGACCAACGGAGTCAAGCTAAAAACCGGTATGCAAGCGGTCGTCGGCGAAACCGTCGTAGCCGTATGCGAATAATATAGCTTAGCTACGCGCCGGGCGACGCGGCTTAGTCCGTCCGTTTCAAGAAAGCCCGGCGCGCAGTATTATAACGGGCGAGTCAAAGAACCTCGCGAGGTTTTGGAGTATATAAGACTTTTGATTATGCGAATAAAACGCATCGCTTTCATTAACGTCGGCATACCTCGATACTTTACTTCAACTTCGTTTTGAGATCT
Organism: Clostridiales bacterium; assembly: GCA_019419865.1. GTDB lineage: Bacteria > Bacillota > Clostridia > Monoglobales > Monoglobaceae > Roslinia. The sequence goes on along the minus strand of JAHZIG010000032.1, from coordinate 9,389 downwards.
TTGGCTTGCCCTTGATTTATAATAAAAATAATGAAAGGAAAATCTTTATGGTTAACTTCTCGAAATCATGCGTATATCAAATATATATCAAATCGTTTAAAGATTCCAACGGCGACGGTATCGGCGATCTCGGAGGTATAATTGAAAAACTCGATTATATAAAAGAACTTGGCGTCGATTATATCTGGATAACCCCCTTCTTCCGCTCGCCTTTAAACGATAACGGCTACGACGTTTCGGATTACAGAAACATAGACCCGGTCTTCGGCTCCATGCAGGATCTTGAAACGCTCATATCCGAAGCCGACAAACGCGGAATAGGCTTAATGCTCGATATGGTGTTTAACCACACCTCTACCGAGCACGAATGGTTCCAGAAAGCGCTGTCCGGAGACAAAAAATATATGGATTACTATTACTTTTTAGACGGTAACCCCGACTCCCCGCCTACCAACTGGGAATCCAAGTTCGGCGGGAGCGCATGGGAATACGTTCCGCAGCTAAAAAAATGGTATCTCCATCTATTCGACGTAACTCAGGCCGATCTAAACTGGAACAATCCTGAAGTTCGCGCGGAGCTTAAAGACGTGCTTAGGTTTTGGAAAAATAAAGGCATAAGGGGTTTTAGATTCGACGTTATCAATCTGGTTTCAAAACCGGATAAATTTGAAGACGACCATGAAGGCGACGGGCGAAGGTTCTATACGGACGGCCCCAGGATTCACGAATTTTTAAAAGAGCTTGTACAAGATAGCGGCATTTCCGATATGCTGACGGTCGGGGAGATGTCCTCTTCTTCGATAGATAATTGTATCAGATATTCCAACCCTGCCGAGAAAGAACTGTCCATGTGTTTCAGTTTCCACCACCTGAAAGTCGATTATTCAAACGGAAACAAATGGTCGCTTATGAAGCCGGATTTTAAAAAGCTCAAGGAACTGCTTGTATCCTGGCAGGTCGGCATGCAGGACGGCGGAGGCTGGAACGCGGTATTCTGGTGCAATCACGATCAGCCGAGAGCGGTCAGCCGATTCGGAGACGACGTTAAATACAGAGCGGAATCGGCCAAAGCGCTCGCCGCCGTCATACACCTGATGCGCGGAACTCCTTATATTTTCCAGGGCGAGGAATTCGGAATGACCAACGCAGGTTTCACCTCGATCGACGAATACAGAGACGTGGAGAGCCTGAATTATTATAAGATAATGCTTGCAAACGGCGTTTCTGAGAGCGAAGCTCTAAAGATCCTCGCAGCCAAATCAAGAGACAACGGAAGAACTCCGGTGCAGTGGAACGGCGATAAAAACGCCGGATTTACGACCGGCGAGCCTTGGATATCCCCGGCGAAAAACTATAGATCGATAAACGCCGAGCTCGAAGGCGCCTCGCCCGATTCGATCTTAGACTTTTACAAAAAACTGATCGCTCTGAGAAAGGAATATTCGGTCATAAGCGACGGCGAATTTATCCCCGTGGAAGAGACGGACGAGCGGCTGTTTGTATACAAGCGCGCTTTGGAAAACGAAGAACTCTACGTTATATGCAACCTGTCGTCAGACGAGTTGGACTATAACATAGACTCGGGCGGCGAGCTGCTTTTATGCAACTACGAAAACCCCGGAACTCGCCTCGCTCCATACGAGGTCAGAGCGTATTACAAAGCGTAGTTAATAATAGTTTTTGTCAGCGTTCATACCTCGACTAAAACGGCGCGCGGATAATATCAGTCCGCGCGCCGTATTAATTTTGCCCATTATTTTTTTGATTATCAATTTTCAACTCTGCCGCATTTACTTTTTCCTCAATATCGCCGCGGCGGCGTAATGAAGGATCTCAAATTCCTCCGGGGCGTTATCCTCAAGCGCCTTTAAATGTTCTCTCTCAAACGCCTTAAGTTCCTCCGCGCTCAGCGAAGCTCCCGTTCCGCGGCACGCCTTTATGCGGCCGTTCCAAGTCTCTCTTGTAAACGGCAAACGCAGGTCGAGCATTTCCGTATCCTCCAACTCGAAGTATCTGTTATAGACCTCGGGAATAAATATATCTCGGCGCGTCTCGCCGCGGCCGCTCCACGACGGATTATATTTTAAGATAAGCTCCTCGCTCATACCCGCTATCTTATCCTCAAACGGAAGCCACGCCATATATAAGACCGCAAGCCGTCCGCCGTCTTTGAGCAATCTATCGGCCTCTCGGGCGAATTTGTCGTGATCGAAGTAAAAGAAGCATTGACAAGCGGTAATGACGTCAAAGGAAGCGTCGGCAAATCCCGTATTCTCGGCCGGAGCGCGTTTAAACTCAATATCCATATCGTTTTCAGCGGCAAGCCTCTTAGCCTGTTCTATCTGATTTTCGGATATGTCGATACCGGTAAAATCCGCTCCGAACCTATATAGAGCCCTCGGCAATACTCCCGTTCCCGTTCCGACGTCCAAAACGCGCTGTCCGCTCGCGCACATGCCTCTGCTCAAGAGAATATCATAAAACTCGTTCGGATAAATATCCCTGTACTTTGCATAATCCTCGGACGTTTTGTTCCAGTCAAATTTTCGCCCGCCGTCTATTTTATCATTTCCGGGCATTTATATCTCCTCCTCTTTCATCCGCGTAGATTGCGTCCGAAACTATAACTTTACGCTCTTTTGCTTATCCTTTATGATCTTCTTAAACAAAATTTCCGTTCCGGGTTCGACCATACATTTATATAATTCGTCGCCCGAGTAGATCAATATAAATCCCGGCTCCGCCTCCACCCTGTCCACGGCGCCAAACGGCAGGACGAACTTACTGAACGGCGGCCTGTTCTGAAGATGATTTATCCCCTCGAGCCTATCGGACAATACTTCAATATACGATCTGAATCTATAAATTTTAGCCGCTCCCGCAAACAACGACGATCCCATTATCGCTAAAGCGACCACGATCAAGATATTTGAAACTCCGGCGCCAAGAGCCGCGTACGCCCAGTTCAGTTGATAAATAAAACACAGATACAAAACAAAAACCGCCGCGTTAAACAAAACGCAGGCAAAATATGTTCGCCTTACTATCCTGCTTATGTAACCGATCGAAGAAATTAATACATCTTGATTATTTAAAATTTTGATTCCGCAAAACGGGCAAACTTCACATGTATCGTCTATTTCTTTACGGCAATTACCACAACGCATTCTCCGTCGCCTCCTCCGCAATCTAATAAATCATAATATACTAACAGTATACACAAAATTAATTTAGGCGTCAAGCGGATCGCGCGGCTTACTCTAAAATCCGACTGCGTTTCGCGCGGACTCTTTTAGAAATTTTTCTTTTCAAATATTAAAATTTATGGTATTATTTTTATGCGGCTACGCATTTGAATATTTTAAATATAATATCCGGGTGATAACTATGGAAAAGCTCTCCAAAGACGTTTTAAATAACGACGCTTTTGGAGCAAACGGCTCTAAGCGTCCAAATTTAGACAATACAAACAACGCGGCGCTCCAAATATCTATCTTAAATTCGCTTTTGAAAAACGCGTTTAAGTACGAGTTCGACGCCGACGATATGGAACTTAAATTAGCTCAGATCGTGTACTTCCTGTATTGCTATCCGTTAAGTTCGCAGGGGGAACTTGTCCAAGCCCTCGGCATAGCTCAGCCTTCTTTAAGCGATCTGCTGCGTAAGCTCGTCCATGCAGATATGATAGTTAAATTTACGGACGACTTCGATCTCAGGATAAAAAGATTCAAGTTAACAGATAAAGGCTTCGAAAAGGCTCGTAAAACGGCGAGTCTCGTTAAAAAATTTAATACCGTTCTTATGTCCGATCTATCCGAGTCCGAAACCGAGGCTTTTATGGCGACGCTGTCTAAACTTACCAAAAATATCGACCGTTATTTTTACGATTGACAAATATATTCGGCTGAAATTTTTTAAGCGTATTTAAATTTAGCTCCGCAGTATAAATTTATTAAAATTACCCGGTAAGCCTTGACACTAAAATGGTTTTATTTTATACTAAATTTGTATATAGAAAATTAAAACTTTAGTAAAAGGCGGCGACTGTTATTATATCGTAAACTGATCGCATAATGCAGTATAAAATTTATAAATTTACTACAGACGATAACGATAACATAGCTAACGACCGGGAGGATTGATTTATTTGGCAGAAAACAAAAAAAATTCAAAGGACAACAGATTAGTTGAGGAAATAACTCCAATGAGCGAGGATTTTGCTCAGTGGTATACTGATATTATTAAAAAAGCTCAGTTATGCAGCTATTCAGGGGTAAAAGGCTGCATGGTGATACAGCCTTACGGCTACGCTATATGGGAAAATATTCAGAAGATTCTCGACGCGCGTTTTAAGGAGACGGGCGTTGAAAATGTATCTATGCCTATGTTTATACCCGAGAGCTTGCTTCAAAGAGAAAAAGATCACGTCGAGGGCTTCGCCCCCGAAGTGGCTTGGGTAACCCACGGCGGTAATGAAAAGCTGACTGAAAGACTCTGCGTAAGACCTACGTCCGAAACGCTGTTTTGCGAACATTATTCCGACGTAATCAGATCGTACCGCGATCTTCCCAAACTCTATAATCAGTGGTGTTCTGTGGTTAGATGGGAAAAGACGACGCGTCCGTTTTTAAGAAGCACGGAATTTTTATGGCAGGAGGGACATACCGCTCACGCCACAGAAGAAGAAGCTCAGGAAAGAACAATACAGATGTTAAACGTTTACGCCGACTTCTGTGAAAACGAGCTGGCTATTCCCGTTATCAAAGGTCAAAAAACCGATAAGGAAAAATTCGCGGGCGCCAACTCAACGTATACTATTGAAAGTATGATGCACGACGGCAAAGCTCTTCAATCAGGAACGAGCCATAATTTCGGCGATGGGTTCGCCAAGGCGTTCGACATAAAATACTTGGACGAGAACAACACCCTCCAATACGTACATCAGACCTCGTGGGGAATGTCCACAAGAATAATAGGCGCTATAATAATGGTTCACGGCGACGACGCTGGATTAAAGCTGCCTCCGGCGATCGCGCCCGTGCAGGCGGTCATAGTTCCTATAGCGATGCATAAGGAAGGCGTCCTCGAAAGAGCCGCCGCGTTAAAAGACCAGCTTTCCAAAAAGTTCAGAGTAAAACTTGACGACAGCGACAAGTCTCCGGGCTGGAAATTCAGCGAATACGAGATGCGCGGCGTTCCGGTCAGGATCGAACTTGGACCTAAGGATATAGAGAAGAATCAGGCCGTTCTGGTCAGCCGTCTCGACCGAAGCAAAAAATTTGTATCGCTCGACAATATCGAGGAAGAACTAAATACTTTCCTGCGCGAGATCCAAGCCGGAATGTATGAAGCCGCTTCGAAAAACAGAGAGAGCAAAACCTATACCGCCGAAAACTACGACGAGTTCAAAAAGATCTTGTCCGAAGGCAACGGTTTTATCAAGGCTATGTGGTGCGGCGACGAAGCCTGCGAGCTGAAGATCAAGGAAGATACGACGGCGACTTCGAGATGTATCCCATTCGAGCAGGAAAAGATTTCCGACCATTGTATTTGCTGCGGAAAACCCGCCGATAAAATGGTATATTGGGGCAAAGCGTATTAATCCCATTTTACGATTGTCGTCGTTCGCTTTAAGCCGATATATTTCAAATGACCGGCGCTCTTTTACACGCGCGTGAAAGCTATATTAATAAGAAAATCCGCGTTTGGCATAGGTCTGATAAAGTTTTATCCTCCGGTTAAAAACTGCGGCAAAAACGAAGTATTAAAACCAATAAACAAAGTTAAACTATCGGAAATGGAGGCGCTCAATGTTTATAACTTTTTTTGAATCGCTGATCGACCAGTTATCGTTGCTTCGAGTAGCCGACGCTATAGATATATTATTGGTCACGGTACTCGTGTATATAGTTCTGAAATTTATACGCGATACCCATACTACCCGTCTGCTCAAAGGGGTAGTTCTGATAGTAGTTGTTGTTCAGCTTGTATATTTATTTAATTTACATGTTACGACATATATACTTTCAAAAACCATGCAGCTTGGTTTCTTCGCGCTGGTAATCATATTCCAGCCGGAACTGAGACGCGCGCTTGAACAAGTCGGCAAGACGTCGCTCAGCAAATGGTTCGCTACCGATCAGGGACCGGACGACATGCAGACTTTAGACGTAATAAAAGAAGTTTCGCACGCGGCGCAGCATTTGTCAAACGACAAGACGGGCGCGCTGATCGTAATAGAGAGAGGCATAAATATAGACTCAATGATAAGCTCGGGAGTTAAGATAGACGCCGTCGTCACCTCGGAGCTTTTGGTCAACGTATTCGTTCCGAATACCCCGCTTCACGACGGCGCGGTCGTCGTCAGGGAAAACAGGCTTGCTATGGCCGCCTGCGTTCTGCCGCTTACTCAGAACCCGGACATACGCACCGAGCTGGGCACAAGGCACAGAGCCGGGATCGGCATCTCGGAAGAGGCTAACGTAATCGTTGTGATCGTATCTGAAGAAACCGGAAACATTTCCGTAGCGGTCGGCGGCATTCTTGAACGCGGCTTTAACGAAGAAACTCTTAAAGCAAAGCTGATCGATATATTTGAATTGAGCGAAAACAATGAACACCCGAAAGCGATCCAGAAGATATTCTCCAGAAAGGAGAGACGTTAGTTATGAATAAGTTATTTGAAAACAATTCTGTACTAAAAATAATCTCCTTCATCATCGCCGTTATTATTTGGGTGTATATAATAATCGTTATCGACGCCCCGACCGAGAGAACCTTCAGAGAGGTCGCAATCGAAACCGTTAATACCGAAGTCCTGACCGACGCGGGTTACAGTATCGACCGCCTCTCGTCGAACGTCGCGTCCGTGCGGATCGAAGGCAGCCGCAGGGTAATCGCTAATTTTAATGAAAACAATTTGGCGGTTAAGCTGGATTTTTACGGAATAAACGTATCCAGAATTAGCGAGGAAGAACCTATCACCGTCAACCTCTCCGCATCGACTGAATTTGGCGATATACTTTCGTTTACTCCGTCGGCTGTGGACGTGTACGTGTCTAAGACGAACGAGAAAAAAATCGACGTAGAAGTAAATAAAACCGGTTCATTAAACGAAGGATACAGAGAAGGCGACATAGAGCTGTCCGCCCCTCAAATAACGTTATCCGGAACCTCCGAAAATTTAAGCACAGTCTCCAGAGCGGAGGTATCGGTCGATTTATCTTCTGTTAGCGCTGAAAATTACGAAACGGGAGAGATTACCTCTTCATACGGAATTACGCTCTACGATCAGTCTAACAAGCCTCTGACGGAAAGAGACGTAAGATGGATCAACATGGATCACAGTGAAATCGATATAACGTGTCCTATATATAAGGTCAAAACTGTTCCCGTCAGCGTAATATACGACTCCGGCGTCAGCGGAACATACAACGTATCGCCTTCGCAGATAACGATATACGGTCCTTACGACGCTATCGACGCAATAGAATCTTTGAGTACGGAAACAATTTACTCAAACAGCTTTAACAACAGAGGCGAAGCTGAAGTAAATTTGATAATCCCACCTGATATAAAGGTCGACGGATCGACTACGGAGGTTAAAGTAAGTGCAAATTCTAATTAATAATATCTCAATGCCGATCAAACACAGACCGGAAGACGTTTTAAGCGCCGCGCAAGAAATTGCGCGGCATAGTTCTGTATCGGCGACAAATTTCAGGATCTATAAACAATCTTTGGACGCAAGACGAAAAAACAACATCCACTACGTCTATTCGGTAATTGCGGACGCGGATCGCTTAGACCGCGAATATAAAAACATAAAGCCGCTGAGTTTAAAGGACGATTTAACCGTTCCCGTTAAAAGCATAGGCGGAACTCGGCCGGTCGTTGTAGGCATGGGTCCGGCGGGACTGTTCGCGGCGTATATCCTTGCAAAAAGCGGAAATCCTCCTCTACTCATAGACCGCGGCGGCGCGGTCGACGAACGGATCCGTAAAATCGACAGTTTTTGGAGCGGAGGAAAGCTTGACAAAAATACCAACGTACAATTCGGCGAGGGCGGAGCGGGTACGTTCTCGGACGGAAAGCTGAATACCGGTATAAGCGACCCGTACTGCCGTTTTGTTCTCAAAACGTTCGCAGACTTCGGCGCGCCCGACGACATCCTATATAAGGCTAAACCTCATATAGGCACCGACATGCTCCGAGAAGTCATTGTTAACATGCGAAATAAGCTGATAGAAATGGGAGTTGAAATAAAGTTCAACACCCGGCTTACCGACTTAAAAATAAACGGCGGTAAAGTATCCGAAATAGAACTTAACGGAAGCGAAGCCGTAAAATGCGAAAAACTTATCCTCGCCTTGGGACACAGCGCCAGAGATACTTTTAAGACGCTCTGGCGGAGGGGCGTATATATCGAGCCTAAGCCGTTCGCGGCCGGGGTCAGGATCGAGCATAAGCAATCGTTTATAAACTACATGCAATACAAAAGCTCCGGTTTGGCGCTTCCTCCGGCCGACTACAAGCTGGTATACAACGGCAAAGAACGAAGCTGCTATTCGTTTTGCATGTGTCCCGGCGGTCAGGTCGTAAACGCGTCCTCGGAAGAGGGCCGCTTGGTCGTAAACGGAATGAGCGAACATTTGAGAGACGGCGAGAACGCCAACAGCGCGCTTGTCGTAAACGTGCGCCCCGAAGATTTCGACGACGGAACTCCGTTCGGCGGCGTGGAGTTTCAGCGAAAATACGAGTCTTTGGCGTTTAAACTCGGCGGCTCCGACTATACGGCGCCCGTGCAGCTCGCCAAAGACTTTGTTAAAAACACTGCCTCACCCGCTCCCTCGGACGTGATCCCCAGTTTTACGGGCAAGGTCAAATACACCGATCTCAGAAGATGTTTGCCGGATTTTATTTCAAAGACGCTTACCGAGGGTCTTAACGATTTTGAGCGCAGGATTAGCGGTTTCGTCTCCTGCGGTTCCGTTTTGACAGGGATTGAAACGCGCACCTCGTCGCCGGTCAGGATAACCAGAAAAGAAAACGGCGAAAGCGTAAGCGTGGGCGGCATCTATCCCTCGGGCGAAGGCGCGGGTTACGCGGGCGGAATAACGAGCGCGGCCGTCGACGGTATCCGCACGGCTATGAAAATCATAGACGGCAGGCCGTTATAAACATTAAAATTCCCGCATCCACGGCTAAAAGACGCCGCGGAGCTTACCTTTTATTGCAAAGCCGCGTATTATATAGACCCGGCCTTATCTTAGTCTTATTCGACTCTTAAAATGCGATAGCGCGCAATAAAATATCCCCCGCGTTAAACGGGGGATATAATATTTTTTATTCAATTCCTGTTATACCAAATTAATTGGCAAACGGATTCT
>JAHZIG010000031.1 GCA_019419865.1 Clostridiales bacterium | reverse complement strand
AATCCTGCCGGAGGCTAACGCGAAAGGAACTTTCACGTTATTCTCCTTAATCTCTGACTTGAGTTCTGTCTCCCGTAAAAAACGGTCTCAGCGCTTCAAACGCGTCGTCGGGAGTGTATATCCCGTCGGGAACGTCCAACCCCGCGTCTTTGAGCATATCCATGACGTTGGTTATCTGCGGCACGGCGAGACCTATCTCTCTGAGCCGTCCGCTCTGCCTGAATATCTCGGACGGCGGCGCGAACATCTCGACCTTTCCATGATTCATCACAAGTATCCTGTCCGCGAGCTGAGCCACGTCCTCCATGCTGTGGGAGACGAGTATTACCGTCAGGTTCATCCTCTTATGCATATCCCTGAGCTTATATAAGATCTCGTTTCGTCCGGCCGGGTCGAGCCCCGCCGTCGGCTCGTCCAAAATAAGTATCTTAGGCTCCATCGCCAAAACTCCGGCTATCGCGGCGCGGCGTTTCTGTCCGCCCGAGAGATCGAACGGCGATTTGTCGAGCGTATCCTCTTTAAGCCCCACCATATTTGCGGCGAACTTCGCGCGCTCTAAGACTTCTTTCTCATCGAGCCCCATGTTTTTAGGTCCGAACGATATGTCCTTGATAACGGTCTCCTCGAAGAGCTGATACTCCGGATACTGCATCACAAGCCCGACCTTAAAACGTACGTCCCGAAGTTTCGTCTTCTTGTCGGTCAGGTCTTCTCCGTCTATATATACCTTGCCGCCGGAGGGCTTAAGCAGTCCGTTTAAAAGCTGGATAAGGGTAGACTTGCCCGAGCCGGTATGCCCGATAAGCCCGACAAACTCGCCTTCGCTTATCTCAAGGCTGACCCCGTCAAGAGCCTTTTTTTCAAACGGCCCTCCGGCCATATATACGTAACTGACATTTTCGAGTTTAATCATCATATATCTCCATTTAAGTATTTGCCGCTAATACTTCAAGAACGCAGTCTTATTCGTATCATAGCCCAATTTCCTCAGTATCTCCGCCGCGCATTCCGCTTCGTTCAAAACCGCCGGATCGAGACCGGCGCCGATCAGGTTGAGGCGATATACCAGCTCGGTCGACTGAGGCGCGTCAAGTCCAAGCTCCCTGAGCTTCTCCACGTTTGGAAATATCTCTTTCGGCTTTCCTTCCATCGCTATCCTGCCGTCGTCCATCACGATCACTCTGTCCGCTTGGACGGCCTCGTCCATATAATGCGTAATCAGGACTACGGTCATTCCCTGTTCGCGGTTTAACCGTCTGATCGTTGTTATTATCTCTCTTCTCCCCGCCGGGTCGAGCATCGCCGTCGGCTCGTCCAGAACTATTATATCCGGATCCATCGCCAAAACTCCCGCGATCGCCACTCTCTGCTTCTGTCCGCCCGAGAGCATGTGCGGAGCGTGCTTCTTAAACTCCGACATATTTACAGCGGCCAGCGCGGCGTCCACCCTCCTGCGAATCTCCTCGGACGGTACTCCAAGGTTCTCGGGCGCAAACGCTACGTCCTCCTCGACGATCGTCGCGACCATCTGATTATCCGGATTCTGAAATACCATCCCGACCGTCTGTCTTATCTCGTACAGCTTTTCTTCGTCAGAAGTGTCTAACCCGTTCACTATCACTTTCCCGGACGTAGGCGTCAGTATCGCGTTAAAATGTTTGGCAAGGGTCGATTTTCCGGAACCGTTATGCCCCAAAACGGCCAAAAACTCGCCTTGGCGCACTCCCATGCTAACGCCTCTTATAACCTCTGTTCTGCTCTCGCTCTCCTCGTCGTAGTACTCGAAACGCAGATCCTCGACCGTTATTATATTCACCGGACTTATCGAATCCTCGATACTCGCAGAGGGCGCGGCCGTGTTTTTGGCGCTCGTCTTATCTCTATTTAATTTTACATCCGTCTCAGCTTTCCCGCTCTTTTTCATAAGCTTCTCCATTTCGCTTCCGCCGCGTAAAACTTTAGGCGGCGTTCTCCATAGACGCCGGATCCCGCAGTCCGCGCCGAAATTAAATATAATATCCCGCGCGGCGCAAGTCTATACGTTCAAGACTTACCCGCCTAAACCGCCGTACCGCGCCTATTTTTTGCAAGCGCCTCCGGCTATATCCGAGCGCTCTCCCGCGTCGATCTACGCCGGTAAAAAATCATTATCTCAAACCGCGCAACTCTCTAACCGCCGAAAGTATACCTCGAACTATAGCCGCAAGGCAACCTAAGTCCGCCGTTTGAGATAGGCAGACCTATCTCGTCTATATCTATCCTGCCGCTCCGCTTCTTTTTCAGCGTAAGCTTGAATATATTTTCCATAACGCTTCCGGAAAGTCCGGTCGTATATGTGTTCACAAGGAAGAACAGCGGATCATCGCTCAGGACGCCCGCGCAGGTCTCTATAAGCCCGAACAGCTCGTCCTCTATCTTCCAGACCTCTCCGCCGGGTCCGCGTCCGTACGACGGCGGATCCATGATAAGTCCGTCGTATTTATGTCCGCGGCGTATTTCGCGCTCGACAAATTTCCTCGCGTCGTCCACTATATACCGTATCGGGTTCTGTCTCAGCCCCGAGAGCGAGGCGTTCTCCTTCGCCCAATTCACCATTCCCTTCGCCGCGTCCACATGACAGACCTTAGCTCCGGCCGCCGACGCGCTCATCGTGGCGCCGCCGGTATAAGCGAACAGGTTCAGGACGTTCACATCATCCCGCGCTCTGCCGCTCTTTCTTATTATATCCGAAAACCAATCCCAATTAGCCGCCTGTTCGGGGAATATACCGGTGTGCTTAAAGCCCATCGGCTTTATCCCAAACCGCAATTCTCCGTAATTTATAGTCCACGAATCGGGGAGCTTTCTGAACATACGCCATTTTCCGCCGCCCGAGGAACTGCGTATATACCTCGCGTCGGCCGAGTTCCAGCGCTCGTCCTTATCTTTTTCGCTCAGAGTCCAGACTATCTGCGGATCAGGACGTATTAGCGTCACGTCTCCCCAGCGTTCCAGCTTCTCGCCGCCGGACGCGTCTATAAGCTCGTAATCCCGCCAATTACCGGATAAAAACATCTGCAAGGCTCCCCCGTAATAATTATAGTCTTTTTAAACCGCAAAAAAACGTTCGTAAACCTAAAATAAGTTAGAGTCATATCCAACATATTTTAATTTCCAAATATAACGAATTTTATCATTTTACTCCCTATCTGTCAAGTCGGGCGCCTTCCGTTTCCGCGTTCCGCGCGCCGTTTTTATGGCGTTTTGGCGCGGCCTTGCGTTGATTTGGTTTTGTTTAACGTGGATTTTACATAACCTCCGCCCGATCTAAGGGCGGTTTATCCACATTTTGCACAAATATTTGCGGGTCCCCGGATCGATCTAAACATAAAATTTCTCGCTGAAATTTAAAATATCTGTAAAAAATTTCCGCGCCCGCCCGGGCATAGCGTCCGAGTTCCTCCAAATACGTATCCCGCGGATATGCGATCCGTTCAAACTTCAAATAAGCCGCGGCTCGTTACATATATCAAATCAAATTCGCCGCTTTCTTCCGCGCGCCCGGATCCGCCAAAACTCGACCGTTTGATATTCGTTTAACCGCTTGACAACAAAAGCGCCCGGCTGTATAATTATTTCTATGATTCGATATAAAATTCAAATCGTGAAGTTACAAGTCAGAGAGGTGAGAACATGGCTAAACCGGCTAAAAACGGTGGCAGAGTAATAGCTTCCAACAAAAAAGCGTATCACGACTATTTTGTCGACGAGGAGTACGAGGCGGGAATAGAGCTTGCCGGAACCGAAGTCAAATCGGTGCGCGAGGGCAGAGTCAATTTAAAGGACAGCTACGTCTCGGTAAAGACCGGCGAGGCGATACTCATCGGCATGCATATAAGTCCGTACGAACACGGGAATATATTCAACAGAGACCCGCTCCGTCAGAGGCGGCTTTTGCTGCACAGACGCGAGATAAACAAGCTGATCGGACTGACTCAGCAGGACGGCTACACGCTGATCCCGCTCAGAGTATATTTTAAAGACAGACGCGTTAAGATAGCGCTCGGTCTCTGCCGAGGCAAAAAGAACTACGACAAACGCGCGGCGGCGGCGAACCGCGACGCTAAGCGCAACATGGACAGAGCGGTGAGAGATTTTAACAGGCGGGGCTGATCCCGCGCCGCGTTCGCGCAAGCTTTTACCGTGCAAATACGGCTTTAGAACTTACCTATACGATCGTTATACAGGAGGATAAATATTATGGATATGAAAACTTTGCAGCAGGCGATGATCGCCGCTATGAAAGCTAAGGAAAAGGAAAGAAAAGACGTTATATCGGGGCTTATAGCGGCCGTTAAGAAAGTCGCTATCGACGAGGGCTGTCGCGACGATATTCCGGAGAGCATGGTCGATTCGGTCATATTAAAAGAGCTCAAGACCGCTAAGGAACAGGTCGATACGTGTCCGGCCGAGAGAGCCGAACTGAAGGCCGAATACGAGGCGAGAGTCAAGGTGATCCAGGAATTCGCGCCCGAGCAGATGGACGAGGACGGGATCCGCGCCCTGCTTACGACCAAATTCGCCGACGTTATCGCGACAAAGAACAAGGGTATGATAATGAAATCGGTAATGGGCGAACTCAAGGGCAAGGCCGACGGCAAGCTCATCAACAAAATAGTCGCCGAACTTTGCGAATAACGCATTATAATTTTAAGGAATAAACATTACGTCCGCCAAACGGATCGGGTTTTTAGTTTTATAAAATTGATCTAAATCCATACGGCGGCTTATAAAATACGCGTCGATCGGAGATATTATGTTATACGACAGAGTTTCTTTAAACGTCAATTACGGCGATATGGATATAAACGCGCCCGAGAAAAACGCCGAGCTTATATGCTACATACTGGGCGACGAGCTTTTGTCCCGAACGGTATGGGGCAAGCGTCCGGCGGTCATAGTCTGCGCCGGCGGCGGCTATTCCTCGCGATCCGCAAGAGAGGCCGAGCCTATCGCGCTCAAGTTCTGCGCGGCGGGTTTTCACGCGTTCGTGCTTGAATATTCGACCGAACCGACCGGTTGGCCGGCTCCGACCTGCGAGCTGTCAAACGCGGTCGCCTACGTCAGGAGCATAGCCGAGGAAAATTATATAGACGAAGACAACATATACGTATGCGGCTTTTCGGCGGGCGGACACCTTACCGCGAGTCTCGGCGTATACTGGAACGACCCGGAGATACAGAGACTGTCGAACACGGACGGCGAGCGGAACAGGCCCGACGGGCTAATACTCGCCTACCCTGTCATAATAGACGAGCCGGATAAGACTCACATGGGCACGTACGAGCGCTTCACCGAGGGCAAAGAATACAAAAAGAGCCGGTTTGGGCTGGATAAGCGGGTCTCGGCGAACACGCCCGAATGTTTTATCTGGCACACCTTTTCGGATAATTCCGTTCCGGTCTTAAGCTCGATGCGTTTCGCGTCGGCGCTGCTCGAAAACGGGATAAAATACGAGCTGCACATCTATCCCGACGGGAGCCACGGTCTCGCTTTAGGCAACCGTATCACCGCATGCCAGCCCAAGGATTTCCAGCCCGAGACCTCGGCGTGGATAGACCTTGCGATCGACTGGATCATGCGCAGGCTTCCGCCTCTCGATATCGATTAGCGCGCGAAGCCGTATTATTAGAATTGACGATCGAAATAACTATGAAACAAAACTCCGCGCCGGACGTACGTTTTTCGGCGCCCAAAGATAAATAATTACAAAATCCGGCCGGATATGAGTTTTTATTATATTCAGGATAAAAATAATTCCGCGCCGAAGCTTGATTTTTCTTTAAATATATGTTAATTTAGATAAGCGACGCTACTTACTTAGGTAGCCCCGTATGTCTTTTTCGTCAATTAAACGGACGGACTAAACTCTGCGCGCCGCGTATAACTCGGACTTAACATGGGGATGCAACGGTTTCGACGGGGGTTTAGAGGCATGAGGAGCGGGCCGAAACGGCAGCCGCGTTAAGGCGCCAAACTAAAATTAAACGCTAATAACAATAATTACGAATTAGCTGCCGCCTAATTACAGCGGCATGTCCTTCAGCGGCCTATCGCGAGCCGCTAACGGATATCAACACTAAGCGATGAACGTGGGGCGGGAAAGCTTTGACCCGCCCATGCACCTATGAAGCTACCGAGTACGCCGGTATGTCTGTGGAACGGCGTATAAGGGAATCTTAGCCATAGACTACGCCCGTAGCGCCTTGTGAGGATAAACTTTCGGACAGGGGTTCGATTCCCCTCATCTCCACCAATCAGGTATTGGATGAACACCTATTTTTTCAACGGTGGATTTGCCGTGAAAATGTGGCTGTGATATCAACAACATAAATAGGTGACCAAGGAAAATTACATGGTCACCCATTTTATTTATCGGATGTACTTTCAACCTTGAGCAAAACATCGGACAGAAGTTCTACCATACAACCTACATCATCTGAACCTAGTAGCTCGTTGTGCTCTACAAAATATGGAGTATTATTAAAAAACAGAACAGAAATATAAGCTTCATCATAGGGCTGATTTATCAAATCATCTACCTCTGAGAAATGTTTGAAGTCTGCAAAGGCCCACGACATGGCTTTCCGATTTGTACTTCTATCTGTAAAATACATAACTATACTGTAGTTGCAATATACTCTAACGACTTTCTCACAGGCAACTACTAATAAAACGCTAACAATATCGTCCATAGTCAATAAATGTAATTGTTTAAAAATATTATCAATTTTCCTAGTATCAATATAATTATGGTAAGTTACATTGAATACAGCTTCGTTTTTCTTTTCTTTTCCAATAAAAGAATTATATGTACTAGAGTACAAATCCGTTTGCTTATACTGTTCTACTATTGTTGTTCCGATGTATTTCTCTACAAATTTTTCGGAGTATGGAACAGTTAACGAATTGAAACATCTATATAGAATTTCGTCATCCATAAGTAAAATTGGAAAAGGATCTATCACCAATCGCATTACTGCTACTACTCCAATACAGCGTTGAAGATAATGTTCAAAAGTTGTGATAAATGAATCCTGTGATTTGTGCCAATTTAATGGATGATTTCGAGAAATATAAAAGTGTTGTAATCCCTGCTTATGAACATATTTATTTAAGCTTGCACTTAGTTCTTTAGCTCTGATAAAGAACCCAGACATCTTTTCTTTCATATCTGCAAAAACTGTTCCCTTAAGCGATAATTGTTTAATCATTTGTCCTTGCATAGGAAAATCCTTTGTATCTTTCCATGCTTCTAGAAATTTTTCTTTTTCTTCATCGGGCATATCCTCTAGAAATACCATTGTAGTCGATACATCAACGGCTGAACGCAATGAATAATACGCACAGTCAAAATAACCATCCTCAAACAATTCTATTGCGTTAGTTAACTGTTGCACTGCTTCCATGACAAAGGTATTGCAAATATTAATATCAACTCTCCCAGACCAACTATATTGTATGTTAAGAATGTCAGAATAGTATTGCTCCTTGTGCGGAAACTCAACAGGTCGAATATTTGGGTTTTTTCGCCAATCAATATGTGTATCTGTCAATTTCTTCTCTCCATTCTTGTATTCAAATGAATTATAAAATAAATGCCATAGCAATAGCCAAAACCAATCAAGTGGATACCTGATTGATAAGCGGACAAATGCATTGTTATAGAAAGTTAACAAGTCCAAGCGGAAACTCTTTTGTTTTGTGAAGACGTTTAAAATTGTATTTGGCAAAGCCAAGGCGGTTATACGATTCTACAAATACCGAAATAACTACTTTTAGCGTATATCTTGTTTCGTACTCCTTACACTGGCATCGCTGCGTCTCGGAACAATTGAAACCTATCTTTATTTGGTTTTCTATTTTTTCGCACTTGGACAACGTTTATTTTCATCTATTGTCGTTGTTTCCATTTCATCATCATCCTGTTTTTACATTCTACTACAAAATACACACTTTGTCCATTCATTATTTTTTCCCTAAAACATATCAACTTCGATATATCCGGCTAAATCGACCCGGGCGCGGGCGTCGGTTTTGCAAATCCGGATCCTATCGATTTCTCTTAAAACCCCTCGTTTACCTAAACGTTTACAAGCGGCCGGGGCTCCGCCTTAGTATCTTCAACGGCGTATCCGTCGCGTCCCTGTTTTTTCGCTGCGTACAAAAGCTTGTCGGCTTCCCGATAGATCTCGTCGATCGTCTTATCCGCCGCAGCCGCAACTGCTCCCATACTGCACGACAGTCTGCTTTCATTAACTTCGATCTTATGGATCCTGTTTAGGAACGCCGTCAGATTGGTCTCTAATCTATCCCTCGATATAGGCATATAGATCAGAACCGCGAACTCGTCGCCGCCTACCCTGCCGATCACGCCGTCGCGTCCAAAGATCTCCTTAAGCGCCGCGGCCGTACTTTTTAAGACGCGGTCGCCTTCCGGATGTCCGTAATTATCGTTTATCTCTTTAAAATAATCCATATCTATCATTATAAAATATCCGTTTTTCTCGCCCGCATGAAGCCCTCCGATCATTTTCTCACAGGCCTGGAAAAACGCGGTTCTGTTCATGACTCCGGTCAAGGCGTCGATTTTTGCTTCATGATTCATATACGTAGTATATTTACGGTTAAATATAAGGAATATGATAACCAAGGTCATGAGCGAGAGTATACCTATCAAGAATTGCGCCTGAAGGTGCACTAAGTCGGAATAATTCGCCGCCGTCAGGGTAATGCCGCTCTGGTTCAGCACGTAATCCATTCTATGCACAAAATATACGACCACCGCCATGGCGAAGCAGAGCGTAAGTATAACGATCACCGCTAAAGAGAGCCGGTGATAGCGTTCGCCGCTCTGGAGCCGCCGCGCTTTATCGACTCTATCGCAAAATTCACGCCATACCCGCGACTTTCCTATCCTCCAAAACGCCAATACGACCGCCGCCGTTATGAGGTCGGCGGCGATATCGCCGAGACCGCCAAGACCGCTTAGCGCGCTTGCCGCGCTGTAGCCCGTCTCCGGAAATAATATTCCCATAAACGAATACACCAGCAGCGAATGAATAAATTTTCCGAAAAATGTGACGATAAAAATCCCTATCCCGGTAAAACGAGTCTTTTTAACGCCAATATACAATAGTCCGACGATCAGTCCAAACAGCGCCCGGCTTCCAACGCTGATCAAAATACTCTCTACAGGACTTCCGCTCAAAAAAGGCGAAAACAGTTGATCCGCCGCCATAACGTAATTCGCGCCCGCCTTCCACATGCTGCAAAGACCGAATACGGCGCCTAATATAGTCGCCTCCGGCAAACCGCCCAAAGCGCCCGCCAACAATACCGGGATATAAGCGACCGTAACGGATATCGGTTCTATATGCACGTATCCCAAAAAAGAGAACGACATCAAAAGCTCCACCGCTATCAGCGTTATTAACAGATACAAGCGCATATTATTTTTATAAAACTTCGATAACGTTCGCATACCGGATCGCTCCTTTCTTATCCGCGGTAAACCGCTTAATTTTTGAACCGTCGCCGCTATGAGACGGTCGCGCCGCTTAACAAAATCGTTTTCATTTTAAATGAAATTTTTCGGTAACGGGGAATATATGAAACATATACTTATTTTGCATAAACGCGTCTACGCAGAAACGTTTTTGCAAATATTTTGTTTAACATAAATCGGTTTTCCCGATTTACGCCCACTTAATAAATATAACCTCAAAAAGCTTTATTCTTCGTTGCTTAACTGCGTTTATTATACCACGTCTGCTATAGATTTGCAACCGTATTTCAGCCGCGGCACGGCAAAATTTATCCGAGTTGCGATCTCAATTTACGGCGCTCTATCGTAAAACTTTGATTTATTAATTTCAACGAATACGCTCGCGATATAAAACGCACGTTAAACGCCGAAAATATCCGTTCCCGGCGCTTAAGCTCAAGCGGTCCGGCCTATTATATAGAAGCAACAAACCTCTTACAATTAAAGTATATAACTATCAAATTATCAAAAATACGCCCGATTTGTCACATCTCAATATATTCTAATATTCTTATGATAAAATTATATAGGTATATAATCCCGTCGCCGCAGTTTGGGATAGCGTACGGCGCCGCAATTTAAATACGATAGATCGATTCGCTCAGCGTTAGATCTATCTATAAAAACAGCCGGCGTAAAATATTCTAATTTCGGAATATGATTCAAACGAAACCGCCGCGCGGATACAAAGAGCCGGATACCGAGACGGCGAAAGGGTTTTATAAAACAGTAAAATATTAAAAATACAAATAAGGAGGAGCCAAAATGAACAAACCGCAGTTTATAGGACTTTCTCACGTCTGCGTATTCGTAGACGACGTGGAGGAAGCGTTTAAGTATTACGAGAGGATCCTGGGCGCGACGCCGGATCAGTACATACCGCATTGGAAAAATAAAGGCTTTTTCCAGGCGGCCGGCTTTATAGACGAGGCCGAGGAAGCGGACGTCTCGATCGGCTTTATGAGCGTTCCCGGAACGCATTTTACGATAGAGCTGATGTGTTATCACAACCCTAAGGGCAGACAGGAGCCGATTATATTCAAGGCCAACGACATCAGCGGCGCGCGGCACGTAGCGCTTAAGGTGACGAATATAGAGGACGCTTTCGAGTATATCAAGGCTCAGCCCGACGCGACGCTGATCAACACGACCGACGACTACAAGGTCTACCAGATAAGCAAGACCGAGCCGAGCGATTTCCGCTACTTCGACGATGCCAAAGAAAACGACCCGGCGGCCAAGCAGGCCGGCGCCGACGTGCTGAGTAATACGAAATACTTCTATTTTATCGACAAATACGGCCTGCAGTGGGAGTTTGAGCAGGGACATACCGATATAGGCGACTAACGCTTTTGCGCGGCGGCCGGACGATCCGCTTCGTTCGGTCCGCGCCGCGGGGATAATATGTTTTGTTTTTTGTAAACTTAGGCGATCCGCCGCTTAAAACGGCGATCGCTCCGATATTTTTTGTTGTTGCGATCAAGACTTTACAAAGACGTATTTGTTAATTATCAAGTCAAATTAATTAGGCGGACCGCGGACTGCTTGTTTGCGGACGCTTGAACTTATTATAAAAAGGGGAGGTTTTTCTCACATGAAAAAAGGAAAACGACTATTGAGCGCCTTGCTGACGCTGTGTATGATAGCGACTATCGTTCCGACGTATATGTTTGCGTCGGCTGAAGAAACGGTAACGCCGCTCGAAGCGTCGCGCCTTACGGAGGAAGAGCTTCCGGGCTGGAATATAGTCTATTTCGGCACGGCGGCGGCGACGCTGTCCGAGGACGACGCGGTATATTCCGTTCCGATCTACAGAGAAGGCGATCTGAGCGGAGAGGCGTCGGTCGAGGTACGCACCGTCGATCTTACGGCTCTCTACGGAGAGGACTACGAGCTTATCGCGGACGACGCCGAGGTGATCGGCGGCGACGAGACGATACTCGAACGCTACTCGCGCGAATCGGCGGAGCTTGAAGAAGCCGAGGCCGCTCAGGCGGAAGAAGCCGCGCAGGAAACGGAAGATACAGACGGCTCGGAACCGGCTGAGAACGAGGAGTACGTCGTAGAAGGCGCGGACGAGCCGGAGACGGATACCGAGGCGGCTATAGCCGACGACGCGACAGCCGCTGAAGAGAACGGCTCCGCCGAGACGAACGCTACTCAGACCGAGGACGGCGAAGCTACTCTGCCGGATCCGGCTCAGACCGACAAAGCAGTAAGCGATGAAGTTGCAGCGGACGAAGCGGTTGCTGAAGAAACAGTACCCGAAGATGCTGTAACAGAGGAAACTGTAACTGACGAAGCGGCAGTCGAGGAAGCCGTAACAGAAGAGACGGCGACCGAAGAGACGACCGATCTTGCGGCCGACTTAGACGGCGACGGCTACGTGAGCCTTGCGGAACAGAGAGAGTACGAGACCGGCGAGCCGTCGAGGGAACTTACCGAGACGGAATCTCAGGATCTTATAGACGATATCGTCGCGGAGACCGTTCCGGACGCGATGAACGCTATAGACGCGTCCGCTAAGCTCAGGGTGTACTTCGCGCCGGGCGAGAGCGAGAAGACGATAGAGTTTAGGATCATGGACGACAACGACGCCGAGGGCGACGAGGCGTTCAACCTGCTGCTTGCGGACCCCGAGGGCGCGGAGGTATATATGGTAACCTCTCTCTCGGGCGTAATAACGGACAACGAGGAGACGGAGCGCTCCGAAGTCACGTTCTCCAAGAGCAAGTACAAGTCCAAGGACGGCAAGGTCGTGGTCGCCGTAGAGCGTAAGGGCGCGGAGTATTCCGTAGCCGATATGACCATGCTCAGCGTTCAGGGCACGGCCAAGCCCGGCGAGAACTACGAAGAGATAAACGAGACGGTAGCCTTCGCGCCGTACGAGACCGAGAAGGAAATAGAGATCCCGGTCTCGGGCGAGGGCGAGTTTGAGGTGACGCTATCCGACCTTAAGGCCTGCACGGAGGGTAAATATACGAGGGCGACGATCGTCATAGACGAGGGCGAAAACGCAAACGAAGAGGGAAGCGAAGAGGCGACCCTTGCCGCGGCTAACGGAACGCCCGGCTCCTTCGGGATCACGATAGACGGCAAAAGCTATACGGTCGAGTATAACTGGGGCGAACCCACGGGCGCTATCATGGACGACAGCTACACTCCGGCGCTCCAGGTCGGCGAGTACTACTTCCCGTCCGACCAAGCCCACGGCGGTATTTTCAGTTACGGTCACTGGGACGGAAATAAGCCGGGCGGCACAAGAAACAGCCATTACCAGATCGACAACGACTCCGATATGTCCAGGAACTACGGTAAACTGTATTATTACTACTGGGTTACCGGTAAGAAGGGCAGCGTCTGGACCGAGACGTACGCCGCGCAGCCTGCGATCTTCTACCGCTTTATAGCTCCCGACTGGACGATGACCAGCGGTACGTACGGCGGACAGCGCGCGAGGTTCAGGATCGTATCCGAGCGCGGAGACGAGAAATACGATCTGTCTCAGGACGTTACCGGACAGTTTGACAGAACTCTGGACAGAAGCATATTCCAGATAGGCGAGGGAACGACGAGAAATTCGGACAGTACCTTTGATATGTACGCGTATTCAATAGATCAGGAGAAGAATAAGACTCCGAAGTCTTATTTGAATTTCTACGGCGCGGCGGCGATGTTCAAGCGCTACGACGTCAGCATGGAGACTCCGAACGGGCTTACATACCTCACTCCGACCGGTACGACCGAGTCGATCGAGCCGGCGCAGGTCACGGTTAAGAGCGGGGCGCAGCTTTTGTACCAGCACGAGACCCGCGCGATCTACGCGAATTCGGACGAGGAGAGTTCCAACCTGGTGTTCTCGCTCGGCAACTCTCACGTAAACGGCCACGACGGTAAATTCGGTTATATCAGCGGATATACGATAAGGATAGGCAGCGGCGGAGAGAACGCCGTAACCGTGAACTATCCCGCGGATTTTATAAGCTACTTAAACAGCCGCAAGAACAAAACCACCGGCTACATAGACTACAGCGCGTCGGCCGTCAATAAAGAGATAAATAAGGTAAACCAAAATCTCGACACCATACCTATGGACAAATATTTTATAGACTGGGTAGAACAGACTCAGGTCGCGACCAGCGACGACATGGACAGCCCGGGCTATAAGCAGATCCTCAGCTTCAGACCGGTGTTCAGCTATAACGACGTGGACGTTACCGTATTGGCTCCGCGGGGCGAAGACGGCGCGTTCAACAACTCGCAGCTTGCCGAAGGGCAGACCGTTACCTTCCACGCGGGCGATACGCTGGATCTCTCCGCGACCGCGGCCGATCCGGTGGGAACTACCGTCGTAGGCTACGAGGTTTCGACCGACGGCGGCGTGACCTTCGATACGATCACCAGCTACAACACGCTGTTCCTTGAATCTTTCAAGAGCTACATGATCCGTCCGGTCATAGCGGAGAACGACAACAGGATAGAGATAGAATTTGCAAACAGTACGGCAAGAAACAACCTTGAAGTCCTGGACGTCATCCCTCAGAGCGAGCTGGCGGGCGATCCCGCGCTCAGCGGACGCACGATCCTTAGTCTGAATCCGAACGCTTCTTCGGCGCAGGATAAGATGGAACCCGATCCGGGCAAGGATTACGCGATAAGGATAAGAGTGACCGGCGACGCCGGGAACGGTTACGTATACCGGCCGGTAATAACGGATACCATGACGGGCAAGACCTACAGGACTCAGACCTATTATATGAACGCAAGAAGCCGGATGTCGGACAACGTGCTCAGGATATCGGTCGAGAGAGTCAGAGAATCCGACCTCAGAACATACACGATCACCGGCGACGTAGCGAGCGCGGTGGCGCCTATCCGCAGCAACGGTCTTGAGCTCAAAGAGCTCCCCGTAGCGAATAGGACGGTCATGATAGGCGCGGGTCAGGACTCGGACGGCAACGTTATCGCGGCGTCGGCTATGACCGAAACCGACGGCGGATATACGCTGATGGAAATCACCGCGAAGGCGGGAGATAGGATACCGATACTTATCTCAGACGGACTGACAAACGGTCAGGTAGCCGAGATAACGATACCCTCTTCCGTCTCCAACAACGCGGATACCGGGTATACCGTAAACGTCGGCAGGACCAAGATCTCCTATCCCACAGGGATCCCCAAGGTCACGGATATAACGTACAGCTACGACAGAACGGCGAATAATCAGAGTAACGACAATACTCAGAACTCGATAAACATCTACGACGATACGATAAATATCACCGCTTACGTAGATCTTGCGGGCAGAGTCGTATCGCGGGCGATATTCACGGTCTACACCGTGACCGGAAATAAGACCGAATACGTCGCGTACCCGTCCGAAAGCGACGCCGGCAGATTCACTGTATCCATTCCGAGGATGACGGAAAATCTGCACAACGGAGACAGGGTCTCCGTAAGGCTGGTGGATAACGAGAAGTATTCCTTCAGCGTAGGAAATGGGACGTCCACGGTAGATATCGAGTATCCGGACGTAGATACCGGACTGGTGTTCTATACCGAAAACGTCCTTAACGTGCCGCAGTACTACGAGGCGAGCGAAGCGCCCACAGTAAACGTGCCGGTAGTCGGAGCCGCGGGCGGAAGCGCGTCGACCGGACTGCTGAGCTTCTCGCGCACCTACTGGGACAATCAGAAGAGCGGATACACCTTAGACGTCAATATTACCGCAAATTACGCGAACTCAGCCGTATCGACCAACGATAAGCTGAACGCGCTCAATAAGTATAAAACGGCGGTTAAAAACGATACCTCCGCTCATAACAAATCCGAAGCGAAGAAGGCCGAGAATATAATGATCGAGCAGACCATAAATTCTATCGAATCCGACCCATATTACAACCCTGTCGACCCCGATACGAGTTATGGAATAGACAGTCTCGAATATCAAATGAAACAAAACCAAAAGATGATCAACGATCTCGACTCTACGCAGCAAGCTAAAGACGTGCGCGCGGGAATGACCAATAGCAGAACCTTGAGCGCAAACGTAGGCGTTATGCTCCAGATCGAGTTCATCTACTCTCCGGTGAGCCAGGAGTACATATTCTGCTACGGCGGTATTACCATAGGCGGCACCGTCTCGTTCAATAAGAACTTCTACACGGCGATTTCGTTCGTGCCCTGCTTCTTTAACCTGAACGGAACGGCGCAGGTCAACATCGTGTACGGAAAGGCGACCGCGGAAGCGGAGAGAGCGTTCACGGCGGGCGAGTTTGAAAGTCTCGCGGGCAACGTCTCAGAGGTGTTTGCAGGCGATACGAACGACGCGGGATTAGACGTTATGTTCAAACTCACCGGTCAGGTGGGCGTCGGTATCTGCGGCGTCCTTTCGGCGAGAGGATATATGTCGCTTAAGCTGCAGTTCGATCTGGGTTACGATCAGAGCGACGTTAACACAGGTTTCCTTCTGGGCTCCGAAGGCGGAATCGGTTTCGATATCCTGGTCGGAACCATCAACATAAACCTCTTCACCGCCCAGATAGGCTTTGGCTCGCTCAAGAATCAGACTTCGTACAGCTTCTTCGGCGGACTGATCGACGAGGACGGCGTCGGCATGGCTTCGCTCGCGGCTGAGAATACGGGCGAGGGAGTCAAACTGCTCTCGACCGACGAAAACGGCGCGGTCGTTACCTACCGCGACGCGGATGCGGGAACGGCGGATATGTCGACCTTCGGGCAGAGCGAAGCGCAGCTTGCGGCCGGCTCGCTCGAACCCATTTCGATGACGACCCTGCTGTCCAACGCGGCCGAGCGCACCAGACCTCAGATCACATTGCTTGACGGAGGCAGGAGGTTCATAACCTTCGTCGGAAACGACGGTACGGGCGCTCAGGTACTGTACTATTCGATATTCGACGGAAGCTCGTGGAGCGCTCCGGCGCAGGTAGCAAACGACGGCACGCCGGACTACATGCCGGAGATCCTGGATATGGGAGACAGGATCGCAATAGTGTGGGCGGACGCTGAGAGGGCGTTTACCGATACGGACACGGCGATAGATAAGCTCAATCTTATGAATATCTCCGGAGCGGTCTACGACATAAACGCGGGCGCTATGTCCGAAGAGATGGCAGTGGCCGAGGACGAATATTGTAACCTCGCCCCAAGACTGTCCGAATCTAACGGCAATATCTATTGCAGCTACATGGCGCGCGATCTGAGCGGCGTCGAGAGCGAGCAGCAGCTACTCGATATGTCCGGCGTCTACTCGGCTATGAAATATTCGGTCTACAGACCGGGCGATACCAAGCCGATCGACGGCGGCTTCACTAAAGTTAAACACCCGACCATGACCGATCCTCTGTTGATCGACTATCATATGGAGACGGTAGACGTGGGCGGAGAGAACTATATTATATCCGCGTATACGATAGACGAGGACGAAGACCTGAATACAGGCGATGACAGAAGCATGTGGCTGAGCCTTACCAACATAGATACCGGCAAGGCGTACTACCCGATAAGGCTCGAGGCCGAGGGAAGCGCGGCGAGCGCTCCGCAGCTGAATAAGCTGGATGGTAGACTATACCTGACCTATATAACCGGAGGCTCTGAATTCCACTTGATGGATCTGAGCGCATTTATGACCGACCTGTTCGTACAGGGAACGCCCGAGTTGGACGAGGATAGTATTCAAACGGAAGTAGCCAACGTAGACGCGTTTAGGAACGCGGACGAGAACGACCAAAGCTGGTATAAGAAAACCGCGGACGAACTCGGTATGAGCGAGGACGGCTATGCGGACACCATATACGACAATCTTACAAGAGACGAGTTTGCGATGTCTGAGACCGGACTCAGACAGAGAGACGGTTCGAATTCCGCGACCTCGAGTTATTCGCTGACGAGCGACGGCGAGGATCTGTACCTGTTTTTCACCGACGTATCGAGCGTCGATAACGGCTCCTACTCGACCGGCAAGGAACTGTACGGTATGCGTTATCACAGACTAAACGAGGACTCGGATCTGCCAGACGAGATCACCGACACGGAAGACGGCGGTTTCTCCGACGCGGCGCAGATCACCAACTACAATAAGGTAATCGACGAGATGGATATAGTTATGGACGAGAACCACAACGTCAGCCTGGTATCCAACTACTACGAGCAGAGCATTGACGAAAACGGACAGATCCAGTTCAGCGACAACGCGCTGGTAGAGCTCGAGTTCGTACCCGCAAGCTCGGTAGAGGTGGTGAGCGGCACGATAGAGGTTGACTCCGTGGTAGCCGGCGTGGAATCTCAGCTCATGTTCGACGTTGAGAACGACGGCATGCTCGTTCAGGAAGGCTACGAATATATGGTCACCAGAAGGAGCGGCGCTGACGGCGCAGAGACTACGGTAGCTCAGGGCTCGAGCGACACCGTTCTGAAGCCGGGCGATACCGAGAGCGTGGCCGCGGTATTCACGCCAACCGGAGAGAACGCGGATACGATAGTTTCGTTCTACGTCCGCAAAGACAATACCGAGGAATGGGGCGAACCGTCGGTAGAACTCAGTATCCCCTACGAGAGCGACCTTGAGTTTACGGATACGGAGATAACGACGGACGGCTCTACGGCGAGCCTGGCGTTTGAGATCCAGAACAACGGAAGAAAGCCGTCCGAAGCGGTAGAAGGCGTCCTGTACTCGGTAGACGACGAGAACAACGCTATGACGACCTATGCGACGTTCGAGATCCCGGCGCTCGCATCCGGCGAGACATACGGATCCACCTTAGAATTTACGCCGAAGGTATCCGACTTCTCAGAACTCGGCAGGGTAGAACTTAAAATAGACGCGGTGAGCGGCGAGGAGACCGTAGCCGACGGAATGGTGACCCTGTCGTCGATCGCGCCGATGGTGGCCGAGATCAACGGCGGAGCCGAGAATGTAGTTCTGGACAGCGGCGCTACGCTGCAGCTTGAGACCGCGGTAGCTCCTTGGAGCGAAGTCGCCGGCGAGGTCGAGTACTACAGCGACGACAACAACATAGCGTCTGTCGATGAAAACGGGTTGATCACAGGAAACAGCGCGGGCAACACTACGATCTACGCTTACTATCCGCAGAACGGAATCACCGACGATATCGCGGTCAGCGTGACCGAGAGCGGTTCTACCGGTCAGGGCGGCAGCGGCGGAGGACTCGGAGCAAACGGCTTTGCGACCGCGAGCTACACCGTGACCTTCGTCTCAAACGGCGGCTCGGCGGTACAGAACGCGACCGTAAGCAGCGGAGAGACGGTTTCCGAACCGACCGCGCCTCATAGAGACGGATACGTATTCGCAGGCTGGTACGCGGACGAGAATCTTGTTACGCCTTACGACTTCTCGACGCCCGTTACCCGTAACATAACGCTGTATGCGAGATGGGAGACGGCGAACGAAGGAGAAGAACAACAGCCTACCGCAAATGCGACGTTTACCGACGTGCCCGCCGACGCATGGTATGCGAGCGCGGTTGAATACGTCGCCGAAAACGGTATCATGAACGGCGTGGGAGATAACCTCTTCGACCCGGAGGGAAGCCTGACAAGAGCGATGTTCGTAACGATGCTCTACCGCATGGAGGGCGAACCGGCGATAGTCGCGCAGCAGACTTTCAGCGACGTGGCGAGCGACGCTTATTACGCTCAGGCGGTGGCTTGGGCGTATGAGAACGGCGTCGTAAACGGCGTATCAGAGACCAAATTTGATCCGGACGCCCCGATCGCCCGCGAGCAGATGGCGGCAATGATGTACCGCACGGCTCAGTATCACGGTCAGGGATTCGAAGGCCTGTACGCTATGCAGCTTGAGTACCCGGATGCGGCGGAGATCTCGGAATACGCTGTTGAAGCGGTAATGTGGTGCACGGCAAACGGAGTGTTCAACGGAACCGACGGCGGCAGATTCGCGCCTGTGGACGACTCCACAAGAGCGGAAGCCGCGGCCGTATTCCAAAGATTCTCAACGCTGGATTTTATGACGCAGAACGCGGAGTAAATTTAATATATAAAGAATAAAAACTAAACCTAAAGCGGCGGATC
The DNA here is from genome assembly GCA_019419865.1 of Clostridiales bacterium. Classification (GTDB taxonomy): domain Bacteria; phylum Bacillota; class Clostridia; order Monoglobales; family Monoglobaceae; genus Roslinia. Next base: position 8,129 of record JAHZIG010000031.1, on the reverse strand, counting down.
CCGATAATCGGCAAAAGATCCGCCGCTCCCAAAAACAGTCAAGAAAACAGTCAAGCCGCAGTCTTTCAAGTAAAGCCGCGGCGTATATAAAAATTAAACCGCCGCAGGCACGCTGTTTTAGCGTATCCGCGGCGGTTTTAAAATGGTCGGGGTTACAGGATTCGAACCTGCGGCCCCTTGGTCCCAAACCAAGTGCGCTACCAAGCTGCGCCAAACCCCGACAACCTGTTTAGTATACTATTTTTTTCGGGGTTTGTCAATACATTTTTGGGGCTTATCTCCGTATTTTCGTTTGAATAATAGATCCTCCGAATCTCCGAATATTTAACGAAAACATAAAATCGCTCGCCGACCGCGGCGCATAATAGACGCGCCGTCTTAACTTTCTTCTACGCCCCTAACATACTCGCGCGTATTCCCGGCAAGCCCATCCCGGCAAGCCCAAAAGAAAAGCCGCGCAAACGCGAGGTTCGTGCGGCTTGTAAATATCCGTATGATTATCTCTTCGAGAACTGAGGCGCTCTTCTTGCAGCCTTGAGTCCATATTCGTTTGTACTTAAATCTCGGAAACCCTTGATATTACTGGGTTTCTGAGGTGTCTCCCTGAGTTTTAACCCCTTTTTTGTCCCCGGCAGTATTTTCAAAACATATTGTACTTACTGGTCTATTTAGAGCCTTGTTAACAACACTAATTAGTTTTTCAGGTTTATTATACTTCACTTTTGCATAAATATCAATAGTAGTTTTACTGTTTTCGTGTCCTGCAAGGTATTGAACCGTTTTGGGATCAACCCCATAATAAATTAAATTAGTGATGTACGTATACCGAAGTTGATGCGTAGTAACATCAAAATCTAACGAATATACCAGCTTTGGATTGTTATGTTGATGAGAACCGAGTTCCGGGTGTATCGTGCATACTATTTTTTGTCCATTGACATATTTGTAATATTTCCTTTCCTTTGCCGTCCTTACCTCAATATATTTCCAAACCCGTTGAAATTGAGAATAAGAAAGTGGTTTGCCATTGCTATCCGCAATGACATAATCGGAGATTGACTTTGCTTTTGCTTCCTTTAAACAATCTACTAAGCATTTGGGAATGGGAATATCTCGCTTGGCAGCCGGAGTTTTTAGTTCTTCACTCACAACCGGGCGGTTTTTAACTGAGCGCCATGCTCTGCGAACGGCAATGTATGGCGTACTTTCATCCAAAAACACGCAGTCCCATTTAAGTCCAAGAGTTTCTTCACGCCTAAGTCCTGCGTATAATCCAATCATAACAAATACATACGGAGGGAGTCCTTTTACTGTATTAAGCAACACATTTACTTGTTCATCACTTAATGCGTCCTTTTTAATTTTTGATTTTCCGCCTTTAGGTGATAATGTAGCAGACGGATTATAGTCAATCAGCTGATTTGCTTCGGCAGAATAAAAAATACATTTGACCAACATATTTACTGTACTGTAAACTGCCGAAGACATTTTAGATACGGGAACCATCAGCAATTTCAGATCATCTAAGGTAACTTCGTCTAAGTACATATCTCCAATAGGCTCTATAACATATTTTCGCAGAGCAAGTTCATATCCTCGCAATGTTTGAGGTTTTACGGTTGACGATTTCATCATCAGCCATTTTTCACAATACTCTTTCACTGTCGGGTTTTCCCTACGGAAAGCAATATCCTCTATTTTTCTCTGTGCCGTTTTAACCTTTTCATATAACTCTTTACGGGTAGAGCCGTAAACTGCAACTCGTTTTCCGTCTGCATCTTTGATTCTCGTTCTAAAATATTCCTTTCCATTGAATATTTCGGACTGGTATTCCGGTATAATTTCTTTTTTTCTTGCCATTTGAATATCCTTTCTGTTCCTTATGCACTTGTTGCCTGATTATCATGGTTTTCATTCCAAAGAGAAAATGTGTCGTCCAAGATTTGCGCAAGCTCTGCCGGCCTGTTGTATTTCACTTTGGCGTATATATCCATTGTAATTTTACTGCTTTCGTGTCCCGCAAGATATTGAACGGTTTTTGGATCAACAGACGCGTGAATCAGATTAGTAATGTATGTATGTCTGAGCTGATGTGGTGTTACCTCAAAGTCCAAACTATAAATGACATTACCGTTATGAGCCGCCTTTTCTCCAAGGACAGGTGTTACGGTATGCTTTACGCGCTCACCGTTCTCATATCTGTAATAATGTCGTTCTTTTGTGGTTCGAGTTACAATATATGTCCACAGCCGTTTGAATTGTGTGTACGATAACGGATTTCCGTCACTATTTGCTACAACATATTCAGAGGTCGCATTTGCTTTTGCTTCTCGCAAACATTCAGCTAAACAGTCCGGGAGCGGAATATCTCTATACGCTGCAGGAGTTTTTAACTCTGTCATAATCACAGGTCTGTTGTGTTCGGTATGCCACGCTCTACGGACTGTTAAATAAGGAGCTTCCACGTCTAAATATACCGAGTCCCATTTGAGGGCAAGTATTTCTTCTCTCCGAAGCCCGGCGTACAGTCCAAGCATAACAAATACATACGGTGGAATGTCTTTAACTGCATCAATCAATTTGTTTGCCTGTTCGTCAGTAAGAGGTATTTTATCGGCTTGCGGAACACCGCCGGCTTTAGTAGAAAGATTAGCGGTCGGATTGTTCTTAATAATCTTGCTCTCTTTTGCCGATGTAAAGATACACCTTAAAAGTACATTGACTGATTTATATACAGATTCTGATTTTTTTGATACCGGGATAAGAGCCATACGAATATCATCAAGTGTTACATCTGCTATGTGCATATCGCCAAGCGGCTTTATGATATAGTTCTTGACCTTTGATGTGTAATCCGTCAAAGTTGTCTGTCTGACATTTGCTGACTGCATAAGAAGCCATTTTTCGCAGTATTCTTTAACTGTAGGTGATGATCTGCAAAATGTATTATTGGCAATTTGTTCTTTAGTATCTTCAATCTTTTCACACAGTTCATCAATTGTCCTTGCATATAATGTAATACGCTTACCATCTTGAGCTGTTATCCTTGTTCTGTAGTATTCGATACCGCCCCTAAGCACAGTACCAAACTGTTTTGTTTTTTTCTTTTTCATCTTAAATTACCTCCTGAAAATCTTTGATTATACTTGGACACTGCCTCAAGTATTGACTTTATTATATGGTCGCAAAAATAATTTCACCAGGGACTTGACAAACTCGTCAGCGCGATTTCTTTTTGCGATATGTGTTTCGTTTTTCGGGCGGTAATGCACGGTGTGTACATTTTGCTATATATTCTTGTAAAGCTTCATTTGAAAAATATACGCATCCGTTAGGAACGTACTGAACATATGATATTACGCCGTGCGTTCGGGCGGTATCAAGTGTTGCAATGCTGATTCCAAGGATTTCAGCCGCTTCTTTTCTACTATATAATTTTTCCATTGGTATCCTCTCTTTCTTAAAAGATAAAATTTCTCAAAAGATAAAACCATCATCCAAAGTTTGAGATAACGGTTGTAATTTTTGTTAAATGTTTTTACGGAGCTTCCATTTCCTCCGGAATATACAATCCCAAGCTCTTTTCTATACACTCGCTTATGTTCTCCATCTCATCGCGGCTGACTTTGCCGACATATCGGCGTATTTGACGCTTATCAATGGTCGTTATCTGCTCAAGCATAACAACCGACGGATACAGCATCTCATCGTTATCAAGATAATAATGCGTAGGCAAGCGCCGCTTTTTGTAAATGTTTGACGTGAGCGGAGCAACAATAAGCGTTGGTGCAAAAAAATTCCCGCAATTGTTTTGCAATACAATCACGGGGCGTGTACCGCTCTGCACGAAGCCAATTTTCGGTTCAAGCGCCGCAACATAAATATCGCCTCTGCGATAAATCCAATCTTCATTTAACATTTTTAAATCCCTCATTTCATAAATTTTTCAATTATCAATTTTCAATTCTCAATTAGTATGTATTGTCCGTATTTGTCCTCGACGCCCCCGGACAGGGAAATCATCAGACGGCGATTTGCCAATCGCTCCATAGGGCTTTCACCTCTCCGTCTTCTTTATGACCGAGCCGCGAGTTACGGAAGTATCATTATTCCCGGTCAGTATCATCGCACTGCGATGGCAATTCGCAGTCTGCATATATTGAACTATCGCTCGCTATATTGCTGCATATAGGTCTTGGCGCTCAACATGCATAGCTCCTCCGAACGGTAATGTACCTGATGAATGTGTATTCAGTTGTCAAAGTTCATATATAAGTCGAAAGGAGCGTCATTCTGTTTTGGAAGACCGTTCAGGCTTGTAAGAATTTGTCCTCTCACTTATATGGAAAAAATCAAGGGTTTTGTAGGGGTATTTTTAAAAATTTATCAAAAAATTTTTTATTTTATTTTTTGCCGCCCTAATACTTTCCGCTACCACTGTATAATGAGCGCCCTCAATTTTGGCGATTTCTCTTACCGTCATTTTCCTAAAACAGCTCAGATATAAACGTCTTTTCTGAACAGGAGTAAGCAGCGTATCGATAGCTTTTTGAAATTTTTTAAGATATGTATTCCCATCTTCCTTCAAGAAAAAATCTTCTTCCAAATTTTCGTTTGAGGGTAGCTTATCCGGATTGAGTTTATCTAATGACTCCTTCACATAATGCGCCTGTAAATTATCCGATTTTTCTTCTTCATGGTACAATTCATCTGAAAGCTGCTTTAGTTTTTCAAAGTCCTCCGCTGTAAAACTCGGATTATCCTTTGCTATCTTCTCGAACGTTACCTCTAAAATGCTGCCGTCCGCGTTTCTGTACACAATCCCTTTGCGGACTTTGTTTATTGCATAATTTGATTTTTTATATTCTTTCATATCCGTAATCCTTTCAATTTTGAATTTTGTTGATTTTCATAATTGAGAATTACGGATATTTTGCTATATAGCAGAGCCAAATTTTACGCATAGAAAAACCTCCCCGGAACAAGGGGAGGTTGGGTAGAACTTTAACGCTGTACAAAGCTGATCGGGCAAGAAAAAAAGCGCCGTACAAGAAGAAACAGAATACAGATTGCTCTGTATTGCTTCAAACTTTGTACGGCGCTTGGCAGTCTACTTTAGGATTTACCTAAATTCTCTCCGCTTGCTCGATTAAAAGTGATTTATTAAATTGTTACAAGTATTATCTGTCCCTCTGACCGTTGTCGGGGAACGTAATTCTGAAATACGGCTGCTGCCTTTGCCTGCGGAAGTATCCGAGATTAACTATATACTCTTGCTTGCATTTTTGGCAATATATCTGCTTATGTCCCGATATATCAGAAAACACCTTTTCCACAAGATAATTGCAGAACGGGCAACGTATATTCCTCATTGTAAGTCCTTCAGCTTCTTGCTCTGATTTTAACAGCTTTAACAGTATTTCGTCGCTTAACTCTGCCTTTTGATGAAACGTTTTAACCGCAGTCATTCAATTTTCTCCTTTCCAAGCCCCAACTCTGATATGTACTCGTCTATGGACTTTCTCACATACAGACCAAGCTCCCTTATCCGTATTTGCAGAGCTGTCACCGACGCCCCCATATCGGCAGCCATCCGCTGAAGAAACAGATGATCCTCCGGGCGGATAAAGCCATTATCGTAAATAGCAATCCCGTGCTTACGCTTGCTTTTTGAAAAATAGTTTCTCACCATGAACTCCGGCATCAGCAATGCTCCCGCAAGACGGTCAACATTGGTTTCTTTGATATTGAATACTGCTTTTAAATCACCGGCGGTATACGTCTTTTCACCGTCAAATTCGCGGCGAAAACTTGCCGTGGCAAGGCTTTTATCGACAATGTAATGCGCCGCCTCATGCGCTATGGTGAAACGCCGCCGCCCGTACTCGCGCTCGTTACATAAATATTTGTCAATCACAATAGTACCTTTCGGGAAAACAATCGCCTGCTTGCCGTTGTCGGTATATACGTTCAGCGGTGTAATACCATCTGAAATAAAGCCGAGCTTAGACATATCTTCCTCCGCAAAGCTGTAATATCTGACCGGCAGCTTCAAATATTCCGTCACAAACCCATCAATATCAACAGCTGCGCCCTTATCCGCTTGCTTGCTCATATATTTTCTTATAAGGCTGTTTCCCAGTTCGTCGATGGACGCATTGGACAACCATCTCATTTCATACACCTCGCTTTCGTAATCTAATTTAAGTACATATACGCTCTTACAATGCTTTTATAACATGCTTTGCAACTCCTTGAATTGTAAGTTCCTTTACGTATATATCGTCATATTTATCATTTTCGGGATGGAGGTAATAGCAGCCCTTATCGTAATCAAAACCAAGCGTTTTCAGCGTGTTACGGCTTTCTCCGTCAAGAACTGCTACTATATCTCCAATGCTTGCGTGGTTTTGTTCCTTTATAACGACAAGATCGCCGTCGTCAATACCGGCGTCGGTCATTGAGTCGCCGTTTGCACGGAGGATATACAGGCTGCCTGTGCCGAATATTGAAACGGGCAGGGGCATATAGTCCTCCACATAGGCTTCACGCTCATCGGGTGTGCCGCAGGGGATCGAGCCTATCAAAGGGGCGTTGTTTGTCGAAAGCTTCATCTTATCGATCTTATCTGTTGACAGTCTGCCGCTTGAATAAGTTATCATTCCTTTATCCGCCATCTCAACAAGATACCTGTGGATACAGGACGGAGCCACACCCATCTCTTTCGCTGTTTCGCGCACTGTCGGCATTCTGTGGCTTTCTTCAAAACATTCCTCTATAAACCGCTTGATTTTTTTCATAAGCTCCGGATCTTTGCTCCGCATACACAACCCTCCAATACAGGACATTTGTTCTCGATAGATACAATTATATCAGGCTTATAAAGACATGTCAACATGCGAAAAGAAAGGTGGGCATTAAATTACCCACCTTAAAATAAATTCAGCACTTTAAATAAAAGTTATATCGTGTTTTTGTTAATATTTATCTATCATACTCTTAAAGCCCTTAACTGCTTTTTCGGGGAACACGATTTTCATTCTGCCCTCAGATGCGAATACCCAACTGTAGAATAAAGCGCTCAAATCCACCGTTACGGTTACGGTGAAATGATTGTCATCCACAATAACGGGCGATACCTTTCTGCCGAAACGGTCTATTATGCTGTTCATCAGCGCATTTTCACACAGAAGAGTAACATCACAGTCCTCGCCGTCCATCATTGAAAACTCATGCGAGAAAAACTCGGCTACAGAATAGCCATTTGGCTTTGGCGTGGCTTTTTCCGCGGTTATCTCAAGGCTTTTTATTCTGTCAACACGGAACTTTGCCGCGATGCCCTTGGTCTCATGAAGCCCCGCAAGGTAGTATGCGTCGCTACTCCATATCAGGTCATATGGAGAAACGAGATATCTTTCGCCATCGCGCCGAAGAACGGGATCTCCGTTGATGCCATAGTCAAAATACTGAAACAATATCTTTTTCTTTCCGATAATAGCTTCCTGAATATGATCTGTAATTATGTATATAGCCTCATTGTTCGCCTTATTTCTCGAATCCACATATAAATGTCGTTTCAGCATCGATGCTTGGTTCGGAGCAACAAAGGCGGACAGCTTGTTGATGAGGTCTTTGCTTTTGCGTTTTGTGATAAAGCGAGATGACTGTACCGCATCTATGAGCAGCTTAACTTCCGGCGCTTCAAAGTAGCGTGTACCGATAAAATATTGGTTTTGCGTTCTTCGGATTTTAACTATATCAATTCCAAACTTGGTTAGTGTGTCTATATACTTTGAAACAGTTTTCCTGTCCGCCGTCAATCCGTGTTCTGAAAGATATTGAATTAAATCCACAATCGATGCGGTATGCATTTCGTCTGTGTTATCCCACAGATATTTGAGTATCAGGAGCATTTTATTCTGTATCATTATTGTTTCCTTTGTTTTCTGCTTTTGCATTTGCTGTCTCAGCTATAAATCTGTCAAAATCACTTTCGTACAATCTGTCCTGTATCACTCTATATTTTTCAAATTCACTTTCAGCAAACGCCTTTGCAACCTCAGTCTTAACCTTATGATTATTTCACGCCAAGGGATCCGGGTCTGAGCTTTGCTCAGACCCACTGATTT
>JAHZIG010000030.1 GCA_019419865.1 Clostridiales bacterium | reverse complement strand
TGCGACAACTCCGCTATTATACTACCTTTTCTCTCCTCCTGTCAAGATGTTTTTCGCCTTTTTTGCCTTTTTGGTCATTTTGGCTTCTCCGTTTCATATTTAATAACATTTTTATTGCATTTTAAACAATTATCGACGTTTTATTCCGCTCGTATACGTCTTCAGACTTGCTATCATCGTATCAGCTCCTACCTCAATAGACCGGCCCCCTTACATCTTTTTCAACGTTATGCCACGCACATATAATATTGTCCGCTATTTTTGTAAATCTATCGCAAGTATTTTAAAGCTGATTGCATACAAATATACTATCAGCTAATTTTATTAAATTTCTATATTTATTAAACTATGCGTATATAAATATGCTTACCGCTTATAAGCTATTATAATAATCCGCAGCGTCTGTATTAGATTGAGATAGCAAATAATCAGAAAGGGAAATATGTAGCGAACTTTCCATAAGTTCATTATGTAAGGTGATTGTATGGATCGAAAAAAATTCGGGCGCAGGCTCCAGCTTGCTCGAAAAGAGAAACGCCTAACCGGCGAACATCTTGCAGAAAAGACAAATCTGTCTACCACATATATCAGGCAGTTGGAAAACGGATCGCGTATCCCCAGCTTACCTGTATTTATCGATATAATAAACGCTCTCGACTGCGGCGCCGACGCCATCTTAGCCGACAGCGTAAGCGCTTCGAACGACATAGTTATCAGCGAGCTTTCAGGAAAACTGAACGGGTTGTCTCCGGAGCGTTTATCTGAAATTACCACCGTAGTAGACGCCATGCTTAGCTATATGAAAAATTAGATATTCAGAGGTAAACAATATTATGAAGAAACAACGCCACGAGATCCTCAGAAATTGCGCCAAGAACACGGATTAAAGCAATCCGACGTTTCGAGATTGCTCGGATGCGCAAATTATACTTATCAAAGATACGAATACGGCTTACTACTTATACCGATAGATAAGCTTATAATCCTTGCCGATTATTACAACGTATCGACCGACTACATTTTAGGCCGAACGGAAAACCCCGCGCCGCCGACCGATGATTTAACTGATAATTCGCCTGAATAATCGTTTTCCGATCCGCCGTAATCCTGATGATTTATGGCGGATCTATTTATTTTTATTTCCGCCGCTTTAATAGTCCCAAAGGCAATTATATAAACCAGTATTTGAAATACTAATTTTTCTTCCGAAAATTTGTAAAACGCTCTTGACTTAGAGCCAACTTTAAGTTGTATAATTATTGTATTGGATCAACTATACGCTTTAATATAGCGTATCCTTAATCTACATTAATATAAAATTATTTAAACGGAGGCGTTAGTCATGGATAGAGAAAAAAGTTTAGGCGGAGGAGCCGTTTTTCCGCTGGGAGAAGAGAACGAAGCTTTTGCGAAATATTTTATAGGACAAAGTTATCTCAGTATGCTCACGACCGAGCGCGTGCCGATCGGGAACGTGACGTTTGAGCCGGGCTGCCGCAACAACTGGCATATCCACCACAAGGGCGGCCAGATCCTGCTTGTCACCGGCGGCAGAGGATATTATCAGGAATGGGGCGAGGAGCCGCAAGAACTTCACCCCGGAGACGTAGTTAATATACCTCCCGAAGTTAAACACTGGCACGGCGCCGCTCCCGACAGCTGGTTCTCGCATTTAGCCGTCGAAGTTCCCGCAGAGGGCGCTTCAAACGAATGGCTCGAAGCCGTAAGCGACGAAGAATATTCAAAGTTGTCATAGTTTTTGCCTTAATTGATTTTTCTAACAAAGATAGGAGGTAAATAAATATGAGTGAAAACGCATTTGAAAATATGCCGAAAACCCTTTTGGATACAGACCCGGAGTTTTATAATATTTTCAAAAACTTTACCGAAAACGACGCCGAAAACATTATAAGCTTAGACGATAAAACGAGAGCTATGGCGACGCTCGCCGCGCTTATCGGCTGTCAAGGAACCGAAGAATACAAATGTTTTTTAAGCGGCGCGCTAAATAAGGCCGTAGACCCAATCGAGGTCAAGGAAATCGTGTACCAGGCCGTAGCCTATCTCGGTATAGGAAGAGTTCTTCCGTTTTTCGGCATAACGAACGAAGTTATTAAAGAAGCGGGGCTCTCTCTTCCTCTGCCCGGACAAGCGACGGCGAATAACGAGACTCGTCTTCAGGATGGGAATCAGGCGCAAGTCGATATTTTCGGCGACGGGATGAAAGATTTTCATAAATCCGGTCCCGAGGAGAGTCGTCACATCAATCTCTGGCTCGCCGAAAACTGCTTCGGCGATTATTATACCCGTAACGGACTCGACTATAAACAGCGCGAGATGATAACGTTCTGTTTCCTGTCCGCTCAGGGCGGCTGCGAACCTCAGCTTACCAGCCACGCCGGGGCAAATATGCGCATCGGAAACGATAAGAACTTTTTGATACAGATCATTTCTCAATGCCTGCCCTACATAGGCTATCCGAGGAGTCTGAACGCCCTCAGATGCGTAAACGAAGCGGCTAAACAAATATAATTTTTCGATTTTTATTCCAAAGGGGAGTTTTCTCCCTTTTGGATTTTTTCATATATTTCTTAATTATTGACTTAACTGTGTTTTATGCTATAATTGATCTATAAGTTAATTTAATTAAGGAGCGGATAGTTATGAATAATCCAAACGAACCCTACAATAACGATCAAAATAATTCCTATGCAGACGACTATTTGAATAACACAGTGGACATACCGACTCAGTCACAGTCGCAATACGACCAATACGGATCTCAGTATCCGCAGGCGCCTAAAAGCACGCCTAACAAAACGCTCATAATTTGTTTGGGCATTATAGGCGTTACGATCGTGATCATCTTAACGGCGCTTATCGTATTCGCGCTTACCGGCCGCTCGTCGGGCGGAGACGCCGGCTCCAGCGAATCGGGCTTCGTTACGGGTATGGACGGTCAGCAGGCTGCGGCGCCTACGGCTACGCCTATCCCGACCCCGTCTACTCCTCAGGTTCCGTCGTCCGGATTTGTTCCTTCTTCCAACACCACCGTCGTAAGCACGATGTACGTATCCAACGTCAGACACAGCATATACTTCAGAAGCGAACCGTTTGAAAACGACGCCAATATAATCTCAGAGCTTCCGCTCGGCACGCCGGTTGGATTTATCGAAAATTACGATAACGTTTTCGCAAAGATAAATTATAACGGCACGATCGGCTACGCTAAGCAGGAGTACCTATCCTATACCCAAACGACGAACGAGGTCACTAAGACGATGTACGTCGCAAACGTAAACTACAGCATATATTTCAGAAGCTCCGCACAGGAGATAGATTCAAATATAATCTGCGAGATACCTCTTGGAACGGCGGTCGGGTTTATAAGCATCGAGGATTCGACCTTCTCTAAGATAAACTATAACGGTACGATCGGCTACTGTAAAACTCAGTACCTCTCCGACTATGCGCCGAGATCGAATAATACCGTAGTCTCGACCAAGTATGTGGCTAACGTACAGTACAGTATCTATTTAAGAAGTACTCCGAACGAGACCGACAACAACATAATCTGCGAGATACCGGTCGGTACCGCGGTAGGCTTTATAGAGAATACCAACAGTACTTTTGCGAAAATAAATTATAACGGTACAATAGGCTACTCGAAGCGCATTTACCTCGAGGACAGCTACTCGTCCGGCGGCTCGTCTTCCGGCTCGGGCAGTACGATGACGGTCGTCAACGTTCAGTACGCGATATATCTCAGAAGTACTCCCGACGAGTCCTCAAACAGTAATATCATAATGGAGATACCGGTCGGCGCTAAGGTTACATACCTCGGCACGCCGAACAATACGTTCTACAAAATAAGCTATAACGGTACCGTTGGATATTCCAAGCAAATATATCTTTCATGGTAAGGTTCTCATGATAAAAATTTTTTGCAAGGAGTCTTTTATATGAAAAAATATCTTATCACACTGATTATAGTATATGGAATAATACTCATAGGTTTGATCGCCGTTTTCATCCTGTGTCTGAACGGTACGATAACCCTCGAGACGTTAGGGATAAACAGGGACTCGATCACAAGCGGCGAAAGCTCCGGTTCGGAGCAGGAAGAGCCCGACGCGGCGGCCGTCCAAACCCCGGAGCCGACCGAAGAACCGGATAAGAAGATAATCGTGCTCGACCCGGGACACGGCCTGTCGTCGTCGAGCGCGTCCGACGAGCAGAAACTTGCGGACGGCTGGATATATAATCCATCCCGCGGCGGCTGGGGAGAATGGCGGCACTGGAAGTCGGGAACGACTTGGGTGGACTGCGAAGGCTCGGGCTGCACCGGCAGAGTTCCGTCCGGCGGGAGCTGCTGGTACCCGATCGGAAACGGCGACAGGGACGTAGAACCGGAGCTCAACTTGAATAATACGCTGAGCGCCCAAAAATATCTTGAGGAGATGGGCTACGAGGTCCGCCTCACAAGGACCTCCAACTCGGAAAATCCGTCGATGACCCAAAGGCTTAAGTACTGCTACCCCGACCTCAATACTACGCAGGCTCCGGACGCCGACGCGTTCGTTTGTATCCATTCCAACGCGGGCGGAGGACGCGGGAGCTGTTACATATCTCTGTCGGGTCTGTACGATCAAGCCGGTATCTCGGATACCTACGTCAGCGACGGCAACGAGCTCGGAAAGTATATAAACGACAGGATCGTCTCGTCCACGAGCATGGGGATCTCGGGAAGCGGAGCCTACGACGGCTTTCCGACCACGATACTCTTCTGTAAATCCCCCGTCACTATCGCGTATTTGGAGATCGGTTTCTTCGACAACCAATCCGACCTGAATATTTTACAGACCGAATCCGACTCGATCGGAAAGGCGATAGCCGAAGGTATAAACGATTATTTCACAGCTAAAGAATCCGGCGGCGCCGGCGAGACCGCGCAGTCCGCCCCCGCCGTATAATGGAGGAAAGCATGAACAAAGTTTTTGACATAAAAAAATTCGCAACGGCCGTTTTGGCGACCCTATCCCTCGTTATAGCAATAACCTGCGCAGGCGCGGAACGCGTAAGCGCTTACGAGGTAGGCGACGTTATCGGCAAAGCGGTATATACCGACATTGCGGCTTATATTAACGGCTACCCCATACCGTCGTACAACGTAGACGGCTACACCGTAATAGTCGCCGAGGATCTGAGAAATTACGGCTTCGACGTTACATGGGACGGCGACGCGAGAACGCTGAGCGTGACCATGGCGGACGGCGGCGCGATATCGGGAATGAGCGGGGTGTATAAGTACCCGAACGCGATAGGCAGGAAGTTCGCCGACACTCTCTATACCGACATACGGACCTATGTAAACGGCGACCCGGTTCAAGCCTACAGCATAAACGGCTATACTATGATAGAACTTAAATCTCTTTCAGAATTTGGAGCAGTGAACTGGAACCAGGCTATGTGGCGCGCCGAAGTGAACTTGGACTGGCTGAACGAAAACGGCGGATATCCGGAGGTTGAGATAAGTAACCTAAGCGTGCCGGTCATCGTCTTAGACGCCGGTCATGGAGAGCTTTCCGGCAATATGAGCTCCGAACAGAAAACCGCCGACGGCTGGGTATACAACTCGTCAAGAGGCGGCTGGGGCGAATGGCGGCACTGGAAATCGGGAACTACCTGGATAGACTGCGAAGGCTCCGGCTGTAATCACAGGGGCGAGTGCTGGTACCCGATAGGCGACGGCGACCGCTCTTTAGAGCCTGAGCTCACGCTGAACAACACGCTTAGCGCCGCGAAATACTTGGAGGAACTCGGCTACGAGGTTCGCCTTACGAGGACGAATAATAGCCAGAATCCGTCCATGACCAAGCGGCTCGAATACTGCTATCCGAACAACGACACGACTGTAGCTCCGGACGCGGATCTGTTTATCTGCATACACTCCAACGCCGGCGGCGGGCGAGGCTCCGCCTACATACAGCTCTCGGGCGCGTACGACCAGGCCGGGATAAGTCCGGACTACGCGTATAACGGCAATACGCTGGGCAAATACATCAACGACCAGATAGTCGGCTCCACGAGCATGGGTACGTACAGCGGCGGCGTGATATACGGACTTCCCCACCTTGTGCTGTTCAGTAAGTGTCCGATCACCATAGCCTACCTTGAGATAGGCTTTTTCGACAACAGCTCGGATCTGAATATACTCAGAACGGAATCCGACGGCATCGGCAGAGCTATCGCCAACGGGGTTCATTATTACTGCATCGATACCGGGATAAAGCAATACTGATACGCCCGCGCGTTACACAGGAACGCATTCAATCATATACTTCATGATCCGTCCGCGCGGCGGATCTTATTATTTATCCCCTAAAACTTCAGTAATTTGATTTTAGCTCTGGATTTTAGCCGCCGGTTGTGATACAATACTGTAGTCAAGTTAAGGTTTATAGGTTTTTCCTTAAAAACAACCTAAATAAAATCATACGATCATATAAGGAAACGCAATATGTCTGAACTTAAACATGTGGAGATATTCACGGACGGCGCGTGCAGCGGGAATCCGGGTCCGGGGGGCTACGGCGTCATATTGAGGTACGGCGAATACGAGAAGAGAATATCCGGCGGCGAGGCGTCTACGACCAATAACCGAATGGAGCTTACCGCCGTGATAAAGGGACTCGAAGCGCTCAACCAAAGATGCGCCGTGACGCTCTACAGCGACTCCAAATATTTCATAGACGCTATAGACAAAGGCTGGGCGGTCAGATGGAAGGCGAACGGCTGGATGCGCAACAAAAAAGAAAAGGCTCTCAACCCGGATCTGTGGGAGAGGATATTGGAGCTTCTTTCAAAGCACGACGTTACGCTTATTTGGGTGAAAGGACACGACGGGCACCCGGAAAACGAGGAATGCGACCGTATGGCGGTAGCGGAATCCAAAAAATTCCAAGAATAGCGCCCGCGGGTATAGATCCATAATATTAGGAAATCGGGTATACGTCCGTAAGATCAGGAGATATAGAATGAAAGAGAAAGTAGTTATAGGCATGTCCGGCGGGGTGGACAGCAGCGTCGCGGCCGCTCTGCTCAAAAATCAGGGCTACGAAGTCGTCGGGCTCATGATGAAGCTTTGGGACGGCGATGGAGATATTATAAACAGCGAGGCCGACGCG
The DNA here is from genome assembly GCA_019419865.1 of Clostridiales bacterium. Classification (GTDB taxonomy): domain Bacteria; phylum Bacillota; class Clostridia; order Monoglobales; family Monoglobaceae; genus Roslinia. Next base: position 20,744 of record JAHZIG010000030.1, on the reverse strand, counting down.
GAAAAAGACGCGGCGAGGATCGCGGAAAAGCTGGGTATCGAGTTCCATGTTCTGGATCTTAAAAAGGAATTTAAAGAGCATGTTATCGACTATTTCTTAAGCGAATATCAAAACGCAAGGACCCCGAATCCGTGTATCGAATGCAACAGATACTTGAAATTCGGGGCTATGCTGAAAGCGGCGGACGACCTGGGCGCCGAATATATCGCGACCGGACACTACGCGAAGGTCGAATATTCCAAGGAGCTCGGCAGATATTTACTCAAGCCCTCGAACGCCTTCGGCAAGGATCAGACCTACGTCCTCTACACGCTCGGACAGAAACAGCTCGCAAGGATAAAAATGCCTCTCGGCGAATTTGAAAACAAGGAACAGATACGCAAAATAGCCGCCGAATTGGGGCTGTTTACGGCGTCCAAGCCGGACAGTCAGGAGATATGCTTTATCCCGGACAACGACTACATATCCTTTATACGCCGAAACGGGATCTCGCCCAAGCCCGGGAATTTTGTGGACGCGGACGGGAATCCGCTCGGCGTTCACCGGGGGATAACGAATTATACGATAGGTCAGAGAAAAGGCTTGGGGATAGCTTTCGGCAAGCCGATGTTTGTGACCGAGATCAACGCCAAGACCAACGAGGTGGTCCTCGGCGAAAAGGGCTCCGAATTTTCAGGCGGACTTTACGCGGATAATCTCAATTTTATCCCGTTCGACAGACCGGAGCCGGGAATGAAGGTACTTGCTAAGATACGCTACAGCGCCAAACCCGCTCCCGCTTCGATCGTGATCGAGGATAGAGACGGGCGGGATATATTAAAGGTCTCGTTCGAGGAGCCGCAGAGAGCGGTAACTCCGGGGCAGTCGGTCGTACTTTACGATCTCGGCGGCGAAACGGTTCTAGGCGGCGGGATCATATTAAAGTCTTTTAAGTAAAAACAGGCAGTATTAAAATTTAGAGGTGAGAACAATAGAATTTACAGAACTGAGAAACAAGATCATAGAAAAGGATTATCAAAAGCTGAACGCTCGTCAAAAAGAGGCGGTCTTTTCAACAGAAGGGCCTTTGCTCGTGCTCGCGGGCGCGGGGAGCGGAAAAACCACGGTTATAGTGTATAAGATAGCGCAGCTTATAAAATACGGAAGGGCGTATAACTCCGACTATTCGGCGTTCGAGCCGACCGACCAGCAGCTTGAATTTTTGAAATGGTATTTAGACGGCGAGATAGACGAGCTGACCCCGGAGCTTGAGGAGCTTTTAAAGGTCGATCCCGTAAAGCCGTACAACATCCTCGCGATAACCTTTACCAACAAGGCGGCGGGCGAGCTTAAATCGAGGCTTACGGACTTTTTGGGCGCGGACGGAGAAAACGTTTTCGCAAGCACGTTCCACTCGATGTGCGTCAAATTCCTGCGCCGGGATATAAACCGAATAGGCTATGACCGAAACTTCACGATATACGATACCGCGGATCAGCAGACCGTGGTCAAGGAATGTCTTAAAGAGCTTAACATAGACGACAAAAAATATCCTCCCCGCGCGGTCCTGAGTCAGATAAGCCGCGCAAAAGATAAGTTGATCGAGCCGAATGAGTATGAAAAAGAAACGCAAAGCGATTTCTATCTTTCGGAAATAGCGCGGGTATACAAGCTGTATCAGAGCAAGCTTATGGAGAACAACGCGCTCGACTTCGACGATCTGATCTGTAAGACGGTGGAACTTCTTGAGGAGAACGAGGACATACTCGACTACTACCAAAATAGGTTCAAATATATATTGGTCGACGAGTATCAGGATACCAACCACGCGCAATACCGGCTGGTCAGCCTGCTCGCCGCCAAGCATAAAAACCTCTGCGTAGTCGGCGACGACGATCAGAGTATATACAAGTTCAGAGGCGCGGATATACAGAATATCCTCGGCTTTGAGAACGAGTTCAAAAACTGCAAGGTGATCAAGCTGGAGGAGAACTACCGTTCCACCCAGAATATATTGGACGCCGCGAACAGCGTCATAAAAAATAACGCGGGGCGCAAGGGCAAAGAGCTCTGGACGTCGAACGGCGACGGCGCCAAGATCTCGGTATACATAGCGGACAACGAACACGCGGAGGGCAGATTCGTCGCCGAAAAGATCAACGAGCTTGGCGGAAACCTAAACGACACCGTCATACTCTACAGATTAAACGCCCAGTCGCGAGTTATCGAGGACACGCTCCTGCGCAGCGCGATACCGTATAAGGTGCTCGGAGGACTCAGGTTCTACGACCGCAAGGAGATCAAGGATCTGACCTCGTACTTAAGACTTATCGAAAACCACGGGGACAACGTGGCTCTGCGCAGAGTCATAAACGAGCCGAAGCGCGGGATAGGTAACGTCACCCTCGAAAGAGCCGTATCTATCGCGGCGGATACCGGCGCGACCGTGTTCGAGGTCTGCCAAAACGCCTCAAGCTACGACGAGTTCAGCTCGGCGGCGGCCTCTAAACTGACCGCTTTCGCAGAGCTTATAACCGGGCTTAAAAAAGAGCTCGACGAGGGTATGGGGCTTGAGCTTTTGGTCAGGATGGTAATGAAAAAATCGGGAATGACCGCCGCTCTTGAAAGCGAAAAGACGATCGAGAGCAAGACCAGGCTCGAAAACCTCAACGAGTTTATCTCTATGGTTCAGGAGGCGGTTTTGACCAACGGAGAGATCACCCTCGCCGAACTGCTCGAGGATATATCTTTAATATCCGATATAGACAATTACGACGACGCGCAAGAGACCGTCACGCTGATGACGCTGCACAGCGCCAAGGGCCTTGAGTTTAAGAACGTATTTTTGATAGGCATGGAGGAGAGCATATTCCCCAGCATACGCGCGTTCGGCTCCGAGGAGGAGCTTGAAGAGGAGCGCCGGCTCTGCTACGTGGGCATAACGCGAGCTAAAGAAAATCTGTTTATAACCGCGGCTAAATGCAGGACTATCTTCGGACAGACCAAATACAACAAGCCTTCGAGGTTCTTAGACGAGATCCCCGAAGAGCTTATAGAGAAGATCGAGCCGCAGAAACCGGTATTCGACTTCGACGATATCTATGTAAGACCTAAATACGACGCCAAGGCCTCGAGCGACCTGCTCATGTCTCAGTCCGCGCATAAAGCGCCCGAAAAGAGCGCCGCGGCCGAAATACCGGACTTCAGCCCCGGCGACGTCGTATCGCACAGGAAATTCGGCGTCGGCACGGTCGTCTCCGCGCAGAGAATGGGCGCGGACTGCCTGCTTATGATAAATTTCGAGTCGGTCGGCGAAAAACGCCTTATGGCCGCTTACGCCAACCTGGAAAAAGTAAATTAAACTTAAACGTTTAAGACCGCGCCCGGCTCATACGGCGCGGCCTGTATGCGGAGCGGGAAAAACTTAAACAAATACCGATGATTTTAAAAACCGTTACTGAGGATCTAAGCGTCCGCAAAACATTCCCGTTACCGGCAAAATACTCACGGGCGCGGTTCCGCAACAGAACTCGTCCCGACGCGACGATGATAGTTAAATTTTAATAATACGCGCAGAAAGGGTGTGAAAAACGATATGTACGATGAGTTTTCAAAAGTATACGATAAATTTCAGGACATAGACTATGACAAATTCGTCGGCTTTTATCTTGATATATTCAAAAAAAGAAACATGTCGCCGGAGCTGATACTCGACTTGGCCTGCGGCACGGGAAATATCACGATCCCCATGGCCAAGCTCGGCTACAACATGATCGGTCTGGATATATCTACCGAAATGCTGAATATAGCCCGTCAAAAAGCCGCCGAAACCGAAACGAAACACGATATACTCTTTCTTCAGCAGGATATGACCGAGTTCGAGCTCTACGGCACGGTGGACGTCATAATCTGCGCGCTCGACGGAATCAACTATTTAAGCGGCCCGGACGAACTTGAAGATGTCTTTGCGCTCGTCCATAATTATCTGAATCCGGGCGGTATAATGATATTCGATATAAACACCGAATACAAGCTCGAGCATATTTTAGGCGACAATGTCTTCGTCTACGACGACGACGGCGCGTACTGTGTATGGAACTGCTTCTACGATAAAGGCGAGCGGACGTCCTCTTTTGAACTCAATATATTTATCAAAGACGAGGAAACCGGTCTCTACTCGCGCAGCGACGAGTATCAGGAGGAAAGAGCCTTTTCGATAGAAGAGATATCGAGAGCCGCGCAAAAATCGGGTCTTGGCGTCTACGCAGTCTACGACGAACTCAAGTTCGAAGCGCCTAAGGACGACTCCGAGCGGGTATTCTTCGTCGTTGAAAAGGAAAAGTAATATAGTTTTAACGCGCGTATAACCTGCCTTTTAAAAAATTATAGTATAATAGTAGGGTAAACGATAATATTAATCATGATATTTTTTAGGAAGTATGTTATGAGAAAGTACGTAGCAGAATTTATCGGCACGTTTGTACTGACGTTTGTAAGCTGCGGCGCGGCCGCAGTATCGGGCGGAATCGACGGAGTTTTGGGTATACTCGGCATAGCCGCCGCGTTCGGTCTGTCGATCGTGGCAATGGCGTATTCCATCGGGAATATATCCGGCTGCCACATCAACCCGGCCGTATCGCTCGCGATGCTTATCAGCAAACGCATGAGCGGAAAAGACTTTGTAGGCTATGTTATAGCCCAAATTTTAGGCGGTATCGTAGCGGCCTGTCTCTTAAAGTTGATAGGAAACATGTGCGACCCCGTTATAACCGGTCTTGGAACGAACGGTTACGGCGATTTATCTTACGTAGGTCTTAATATGGGCGGAGCTCTTATCGTTGAGATCGTATTGACCTGCATTTTCCTTATCGCTATCTTGGGCGTGACTTCCAAGTCGTCGTTCTCAAGCGTTTCGGGTCTTGTTATAGGTCTTACGCTGACCTTTGTTCATATCATAGGTATCCCGCTCACGGGTACGAGCGTCAACCCGGCGAGAAGCCTCGGCCCCGCTCTTTTGGAAGGCGGAGAAGCTTTGGCTCAGGTATGGGTATTTATTATCGGCCCGCTTGTAGGCGCGGCGATCGCGGCTTTTATATGGATGTATTTAAGCCCGGAGAAAAAGAGTAACAAAAAATAATTGCATAATTTTAAAGTTATCGTTTATACATAATTAGTTTAAACGGGCGCGCCGCACGGTTCGGCGCGTCTTTTTTGTTATATCTGTAAATCCTATATGTTTTACATACTTCAAATATGCGATCAATCTAAAATCTCTTGCACTAAAAACAACGCCGAACATTTGACAAACGCGTCGTTATATATTATAATTTATAGAAAACTATAGAGGAGTATACATATGAAGAAATTTTTGTCGGAATTTAAAACGTTTATCACCAGAGGCAACGTCCTCGACCTGGCTGTCGGCGTTATCATAGGCGGAGCTTTCCAATCTATTGTAAACTCGCTTGTAAACGATATAATCTCGCCGCTGCTCGGACTTTTCGGAGGCCTTGATTTTTCGCAGATGACTTTTACTATCTTGGACGTCGAGATAAGATACGGCGCTTTTATAACCAGCGTCATCTCGTTCCTGATAATGGCTCTTGTCATCTTCTGCCTTGTAAAAGCCGTTAACTCGGTCTTGGCGCTCGGCAAGAGGTTCGAGAAGAAAGAGGACGAAGAACCCACGGAAAAAGAATGTCCGTACTGCTTCGAAAAAATCAATATCAAAGCTACGAAATGCCCGCACTGCGCTTCGCTTTTGGAGGCGGAGATTACTCAAACCGCCGGTTCGGATAAATAAAATATTGAAATTTATATCGATAAAGCCCCCGCCGAAAAAGCGAGGGCTTTCATATTATCCTTTTGAATTAAGTCTAACTAATATCACGATCTTTTCTCAACCGTCGTAACGTCCATATCGAGCGCATACTCCTCAGCCTGTAGCGGCGTGTATATATCTACTGTTCCGGAAAACTTGTACGGCGTATACAGCATAAGCGTTATCTCCTGTTCGCCGTTTGCAACCGCTTGATTAACGGTATCCGTAACGTCTATAGACAAATCTCCGCTTTTAGCATAAAACGTATTGCCAAAGAAATACTGATTAAGTATTCCTCTGCTTGCGGACTGAGCGACGCTTATCTGCGTTTCCTGACCAGGATCCGGATCGTTATCCGACGCCGGAATATAGTCGGTAAATACCGCGCTCCTTCCTCCGGCATTAAGCAGGTTTACTTTGTTATCTCCAACCGAACTCAGTACCGTAGAGCCGTCAAGCGTCATCGTGTTCTGGTTAGCGAGCGCGCCGGTATCTCCGCCGTATGTCAGCCAGCCGGTCCAATCGTTGTTCGGTATCGCGAATACCGCTACGGCCGAACCGCTTCCGCGCCACATATACGCGTTTATTACCGCAGAGCTTACCGTTCCGCTCAGTTTGCTGATGTCGTACTTGATAAATCCGATCCTGTCGCGTCCGATCATTACCAAGTTAGGACTGTTCTGATATCCGCCGGACTGGATGCTTATCGTATCCTGCATCTCAAGAACCGTCTCTCTGACGTCGTAACCCGCGAATACCGGCTCCATAGTAACGTTCGACGCGGGCATTATAAACTTGTTGTTGATAACGGGTATCTCGTTGCCCATATCGTCCTTTAGATTGAAACTCTCCACATTATACTGTACGTTGTCTTCGGTTATCCCTTCTACCGTAACCGTTACGACCTCTCCCGCTTTAGCCGAAGCCGGTGCCGTCACGGTCCCATTACCGGGATTGACGACCGTAATAATATAATCCTCAGGCTCCGGCTCGGCGCTTGGATATTCGCCTATCTCGTTCGTCAGCGGCGCCTGCGTCGTCTTATCCCAGACAAACGCCCTGTAGCTGTCCGCGCTCGCAAGCGTGACCGCAGCGCTCCGAGCCGTATCCAAAACAGCCGCGTCCACAAGAGTTCCCGCAGCGTCGTAAGCCGCTACGTACAGTCCCGCGTCAGCCGTATCCAGCTCCGCCGCGACTTCAATAGTAACGTCGCTCTTTCCCGTTTCGGCCGAATCGACCGCCGATACTATCGTTATGTCCGAATCCCGCGCTACCGTATATACTTCCGCTCTCATATCGGTGATACTTATCTGATCCGCAGAGCCTTCATCAAAAACGGCTCCGGCTGAAATATATCTGACCGCCGCCAAATCGAGACTCCCGTTGTTTCTTAGGCTTACGCACTCGAACGCTTCGATCGGGATAGTAAGCTCCTTGCTTTCGCCGCCCGCATACATGCCTATAGGCGCTCTGAATCTCTCGCCGCTTTCGTCGTTTTCGATAAGGTCTATATAGACGTCTCCGGCGTCGGTCGTATCCGCTCCGCCGACGTTTAAGGTTATTACGTCCGCGCCGGTCAGCGCAATATATCTGCCGTCGATCGCTTTAGCCGCCGAACTGTTTGAAGCGTTTAGCGCAAAGTCTCCGAACTCGGTATTTGCGGTCGCGGCGGACGTATCCAGAGCGCCGACTGAGAGTTTGTACGTCTCGCCCTCGGTAACCTCGCCCGAATTAACTATGTCCACTCTGACGTCATACGTCTCTCCTTCGGTCAAGTCCTCGACGGTATATCCTCTTACGCCGCTCAGCAGATCCGCCTTTAGTTCGCCGTTCACGTAAACCCGCGCGCCGCTGTAGGACACGTTAGGCTCATCCCAGTAAAGGGATAACTTCCCATTTCCGGATACCGCATCTAAATTACTTATAGTATAAGCCGACTGCGACGACAGCTCAATATTATCGACGTATATCTTAGCGCGGCGGTTGTTATTGCCGCTTCCCGCCAGCCTGCGACCTATCTTCAAAACGGTTATACCTCTGAGCTCGTCCTCGCTCAGCTCCGCCATTCCGCTTATGTCGCTCAATACTATCGTGTAATCTTCGTGCCACGACTTATCCTCAAGCGAAAAGTCGGATCCCTTTTCTATACCGTACGCGGCGCCTGTTTCAGGATTAATAAATTCAAAGTAGAGCTGCTTGTTAGAATCCCTGTCCTCCGACTTATCGACTTTAATATCCAGAACAAGATTTAACATATCCTTAGTCAACCCGCCTGGGATATTTATATTAGCTGTCTGCACATACTGATTGTATGTGTTTTGTATACCCAGATAATGATTCTCTTCGTCGCCCGACAACAGCAACGCCTCGCCCATATAACTGCCGAACGCGTATTTACTGCCCATCTCTGCGTACGACATCCAATCCATACCCGAACTTAGGCTTCCGCACTCAAAGTCGTCGATCAGATACGTTCTGCCGCCTACCTCGACGTCCGCGACCTCCGCCGCGTCGCCGCCATCGTACTGGACTCTGAAGCTGTAGCTCGATCCGGAATTAAGTCCCGTTATAAGGGCGTAAGTATCGCCCAGTTCCGCAGGCTGTACCTCGGTGTATTCGCCGTCGTTTTCTTTAGCGTAGACCGCGACGCCGCCTTTATCGCCTATAGGTTCTTCCCATACCAAGTTAATTCCGTCCGCGCCCCAGTTGTTGGCTTTGAGCTTATTCGGCGCCGGCGCGTTATTCGACGCTGTTACCGCCGTTATGCCGTCGCTTACAACGATCCTGTCTATATAGTCGAGATTCAATACCTCGCCCGGTCTGTCCGCGTTAGTAAAGGCCGCGAACGGCACGAATCCGCTTTCGGTAACCGTAGCCGTCCACTCGCCGGGATAATCCTCCCAGTAGTCGTACGGGTTATAACCTTCCGGATACTGATAATGCTTCCGGTAGTTCTCGTCCTCGGAATTTGCGCGTTCCGACGAGATCTCAGCCGCGCGCTCCGCGTCGAACTTGGTATCCGTATTCATCTTCAGCGTAACGGTCCCCGCGCCCTCTACGTATAAACCCGTAGCGCCGCTGTATTTAAGCTGAGTCTGGTTTACGACCCCTTGATCTAAGTCTATCGCCTCCGCCTCCGCGCCGTCCTCATAGATATAGAACACCTTCTCGACGGGCGTCGCGGTACGTATCTTTGTTCCGTTATTATTAACGCCGAACTGGGTCGCGACGATCTTGCACTCTATCGGATATGTCGCCCCGGCGGGAACCTGATCGAGCTCAATATTATACTCGCCGTTTCCAAGCTCCGTAACTTTTACGGGGCCGTAGTCCACCATTATATCCACCGGCAATCCCGCGGACGACGCCGCGCTGAACGTCTGCCCCGAAGTATCGGACGCGCTCATATCGCCGATCTCGCCAACCGTCAGGACCTGACCCGCCGCGTCTGTATCGCTTACCGACAACGGATATATCTGGAACGTATTCGTCGCGTACGCGTACTCCATCCCTCCGCTTTGATCGTATACGTCGAACGTATTAAGATTAAGATAAGAATCCTGCGACGCCATGTGATAGTAAACCCTGTTATTCTTCCGTCTTAGATAGTTTTTCCACTTCGACGCCACGCCGTTATCTATATCGGACTGCGTCAACTCGACTTCCTCGACGCCGATCCACTCGATTGGAGCCATGACCGGAGTTATATACGCAGGCGTATCCGACGGAACGACGTTTTGACCTTCGTTTATATGGTCCTCTGTAACGACCGCCATCTTATCGACTACCATTGAAAAAGTCATTGGATCGTCGTTATAGTTATCCGCATAGCTGTTATTATTAGGATTTACCGCGTCGTATCTGGTTATCCTTGTAAAATCTTTCGGCTCGCCGCTAGACGGATCCTCCATCTTCAGATACTGATGTTTGGTCTTATCCTCATCCGGCGTATCCGACTCCGAATACGAAAAACTTAGCTTTGGCATATTGGCTTTGTCGGTCGTATACCCCTGGCAATTTTCATAATTTACAACGCAGTAGAAATCCGCGCCGGAACCGTCTTCAGCAGAAGATACGTTAAAACATATCGCCGACGAGCCGGACTCTATAGCAGATTTTACATACGAGGTAACGTCTATATCTTTAATAGCCTGCGCCTGAATATCGCTTGCAATCGTTTCCAAATCTGTTGGAACTGTAAAGGTCTCGTAACCGTTCGACCACGGGTTTGCGGTCGTTTCGGAAATAATACAAGATCTGGTTCCGTTGTTAGCTCTCCAGGGGATAGTTAAACCGACCGAAACTATCTTATCGGCGTCCTCCGCGCTGAAAGCTGACAGATCGTATTCAACGATAATGCTCTGATTATTCGCTACATAATAACTTACGGCTCCCTGCCAGCTTGATATATCGCCGTTCGTCGTGTTGTAGCTTCTGTCATATGAAGCGTAACTTACCAGAGGCAGACCGGTACCGGGATCTGTTTCGCTATCGTCCGCGTACTCCACAACCAGCTTAGGCTGCTGATCCGCGTTCTCGGCTTCCGTTCCTTTCCCGGAACCTATTACCGAATAAAAATCATTACTCGACGTGCATGTCGCTACCAGATATACTATGGGCGACTCCGCCGAATAACTGAGCTCGCTTACGTCTATCGTCAGCGTTCCGCCGGCGTTCACCGTAGCGCTCTCCAACACCGCCAAAGGCTCCTCCGGCAGGTTCGACGCGTTAAACCCTTCAAACGGACTCTCTGCTGTTTGATAGACTGTATAAGTCGCGTTACCGTTATGCGATCCGCCCGGCGACGATACCATTTCAAAACTGATGCTCGATACGTCCCGCCCGCTCGCTATCACGCCGCTCATGTCGAACGACAACGCTATGTACGCGCCGTCTCCCACAAAGTGCGAATAATTTCCCGGCGGCCACTGCTGTTCTCCGCCCGTCGCGTTAAAGCACATATCGCTCTCCGCGTATACGTTCGGTTCGCTATCTTCTTCCCCTGCCTCTCCGCTCTCGATAGGCTCGCCTATAACCTCCGCGTCCTTGCGCGCCGCCGTAAAGTCGCGGATAAACTCATAGTTCTCCTCGCTCGGGAACCATATCATACTCTTCTGCTCTTCCTCGGAGATACTTCCGTCTCCTACGGCTCCGTGTTTATACGACGCTTCTGTATAATTCGTAGTTCTCGTTCCCAAAACTTTAACGTCCGAAACGTAGCCTTGATCGGTCAGATCTACAAGCTGATAATCCTCGGGTATCTGCTCCCGGCTCTCCGCCTGAGCGCCTAATCTCAGTGGTATCACGCTGTCTAAATAATTCGCGACCGCTTCGTTCGAGTTTTCGCTCCAGTCGTAATGTCCGCTCTCCCAATCGACCGACATTGTAACAAGTCTGTCCGCGCCTTTAGCGCGAATATTCTTTAGATTTCCGATCTCGCCGTCGATATAGTTATCCTTTCCCGCAGGATTATCATAACTTGCGTGTTCGGTGAACTGTCCGGCCGCGAGGTATGTAGGAACGCCCGGCTGAACCTCGTAATTATCGCCTACGCCGTCGCGCGTAACGCCGGGGATGATCAATGACGTTCCGCCCTTTAAACAGATCTGGGCGATAGCTCTCGAAGGATCCCACGATCCGAGCGCGCGGCCGAGCCCCATTCCCGCGGAGTGTCCGACCCCGATAAGCGGCGCGTAAGTCAGCTCGTCGAACCCTGATACCGCCGCAAGACGAGCGAGCGCCTCGTCTAAAATAGAACCCGCGTTAGCCGGTCCCGAATACGTATAGCTGTTCGCCGATTTATATTTTTCAAGCGCCTCGTCGCCTATGTATACAAAATCTCCGATTATATTCGAGTTAGACGGCTTATCCGTAGTCGAACGCGCGTGGAGATACACGACGCCTATATTATACTTAGCGAGGACTTCTCTTACAGCGACCGATTCGAACAGTCTGCCCTCTATCAGATTCGACTTCGCCACCATCAATCCGTTGAGATGCTCCGCGCTCTCCGGGACCCACATGAACGCGGCATAGTCGTCGTTTTCCACGAAATACTGATACGTATCGTCCTGCAGTTCCTCTCCTGACTCGCCGTACAGATCTTGGTTTCCGGTCGTTTCTACCGCATCCGTCGCGGCGCTTTCGCCGTCTTCCGCCGCAAATACGTAAATTCCGGCTCCGGACATAGTTGAAACGAGTATGAACAGCGTCAAAAACGCCGCGCAAACTTTCCTTTTCATTAAAATCACTCCTTCTTTTGCAATATGTGTGTTTGCATTTTTCTATAATATTAAAATAGCGCTTTCTGAGGCGCTGTAACATTGCTAATCCTGTCGATTTGTTTGTATTTTCCTATCATTTTTAGGTTGAATTTACTTTTTTTATGGTGTATAATTATAAAAATATCAATTTTTAAGGTGATCAATATGAGCGCTTATAACAACGGCTATAATATGAATAACATGGGCGAGAACAACGTTACCATAAGGATCAGGAGCGCGATAGAATCGGGTCTAAACACCGAGAACAGCGATTTTCACAAGCATAAAGTATATGATATATATCTTCAGCTCGAAAAGAGTATCAACTATTATATCGAGGACAAGATGTACACTCTTGTTCCCGGAGACATGCTGCTGATAAATTCCAAGGAACTTCACAAGATGCCCAACACCAAGGACATGAATTTCAGACGCATAATCATGTTCTTTGATCCTTCGATCATACAAGCGATCAATCAGGAAACGTGCGATCTGCTGACGGCTTTCGAGCATCGAATAGGCGAAAACAACCTTATCCATCTAAATCCGGAGCAAGTGGAACAATTCACCGAGTGGTCGGAAGAGATCTCCGAGTATAACTCGTCGAATCCGTTCGGCGCGGATCACCTCTGCCTCTCGGTCCTGATAAAGGCTCTGATATTTATAAACAAACTCTACATTAAAACGTACGGCGACGCGACTACTCAGATGGACGACCGCGTGCAGAGAATATGCAAATATATCGAAGAAAAAACTCCGCACGTGAAATCGATAGACGATCTTACCGCAAGGTTTGGGATAAGCCGCTCCTATTTGAGCAAATTATTCAAAGCCGAGACCGGCATGACCGTTTACCAATATATAACTAAGGAAAAGATCCGGTTCGCTATCTCGTTGCTAAGCAGCGGTTTTTCAGGCTCTGTCACGGCCGAACTGTGCGGTTTCTGCGACTACACAGCGTTTTATAAGACGTTTAGAAAAATAACCGGAAAGAGTCCGAGCGATTATAAATCCACGACGAACGCGATAAAAGACCACACGCTCGAACTTAAATATTATATTTGACCGTACGCATACCGCGTCTATCCGTCCTAACCGGGTTCCGGCTGATAAAAACGCCGCAAAATATTATTTATGCGAATAAAAACCGCGTTTTATAAGTAAATATAAATATAAGCCGCTGCGCAGCCGCGACGACTTTTTCCTTCAAGCAAGCGGCTCGCCCGCGCATATACGCCGGTCGCGCTCGGCGGCTCATAATAAATATAAAATATACAAATAATATGCGTGTTTAAAATAGCTCAAGATCATTTCTGATCGGCTTAAGGCTAAGCGCCAGAACGGAGGTTAGGTCAATATGTTCATTCATGTGGTCAGCGAAGGGGAAACCGCTTTTTCCGTCTCGCAAAATTACGGCGTATTCTTAGACAATATGCTGGCTGACAACGGGCTTCAAAATAACCCGGCTCTCGTTCCGGGTCAGGCGTTGGTTATCAGGCTTCCTCTTAGGAGCTACACTGTGAGAGAGGGCGACACGCTCTCGTCGATCTCGCAAAGATTTTCGGTCGATATAAGAACTCTGCTTAAGAATAACTTTATTTTAAAAGGACAAACGGATCTTGTTCCGGGAACAAACTTGATCATAGAATACGCCGACGACAACGAAAAAACTTACGAATTTGAAACCAACAGCTACGCGTATCCCAATATAGAACAAAGCCTGCTTATGAGCCAGCTGCCGTATCTGACCTACTTCACGCCGTTCACCTACGGGATAAAACCGGACGGCTCGCTCGTGGATCTCGACGACGCGGCGCTCATCTCGCTGTCCAAACTCTACGGCGTCGCTCCGCTCATGCATCTGTCGTCGCTGACCGAGTACGGAAATTTCAGCAACGAAAGGGCTAATTTAGTCCTGACAAACGCCGCCGTGCAGGAAAGGCTGATCTCGGAGATAATGAACAATATAGAAGTCAAGGGATATTCGGGTCTGGACGTGGACTTTGAGTTCATCTATCCCGAGGACAGATTCGACTATGTAAGATTTCTCCAAAATCTACATTCCGTCCTCGGCGCCGCAGGACTCCCTCTGTTCTCGGCGCTTGCTCCAAAGGTGAGCGACACCCAGGCGGGAATATTATACGAAGGTCACGACTACGGCGCGATAGGCGCTTCTGTCGACCGCGTCCTGCTAATGACCTACGAATGGGGATACACCTACGGACCGCCCATGGCCGTCGCTCCTCTCAATAAGGTCAAGCAAGTCGTAGATTACGCGCTGACCCGCGTCTCGGCGTCGAAACTGTACCTGGGGATCCCAACCTACGGTTACGACTGGACTCTTCCCTATAATAAAGAAGAGGTCATGGCGTCGCAAAACGGAGCGCCTTCTATATCCCCGGTAGAGGCTATCTCCCTCGCCCAAAGATATAACGCGATAATACAATACGACCGCACGGCCGAATCGCCGTGGTTCAGATACGCGGACGAGAGCGGAACGCTACACGAGGTCTGGTTCGAGGACGCAAGAAGCATAAAGGCCAAGCTCGACCTCGCGTACAGAAGCGGACTCGTAGGGATAGGCTACTGGAACTCCATGCGCGATTTCCCTCAAAACTGGGTGGTCTTAAACGCCTTGTACTATATCAAACAACTCTGACTCGGCTGAAACGATAAAACCGAATTGTAAGACGGCTCATGATAATTTACAGCTCTATGCAAAGAAAACGGCCCGCCTATTACGCAAGAACCGGCGGGCCTGATATTATTCACTGATTAAAAGACGGGTGTTTTACTTCGGCGTTCGGAAACGGCGTATCCGACGGAGACGGCTCCGAGAGACTGAAATACATCTTCGCCGCCTTTGTAGTTCCGAAATCGCGGTTTGAACCGGTCTCCTGCACCTTGTTAAACGCCTCTCTAAACATCGCGTTATGCGCCTCTTCGCGGTTTAGCAGGAAATCTATGGTTTCCTTGACCTTCTTATCGTCTATCTGTCTGTATAAATATTCATAAACCACCTTCGCCCTCTGCTCGGACGCGATATTCGAGAGCAGGTCGGCGCACAGATCGCCCGTCACCGTCACATAATCGCCCGTCCACGAATATCCCGACGCGTTAATAAGTCCGGGATTCAAACCCAAAAGCACGTGCGTTTGGATCTCGCCCGCGGTTACGCTCCCGGCGTCCACGTCGTGTCCGTTCAGCAGATTTATCGTCTGCGCTATCATCTCCATATGGCTCAGTTCCTCCGCGGCTATGTCCATGAACAGATCCTTGATCTCGGGATCCTTTACCCTAAAACTCTGCGCCATGTACTGCATCGCCGCCTTGAGCTCGCCGTTCCCTCCGCCGAGCTGCTCCTGAAGAAGCGCCGCGTACTGAGGGTTAGGTCTCTCGACCTCGACCGGCTGTAGATACATTTTCTCATGCTTGAACATTAAAGCTCCTCCTAACTAAAATAAAATCGTTAGTATTTTTCCCATATTCAAGCAAATTATTCCACAAAATAGCCTTGCGGTTCTAATCGGAACAGGATCGCTTTATCATCGTATCGTAGCATAGATAGTCGCCGCTCTCGGTCGGCATCGGGCAGAATTTATACTCCTCAAACCCGTGCTTTAGGTAAAAGAGCTTGCCCGAGAGAGACGAATCGAGCGTTATCGTATCGTAATCCTTAAAGATCTTATCCTCGGCGAACTTAAGCAGCTCGGCGCCGTATCCGTTTCCCTGAAATTCGGGGAGCACGAAAAATCTGTTTATCTCGTTTTCTTTAACGGTTATCGTGCCTACGACCGAACCGCCCGCGACCGCGTAGTATACGCAGCGCATAGCTACGTCGGCCTCGATCCTGCTCCTGTCGTGGTGTTTTATAAAATAATCGACCGCGCCCTTGGGGTAAAACCTCGGATATATCTCCATAACGGTGTCGAAAACTATTTTTTCTATCTTATCTATATCTTTTTGCCCCGCAAGAATCAGCTCCATTTAATTCTTCCTCCAAACTGTGATTTTCCTAATTATAACACGAGACGCGCCTTAAATCAAATCCGTAAACTTCTAAGACGCGGTTGAACTTACGGCCGATGTGTGATATTATTTCCTTACTCTCAGTTACGGCGGCTATTATACCAATAAATAAACGGAGGCTATTATTATGGTGGATATTAAATCATGGACTAAAGATTACGCCGCGAAAATGACGGAGCGGTTCGGAGACAGGATCGTATTTATGGGTCTGCAGGGCAGCTACGCCAGAGGCGAAGCCAAAGAAAACAGCGATATCGACGTCGTTTTGATCTTGGACAGGCTCAAGTTCGACGACCTGAAAGAATACGACGACGCCGTGAAAGATATCGAAGAACGGGAAAACCTGTGCGGTTTTATATCCGGTATCGACGAGCTTTTATGCTGGGAAAGATCGGATCTGTTCCAGTTCTGCTTCGACACAATTCCGATATACGGAAGTCTTAAGGACGTTATAAAAACCGTAGACAAGGACGATATACGCCGCGCGGTATCGATAGGCGCCTGCAATATTTATCACGCGTGCTGCCACAATATCCTGCACGACAGATCTTTCGCTATTCTAAACGGGCTTTTGAAGTCGGCGGTATTCGTTCTCAAAGCGGAATATTACTACAAAAATGCGGAGTATATCAAGACGAGACCGAAGCTTACGGAAAGACTGTCCGGAGACGAAAAGTTCATAGCCGAGCGCTCCGAACATATTGCTCCCGAATATACGGACGAGGATTTCAGCCGTATCTCTAAAACTCTGCTTACGTGGTCGTCGCGTCTGATAAGAGAGTTCGCGGACGTCCGCGGCGGCGGTCAAGACGGCCAAGTTTACGCCGGCTCATAGCGGCGATCCGGCGGAGCTTAGACGCGTATGCGATCCGGGCGGGATTTTCCCGGGCAATAAATAAGGGCGGCGGGCAGTTCTTACTCCCTCCGTCCTCATTTTTTCTATCACAGCAGCGGCGAGATCGTCCGGATCGCAAGACCGGCGAGCTTCTTGATACCGCTTCTCTTTTTGTATATCTCCACGGTTATCTCAAGGCATTTTTCCAAGGTCTCTTGAAAGTCTTTTTCCATATCCTTGATGGAAGGAGATTTTAGAAGATAGGCCGCGCATTCATAGTGCAGATACAAACTCCTGTAATCGTGATTGATCGTACCTATCACCGCTTTAAAATCGTCGGATATAGACATTTTAGAATGGACGAAGCCCGGAAGGTATTCGTATATCTTCACCCCGGCGTTTATGAGCTCCGTGTAATATGTTCCCGCCAGCCAAAAGGCGTACGGCTTGTCCGGGATATGCGGAAGTATGATCTTTACGTCTACGCCGCGCCGCGCCGCGAACTTGAGCGCCTCTAACATCTCGTAGCTCACAACCAGATACGGGGTCATTATATGAACGTACTTCTTCGCGGTATTGAGTATATCTATATACATTCTCTCGCCGACCCTGTGCTTTGACAAGGGGCTGTCTGAGAACGGTATTATATATCCGCCGCCGTCGATATCCTCGTCGCCGCCGCTCAGAGCGCCGCCGTCCGAGCCGTTTAAGTAATACGAATAGTCGGTCTGTTTTATCTCGGGCTGAGATATATTCCACATCTCCAAAAACATCGCGGTAAACGGCTTTACCGCCTCGCCCTTTAACATGATCGCATTGTCCTTCCAATGTCCGAATCGTGAGATAACGTTGATGTATTCGTCGGCGAGATTTACGCCTCCTGTAAACGCCGTATGCCCGTCGATAACCGCGATCTTTCTGTGATCCCGGTTATTCTGGTATGTAGAGAAGAACGGCGTTATCGGCGAAAATATCCGGCAGTCTATGCCAAACTCCTTAAGCTTTTCGGGATAACCGCTCGGCAAAGTCGTCATACATCCCATGCCGTCGTACATCACTCTTACCTCGACGCCCTGCGCGGCCTTTCTTTTTAGTATCTCCAATACCTCCGGCCACATTTTCCCATTTTTATTGATTATAAAGAACTCTAAAAATATAAATTTTTCGGCCCGCTCGAGCCGTCTCTTAAACTCCGGGAACATGTCGTCGCCGAGCGGGAAGTATTTAACTCTGCCGCCCGAGTATACAGGATAACCGCACAAGTTATAAAGATACTTAGCGACCCCGACCGACTCCGGCATTTCGCGCGCGAACTCGTTCTCCACCGCTCTGTCCTGCGCAAGATAGCCGCTGGTCTCGTTCTTGACCCGCTCCGCCGCTCTTCTTATCCGCCGCGAAACAAAATTAAAATGCAGGTATAAATATAAGAGAACGCCGAAGATCGGGATTATCGCCATGAGCATTATCCAGGTTATCTTAAACCCCGGCTCCTCGTCGCGCTGGATCTCGTAAAGTATCAAAATAGCGCTCAGTACTATCGCTATAGCGTAGATATAACCGCTGTATTCCGATACCCAAATAATCGCGGCCGCAAAAATCGCAAGCTGGAACAACAATATAAGCGCGGCAAAAATTTTATTCGAGTAAATAAGTTTTGAAAGTCTCATAATAATCTCCATTCCGCCGCCCTGCGTCGGCGCTAATAGGTATGAAAGCTCTCTTATCCGCAGGGCAAGGAATGATAAGAGATTATTACGCCCATGCGCGTTTCCGAGCGTATGCGAGGAAAAATTCGCGCGGGCGCTCTAATCCTGCCGGAGGCTAACGTGAAAGGAACTTTCACGTTAGTCTACTACCGTCCCCGTTTGATCATATTTTCTTCTAAACGTATTTTATAATTTGACGTATTTAAGCTCAGTCGCAATCTAAATTTACTGTAACCGGCAGTTTATCTAACTTCACCGTCCGCTAAGGAACCGTATTTCTCATACTCGCCCGAGTACTCTACCCCGACCAGCGTAAGCCCTCTTGCCGGAGCCGTGAACCCGGCGTACTCGCGGTTTCCGGTCTCGAATACTCGTTCTATATCCTCCCGAGACTTTATGCCGATCCCCGCCTCGATCAAAGTCCCGGTCATTATCCTGACCATATTGTACAAGAACCCGTCCGCCCTGTAATATATCCGTATTTCGTCGCCGAGGCGCTTGATGTCAATCCCAAAAACCGTCCTGACGCTGGACTTCTTCGACTTCTTCAGCGAGGAAAATCCCAAAAAATCGCGCTTGCCGAGCATAGCGTCCGCAGCGAGCCGCATTTTATCGATATCGAGCTTATCCGGATACTTATACGTATACTTTCTCTCAAACACGTTAGAGATCGGGCTGTTTTGGATCCTGTACATATAAGTTTTCGACCTTGCGCAGAGCCGGCAGTGGAACCGCTCCGGGACCTCGTCTATCCGTAAGACCGCGACGTCGTCGGGGAGATATTTATTCAGGTAACCGAGTATCTCCGACTTGTCCATCTCGGTATCAAGCTTAAAATTCGCGGTCTGACCCAGCGCGTGAACGCCCGCGTCCGTCCTGCCCGAGCCGTTTATCTCCACCCGGCGAAGCGCCATAAGAGACAGTACGTTCTCGATCTTTCCCTGAATAGTATTGTCGCTCGACTTCTGTCTCTGCCAGCCGTTATAGCGGCTTCCGTCGTAGCTGATAGTCAGCATATAATTCTTCATAGACCAAGCTCCCGTTTTCGCCTTACTTTACTGGGTATTATATCATTCGCATAAGTAAAAAGTCAAGTTTTGGCTGTTTAGACGCTCAAAAATAATTCTTTCCGCCGCCTTTTGAAGGGTCGTCGTCTAATTTTGCCGAACATGAAACGCCTCCCTACCCAAAGGCTTAACCTACGCTCAGCGCTCTTGGTCTTGAGAGAGTTTACTTAACGTATAAAAGTCTCGAAAGTTGTGTAACGAACTTCTCGATAAGCCTGCGCGTCTTGATAAGCTCAATATACGCTTGTCTTTCGCCGCTCGCAATAACAAATAGGCTATGAATATCGCCTATCTCTTTCTTTTAACTTTCTTTCTTACTGTTTTGTTTATATTTTGTTTTAGTTTATATTTATATATGTTGTCAAAATAACTGTAAATATAGCTGTCAATATAGTTGTCCAAATAGATGTCAGAATAGGTGTTATTATTACCATCTATTTTTATATTGTAGGTATTATTTACACCTATATAGACGTCTATATTTAGTTAACTCTAAGCAAAACAGTGAAAATATAGATCTGCGCGTCGCCGTTATTTCCCGGCGTATGTTCGATCGAGAGCTTTTGCGTAAGCGACTCACGCAGGCTTTAGGCCGAGACTTGTTTGCGATATACTTAGACGCCTTTAGCGCCGGATCCGGTAAGGCAAGCGGCGTTTTCCATACGTTAAGGTTTACACGACCCGAGATCGTGCAATACTGATATCCGAATGTGAAATACCCGCTTGGAACTTTCGCCGGATCCAAAATGCGTTTTATCGCTTGCTATAGTCAAGCCCCTGCGACCATTTTTACTTTGTCATACTTATATTATACAACTAAAAGAGAGACATGCGGAGACAACGTAGCGATTAGCGATTAGCGAATAGAGAATAGGAGCGCAGACGGTTACCGTACCGTTTAAACGGCTTCTGCAGCATAATAGAAAAACAAAGTATTTCATCGCAGACAAAGCCGTAAGACGTTAAAACGACAAATTTCCGCCCCCTAATCGCTATTCTCTAATCCCTCGTATAATATAGTAGTGATTAATTTTCAAGAAAATC